>UQZR01000001.1 GCA_900545585.1 uncultured Eubacteriales bacterium
TGATGACATGGGTGTAGATCTGGGTGGAGGAGATATCGGCATGCCCCAGCATCTCCTGGATGGAGCGGAGGTCCGCACCGTTCTCCAGCAAATGTACCGCGAAGGAGTGGCGCAGCGTGTGGGGCGTGATGTCCTTGTTGATCTCCGCCTTCTCCTGATAGTACTTGATGATCTTCCAAAAGCCCTGACGGCTCATGCGCTCGCCGTTCATGTTGACAAACAGGGCCTGCTCGTTCTCGTCAGCGATGATGCGGGGCCGGATATCCTTCACGTAGTCCTCCAGCGCCTTGACGGCGGCAGGATACAGCGGCACGATGCGCTCCTTGTCCTTGCTCCGGCATCGGATGAAGCCTGCGGACAGGTTGATGTCACCGACGTTCAGACCGATGAGTTCCGACACGCGGATACCGGTGGCGTACAGCAGCTCCAGCATGGCGTGGTCACGGAACCCCTTCTCATCCACGCACTTGGGCTGTTCTAAGAACAGCTCCACCTCGCGGTTGGTCAGGATCTCCGGATATTTGCGCTCCACCTTCATGGCTGTCACAGCTTTGGCGGGGTTGGTCTTAACTGCGCCGGACTGCACCATGTAGCTGTAGAAGGACTTGATGGATGCGGTAGAGCGGGTCACGGTGGCGGGAGACTTCCCGCTGTGGTTCATATGGAGCAGGTACTCGTTGATGGTCTCCTTCTTCACCTTGCGGAGGTCGGCAGTACCGTTGGTGATGAGCCAGCTCTGGAATTGGGTCAGATCGCGTATGTAGGAGCTGAGGGTATTGGCGGAGGCCCTTTTCTCCTCGCTTAGATAGGCGCGGTAGGCCGCGATATAGTCCGTCATATTCCCTCACCCCTCTCCTTTTTCAGGCGATACGCGCCAAAATAAGCGCAAAAAATTTTGGTACAATGGCGCACTCCACCACCGTACCGGTCAGAAGCACAAACACACAAAACAGCAGCATCCGCCAGTTCAGCTCCAGTCTGCGGGGCCGCAGACGCGGCATGGCGCGGCACGCCTGGGCAAAACCGGCATCGGCCAGGCACAGCGTACACGGCAGCACAAACAGACACCGCAGCCCCAGAGCTGCCAGCGCCAGCAGCACACCGTCCCGTCCCAGCGCTGCAGCGAAGCAACACACGGAAAAGGACAGAAAAAAACCCTGTGCCGCACACAACAGTGGGATCAGAGCCACACCGGCGGCACTGAGCCCGAACAAAAACGCCAGCAGCGGATACCGCAGGTAGGCTGCCGCCGCGGACAGCACGGACACAGGCTGCTGCGAGCGGCCATCCGCCAGTTGGGCGTAGCTCTGGACGTAGGCGCCCAACTGCGCCAGCGCGTCGGCGCTGATGCTCCGGCGCGCCGGATACGCCGCCGCCATACCCAGCAGGAAACAAACACACAGTATCCAAAAACGCATGTCCGACTTTACCGCCGGATGCGCCCCATTCTTACGCAGCTTCATCGGCTCACCTCGTCTTACCGTATGAGCCGGCGCGCACAAATAGACCGCGAGCGGATGTACTAAATAATATATGGCAAATCTCACAAAACCGCAAGGGCTTTCGTGCAAAAAGCCGTTTTTTGTAAATTATGCCAAAATGTTATGTAAACACAATTATGTAAACCGCATAAACGAGGAGAGCGGAGGATCTCGGGAACCTGCACAATCGGCGATATGTGGTCGGGGTCGGAAAAATCGCGCACAATATATTGGCTCCGCCCCCGACGGCCCGCAGGCGGTCAGGGGCGGCCTTCCCCGTCAAGGCTTTTTAGGCGAAACGAAGAATTTCGTTATTTTAACCATGCTATTTTTTATGTCACCGCCGTCCGTGGGCTGTGGCGCGGCGCGGCCGCTCCCCTGCTCTACGGGTCCCTGCCTGCCGCTTTCCCTTTTTCCGGCCCGGCAGCCCTGCCAGCACCGCACCGCCGAAGATGGCCCCTGTCAGCAGCGGGCCGTGTGCGGCAAAATCTGTCTCGCCGCCGATGGCTACCAGCCACACCACCGCGTACAGGCACACCGCCACCGCCAGGCTCTGGGGCAGCGGCGGAGCGCTGCTGCTGCGGATGGCGCTGCGCCCGCCGATCATCACGGCGGCGACATAGGCGGCGCAGACCAGTGCCGACGCCGCACTCTCTCCTACCAGCCCGCGCTGGAGCATCAGAGCCGCCGCAGCCAACAGGAGCAGCAGCGTCACCACGGCCAGCAGTAACCCCTTCCACGCCGCCGCACCCAGCAGCTTCTTTACGGACATAAAAATACCTCCCCCAACATGCTTTTTTACAGCATATTCGGGAGAGGTATTATTCTATGCGGGGAAGTTACTTGCTCTCGCTGTCCTCGGTTTTCTCGGCGGGAGCCTCAACAGTCTTTTCCTCAGCCTTGTCGGCCTTCTTGTCCTTCTTGGCGGGACGCTGCTGGGCGGCGGCCTGCTCGTCCAGCGTGCCGACCTGACCGATAGCGGACTTCAGGAACTCCACGCGGACGCGGTCCTCGCTGGTCTCGATGACCACGGTGCGGTCCGTGATACTCACGACGCGGCCGTACACGCCGCCGATGGTGGTCAGCCAGTCGCCCTTCTTCAGGGAGTTGCGCATCTCCTCGGCCTGCTTTTTCCGCTTGTTCTCGGGGCGGATCATCAGGAAGTAGAAAATGGCGATCATCAGGACGATCATCATGATCGTGGAACCCATACCGGTACCGGCGCCGGTGGTGCCGGTGGTCGATGCGTATGCGATGTCAAACATGGAACGTTACTCCTTTTTTACATAATGGCACTATTATACCGAACCTCGTCCTCTTTGGCAAGGGGTTTCACACACGTTCTGCCAATTTTTTGCTGTATGCGCCGCGGAACTCCTCGAAGCAGTCCTGATCCAGACTGTCGCGGATGCGCTGGGTCAGCTGGTTGTAAAAGTACAGGTTGTGCATCACCGCCAGGCGCATGGCCAGCATCTCCTCCGCCGTGAACAGGTGCCGCAGGTAGGCGCGGCTGAAATTCCGGCACACGGGGCAGTCGCATTCAGGATCGATAGCTCCCTCGTCCAGCTTGTACTTGGCGTTCTTGATGTTCAGCGTGCCGCTCCAGGTGAACAGCTTGCCGTGACGGGCATTGCGGGCAGGCATCACGCAGTCGAAGAAGTCCACGCCGCGGGCCACGCCCTCAATGATGTTGCTGGGCGTACCCACGCCCATGAGATAGCGGGGCTTATCCGCCGGCATATAGGGCTCTACCTTCTCAATGATGTCGTACATCACATCCGTGGGCTCCCCTACCGCCAGGCCGCCGATGGCGTAGCCATCGCAGTCCAGCTTGGCGATCTCCTGCATGTGCCAGGTCCGCAGGTCCGCGTAGGTGGCGCCCTGGTTGATGCCGAACAGCATCTGCTGGGGGTTGATGGTGTCCGGCAGCGCGTTGAGCCGGTCGTGCTCCGCTTTGCACCGCGCCAGCCAGCGCAGCGTCCGCTCGCAGCTGGCCTTGGCGTAGTCGTAGGGTGCAGGGTTCTCCACGCATTCGTCGAAGCCCATGGCAATGTCGGAACCCAGGTTGGACTGGATGCGCATGCTCTCCTCCGGCCCCATGAAAATGCGGCGGCCGTCCAGATGACTGGCAAAGGTGACGCCCTCCTCGCTGATCTTCCGCAGGCCGGCCAATGAGAACACCTGGAATCCGCCGGAGTCCGTGAGGATAGGGCCGTCCCAGCGCATGAACTTGTGCAGGCCGCCCAGCTGGCGCACCACGTCGTCGCCGGGCCGCAGGTGCAGGTGATACGTGTTGGAAAGCTCGATCTGTGTGCCCAGCTGTTCCTTCAGGTCCAGTGCGCTGACGCCGCCCTTGATGGCGGCCTGGGTACCCACATTCATGAACACCGGCGTCTGTACCTCGCCGCCGTGGGCGCAGGTGAACACGCCCCGCCGCGCCTTGCCCTGTTTTTTGATGACTTTAAACATTTATGCCTCCTCCATATCATCCAGCGCCTTCTCCGCCATGCGGCGGGAGCCCAGCAGCCATACCAGGTCGCCGCGCTGGATCACGAAATTCACGTCGGGTCCGATAATGGGCAGCAGGTTCCGCTGTAACCCCAGGATCATGCAGTCATAGTTCTCTCGCAAACCGCTGTCGCGGATGGTGCAGCCCGCCAGATGATCATTCTTCGCCACATCCAACGTGTAGGTATACAGTGCCTTCTCTCCGCTGATATAGGCATGCAGCGTGGGCAGCTCCGCCTCCCCCGCCCCTACGGACAGTCGCAGGGAGACCAGGTTCTCCCGCTCACCCAGGACGGCCAGCCGGTCTCCCTCGCCGAGCACCGTGTCACCGGAGGGGATGTCCAGCTCCCGCCTGCCGTGGACGATCTTGATGATATTCACGCCATAGCGCCTGCCCCAGCCCAGAGCCCGCAGATCCTTCCCTGCCTCCTCCGATGGGCAGATCAGCTCCGTGACGTACAGCTTCTCGTCCAGCCATGTGGCATCGTCGCTGTCGCCGTACTTCTGCAAAAGGCGCTCATTGAAGTTGGTAAGGAACCGCGTCTCCACCGACAGGTAGGCCGACGCGAACCATCCGAAGTGCCCTGCCACCAGCACCGCCGCTGCCAGCAGCGGCAGCAGCCACAGACTGTGGATACCCAGCACCGTCCGGATAGGCAGGAACACGATGAGCACGATGACGAGCACGCGGATGACGCTGAGAGCGATCAGCGGCAGACGAAAGCTGCGCTTCTTCGCCCACAGCACCGTATACTGCGGCGAATGAGCATCCAGCATGGGCCGGATGAACATGGCGATGCACAGATAGACAGCGCACAGCGTGATGGCCTTGCTGATCCACGGCACATGGATGGTTTCCCGCAGCAGCGGCAGCAGCACCGCGTCACCCAGAATCACGATACCCAGCATCAGCACGCCATAGAATACCGTTCTTTTCACATAGCGGCGCAGGAACACGGCCCAGTCGCTGTCCTGCTCCTTGACGCTCTGCTCCTCGTCGGTGTAGCGCTCCAGCTGCTGCACCAGCTTCTGCGGCAGCAGCCTTTCAAGACCGGTGCAGATCCGATCGGCGCTCTTGATGAAGAACGGTGTGGTCAGCGTGGTGATGACCGATACAGAGATGATGATGGGATAGATGTAGTCCGCGATGACGCCCAGCGACAGACCCAGCGACGCGATGATGAACGCGAATTCGCCGATCTGCGCCAGCGAGCAGCCGCAGTAGATGGCCTGCCGCAGCGTGTGTCCCGACAGCAGCACGCCCAGCGAGGAAAACAGCAGCTTCCCCACGATGGTCACCGCGGTCAGTATCAGGATGGGCCAGATGTACTTTACCACGGCGCCGGGATCCAGCATCATACCCACAGAGATGAAGAATACCGCGCCGAACAGGTCTTTAACGCCGGAGGTCAGGTGTTCCACCCGCTCGGCGTGGACGGTGCCTGCCAGCAGCGAACCGGCCAGAAACGCGCCCAGCGCCGAGGAGAAGCCAAGCGCGTCCGCCAGAAGCACCATGCCGAAGCAGATGCCCAGCGACACGATAAGCAGCGTCTCGTCGCTCATCAGCTTGGACGCCTTGTTCAGCAGCGTAGGCAGCAGGAAGATGCCCAGCACCAGCCACAGCACCAGATACAGCACCAGCAGTCCCAGCTGCAGCGCCAGTGCGCCGCCGGAGATGGACTTACTGACGGAGATGGTGGACAGGATGATCATCATGAAGATGCCCGCGATATCCTCCATCACCAGCGTGCCGAACACCAGCTGGGCGAAGTCCGTTTTCCGGACGTTCAGTTCATCGAAAGCCTTGATGATGATGGTGGTGGACGACATGGACAGCATGCCGCCCAGGAAGATGCTGTCCATGGTGCCCCAGCCCATAAGCTGTCCCACGGCGAAGCCCATGGCCAGCATGCCGCCCACCTCCACCAGCGCTGTGATGATGGCGGTGCCGCCCACGCTGGCCAGCTTGTGGAGGTTGAACTCCAGTCCCAGGCAGAACATCAGGATGATGATGCCGATCTCGCTCCATGTGGACACTGCCTCGATGTCAGCCAGCGAGAAGAATAACGGCATATAGGGGCCGATGAGAAACCCTGCCAGTATGTAGCCCAGCACCAGCGGCAGATTCAGCTTTTTGAAGATAACGGTGATGACACCGCCGGTCAGCAGGATAACGGCGAGGTCAGAAACGAGATCCGGCAAATGCACCCGAAGTCCTCCTTTCCCTTTTAGTGGATAAACATCGCATCGCCAAACGAGAAGAACCGGTAACGCTGCTCCACGGCCTCCTTGTAGGCGGACAGCACATGCTCCCGTCCCGCCAGCGCAGATACCAGCATGATGAGGGTGGACTCCGGCAGGTGGAAGTTGGTGACCAGCGCGTCCATCACCTTAAAGCGGTAGCCCGGGTAGATGAAGATGTCCGTCCAGCCGGCGCTGGCCCGCATGGTGCCGTCCTCCGCCGCCTGAGACTCCACGGTGCGGCAGCTGGTGGTGCCCACGCAGATAACGCGGCCGCCGCTGCGCTTCGTCTCGTTGATGAGATCCGCCGTCTCCTGCGGGATAACGCAGTATTCGCTGTGCATGGCGTGGTCGGTGATCTCCTCCTCCTTCACAGGGCGGAAGGTTCCCAGTCCCACATGTAGTGTAACGTAGCCCACCTTTACACCCATTTGCTGAACGCGCTCCAGCAGCTCCGGTGTGAAATGCAAGCCCGCAGTAGGTGCGGCGGCGGAGCCGTTCACCTTGGAGTAGACGGTTTGATACCGCTCCCTATCCTGCAGTTCCTCCTTGATGTAGGGCGGCAGCGGCATCTTGCCCAGCCGATCCAGCACCTCCAGGAAAATGCCCTCGTAGGAAAAGCGCACCAGCCGATTGCCGTCCGGCAGTTCCTCCGCGATCTCTGCCGTCAGCTCACCATCGCCGAAGGTGACCTTGGCGCCGGTGCGCAGCTTCTTCCCCGGCCGCACCAGACACTCCCACACGTTGCTGCCGCGGTCGATGAGCAGCAATATCTCGCACACGCCGCCCCCAGGCACGCGATGACCCAGCAGCCGCGCCGGCAGGACGCGGGAATTGTTCAGAATCAGGCAGTCGCCGGGCCGCAGGTACTCCGGCAGGTCAAAGAAGTGCCGGTGCTCTGTGGCACCGGTCTCCTTATCCAGCACCAGCAGCCGTGAGGCGTCCCGCTGAGGGATGGGTGTCTGGGCGATAAGCTCCGGCGGCAGGTCAAAATAAAAATCATGGGTCTTCATAGGCATACCACACATTCTTTCATATAGTAACATCTTATTATAGTATAAAATCTCGCGCCGTTCAACCACTTTCTGCGGCCTTACGCCCCGAAACGCTCCAAAGGCTGCGGCGAAGCCGCAGCCTTTGAGGTAGTAACATTTTATGCGCAGACGACCGGCTCTATCACACCAGAACGGCGCGGTGGAATACCTTTTTGCCCTTCTTGATAATGACGCCGTCGCCGGTGAACTGCTCGCAGCCGAAGGTGGTTTCGATGGCGGACACCTTCTGGTCATT
Source organism: uncultured Eubacteriales bacterium (assembly GCA_900545585.1). Lineage (GTDB taxonomy): Bacteria > Bacillota > Clostridia > Oscillospirales > Oscillospiraceae > Vescimonas. The sequence goes on from UQZR01000001.1 coordinate 7,521, forward strand.
GACTGCCACGCCGCCCTGCTGTACCAGACGGCGTGCCTCGCCCTTGGAGGCGGCCAGCCCGCACTTCACCAGCAGGGTCAGCACATCGATGGTGCCGCCGCCGAAGTCGTCGTTGGTCAGCTCGGTAGTGGGCATGTGCTCGGTGTCACCGCCGCCGGAGAACAGTGCCTTGGACGCGGCGCGGGCCTTCTCGGCCTCGTCCTCGCCGTGGACCAGCTTCGTCAGCTCGTAGGCCAGAATGTCCTTGGCTTCGTTGAGCTGCGCGCCCTCCCAGTTGGACATCTTGTCGATCTCCTCCAGCGGCAGGAATGTCAGCATGCGGATGCACTTGAGCACGTCGGCGTCGTCGATGTTGCGCCAGTACTGATAGAACTCGAAGGGACTGGTCTTGTTGGGATCCAGCCACACGGCGTTGCCGGCGGTCTTGCCCATCTTGTTGCCCTGGGAGTCTGTCAGCAGAGTGATGGTCATGGCGTGGGCGTCTTTGCCCAGCTTGCGGCGGATCAGCTCGGTGCCGCCCAGCATATTGGACCACTGGTCGTTGCCGCCGAACTGCATATTGCAGCCGTTGTGCTGGAACATATAGTAGAAGTCATAGCTCTGCATGATCATGTAGTTGAACTCCAGGAAGCTCAGCCCCTTCTCCATGCGCTGCTTGTAGCACTCGGCACGCAGCATGTTGTTGACGGAGAAGCAGGCGCCCACCTCGCGCAGCAGGTCCACATAATTCAGATCCAGCAGCCAGTCGGCATTGTTGAGCATGATGGCCTTGCCCTCGCCGAAGTCAATAAATCGCTCCATCTGGCGCTTGAAGCACTCGGCGTTGTGGTCGATATCCTCCTTGGTGAGCATCTTCCGCATATCGGTACGGCCAGAGGGGTCGCCGATCATGGTGGTGCCGCCGCCGATGAGGGCGATTGGCTTGTTGCCCGCCATCTGCAGACGCTTCATCAGGGTCAGCGCCATGAAATGACCTGCCGTCAGAGAGTCCGCCGTGCAGTCAAAGCCGATGTAGAACGTGGCCTTGCCGTTGTTGATCATCTCGCGGATCTCTTCCTCATTGGTGACCTGTGCGATGAGGCCGCGGGCCACCAGTTCTTCGTAAATTCCCATTTTTTCAGTTTCCTTTCCGTTGATGTTGTTGTCATTTTCCTGGCAAAGGACGAAAAAAACGCCCCCTGCCTGCTGACAGAGGGCGATCAGAATCGCGGTACCACCTCATATTCGCCATGCCCTCACGGACATGGCCTCGTCGGGTGCTGACACACCCTGCCGCTGTAACGGGCGGACCCGACACATCCCTACGCGCCCAACGGCTTCAGGAGGCTGCTCCAGGATGTATTCACAGGCTCCGCCCTGTCCTCCTCGCACCGTCCGGAGGCTCTCTTTGCAGGCGCAGAAGCGTGCTACTTCTTCCCTTCATCACTGTGGCATTATCAAGTTGTCACTATTTTAGCAGAAATTCTCCGTTTGTCAACTATCATTTTCCCGAAACCGGTGCATTGCCGTCAACGCATGGAAGCGCGAAACTTTTCCGCCTCAGCCAGCAGCTCCTCCGCCCCATCCAGTATGGTCTGGGACACGTGGCTGCCGCCGGTAAGCCGGGCCAGCTCCTGACGGCGCTGTTCCCGATCCAGACGCTGTACAGCGGTGTAGGTGCGACCGTCCCGCTCCCCCTTCTCCACGGAGAAATGAGTGTCCGCCATGGCCGCCAGCTGCGGCAGATGGGTGACGCACAGCACCTGCTTGCGGCGGCTGATGCGGGCCATCTTCTCCGCCACCTTCTGGGCGGCACGGCCGCTGACGCCGGTATCCACCTCATCGAACACCAGCGTGCCCACCTGATCCTGCTCACTGAGCACGTTTTTCATGGCCAGCATGATGCGGGCCAGCTCACCGCCGGAGGCGATCCTGTGGATAGGCCGCAGCTCCTCGCCCACATTGGCGGACATCAGGAACCGCACCTGGTCCATGCCATCGGCGCTGAGAGGCTTCTCTGTGATGTCCACGGCGAACCGGATCCTGCCCATGTCCAGCTGCCGCAGCTCCTCCAGGATCTGGGCGGACAGCCGCTCCGCCGCCTGCCGCCGCCCCTCGGACAGAGCCTGCGCCGCGCTGACGGCTTCCTTCTCCGCCTTGCCCAGCTGCCGCTCCAGCTGTGCCAGCGCATCACCGGCGTACTCGATCTGCTCCAGCTCGGCGCGGCAGCGCTCCAGATAGGCCAGCATGTCCTCCACGCTGGGGCCGTACTTCTTTTTCAGGCGATACAGCTGGTCCAAGCGGCTCTCCACATCGTCCAGCTCGTTGGGCGAGAAATCGAAGCCCTCCCGCTTGTCCTCGATGGTAGCTGCCACATCGTAGGCTTCGCTGTACAACGCCTCCAGCCGCTGGTACAGGCCGGCGTAGTCGTCGTCCAGATGCCGTACCGCACCTACGGCGTCCTGCGCCCGCCGCAGCATGCCCAGCGCACCATCGCCGCTGTCGTCGCCGTTGAGGGCGTAGTCTGCCTCGGCCACGGCGGAGGTAAACTTCTCCGCATTGCGCAGCAGGTTCCTCCTCGCAGCCAGTTCCTCTTCCTCGCCGGCGTGGAGCTTCGCCCGCTCCAGCTCGTTGATCTGGTAGGTCAAGGTATCTACGCGGCGCGCTTTTTCCGATTCGTCCATCTGTAAGGACTGTATTTTTCGTTGTATCGCTGTAAAGCTATTATACTTTTCAGCGTATGTATTAATAAGGCTTTCCAGCTTTCCAAAGCTGTCCAGGAACTGCAAATGCTGCTCCTCGTCCAGAAGCTGCTGGCCGTCGTGCTGCCCATGGATGTTCAGCAGGCGGCTGCCCAGCGCCTTCAGCTGGCCCACCGTTACCGGCCGTCCCCCCACGCGGCAGACGCTCTTACCGTCACTGTGGATCTCCCGCTGCAGCAGCAGGGAGCCGTCCTCCTCCGGTGTTACGCCCTGCTCCTCCGCGATGGCGGAGTCCACACCGGAGAACACCGCGCTGACAAACGCCTTGTCCGCGCCGGTGCGGATGAGTTCGCGGCTTGTCCGCTGGCCCAGCACCGCGCTGAGGGCATCGATGACAATGGATTTGCCCGCGCCGGTCTCGCCGGTCAGCGCGTTGAAGCCTGCCTCGAACCGGATGTCCGCCTCCTCGATGATGGCGATATTTTCAATGTGGAGCACTTCCAGCATGGCGCTACCCTCCTCTGCCGCTTACCGCAGCATCTGCTTGACCTGTTCGCAGAAATCCAGCGCACGCACGTTGTCGTGGAACACCAGCAGGATGGTGTCGTCACCGGCCAGCGTGCCCACGATGTCCGTGTCGCCCATGTTGTCCAGTGTGAAGGCGGCGCCCTGTGCCATGCCCTCGATAGTTTTCAGCACCACCAGATTCTGGGCAGCCTCCACCGACAGCACACACTCACGGAAGATGGTCCGCAGCTTCTCGGCGAAGTTCAGCTTGCTTTTCTGCACGGACACGGCGTAGCGATAGCGACCCTGTCCTGTGGGCTCCTTCACCAGATGGAGCTGCTTGATGTCACGGGAAACGGTGGCCTGCGTACACTTCACGCCCCGCTCCGCCAACAGGCGCAGCAGCTGCTCCTGCGTCTCCACGGCTTCCTGCTCGATGATTTCCAGCAGGATGGTCTGACGGTCATTCTTCATGCGTGGCTACCTCCATTCCCATTTTTGAATCCAGGATCTCGCAGAAGCTCTTCTTTGAGAGCCGTACCAGCTTCGTAGTAAAGCGGGACTGCCGCACCCGCACCTTGTCCCCGTTTTTCAGGGAGAACGCTTTGCCGCCGTCCACGGAGAGATAGACAAACTTCCGGTTGGCATCTGCCGCCTCAATGGTGATGGTGTGTTCCGGTGACAGAACGTAGCTGCCCGCGCGGGTGGAGTGTGGGCAGATAGGCGTCAACAGCAGATTGCGGGCCGTGGGCTCTACGATGGGGCCGCCCGCCGCCATGGAATAGCCGGTAGAGCCGGTAGGCGTGGATACAATGCCGCCGTCGCCGGTGATCTTGGTGAGCCGTCCCTCCTCGGTGGTAACGTCCAGCCGCACCACGCGGGCCACAGAGCCCTTAGACACCACCGCGTCGTTCAGAGCAATGTTGTTATACACCGGACGCCCCTCCCGCAGAACGGTGACATCCAGCATCATGCGGGACTCCACAGTGAAATCCCAGTTTTTCAAATCGTTGAGCCGTTCCAGCTCATTGGGCTCCAGCTCTGACATGAACCCCAGGCTGCCCAGATTGATGCCCAGCACCGGCACGTTGTGCAGTGCCACGGTGCGGGCCAGATGCAGGATGGTGCCGTCACCGCCGAAGGCGATAAGCAGATCGGCGCGCTTGATCTCCTGCTGCAGCTGCCGGATAGGCACGCCCAGCTGGTCGCCGTAGCCCTCCCGGCTGAACGGCAGGCACACCACCGTTTCAAAGCCGATCTGTTCCAGAAGCTGACGGGAACGCTTCGCCACGGCCAGTTCGTTGTCCCGATAGGGGTTCGGGCAGAGGATCACTCGTTTCATTCGCTGTCCCTTCTCTCTTTCAGTTCGCTGTGGGAGGCGTCCACCAGCGCCGCAAGATCGGGGATGGTGTCCGGCTCCCCGCTTTTGCGCAGATAGCCGAGATATTCGATGTTGCCCTCAGGTCCTCGTATGGGAGAATATGTGATGCCAAGCACTGTAAAGTGGTTATCCTTTGCATGTGTCAGGAAGTTTTCCAGCACCTCCAGATGTACCTTGGGGTCGCGGACGACCCCCTTCTTCCCCACCTTCTCCGGTCCGGCCTCGAACTGCGGCTTGATGAGACAGGCAATCTCACCGCCCTCACGCAGTAGGCTGTACAGCGCCGGAAAGATAAGCTTCAGTGAGATGAACGACACATCGATGGACGCAAAATCCAGCACGTCAGGCACCTGTTCATGGTCCAGATAGCGGGCATTGGTGCGCTCCAGGCACACCACCCGCGGGTCGTTGCGCAGCTTCCAGTCCAGCTGACCGTAGCCCACGTCCACGGCGTAGACTCTGGCCGCGCCGTTTTGCAGCATACAGTCGGTAAATCCCCCGGTGGACGCGCCGATGTCGGCGCAGATCTTACCCTCCAGCGTGATAGGAAAGGTTTTCATGGCCTTTTCCAGCTTCAGGCCGCCGCGGCTGACATAGGGCAGGGCGCGGCCCCGTACCTCGATCTGCGCATCGTTGGCCACGGCCGTCCCAGGCTTGTCCACCCGTTGGCCGTTGACGAACACCAGACCGGCCATGATGTGGGTCTGTGCCTTCTGGCGGCTGTCCAGCAGTCCCTGTTCCACAAGCAGGACATCCAGCCTTGTTTTCTTGCTCATGCCAGCACCTCCTTCACGGCGCACACCACGCCCTGGGCGTCCAGCCCCAGCGCGTGGTACAGCTGCCTGACACTGCCTTGGGCGGGCAGACGCTCCCCCGCGTTCAGCAGCCGCAGCTTCTCCGGCGCGGCGCCGCGCTCCAGCAGCAGCGCCGCCAGACGCTGACCCACGCAGCCCTGGCGCAGCTGGTCCTCCAGCACCACCAGACGCCTGACGTCTGCCAGAGCGCCGCACACGGCATCTCCGTCCAGCGGCGTCACGCGGTTCAGCTTCACCACCTGCGCCGCGATATGCTCCTGCGCCAGCAGCTCCGCCGCCGCCAGCGCCTGCTCCGTCAAAATCCCATAGGTCACGATGCTCACATCCGCCCCCTGCCGCAACACCGATACCGGCGCGTCGCCGCAGTTATCGCGGTACGTGCCCTCGCCGCCCCGGGGATAGCGGACTGCCACCGGTCCGCCGCAGCGGTACAGTGCCGTGCGCAGCATGCTCCGCAGCTCCGCGAAGCTGGCGGGACACAGCACCGTCATGTCGGGGATCTGGGACAGATAGTCGATGCATCCGTGGTGCGTCTCGCCGTCGGCCCCCACCAGACCGGTGCGGTCCACGGCAAGGACCACGTGGAGCTTGTCCAGCGACACGTCCTGTGCCAGCATGTCGTAGCCCCGCTGCAAAAAGCTGTCGTACACCGCGAATACCGGCAGCATGCCCTGCTTGGCCATGCCAGCCGCCATGGTCACTGCGTGACCCTCGGCGATGCCGACATCGAAAAACCGGCGGGGATGGGCAGCGGCAAAGGCCGTCAAGCCTGTGCCCTCCGCCATGGCTGCCGTGATGGCGCAGATATGCGCGTCCTGGTCCGCCAGCACCTTCAGCTCCTGCCCGAACACAGAGGAGAACGACGGCTCGGACGGCGCGCTGGCCCGTCCCGTGGCGGGATCGAAGGGGGATACGCCGTGGAAGCGCTCCGGTGCCTGTTCCGCAGGGGCGTAGCCCTTCCCTTTCCGGGTGTGGACATGCAGCAGCACGGGACAGTTCTGCTCCCGCGCCGCCCGCAGCATATCCGTCAGCTGCCGGACATCGTGGCCGTCCACCGGCCCCATATACGTAAAGCCCATGTCCTCGAACACGGTGCTCACCGGCAGCAGCGACTTTTTCAGTGCCGTTTTCACGTCGTGACTGGCCTCGTACAGCAGACGGCCTACACGGGTAACATCCAGCGCCTGCCGGTATTTCTTTTTGAATTCGTAATAGCCCGCCTTCGTCCGCATTTTGGCCAGATGGCGGGACATACCGCCCACATTGGCGTCGATGGACATGCCGTTGTCGTTAAGAATGACGATCAGCGGCTCGCCGGAGGCGCCGGCATCGTTGAGACCCTCGAAGCTGAGTCCGCCGCCCAGCGCACCGTCACCGATAAGCGCCAGCACATTGTAGTGTCCGCCCTGCAAAGTGCGGGCGCGGGCCATGCCCAGCGCTGCGGACACGGAGTTGGAGGCGTGGCCTGCCACAAAGGCGTCGTGGACGCTCTCATACGGCTTGGGAAAGCCGGACAGGCCGCCGAACTGCCGCAGCGTGGCAAACAGCTCCCGTCGCCCTGTCAGAGCCTTATGGACGTAGCACTGATGGCCTACGTCGAACACCAGCCGGTCCGTGGACGTGTCGAACACACGGTGGATGGCCACGGTCAGCTCCACTGCTCCCAGATTGGACGCCAGATGCCCGCCGGTACGGGATATCTGCTCAATGAGGAACTGCCGCAGCTCGATGCACAGCAGCTCCGTCTGCTTCTCGGTCAGGCGCTTCACGTCCGTCGGAGAATGGATATTTTCAAGAACCAAAGCGCATCCGCTCCTTTGTGTCAGCGATAGAGGTGCAGCGCGTTCATGATCCGCGCCACGCGGTACACCACCTTGGTGCAGTCGTTGATGGCCATCGATTTGCCCAGCGCCTTGCCGCCAATGGTGATGCCGGAGATCAGCGCCGTCACGCCGATAGAGATCAAAACAGACGTGGTGCTCAGATCCCGCTGCAGCTGGGTCACGATCACCGCCGCCGTAGAGCCGGAGACGATGCCGCAGATGTCGCCCACCACGTCGTTGCACACGGAACTGACCTGGTTGGCGTTCTGCAAAAGCCGGATAGCCTCCCGTCCGCCCTTTTCCTTGTGGGCGGCCATGGAGTGGAACGGCTTGGGGTCCGCCGCCGTCACCGCCACGCCCACCATGTCGAACATGATGCCCAGCGCGATAAACACTGCCAGTACCAGCAGCGTTACCATGTAACCTGCGCCCTCCAGCGCCGTGGAGGAGAAAAAGCTCATAACGGCACTGAGCGCTACCGCCAGCAGAAATACCCGCAGAGGCCAGCTGCTCTGCTTTTTGCTTTTCTTTTTATCCTTACTGTTACTGTCTGCCAAGTGACAAACCTCGCTTTTTTGATAAAGTTTTTTATATGGATAGAGTAAATGCTGAACAGGGCGACTCCGGAAGTAAATCTTGCGGCTTAGGTACGGGTTGGATTTCCCCGCAGCACACCTCTCGTCGCCGATGCAGGTGGTTTCCCCTTCGGTGCTGTGTCGCGGTGTTGCCCGCCGCGATACCCGACTGCCACTTAGTCCGCACTGCAATCCTTCCGGCGCCCCTTCTCAGGACAGCCTAGGTGATTTCCACCACAGTCAAACCGTCTCTTATCCTCTTTTGCAAACAGGGTTTCAGGGAAATAGCGCTGCGTCCCTGGCCGGGGACATGACGCGTTGACTCTCCCATCCACCCTGCCCACGCAAGGCAGGCTACTCTGCACACAGCGTTCACGGCATAAAGCCGGGTAGCACCGCGATGCAGGTTCGCAATCTGCTTCGTACACAGGTCGCTAACCACAAAGGGAGTACGCCTGTGCACAACAGCAGGTCTCCACGACCGCAGGGTCGGGTCCTCCATGCCATTGGAGGGCGCCCTACGGCCGCAGGCGCGGTGACTGGCCGCGCCTCCCTTCCAGCACCCACCCCAAACTGGGCGTAAGAAGCAAGCACCAGAGGTTTCACAGTTGTGCCCTTTTAGGGATTTTTAGGCCCCTCTTCAGAAGACGGCAGATCTGACTAGGATACTGCGCCGCTGTTCAGCAGTATAGTATATTATCATACTTTCCCGCATTTTACAACCGGTTTATGCAAGATATTCTGTATATATGGGTTTGTATGCAGATACGGGGCGCTGGACTTTTCCCCGTCCGTATGGTATGCTGTTACCGGTAACACCCACACGGATGCGGAAAGGAGCTGCCTATGAGCAAAAAACGCCATGTGTGGCTGGTCCTGATGGTACTGGTATTGATCGGCGCGGCTCTGTTCAGCCTGCTCTCCCGCCGCGCCGCCGCGGTGCTGCACCTGCCGAATAGCACCGCCGGTATCCAAGACATCACGCTGGCCAAGACAACACCTGGCGGGGAAACGGGAGAGGTTTTCGTCCAGGACTACACCCTGACGCCGAACCGCGAAGCGGAGCTGGTGCAGGAGGTCTGTGATTGGCTGAAGACCGCACGCTTCCGCGATCCGCGGTTCAGCACCACGGAATTCGGCAGCGGCCTGCTGGGCGGCGGCACCGTCTATCTCATCGGCGTGCAGCCGTCGGACGGTGACGCGCTCTCCGCCGTCCAGATCCTGGACGATGGCCGCGTGGCCATCAGCGGCGTGTTCCTCTACTGGCTGGACGAGAAGGATATGGACGGTCTGCGGGCAATTTTCGACCACCTGAATACCATTTACGATTAAACGTACACATTGCATACATTTTGTTTCTGCAAAAGACGTGCCTGCCGGTAAAGCCGACAGGCACGTTTTCATTTGCCGCCACATACAATGTCTCTGTAAGGCTCATCTGTGGAGGAGGTTTTTTCGTGAATGAACAGGACATGGTGAAGAAATTAAAAAATGACCCCGCCGCGCTGCGTTCTGTGATGCAGTCGGCGGATGGCCGCGCTCTGCTGGGAATGCTGTCCGGCGGTGATACTGCGGCGCTGGGCCGCGCTGCGCAGCAGGCCGCTGCCGGTGACATGTCGGCGCTGTCCGCCATGCTCCAGCGTGTGATGTCCACGCCGGAGGGTGCGGCGCTGGTACAGCATCTGGAAGAATCCCTGCAGCGATGATGAGAGGAGGTCCGCGGCATGGCGGAGTTGGATGAAAAACTGAACGCGCTGCTGTCGGACCCTAACAGCATGGCCCAGATCATGCAGATGGCTCAGCAGCTCTCAGCCACCATGGGTGGCGGCAGCGCTTCGCCGTCTCCTCCAACTGCTGCGGCTCCACCTGCCGCACCGACCACGCAGACCGCCCCCTCCCTGCCGGGCGGTATCGACCCTCAGGTGGTGGCCCGTTTTCTGCCGCTCCTGCAGGAGTACAGCCGCTCCAGCAGCCAGACCATGCAGCTGCTGTACGCCCTGCGCCCCTTTCTCAAGGAGAGCAAGCAGGACAAGGTGGAGCGGGCCGCGCGGCTGGCGCGGCTTATCCATCTGGGTAAAAAATTTCTAATGGATTGGGGGGACGGCCATGTATAACCGCTACATCCGCGGCGACGGCGGCACCTACACCCGCATCAGCGCGGAGGACGCGCCGCTGCCGCCGCCGGAGCCGCAGCGTTCACCTCAGCCACCGCAGCGTCCGACTGCTCCCCTGCCTCCCAGGCCGCAGGAAGCGCCGCCCGTGCAAGAGCCTCCACCTGATGAGCCGCCCCGCCGTCCTCCGCCGCCTGCGCCGGAGCGGGGACTTCTCAACGGCCTGCTGGAGAAGCTGCACCTGTCGGATCTTGATGCGGGAGACATCCTTCTGCTGATCCTGCTGTTCTTTCTCTTCCGGCAGGAGGCGGACGAGGAGCTGCTCATCGCCATCGGCCTGCTGCTGATCTTGTAGCTGACAGATATTACATTTGCAAAAAGATTACAAATCGGTTACAATGACGTTGTCCTTGCAAGGGAAATACACATAGGAGGTACAGCATTATGTTCTGCAATTTCGACTGCGCTTCCCTGCTGAAGCTGCTGTGCGGTTTCTTCGGCAAGTGCTGACGCATATACGCACATAAAAACACCCCTCGGCCGTATGGCCGGGGGTGTTTCAGCTTGGTCAAAGAGAGCACCGCCTTACGGCGATGCTCTCTTTTCTCGCTCTTTTTGTCCACATCTCGGAAAAATGTGGACAAAACGTGGACAAGACCACTTTTTTGACCGGATTTTTACTGCGTCAGCGCTTCATCCGCCGACTTCAAAAAATCCAGTAACCGTTGGTATATCAGGCTTTTACAGCTTCTTCCACCGCAACAGCGACAGCCACGGTAGCGCCCACCATGGGGTTGTTGCCCATGCCCAGGAAGCCCATCATCTCCACGTGTGCGGGGACGGAGCTGGAGCCGGCGAACTGCGCGTCAGAGTGCATACGGCCCATAGTGTCGGTCATGCCGTAGCTGGCGGGGCCGGCGGCCATATTGTCGGGATGCAGCGTGCGGCCCGTGCCGCCGCCGGAGGCCACGGAGAAGTACTTCTTCCCCTGCTCGATGCATTCCTTCTTGTAGGTGCCTGCCACGGGGTGCTGGAAGCGGGTGGGGTTGGTGGAGTTGCCGGTGATGGACACATCCACGCCCTCGTGGTGCATGATGGCCACGCCCTCGCGGACGTCATCCGCGCCGTAGCAGCGGACATCGGCGCGCTCCGTCTCGGAGTAGCGGATCTCCCGGACGATCTTCAGCTCGCTGGTATAATAGTCGAACTGGGTCTGCACATAGGTGAAGCCGTTGATACGGCTGATGATCTGGGCGGCATCCTTGCCGAGGCCGTTCAGAATTACGCGCAGAGGCTCCTTGCGGGCCTTATTGGCGTTCTTTACGATGCCGATGGCGCCCTCGGCGGCGGCGAAGGACTCGTGGCCAGCCAGGAACGCGAAGCACTTGGAATCATCGCTGAGCAGCATGGCGCCCAGGTTGCCATGACCCAGACCCACCTTGCGGTCCTCAGCCACAGAGCCGTCGATGCAGAAGGACTGGAGGCCCACGCCGATCATCTTGGCGGCTTCAGCGGCAGTCTTGACACCGGACTTGATGGCGATGGCTGCGCCCACGGTGTACGCCCAGCAGGCGTTCTCAAAGCAGATGGGCTGGATACCCTTCACGATCTCATAGGGGTCGAAGCCCTTTGCCTTGCAGATCTCGCGGCATTCCTCCACGGAGCCGATGCCGTACTGGGCCAGGACGCCGTTGATCTTGTCGATCCTTCTCTCGTAACTTTCAAACAGAGCCATTGTTGTCGTCCTCCCTTCTTATTCCTGACGCGGGTCGATATACTTCGCCGCGTTGTCCCACTGGCCATAGTGGCCGGTGGCCTTCTTCAGTGCCTCGTTGGCATCGTCGCCCTTCTTGATGAAATCCATCATCTTGCCCAGGCTGATGAACTCGTAGCCCACGATCTCATCGTCCTTGTTCAGGGCCAGACGGCTGCAGTAGCCCTCGGCCATCTCCAGATAGCGGGGACCCTTGTCTCTGGTGGCGAACATGGTGCCCACCTGGGAACGCAGGCCCTTGCCCAGGTCCTCCAGAGACGCACCCACGGCCAGACCGTCCTCGGAGAAGGCGGACTGAGTACGGCCGTACACGATCTGCAGGAACAGCTCGCGCATGGCGGTGTTGATGGCATCGCACACCAGGTCGGTGTTCAGTGCCTCCAGAATGGTCTTGCCGATCAGGATCTCGGAGGCCATGGCGGCGGAGTGGGTCATGCCGGAGCAGCCGATGGTCTCCACCAGCGCTTCCTCGATGACGCCGTTCTTCACGTTCAGCGTCAGCTTGCAGGCGCCCTGCTGCGGGGCGCACCAGCCCACACCGTGGGTAAAACCGGAAATGTCGGAGATCTCCTTGGCCTGCACCCACTTGCCCTCCTCAGGAATGGGCGCCGGTCCGTGATAAGCGCCCTTGGCCACGGGACACATATGCTGAACTTCAGTCGTATAGATCATAGCAGCGATCTTCCTTTCTCATATATAGTTACCATCAGTGAAATGACCGATGGCATTATAACAGAGCGCGGCAGAAAAAGCAAGAAACATTCCAAACATTTGGTGTAATTACCAGATGGAACGCCGCTTTTCACCGGACAGGGGCATTTTATCACAAAATCTCGCGTTCTGCAACAGAACAGCCCCCGTTCTCCTTGACTTTTCCCTTATTTGAAATATAATAAACGGGTATTTTATGAGATTCAGAGGAGGATGTCCCGATGAGCATGGATATGACCTATTTCGACGAGATGGAGGCCCGCATCCCCCGCGGCAAGGTCCGCACCCGTTTCGCCCCCTCGCCCACCGGCTATATGCACGTGGGTAACCTGCGCACGGCGCTGTATACCTGGCTCATCGCCCGCAGCCACGGCGGCACGTTCATCCTCCGTATTGAGGACACGGACCAGGGCCGTCTGGTGGAGGGTACGGTGGATGTCATCTACCGTACCATGGCCGAGTGCGGCCTGGACCATGACGAGGGCCCCGATGTGGGCGGTCCGGTGGCACCCTACATCCAGTCCCAGCGGCGGGACACCTACGGCAGGTATGCCCAGTTGCTGGTGGAAAAAGGCGGCGCATACTACTGCTTCTGCGAAAAGTGCGCCTCCGAGGAGGACAGCGGCGAGTTTGACCGCGCCGCCGATCCCTGCCGCGATCTGCCGCTGGAGGACGCCCTGCGCCGCGTGGAGGCCGGTGAGCCATACGTCATCCGGCAGAAGATCCCCCAGACAGGCACCACCACGTTCCACGATGCCATCTTCGGAGACATCACCGTGGAGAACAGCACGCTGGACGATCAGGTGCTGCTGAAGCGGGACGGCCTGCCTACCTACAATTTCGCCAACGTCATCGACGACCATCTGATGGGCATCACCCATGTGGTGCGGGGCAGCGAGTATCTCTCCTCCGCCCCCAAGTACGACCTGCTGTACCATGCCTTCGGCTGGGACGTGCCCACCTATGTCCACTGCTCTCCCGTGATGCGGGACGCCCAGAACAAGATGTCCAAGCGCCACGGCGATCCCTCCTATGAGGATCTGAAGGCGGAGGGCTATCTCACCGAGGCCATCCTGAACTATGTGGCCCTGCTGGGATGGTCCCCCAAGGGCGAGCTGGCAGAACAGGAGATCTTTACCCTGCCGGAGTTGGTGAATGCCTTCGACATCACCGGCATCTCCAAGTCCCCTGCCATCTTCGACCGCGCCAAGCTGGATCACTTCAACGCCGTGTATCTGCGGAGCATGGCCCCCGAGGCGTTTGCCAAGGCGGCGGAGCCCTACATCCGCCAGACGGTGAAGGGTAACTTCGATGTGGCCGCCATCGCGGGACTGCTTCAGGCCCGCTGCGAGAAGCTGACGGAGATCCCCGAGAAGGTGGATTTCTTCGACACCTGCCCCGACTACGGCGTAGAGTTCTTCACCAATAAGAAATCCAAAACGAACCCCGAGGTCTGCAGGACTATGCTGGAGGCCGCCATTCCCATGCTGGAGGCACTGCCTCAGTGGACGGACGAGGCCATCCACGACGGGCTGGTAGCACTGGCGGAGACACTGGGTGTCAAGAACGCCACGCTGATGTGGCCGGTGCGCATTGCCGCCGCCGGCAAGCTGGTGACCCCGGGCGGCGCTGTGGAGATCTGCCGCATCCTGGGCCGCGACGAGACGCTGCGCCGTCTCCGCGCCGGTCTGGAGAAGCTGGCATGATCGCCTCCCAGTTCCGTCAGCTGCGGGATTTCTTCCGCAGTCAGGACTTCCGCCATTCCCTGCTCATCACAGGCGGTGCTTTTGCCGCACTGATCGTGCTGGCCTTCGCGGCGGGACTGATCTTCCCTGCCGTGCCTGCGCAGGTGCTGGCGCTGTTCAGCCAGCAGATGGCCGACGCCGGTGTGGTCAGCGAGAGCGGCAGCATCAGTGTGCCGGCGCTGCTCTGGAACAACCTGCGGGCCATGGTGCTCAGCGTACTGTACGGATTTATCCCGTTCATCTATCTGCCCGCCCTGTCGCTGGGCGTCAATGCCCTGCTGCTGGGCTTATTCGCCGCATACTTCCTCAACAACGGCATCTCTATGCTGGCCTATCTGGGGGGTATCCTGCCCCACGGCATCTTTGAACTGCCGGCGCTGGTCATCAGTCTGGCCTGCGGTATCTACCTGTGCAGCCGCATCAACCAGTATGTCCGCAAAAACACCCGGGGCATGATGGCCCCCACGCTGAAAAATATCGTCCGCGTGCTGACGCTGACGGTGCTGCCGCTGCTGGCGGTGGCAGCTGCGGTGGAGGCGTATGTGACGCCCGCTGTGATGCAGTTTTTCCTGTAAGGACCGGCTTTTGCCATTCTAAATATTCAACTTCACTTTGAAAGGAACGATCCAGATGTGTGAGAAAAAGATCAATGTTCCCGCCCTGTTCGGCGAAATGGTGTTCGGAGAACAGCAGATGCAGCAGCGTCTCCCCGCCGATGTGTACCGTGCATGGCAGCAATCACTGGCACAGGGAACGGCGTTGGATCGTTCCGTAGCCGGCGAGATCGCCGGCGCGATGAAGGACTGGGCCATTGAAAAGGGCGCCACCCACTACACCCACTGGTTTCAGCCCATGACCGGCTTCACCGCCGAGAAGCACGACAGCTTCATCACCCGCGACGGCAAGGACGGCGTGCGGATGGAGCTGAGCGCCAAGGAGCTGAACAAGGGTGAGGCCGATGCCTCCAGCTTCCCCTCCGGCGGCCTGCGGGCCACCTTTGAGGCTCGAGGCTACACGGCCTGGGACCCCACCTCCTACGCCTTCGTGAAGGACGACACCCTGTACATCCCCACCATCTTCTGCTCGTACAGCGGCCAGACGCTGGATAAGAAGACCCCCCTGCTGCGCTCCATGCGGGAGCTGGACCGCGCATGCGTCCGCATCCTGCGGCTGTTTGGCAACACGGAGGTCCAGCATGTCACGGCCCAGGTGGGCCCCGAGCAGGAGTATTTTCTCATCGACAAGAGCGCCTACGAGCGCCGCGAGGACCTGAAGCTGTGCGGTCGGACGCTGTTCGGCGCCAAGCCTCCCAAGGGTCAGGAGCTGGACGACCACTATTACGGCGCCATCAAGCCCCGCGTGGCCGCGTTCATGCGGGAGCTGGATCAGGAGCTGTGGAAGCTGGGTGTACTGGCCAAGACGGAGCACAACGAGGTGGCTCCCGCCCAGCATGAGCTGGCTCCCATCTATGCTGATGCCAACACTGCCTGCGACAAGAACCAGCTGACCATGGAGATGCTGAAGAAGGTGGCCGCCCGCCACGGACTGGTGTGCCTGCTCCACGAAAAGCCCTTCGCCGGTGTCAACGGCTCCGGTAAGCATGACAACTGGTCCCTTCAGACCGACACCGGCGAGAACCTGCTGAAGCCCGGCGGTACCCCCAGCCAGAACGCCCAGTTTCTGCTGATCCTGGCGGCTTTTATCAAGGGCGTGGACGAGTATCAGGAGATGCTGCGCTGCTGCGTGTCATATCCCGGCAACGACCACCGTCTGGGCGGCAACGAGGCCCCTCCTGCCATCATCTCTATTTTTCTGGGTGATGAGCTGACGGCCATTCTGGACTCTATCGTTCAGGGCACGGAGTACGTGGATATCACCAAGAAGAAGCTGCGCGTTGGCATCGATGCCATGCCCGATATTCCCCAGGACACCACGGACCGCAACCGCACCTCTCCTCTGGCCTTTACCGGCAACAAGTTCGAATTCCGTATGCTGGGCTCCTCCCAGTCCATCGCCAGCCCCAATGTGGTGCTGAACACCATCATGACCGAGGAATTGAGCCAGTTCGCCGACCGGCTGGAGAAGGCCGAGAACTTCCAGTCCGCCCTGCAGGAGCTGCTGCAGGAGACGTTTACCGCCCACCAGCGCATCATCTTCAACGGCAACGGCTACGATGACGCCTGGGTGGCTGAGGCTGCCCGCCGCGGCCTTGCTAACCTCCGCGACACCGTGGACTGCATGCCCGCCTACATCGACAAGAAGAACGTGGAGCTGTTCACGAAGCACGCCGTCCTGACGGAGACGGAGATGCGCGCCCGCTATGAGATCCATCTGGAGAACTACTGCAAGGTGTCCGCCATCGAGGCCAACACCCTGCTGGATATGGCGCAGCGCAGCATCCTTCCTGTGGCGGCGCGGTACTCCGGCGATCTGGCCAAGGGCATGGCACACAAGCAGGAGGCGGGCCTGGCCTCCACCTGCCGTCTGGAGGAGCATCTGATTCGTCGGATCAGTGGACTCAGTGACCAGCTGCTGGATGTCTGCCAGGATCTCTCTCAGGCACTGGAGAAGG
Source organism: uncultured Eubacteriales bacterium (assembly GCA_900545585.1). Lineage (GTDB taxonomy): Bacteria > Bacillota > Clostridia > Oscillospirales > Oscillospiraceae > Vescimonas. The sequence continues at coordinate 24,216 of UQZR01000001.1, forward strand.
CTCCCGCCGCCGACAGCGGCATCGAGGCCGCCCACTACTTCCGTGGGGAGATCAACACCCGCGTCCGGCAGGCCGGCGACCTCATCAGCCAGCTGGAATCCCTGGTGGACGCCAAGATGTGGCCTTATCCTACCTATGCCGACATCCTGTTCGGGGTGTAAGGCATATCTGCTTTACAACGATTGCAAAAAGTGGACGGAGGCGATGCCTCCGTCCACTTTTTCTGCCACATATACCGTCAGGCGCTGGCCTTCTCCTTTTTTCGGCACTGTACGAAGTGTACCACCATGCACACGATGAACACGATGCTCAGATAGCCAAAGATCGGATACACCACGGCGATGATCTCACCGAAGCCCAGCAGACTGGCGCACCACGCCAGCACGCACAGCCCCACCAGCACCGGCTTCTTTTTTTCCCGCACGAAGCGGGCCTTCTGCTCCAGATAGGCGATGAGTCCCACCAGACTGGCCAGCGCGTTGCAGAACATGGCCAGCAGCAGCATCAGGCCGTACACCGTGCCCAGCGTCCCGTTGAGACGGCTGGCCAGCGCCACCATGGGCAGCTCCGCCGCCACCGCCTCGGGGTATGACGCCAGACTGGTGAGGATACTGCCCGCCACCGCCAGCAGCATCACACCGGCCAGAATGATGCCGCCGTAGATGTGGCGCTTCCGCCGGACGTACTGCCCCACCGGCGACATGATACCGATACCGCCCAGAATATTATAGGAGACGAAGGTCAGCGCTGCGATGAACCAGTTGGGCATCAGCGGGTTGTTGTTCACGTTCCGCAGCTGGAAGACCCCCTCCGTGCCGAAGGTGGCGTAGGCTCCCACGGCGAAGGCCACGGTGGCCGTGATCAGCACGGGTATCAGTGCGGAGAAGGCATTGACCATTCCCGTCACGCCCAGCAGCGCCACCGCGAACACCAGTGCCATAAACACGGCGCTGCCCAGCCACGCCGACACATCGAACAGCTGGGCCAGCATAGCGCCCACACCGGCGGACATGGACACCACCACAAAAAACAGGAATACCGCGCCCACCGCACCGGAGGCCGCCCGCAGCCACTTGACGTTCCAGGGTACCAGCAGGCGATCCATGTCGGAACACTGGGTCATCTGGGTCAGCCGCACGAACAGGATACCAATGGCGGAGAACAGCACCACTGCCAGCAGAAAACCCACATAGCCCAAGTTGCCGAAGCTGCCGAAAAACTGCCACAGCTCCTGCCCCGAGATAAAGCCGGCCCCCAGGAAGCATCCCACATATGTAAAGGCCAGCGACCACGTTTTGATCTCTTTCATCTCTTTCACCTCATGAAAAAATACACGTCTATCCAGTGTATGCGATGCGGCGGATTTCGTCAACCCCTGCAATGTCTCGGCATGACAAATTAATTTCGCCGAATCATTCAGTTTATTGTTGACGCGGCGGGTGTGCCGATGTATAATCATCCCATCGTAAAGCGTAAAATTGTACTGTTTTTGCTTTACATAGGCAAAGAATTTGCGCTACACAGGAGGAAAATGTATGATACATACCATTGATGGCATTATTTCCGCCGCCTGCGGCAGCAGGACCGGTGTCATCGCCGTAGCTGCCGCCCACGACCAGCCGGTGATCGAAGCCGTGGTGGATGCCCGCCGCGAGGGCATTGCCACCCCCATTCTGGTGGGACATAAGGAGGAGATCGCGTCCATGCTCAGCGCTCTGGGCGAGGATCCTGCCGCCTATGAAATAGTGGCCGGCGACAGCGATACCGACTGCGCCGCCAAGGCCGTAGCCCTGTGCGCAGAGGGCAGGGCCGACTTCCTGATGAAGGGTATTCTGGGAACCGCCGACCTGATGCGGGCTGTATTCAATAAGGAGCACGGCCTGCGCACCTCCCACCTCACCACCCACTGCATGCTCTATGAGATCCCCGCGCTGGACCGGATGGTGCTTCTCACCGACGGCGGTGTCAACACCTTCCCCGACCTGGACAAAAAGGCCGAGATCTTGGAGAACGCCGCCATGGTGCTGCAGGCCCTGGGCTACGAGCACATCAATGCCGCCTGCATCTGCGGCGCAGAGCAGGTGAACCCCAAGGTGCAGTCCACCGTGGATGCCGATGCGCTGGCCCACATGACCGACCGCTGGACCAAGTACAATATGGATGTCTGCGGCCCCGTGGCACTGGATCTGGCCGTCAGTGAGGAAGCCTGCCATCACAAGCACTTCACTGCCCCCGGGGCGGGCAGGGCTGACATCCTGCTGGTGCCCAATTATGAGGTAGGAAACGGCATCGGCAAGGCCGCTACCCTGTTCGGCGGCGCCAAGAATGCCGGCATCATCCTGGGCGCCAAGGTGCCCATCGTGCTGGTGAGCCGCGCCGACAGCGCCCACTCCAAGCTGGCCTCCATCGCGCTGGGCAGCGTTCTGGCCGCCCGCATGGACCTGGCCTGACATCCCGTATCCACTACCGTCTGAAAGGAGTTTTCTTATGGTCAATCAGCAATTCTATGAGCTGGGCACCGCCCCTTCTGTCATCCGTCAGCTGTTCGCCTATGGTCTGGAGCAGGCCGCCAAGGTGGGCGCGGATAAGGTCTTTGACTATTCCCTGGGCAATCCCAGCATCCCTGCCCCCAAAAAGGTCAATGAGTCCATCCATACCATTGTGGACACCACGGACTCTATCCGACTCCACGGCTACTCCATGGCCAACGGCTTCGAGGATGCCCGCGCCGCCGTGGCCAAGGACCTCTCCGACCGCTTCGGCCTGAATGTGAAGGCCAGTGAGCTGTTCCTCACCTGCGGCGCGGCGCCGGCCCTGATCTCCATCATCAAGGCTCTCGTTCTGGACAGTGATTCCGAGATCATGGCCGTGGCTCCTTTTTTCCCCGAGTACCGTCCCTTCGTCACTGCCAACGGCGGCAAGCTGGTGGTGGTCCCCGCCGATACCCAGGCGTTCCAGATCCATCTGGACGCCGTGGAGCAGCGCATCACGCCCCATACCCAGGCCATCATCATCAATTCCCCCAACAATCCCTCCGGTGTGGTGTACACCGAGGAGACTCTGCGGGGTCTGGCCGTCCTGCTGGAGCGCAAGAGCGCCGAATACGGCCACCCCATCTATATTATCGCCGACGAGCCCTACCGCGAGCTGGTGTACGGCGATGTCACCGTGCCCTTTATCCCCTGCCTGTACCGCAATACCATCGTCTGCTACTCCTACTCCAAGTCCCTGTCCCTGCCCGGCGAGCGCATCGGCTATGTGTACGTCCCGGGCTTTGCCGACGACAGTGCCGCGGTGTACGCCGCTGTTTCCGGTGCCGCCCGTGTCATGGGTCACGTCTGCCCGCCCACACTGATGCAGAAAGTCATCCAACTGTGCGCCGGTGAGCGCCCCGACTTGGCGGCCTACGATGAGAATCGCAACCTGCTGTACAACAGCCTGCGGGAGATGGGCTACGAGTGCGCCAAGCCAGACGGCGCGTTCTACCTGTTCGTCAAGGCCCCCAACGGCGACGCCAACGCGTTCTCCGAGAAGGCCAAGCTGGACTACAACCTGCTGGTGGTGCCCGCTGACGGCTTCGGCTGCCCCGGCTACTTCCGCCTGAGCTACTGCGTGTCCAACGACATGATCCGTCGCAGCCTCCCCGCCTTCCGCGCCATGATGGAGGAGTGCCGGTAAGCTACTCGCGGACAAATCGCATAAAAATGTCTCTCAACGATGTTGAGGGGCATTTTTATACAAAACTGTTCGGTGAGATTCCCCATATTTTTCCGAAATTTTACTTGCAATCTCCGGCACAGCCGCCTATAATGGCAACATATTTTTTATTCAAGAGAGGTGTTTCACGCATGAGCAAATTGACGATCCCTGCCGGCTACAAAACGCCGCTGTCCACCTATGAGATGCAGCGCGCGATCGAGTTCATCAAGAGCAATTTTCAGGTGAACCTGGGGCAGGCGCTGAATCTGCGCCGTGTCTCCGCTCCCCTGTTCGTGGAGGAGAATTCCGGTCTGAACGACAACCTTAACGGCGTGGAGCGCCCTGTTTCCTTTGATATCCCCGATGTGGGCGCCACCGGTCAGGTGGTCCACTCGCTGGCCAAGTGGAAGCGGCTGGCGCTGAAGCGCTACGATTTCAAGCCCGGTAAGGGCCTGTTCACCGACATGAACGCCATCCGCCGCGACGAGGAGGTAGACAACCTCCACTCCGTCTATGTGGATCAGTGGGACTGGGAGAAGGTCATCGAGCGGCAGGACCGCAACGAGCAATTCCTGCGCCAGACCGTCCGCGCCATTGTGGGCGCCGTGGTGGAGACCAACGACGCCCTGCAGATCGCGTTTCCCAGCCTGCACACCGTACTGGATCGTGAGGTGTACTTCGTCACCACCCAGGAGCTGGAGGATCGCTGGCCCGACTACACCCCCAAGGAGCGCGAGAACGCCATCTGCCGTGAACACCACACCGTGTTCCTGATGCAGATCGGCGACGACCTGAAGCGCAGCGGCAAGCCCCATGACGGCCGCGCTCCCGACTATGACGACTGGTCCCTGAACGGCGATATCATTATGTATAACCCCGTGCTGGACAGTGCCTTTGAGATCTCCTCCATGGGTATCCGCGTGGACGAAGCATCCATGGACTACCAGCTGCACAAGCGCGGCTGTGATGACCGCCGTGAGCTGCCCTTCCACAAGATGCTGCTCAGCGGCCAGCTGCCCCTGACCATTGGCGGTGGTATCGGCCAGAGCCGTCTGTGCATGCTGATGATCGGTACCTGCCACATCGGCGAGGTGCAGGCCAGCCTGTGGGACAAGGCCACCGTGGACGGCTGCGCCGCACACGGCGTCATGCTGCTGTAAGCATCCCCTGTTTCCTCCATATGAAAAGCCCCGCAGTCCTTTGGGACTGCGGGGCTTTCTTGTGCATTTTACCACAGCATCAGATGGTCCGCCTGATCAAGTCTCGCCGCGGCTCATTCCCCACCGTTGATGGTCTCCGCCAGCTGACGCAGGGACTCCTGGAACTGCTGGAAATTCCCCAGGTCACACTCCTCCACACAGCACTGCGCCTTCCGCAGCTCGGCCAGGATGCCCTCGTTCATCTGACGGTACGCCGCCTCCTGCTGGGTACACCACCGGCGCTGGCCGTCCACCAGCTCCATCAGCTCCGCGATGGCCTTGCTGCGGAACTCCTCGGTACGGCGGTGGGCGCTGATCTCGATGTCCGCGATGTGGTCCTTCAGGGACTGGTATTGAGCTGCCGGCCCCCGCAGCGTCTCATTCTCGCGGCGCAGCGTCTCCTCCTCTGTACGCAGGCGCTCTGCCTCGGCGCGCAGGATCTCCGTGTCTGCCAGCTGCTGCTCCAGCTCCGCGGAACGAGCCCGCAGGGCGGACAGCTCGCTCTCCGCCGTTTCACACCGGACGCGGAGGCGCTCCGTCTCCTCCATCAGTGCCTCCAGCTTTTTCTGGGACTCCTCCGCCGTTTTCCGGATGTAGGAGATGACATCCTCCCGATCGAATCCGCCAAATACACACGTTTTGAAGCTGGTTTCCATGGCCCAAGTTCCTCTCTCTCGATTTTTTCTCATCATAGCACATGCGTCGCCGATTGACAAGCGATGTGCGCAAAAAAGCGCCGCCGCAGGCATTACGCCCGGGTGGTATCCTCCTGAAACGGCAGGTACTCGATGAACAACACGAAAACCACGTCGAGGCCACCCACGCCGCGGGATGCTATAACCGAGAATAAGGGCGGCTGTTTTGTACGCTCCCCGAAGGCAGAGGGAAAGAATATTTAGAGGTTTGTTGACACTAACCATCAGCGGTGCTATACTTTGGAGCAGAAATGGAAAGTGGATTTTTTAAGGAGATCATCCGCAACCGCTAAATAATGCAAGAACGGCTTTGGGAAGGCTGCCGCAGAGATGCGGCTTTTCCAAGCTATGGTAGTTAGCCACATCTAACCGAAAGATGTACGCGTATAGGTTAGATGCAGCTAATGGAGAGAGGAGTGGTCGACATGCGAAAACACAGGAACTTCTGGGACAAAAATGCCAGTCGGTACGACCGCTTTATGCGAAAGGATCGGGCGGCGTATGACGAGATGTATGCGATGATCCGACCGGTGGTGAAAGCCAAAACGGTGCTGGAGCTGGCCACCGGCACGGGGCTGATCGCCAAAAACATCGTGAACGCGGCGGCGCACATTGAGGCGACGGACGCCTCCACGGAGATGATCGCCGAGGCAAAGCGGGACAACCAATCTGCGAAGCTGCATTTTTCAGTGCAGGATATGTTCCGCCTGCCCTACGCGGATAAGTCCTTCGATGTGGTGATCGTGTCCAATGCGCTGCACATCGTGCCGCTGCCGGAAAAGGCTCTTGCCGAGATCCGCCGGGTGCTGAGGGACGACGGCGTGCTCATCGCGCCCACCTTCACCCACGCGGGAAACTCGTTTTCCGGCAAGGTCAGGGCATTTTTTATGAGGATGGCAGGCTTCCCTCTCCGCAGCAAGTGGACGAGCGAGGAATACCTGTGCTTCCTGCGGCAGAACGGCTGGACGGTGCGGAAAAGCGTTGTTCTGAAAGCATCCTTCCCGTTGACCTATGCGGAATGTGTGAAATCTGAGGTGTGATATGCCATTCTTTGAAAATACCCGCAAGCCCGAAGGCTTTGGCGGGAAACTCATGGTTGCCATGATGAATCTGGGTCACAGTCCTGTGGCGCGATGGGGGCTTCAATTTCTGGATGCTGCGCCGGACGCCAGGGTGCTGGACTGTGGCTGCGGCGGCGGTGCGAACATGAAAAGGCTGCTGAAAAAATGCCCACAGGGCATTGTCAAGGGCATCGACTATTCGCCCGTCAGCGTGGAGAAAACAAAAAAGGTCAACGAGGCCGCCATCGCGGAGGGTCGCTGCACCGTTCTGCAGGGCAGTGTGGCGGATATGGTGTTTGCGGACGACTGGTTTGACACCATTACAGCCTTTGAAACCGTCTATTTCTGGCCTGACCTGCCGCGGTGCTTCCGGGAAGTTTATCGGGTGCTGAAGCCCGGCGGGACCTTTCTCATCTGCAACGAGAGCAATGGCGACACGAACAAGGACGAAAAGTGGACGGAGATCATCGGCGGCATGACCATCTATAAGGACGTTGAGTTAAAGGCGTATCTGGAGCAGGCGGGCTTTCACGAGGTGCAGATACACAAAAAGAAAAGCTGGCTGTGCATCACGGCGCGGAAATGAGGGAGAAGCAGACAGGTGAAGGACAAGAAGCTCCTATTTGACCGCAAATGCCATGTGCTGTATTCCAGGCCCTGCAAGGAGGAGATACGGGCAAAAATCGCCCTGCACTATCCGGAAGCGGAGCGCGAGGCGGTATGGGAGCAGGTGCAGCGGCAGTATGCGGACTTCCTCTCCGACTGGCGCACCGATTTGGGCGGCAAAAAGAACTTCCACAACGGCGTAGGCGGCACCTACGACTGCATCGCCATCATGAGCTATTACACAGTCTGCAAAGCTGTCACATCCTTCCGCGAGATCGAGGAGATGGAGGAAAACCTGATCCTGCCGATCTTCCGCAGGCTGCGGTTCGTGGACTGCAACAAGCCGTTCTGGAGGAAGCTGATGTACAAGGCGTTTGTTCGTGCGAAAAGCGGCTGCGACAAATGGCACGATTACGAGATGTCGGTTGCGCCTTATGAAACCGACAAGCCCATCTATTATGAGTTTACATCGTGTCCGGCAGCGGAGTTCGCCATCCGGCACGGTCTTACGGACATCATGCCCGCCCTGTGCAATGTGGACTATGCGTCCATGGAGCTGCTCCACGCAAGGCTGGTGCGGACGACTACCTGCGTGGACGGCTGCCGATGCGACTACACCATCTGCAGCGATAAAGACCCGTATCTGAAGGCGCATCCCGAATACCGGGACGAGGCGGGCTATCGAAGAAACAAATAATACTGCAATATAAAGGCGGTGAGACGAATGGAAACCTTCATCGGAATCATGATCCCTTTCTTGGGTACAACACTGGGCGCGGCCTGCGTGTTCTTTATGAAAAAATCCCTTGGCGATCTGGTGCAGCGCTCGCTCGCAGGTTTCGCCGCCGGGGTGATGGTGGCGGCGTCCATATGGAGCCTGCTGATTCCCGCCATCGAGCAGTCGGAGGGCATGGGCAAGCTGTCCTTCCTCCCGGCCTTTATCGGTTTCTGGGTCGGCGTGCTGTTTTTACTTATGCTCGATCATCTGATCCCCCACCTTCACGTGGGCAGCAATCAGGCGGAGGGCCCGAAAAGCAGGCTGGGCCGCACCACCATGATGGTGCTGGCAGTGACCCTGCATAACATCCCGGAGGGAATGGCGGTGGGTGTGATGTACGCGGGCTTCCTCGCGGGGAACGCGCAGATCACGGCGGCCAGCGCGCTTGTCCTGTCCCTTGGCATCGCCATTCAGAATTTCCCCGAGGGGGCGATCATCTCCATGCCGCTGCGGGCGGAGGGTGAGAGCAAGGGCAAGGCGTTTCTCGGCGGCGTGCTTTCCGGCGTGGTGGAGCCTATCGGCGCGGTGCTGACGATTCTCGCGGCGCAGCTCGTGATCCCGGCGCTGCCGTATTTTCTGAGCTTCGCGGCGGGCGCCATGCTCTATGTGGTTGTGGAGGAGCTGATTCCCGAAATGTCACAGGGAAAGCACTCCAACCTCGGAACGGTGTTCTTTGCCGTCGGCTTCAGCGTGATGATGACGCTGGATGTGGCGCTGGGATAGGCGCGGAGGTGCTGGCGTTCTTTGCCTCCGGTGTGTTCTGTTATTTCCCGGTGGAACAGGTCAAAGCACTTGCGCAGGGCATGGCGGACTCCTTCCCCGGCGGCGTGCTGGTGTTTGATGCGGCCAACCGGACGGCGGTGAAGATGATCGCCAAGACATGGCTCAAAAGCGCGAAGATCAGGGATGTGGGCGCGTATTTCGCGGTTTCGGACGCTCCCCAAGAGATCGGCGCGTGGGACAGCCGTTTGCAGGTCACCAGCCGGGGCTATATGTTGGGCTACAATGATTTGAAAGCCCCCTCTGTCAGCAGATTTTTCCGTTTTCTTGCCAAAGTCGGTGACGGAATGATGAAGATGCAGATTGTAAAGATCAAATTCGGCGGCAGGTAATGAAATACACCGGGATGCCTTGGGACATATAGGCGTTGATTACACCGTTGTTTTGAGAGCAGCTTTGGGAAGAAGAAACAGTAAGATCATTCCGATGCCGCCATCGCGGCCATCGGTTTGACATATATATTTTATATAGGAGGACAATCATTATGAAAAAACTCGGTTTATTTGCAGCAGGTGTGCTGTTCGGCACAGCGGGCATCAAGCTGCTGGGCAGCAAGGATGCCAAGAAAGTCTACGCCCACACCACTGCTGCCGCACTGCGTGCCAAGGAGGGCGTGATGAAAACGGTCACGGCGGTGCGTGAGGGTGCGGAGGATGTTTACGCCGATGCGAAGGCCATCAACGAATGCCGCGCAGAGGCGGAGGCTGCCGCTGTGGTGGAGGACGCTTCTGCGGAGGAAAGCAAGGCGGAGTGAGCCATGAAGTGCAAGATCCTACACGAAACGACCGGACGGCTGCGGGTACACCTGTGCTGCGGGCGGATGACGTTATCCCAAGCAGATGTGCTGGAATACTATCTGCGCGCCCAGGACGGCGTACGGGAGGTCAAGGTCTACGACCGGACGCAGGACGCGGTGGTGCTCTATGACGCGAAGCGTGGAAGCATACTCCGTGCGCTGGCAGTTTTCTCCTTCGCCAAGGCGGAGGCTATGGAGCTGGTGCCGGAGCATACCTCCCGGGCACTGAACCGGGAGTTTGAGGATAAGCTGGCGGTTGCCGTTATGCGGCGATGTATCTCCAAGCTGTTTCTGCCTGTGCCCATCACCACGGCACTGGCGGTGCTCCGTTCCGTAAAGTACATCCGGGAAGGACTTTCGGCATTGTGGCACGGCAGGCTGTCCGTCGCCGTGCTGGACGCCACTGCCGTCACGGTGTCCATGGCACGGGGTGATTTTGCCACCGCCGGCTCTGTCATGTTCATGCTGCACCTGGGCGAAATTCTGGAGGAATGGACCCACAAAAAGTCCGTGGCAGACCTTGCCTCCGCCATGAGCCTGCGTGTGGACAGCGTCTGGCAGCAGGTAAACGGCACCGAGGTGCTGACGAAGATCACCGATGTAATGCCGGGAGACCGTATCGTGATCCGCACCGGCGGCATGATCCCGCTGGACGGCCGGGTGGTGGAGGGCGAGGCCATGGTGAACCAGTCCTCTCTCACCGGCGAGTCCATGCCCGTGGCGAAGCACCCCGGCAGTCCCGTCTACGCCGGGACGGTAGCGGAGGAGGGCGAGTGCGTCATCTCTGTGGAGAAAACGTCCGGCAGCGGGCGATATGACCGGGTGGTTCACATGATCGAGGAGTCGGAGAAGCTGAAATCCACCGCCGAGGATAAGGCGTCCCGGATGGCGGACAGGCTGGTGCCCTATACGCTGGGCGGCACGGCGCTGACGTATCTTCTGACCCGGAACGTGACGAAAATGCTGGCGGTGCTGATGGTGGACTTCTCCTGCGCGCTGAAGCTGGCCATCCCCATTGCGGTGCTGTCCGCCATGCGGGAGAGCAGCGGCTATCACATCTCCGTCAAGGGCGGACGCTTTTTGGAGGCGGTGGCCAAGGCGGACACCATTGTGTTCGACAAGACCGGCACGCTGACCTATGCGACGCCCACCGTGGCGGCGGTCATCCCCTTCGGCGGCCACGATGAGGCGGAAATGCTCCGGCTTGCCGCCTGTCTGGAGGAGCATTACCCCCATTCCATGGCAAACGCCGTGGTCGCGGAGGCAAAGCGGCACGGGCTCACCCACGAGGAGTACCATTCGCAGGTGCAGTATGTGGTGGCCCACGGCATCTCCAGCATGGTGGAGGGCAAGAAGGTCATTATCGGCAGCGCGCACTTTGTCTTTGAGGACGAGGGCTGCCGCATCCCGGAGGGAGAACAGACGAAATTTGACGCGCTGCCCGCCGCGTACTCCCACCTGTACCTCTGCATAGACGGGGAGCTGGCGGCGGTGATCTGCATCCACGATCCCCTGCGCCGGGAGGCGCGGGAGGCGGTAAGGGCGCTGCACGAGAGCGGCTTTGCCAACGTGGTGATGATGACCGGCGACAACCGCCGCACGGCGGAGGCTGTGGCTGCCGAGGTGGGCGTGGACGCGGTGTACGCCGAGGTACTGCCGGAGGACAAGGCTGCCTTTATCCGGCAGGAAAAGGCGAAGGGCCACACCGTTATCATGGTGGGCGACGGCGTCAACGACTCCCCTGCCCTGTCGGAGGCGGATGCGGGCATCGCCATCTCCACCGGCGCGGCCATCGCCCGGGAGATCGCCGACATCACCGTTTCCTCGGAAGATCTCTTCGCGCTGGTAACGCTGCGTCGGCTCAGTCAGGCACTAATGGAGCGCATCCACGGCAGCTACCGGTTTATCGTGGGCTTCAACCTGACGCTGATCGCACTGGGTGTGGCGGGGGTACTGCCGCCCACCACCTCGGCGCTGCTGCACAACGGGTCCACCCTGGGCATCAGCCTGCGGAATATGACCGACCTGCTGGACAAGGAAGAAAATACCCGAAATAAATAAGCAAGCGCGGGAGCAGAGAGGCGGCAAGGTGCTTCTCTGCTCCTTGCAGACACTGTGGGGAGAATACATTGCGATAACAGCAAATCCGGCATGCACGAATCAATAGATTTTAGAGATCCGCCATCAGAACGGATTGACAATTCGACAAAATGTGATATAATCCCGCTGTCTGGAAAAATATAAAGTTGTAGCACAGAGGTGTCTGCCCAAAAGCAGATGAAAAGGGAATCCGGTGCGAATCCGGAACGATGCAGTCACTGTGTACGGGAGCGGCCCTGCAATCCACTGGGAAACTGGGAAGGGCAATGCCGCGATGAACGAAGTCAGGAGACCTGCCTGTGTGTGGAATCTCAAGCCTGCTGCCAACAGGTTGGTTTTCCTACGAACTTATGATCCGGCGCGGTGGACCGCACGGATGTGTATGTAGTAAGAAGCACCGAGGGCGGCCGTGTCTCACACAGCCGTTTTTATATTTCTTTCAGAACAAATATTTTAGAAAGAGGTAGATCCCCCATGAAGAAAGCACTTGCCTTTCTGATGGCGGCTGTGATGCTGATGAGCATGCTGACCGCCTGCGGCAACAAGGACAATGCTGCCGACAACAACGACGCTGACAACAACAATGTGAACACCGAGGAAACTGACAAGGCCGCCGCCGACAAGGTTGCCGCTCTGATCGACGCCATCTACGTACAGGAGCGCACCGAGGAGACCGACGCCCAGTGCGAGGCCGCCAAGGCCGCTTGGGATGCCCTGACCGACGCCCAGAAGGCTCTGGTGGAGGGTGAGGAAGCCAGCCCCGACTATTTCGGTCTGGACACCGGTGACGCGTCCAAGGACGATCCCCGCAACCAGGACGAGATCGGCGAGAAGGAGCTGCTGGTGGTCTCCTTCGGCACCTCCTTCAACGACAGCCGCGTAGCCGACATCAAGAGCGTTGAGGATGCCCTGCAGGAGGCCAATCCCGACTGGTCCGTGCGCCGCGCTTTCACCGCGCAGATCATCATCAACCACATCCAGGCCCGTGACGGCGAGAAGATCGACAACATGGACCAGGCTCTGGAGCGCGCTGTCGCCAACGGTGTGAAGCAGCTGGTGGTGCAGCCCACCCATCTGATGCACGGTGCTGAGTACGACGAGATGTGCGCCGCCATCGACAAGGTTCGCGACCAGTTTGACTCCGTTGAGATCGCCGAGCCCCTGCTGGGTGAGGTTGGCGACGATGCCACCGTTATCAACGCCGACAAGGAAGCCGTTGCTAAGGCCGTTGTGGCCGCTGCCCTCGAGGAGAGCGGCTATGAGACCACCGCTGCCGCCAAGGATGCCGGTGTTGCCTATGTGCTGATGGGCCACGGTACGGCTCATGTGGCCAAGGTCACCTACAGCCAGATGGCTACCCAGATGGCCGAGCTGGGCTATGAGAACGTGTTCGTCGGCACCGTGGAGGGCGAGCCCGAGGAGACCTCCTGCGAGGCCGTGATCGAGGCCGTCAAGAACGCCGGCTACACCACCGTGGTGCTGCGTCCCCTGATGGTCGTGGCTGGCGACCATGCCAACAACGACATGGCCGGTGCTGACGATGACTCCTGGAAGACCATGTTTGAGGCCGCCGGCTTCACCGTGAACTGCCAGATCTCCGGTCTGGGCCGTATCGCGGACGTGCAGGCCCTCTATGTGGCCCACACCAAGGCTGCCATTGACGCCATCGCGTAACAAGGACTGAACGGGCTCCGGGGCGGTATACCATCGCCTCGGAGCCTTTTTCAAAGCAAGGAGGACTTAACTATGAAGAAATTTTTTTCCTGCCTGCTGGCTGTTCTGATGATGGCGGCGCTGCTGGTGGGCTGCGGACAGCAGCAGACCGATGCCCCCGGCAACGATGCGCCTGACCAGCCCGCTCTGGCGGACGGTGTGTACACCGCCGACTTCAACACCGACAGCAGCATGTTCCACGCCAACGAGACATGTGACGGCAAAGGCGTGCTGACCGTGAAGGACGGCCAGATGACCATCCACGTCAGTCTGGCCTCTACCAGCATCGTCAACCTGTTCCCCGGTCTGAAGGAGGACGCCCAGAAGGACGGCGCCGTGCTGCTCCAGCCCACCAAGGACACCGTCACCTATCCCGACGGTCTGACTGAGACAGTCAATGGCTTTGATATCCCCGTTCCCGCGCTGGACGAGGAGTTCGATGTGGCCCTCATCGGCAAGAAGGGCGTATGGTATGACCACAAGGTATCCGTCTCCAACCCTGTCCTGAAGGAGGATGACGGCGATGACACTGCCGCCATCGCATTGGCGGACGGCACCTACACCATTGAGGTAGGCTTCGAGGGCGGCTCCGGCAAGTCCCACGTGCTGACCCCCTGCACCCTGAAGGTGGAGAACGGCGCTGCCACCGCCACCATCGTGTGGAGCAGTGAGAAGTACGACTATATGCTGGTGGACGGTCAGCGCTATGACGTTCTCACCACCGAGGGCGGCTCCACCTTTGAGATCCCCGTGCGGGCGCTGGATACCCCGCTGACGGTGATCGGCGATACCACCGCCATGAGCACCCCCCACGAGATCGAGTACACCCTGACCTTCGATTCCTCCACCGCTGTGGAGGCCGCCCAGTGAGGCGTTTTCTCGCCGGGCTGCTGGCGGCGCTGACGGTCTTGTCCCTCTGCGCCTGCGGCGCGGCTGACGCTCCCGTCAAAACAGACGGACAAACCGCCTCCGTATCGTGGGATGAGTTGGTCTTTGACCGTACCATGTCCCTGCGCTACGCGGAGCAGTTCACTGTGGAGTACGCCGGAGAGAGCTACAAACGCATCACCATCAACAATGACCGGGTGTACCTGCTGGTGGCGGAGGGCGCAGCGGTACCCGAGGGGATCCCCTCCGGCGTCACTGTTTTGCAGCAGCCGCTGGACCAGATCTATCTGGTAGCCGCCGCTGCTATGGACTACTTCGACAAGCTGAACGCCATCGACTGCATCACCCTCAGTGGTAAAAAGCAGTCGGACTGGTATATCCAGCGTGCCAAGGACGCCATGGACAGCGGAGCGCTGGTATACGCCGGCAAGTACTCCGAGCCGGATTATGAGCTGATCCTGTCGCAGGGCTGCGATCTGGCGGTGGAAAACACCATGATCTATCACTCTCCGGCGGTGCTGGAGCAGTTGGAGCGGCTGGGTATCCCTGTGCTGGTGGAGACATCCAGCTACGAGACCCAACCCTTGGGCCGGATGGAGTGGATCAAGCTGTACGCAGCGCTGCTGAACAAAGAGGACGAGGCCGAGGCGCTGTTCAACGCAAAGATGGACAGCGTGGCGGACGTGCTGGAGCAGCAGCCCACGGGCAAGACCGTGGCGTTTTTCTACATCACCAGCAGCGGCGCTGTAAACGTCCGCAAGTCCACGGACTATGTGGCGAAATGCGTCGCCATCGCAGGCGGCAACTATGTCTCCTTCGATGAGTCGGCGGAGGACAACGCACAGTCCACCATCAATATCCAGATGGAATCCTTCTACAACGGCGCGGTGGACGCCGATGTGCTGATCTACAACAGCATCATCGACGGCGAGCTTCACTCGCTGGACGAATTGATGGCACTGGATCCGCTGATGGCCGACTTCAAGGCCGTCAAGAGCGGTAATGTGTGGTGCCTGACCAAGAACTTCTATCAGGAGTCGCTGGAGCTGAGCGACCTCATTCTGGACGTCAACCATGCGTTGAACGATGCGCCGGATACGGCATTTCACTTTCTGACACGGATGAAGTGAGTATTTTTTACATCATTGCATTATAAGGAGGAGCGGCATGAAGAGGACCCGAACACTTCGCATCTGGGGAGGCTTTTTGTTGCTCCTCCTGCTTTTACTTGTCTTTTTGATTTGGAACATTTTTGCGGGAAGCGTTTCTCTTTCCGCGTCTGAAATATGGCGGATTCTGCTGGGCAGCGACGCAGGCTTTACCCAAAGCCAGATCATCATGAAGATCCGTCTGCCCCGGCTTCTGTCGGCGCTGATCCTGGGCGGGGCGCTGTCCCTGTCCGGCTATCTGCTGCAAACCTTCTTCCACAACCCTATCGCAGGACCCTTTGTGCTGGGCATCTCCTCCGGCGCAAAGATGACGGTGTGCGTGGCCATGCTGGCGCTGCTGAGCCAGGGCAAGACCACCTCCTCCGCCATCCTCATTGCGGCGGCGTTCGTGGGCGCCATGGTGTCCATGGGCTTTGTGCTGCTGATCTCCCAGCGGGTCAAGCGCATGAGCCTGCTGGTGGTCTGCGGCGTGATGATCGGCTATATCTGCTCGGCACTGACAGATTTTCTCGTGACCTTTGCCGACGATTCCAGCATCGTGAATCTGCACAACTGGTCTCTCGGTTCCTTCTCCGGCATGAGCTGGGACAACGTAAAAACCATGGCTGTTGTCTGCGGCATCACACTGCTGCTGACCTTCCTGCTCTCCAAGCCCATCCGGGCGTACCAGTTGGGCGAGGTCTACGCCCAGAACATGGGCGTGCCGCTGCGGGCCTTCCGGACGGCGCTGATCCTGCTGTCCAGCGTGCTGTCCGCCTGCGTCACGGCCTTTGCAGGCCCCATCTCCTTTGTTGGCATCGCAGTACCGCACCTGATGAAATCCCTGTTCAAATCGGCGGAGCCGCTCGTCATGATCCCGGCCTGCTTTCTGGGCGGCGGCGTGTTCTGTCTGTTCTGCGACCTCATCGCCCGCACCGCCTTTGCTCCCACAGAGGTGAGCATCAGCTCTGTCACGGCGGTATTCGGCGCACCCATCGTGATCTACATGATGATCCACAGAAAGGCGGCGTGAGTATGGCAGCATATCTGGAAACTAAAGACCTGTCCGTGGGCTACCACGGCAAGCCGCTGATCGAGGATGTCGCCCTCCATGTGCAGCGGGGCAAGATCGTCACGCTGATAGGCCCCAACGGCTCGGGAAAATCCACTATATTGAAAACCATTATCGGCCAGCTCTCCAAGGTGTCCGGCACGGTGTTTCTGGATGGAAAGGCCATGGAGGCGCGCAGCCGCAACGAGATCGCCCGGCGCATGGCCATTTTGATGACGGCCCGCATGGAACCGGAGCTGATGACCTGCCGGGACGTGGTGAGCAGCGGGCGCTATCCCTATACGGGGCGGCTGGGTATCCTGCGGCCGGAGGATCAGGCCATCGTGGAGCGCTCCCTGGAGCAGGTAGGCGGCCTGGAATTTGCTGACCGCCCCTTCTCCGCCATCAGCGATGGCCAGCGCCAGCGTATCCTGCTGGCCCGGGCGCTGTGTCAGGAGCCGGAGATCATCGTGCTGGACGAGCCCACCAGCTTTCTGGACATCCGATACAAGCTGGAGCTTTTGACGGTGCTCAAGCGCATGGTGCGGGAAAACGATCTGGCGGTGCTGCTGTCGCTCCACGAGCTGGAGCTGGCCCAGCGGGTCTCAGACATCGTGGTGTGTGTGGCGGGTGACAGGATCGACCGCGTCGGCACGCCGGAGGAGATCTTCACCCGTGCATATATCGCAAAGCTGTACCGGATGGAGCACGGGAAGTACGACCCCTGCTTCGACAGTTTGGAATTCGTACCGTAAGGAGTGCCATCATGGAAAAACAGGGTGTTTTTTACGCCGTCAGCGTGGGCCCCGGCGACCCGGAGCTGCTGACCCGGCAGGCGTGTCGGGTCCTGAAGGCGTGTGATGTTATAGCGGCTCCCCGGATGAAGTCCGGGCGGATGCTGGCGCTGGACATTGCCGCCGGAGCGGTGGATATGCAGGGCAAGACCGTCTTGCCGCTGGACTTCACCATGGCGCATGACGCGGCGGTACGAGAGGACAGCTACCGCACGGCGGCAGCCGCTATCGAAGCCGAGCTGGCGGCGGGGCGGGACGTGGCCATGGTGAATCTGGGCGACGTGTCCGTGTACGCCACAGCCTGCTATATTCTGGAGCGCATCCGCGCTGACGGGTTTAAAACGGTGATGTGTCCCGGCGTCACCAGCTTCTGCGCCGTGGCGGCTCGGCTGGGACGCAGTCTCACCCGTATGGACGAGCCACTCCACATCCTGCCGGGCAGCACGGATCTGGACAACGCGCTGGCGCTGCCGGGAACGAAGGTCATCATGAAGTCCGGCAAGGCCATCCACGAGACGGCGGCGGCGCTGGAGCGCCGCGGTATGGCGGCAAACGCCGGGATGGTGGCGGACTGCGGGCTGGAGACAGAGCAGGTCTACACCGACCTGCGGCACTTGCCGGAGGAGATCAGCTATTTTGCCACCATCGTGGCGGATTGAGAGGACGCTATGGAGCAAAAAGTCCCCCGGCTGGTGCTGGCCGGTACCAACAGCGGCTGCGGCAAGACCACCGTCACCTGCGCCGTTTTGCAGGCGCTGGTAACGCGGGGTCTGCGGGTAGGCGCGGCGAAATGCGGCCCGGATTACATCGACCCCATGTTCCACAGCCGGGTCATCGGCGCGAAAAGCTCCAATCTGGACAGCTTCTTTTTTGACCGCGACACCATGCGCTATCTGCTGGCGCACAACGGCGAGGGCTGCGACGTTACGGTGATCGAGGGCGTCATGGGCTATTATGACGGTCTGGGCCTCACCTCCACCCGCGCCAGCACCTACGAGGCGGCGCGGGCAACCAGCAGTCCCGTGGTGCTGGTGGTCAACGCCCGGGGTGCGGCGCTGTCGGTTCTGGCGGCGGCGGAGGGCTTTTTGCACTTCGCACCGGACAGCGGTATCCGGGGCGTCATCCTCAACGGGTGCAGCGCCATGAGCTACGGCCCGCTGGCGCGGGAGCTGGAAAAGCGTCTGGGCGTCCGCGCCTGCGGCTACCTGCCCCGTCTGCCGGAGTGCGCGCTGGAGAGCCGCCATCTGGGGCTCATCACCGCGGATGAGGTGACAGATCTGCAAGAGAAGCTGCGCAAGCTGGCAGCTTCGGCGGAAAAAACGCTGGACATAGCCGCACTGCTGGAGATCGCCCGCAACGCGCCGCCCCTTCGCTTTACGCCGCCGGTGCTGCCGGAGGCAGGCGCGCCGGTGCGCATCGGCGTGGCACGGGACCGGGCGTTCTGCTTTTACTATGAGGACAGCCTCGACCTGCTGCGGCAGCTGGGTGCGGAGCTGGTATCCTTCAGCCCGCTGGCAGACGAAAAGCTTCCCGACGGTATGCAGGGCCTGTACTTGGGAGGCGGCTATCCGGAGCTTTACGCGGCGCAGTTGGAGGCAAACCACACCCTGCGCAGGCAGATCAGAGACGCTGTACACGCGGGGATGCCCTGTATCGCCGAGTGCGGCGGCTTCATGTATTTGACACAGTCCATCGCGGGCCACGCCATGGTAGGCGCACTGCCCGGTGACTGCTTTGACACGGGAAAGCTGACCCGGTTCGGCTACATCACTGCCACGGCGCAGGAGGACAGCCTTCTCTGCCGCGCCGGAGAGCAGGTACCTATGCATGAATTTCACCACTGGGACACCCCCCAGCCCGGCGGCGCTTTTCTGGCGGAAAAGCCCTCCGGCAAGCAGTGGCGCTGTGCGTATGCCACGGACACGCTGTACGCGGGTTTCCCTCACTTCCATTTTTACGCCAAGCCCGTCATGGCACAGCGCTTTTTGGCGGCTTGCAGAAAGGAGACGCTATGATGGAGCAGATGAAGCCTATGGATATTGAGAAGCGCAGCTTTGCCATCATCACCGAGCTGCTGGGCGACCGGCGGCTGGACCCGGAAAACGAGCTGGTCATCAAGCGGGTCATCCACACCACGGCGGACTTTGACTATGTGGACAATCTGGCCTTTTCCGACCACGCGGTGGAAAAGGGTATCGCCGCCCTGCGGGCGGGCTGTGACATTGTCACCGATACCCAGATGGCCAAGGCCGGGATCAATAAGACGATCCTCGCCTCGCTGGGTGGAGAGGTACACTGCTTCATGTCGGACGCGGACGTGGCGGCGGAGTCTAAGGAGCGAGGTGTGACCCGTGCCTTTGTATCCATGGAGCGGGCAGCAGCCCTGCCTAAGCCCTGCATCTTCGCCATCGGCAACGCCCCTACGGCGCTTTTCTCGCTGGAGGCGCTGATGGAGACCGGTAAGCTCCGCCCCGCCCTCATCATCGGCGTACCGGTGGGCTTTGTGAACGTGGTGGAGAGCAAGGAGCGCATCATCGAGGCCGCTGCCGCGCCCTACATCGTGGCACGGGGCCGCAAGGGCGGCAGCAACGTGGCAGCGGCCATCTGCAACGCCATGCTCTACCAGATCAGGCGGTAAGCCATGAAGGAATTTGTGATGCGGGACGGGAAAAAGCTCCGTCTGGGCTACACCACCGGCTCCTGTGCCGCGGCGGCAGCCAAGGCCGCCGCGTGGATGCTGCTGAGCGGCAGCAAAAAGGAGTCCATCCGCCTGCTGACACCTAAGGGCATGGAGCTGGCATTGGCGGTGGAGAACATCCATCTGTCCCCGGACTGTGTACGCTGTGCCATCCGGAAGGACAGCGGTGATGACCCGGATATCACCCGTGACACCCTGATCTATGCCGAGGTGCGGAAAACAGAGACTGTTGGCATTGTCATCGACGGCGGACAGGGCATCGGTCGGGTAACCAAGCCGGGTCTTGACCAGCCGGTGGGTGCGGCGGCCATCAACTCTGTACCCCGCCGGATGATCCAGGAGAACGTGGAGGAGGTCTGCGGCCTGTTCGGATACACCGGCGGCCTGTATGTGATGATCTCCGCTCCCGATGGCGAGACGCTGGCGAAAAAGACCTTCAATCCCCGGCTGGGCATTGAGGGCGGCATCTCCATCTTAGGCACCACGGGGATCGTAGAACCCATGAGCGAGCAGGCGCTGGTGGACACCATTCACGTGGAGCTGCGGCAGCGGCGGGAGAGCGGCGCGGACTATGTGCTGCTGGCCCCCGGCAACTACGGCGCGGACTATATCAAGGACGCCATGGGCATCGACCCCGCCACGGCGGTGATGACCTCCAACTTCATCGGCGACGCGCTGGAGATGTGCCGGGAGTTGGGCTTCCGAGGGGCGCTGCTCATCGGTCATATCGGCAAGCTGGTGAAGCTGGCGGGCGGTATGTGGAACACCCACTCCCGCTACGGCGACTGCCGCATGGATATTCTGACAGCCTGTGCCGCCGCAGAGAGTCTGCACGGCGGTGCGGCGGCGGAGATGCTCCGCTGCGCCACCTGTGACGATGCCCTGCGGCTATTGAAGGAGCAGGGACTTTATGACGCGGTGCTGCACCGTCTGGCGGGGCGCATCGACGACATGATGCACTATAAATGCGGCGATATGGAGGCAGGCGCTATCCTGTTCTCCAAGGAATACGGCTATCTCTGTGAGACGAAGGACGCAGCGGCACTGCTGCGCCGGATAAAGGAGGACTGACAATGGTACATTTTGTGGGAGCGGGCAGCGGCGCTGCCGACCTTATTACCGTCCGTGGTGCCAAGCTGCTGGGAGAGGCCGACGTGGTGATCTACGCCGGGTCTCTGGTGAATCCGGCGGTGCTGGACTATACCAAAGTGGGCTGTGAGATCCACGACAGCGCCAGGCTGACGCTGGAGGAGGTCATCGCCCTCATTGAGAAAGCGGAGGCTGAGGGAAAGACCACCGTGCGCCTGCACACAGGGGATTCCAGCATTTACGGCGCGGTGCGGGAGCAGTTCGATGAGCTGGAAAAGCGGGGTATCGCCTACGACGTCTGCCCCGGCGTCAGCGCCTTCTGCGGCGCGGCGGCGGCTCTGCGGGCGGAGTACACCCTGCCCGATGTGAGCCAGACCGTCATCATCACCCGCGCCCCCGGCCGCACGCCGGTGCCGGAGCGGGAGTCCATTCGCTCGCTGGCGGCTCATCAGGCCACCATGGTGCTGTTTCTCAGCACCTCACTGACGGAGCATTTGCAAGCCGAGCTGCTGGCAGGTGGTTATGCCGCCGAGACGCCGGCGGCGGTGGTGTATAAGGCCACCTGGCCGGAGGAGAAGATCTTCCGCTGCACCGTGGGCACGCTCCACGAAACGGTGACGGGCAATGGTCTGACCAAGACCTCGCTGATAGTGGTGGGCAACTGTCTGGGCGACAGCTATCTGCGCTCGCTGCTGTATCACCCCAACTTTACAACGGAGTTCCGCAAGGGGGCGCAATGAGAGCCGCCCTGTTTGCCTTCAGCCGCGGTGGCTGCGCCACGGCGCGGCGGGTGATGGCAGCGCTCCCGGAGGCAACGTTCGTGTGCTACACCATGGAGCGGTTTGAGGAACCGGATTTCCTGCCGCTGGACAAGACGGTATATGGCGCGAGTTTTTCCTCCATGGACGCGCTGATCTTTGTGGCAGCCTGCGGCATTGCCGTGCGGGAGATCGCCCCTTATGTCAAAAGCAAAAAAACTGACCCGGCGGTGGTGTGCATCGACGAGGCGGGGCGGTTTGTGATCCCCCTGCTTTCCGGCCACATCGGCGGCGCCAACGCACTGGCGGAAAGAATGGCGGAAAAGCTGGGCGCCACGGCGGTGGTCACCACCGCCACCGATGTCCGCGGCAAATTTTCCGTGGACGCATGGGCTGCCCGGCACGGCTGCGCCATCTCCGACATGGGTCTTGCCAAGGCGGTGTCGGCGGCAATCTTAGAGAGGGATGTCCCCCTTTGCAGCCAATATCCCCTGCCCTCCTCCCTGCCGGCAGGCACATTTGCCGCCGAGGACGGTGCGCTGGGTTTTTTTATCGGTTGGCGCATCAAAGCACCCTTTTCCAGCACCCTGCGGCTGATCCCCCGGGTGCTGCGGGTAGGCGTAGGCTGCCGCCGTGGCATCTCCGCCGATGCGGTGGAAAACGCGGTGCAGGCGGTGTTTGCGGAGAACGGCTTGGACACGGCAGCCATTCGCGGCGTCTATTCCATCGACCTGAAGCAGGACGAGGCGGGATTGCTGACTGCCTGTGAGAAAAACAACTGGCCGGTGCATTTTTACACGGCGCAGCAGCTGCGGGATGTGGCGGGTAACTTCACCCCCTCCGACTTCGTCCGCGCCGTTACCGGCGTGGACAATGTCTGTGAGCGGGCGGCGCTGCTGGATGCCGAAAAACTGATCGTACAAAAAACAGCGCGGGACGGTGTGACCGTCGCCGTCGCGGCGGAGCATTGGGAGGTGCGTTTTGGGTAAGGTAATTGTAGTAGGTATCGGGCCAGGCAGCTATGAGGACATGACCATTCGGGCAGATACCGCCCTGCGGGCATGTGACGCCATCGTAGGCTACCCGGTATATGTGGATCTGGTGCGGGACC
The DNA here is from genome assembly GCA_900545585.1 of uncultured Eubacteriales bacterium. Taxonomy (GTDB): domain Bacteria; phylum Bacillota; class Clostridia; order Oscillospirales; family Oscillospiraceae; genus Vescimonas. The sequence goes on from UQZR01000001.1 coordinate 47,180, forward strand.
GCTACCCCGGCAAGGAGCTTCACTCCACCCCCATGACACGGGAGGCCGAGCGCTGCCAGCTGGCGCTGGAGCTGGCGCGCAGCGGCAAGACGGTCGCCATGGTCTGCTCCGGTGACAGCGGTATCTACGGCATGGCGGCGCTGGTCTATGAGCTGCGGGGCGAGGCGCAGGAGCCTGAAATTCAGGTGGTGCCGGGTCTGACGGCGGCTTGCAGCGCCGCAGCGGTGCTGGGTGCGCCGCTGACCCACGACTTCGCGGTCATCAGTCTCAGCGATCGGCTGACGCCGTGGGAAACCATCGAAAAGCGGCTGGACTGCGCGGCGGCGGCGGATCTGACCATCGCCCTGTACAACCCCGCCAGTCACGGCAGACCCGACCATCTGAAGCGGGCCTGCGATATCCTGCTGCGCCGTCTGCCGGGCGGCCGTCTGTGCGGCATCGTGCGCAATATTGGCCGTGAGGGGCAGAGCAGCCGCATCCTGACGCTGGCAGAGCTGCGGGAGGCAGAGGTGGATATGTTCTGCACCGTGCTGATCGGCAGCGCTGCCGTCAAAACGGTGGCCGGTCAGCTGGTCACACCCAGAGGATACCGCAATGTGTAATATCTGCGTGTTTGCCGGCACCACGGAGGGCCGGGAGCTGGTGGAATTCCTGGTCGGACAGCCGGTGCAGGCTACGGTATGCGTAGCCACGGAGTACGGCGAAACGCTGCTGCCGGAGGCGGAAAACATTACGATCCTGGCGGGGCGTATTCCGGTGGAGGACATCATCCGGATGCTGCAAGGGACGCGGTTCGATCTGGTCATCGACGCTACCCACCCCTATGCCACCTCCATCACCGAGAGCATCTGCACAGCTTGTCGGGAAACGGAGACGGAGTATCTGCGTCTGCTGCGGCAATCCTCCGAACAGGCGGAGGATGTGGTCTGCGTGGAGAATGCGGCGGCCGCCGCTGCATTTCTGGAGACTACGCGGGGCAATATCCTGCTGACCACCGGCAGTAAGGAACTGGCGGCGTATAGCAGCATCCCCGATTTTACCCAGCGGGTATACGCCCGGGTGCTGCCCATGGATGCCTCGCTGGAGGCCTGCCGCGCAGCGGGGCTGAAGGCCGCCCATGTCATCGCCATGCAGGGGCCTTTCTCCGAGGAGATGGATCTGGCCACACTGCGTTTTGCCGACGCCGCATGGATGGTGACCAAGGACGGCGGCGAAGCCGGCGGCTTTCCCGCGAAGGCGTCCGCCGCCCGGAAGGCGGGCGCAGGTCTGGTGGTCATCGGACGTCCACCCCAGCGGGAGGGTCTTCCCTTCACGGCGGTGCTGGATGTGCTGTGTAAGCGGTTCGGCTGCACCGTCCGGCCGCAGGTACGGATCGTCGGCATCGGTCCCGGCAGCCGGGAGGCTATGACCCGCGAGGTCAGTGGGACCATTGAGGCAGCGGACTGTCTCATCGGCGCAAAACGGATGCTGGAGGCTGTGGCGCGGCCAGGACAACACACCTATGACGCCATTGCGCCGCAGGATATTGCGGACTTTATCCGCGCCCACCGGGAGTTCCGCCGCTTTGCGGTGGTCATGTCCGGCGATACCGGCTTCTTCAGCGGCACGAAAAAGCTGCTGCCGCTGCTGGAGGGCTGCGACACGGCGGTGCTGCCGGGTTTGAGCTCGTTGTCCTATCTGTGCGCCCGGCTCCGGACCTCCTATGAGGATGTCCGGGTGGTGAGTCTCCACGGGCGGCAGCGCAACATCCTGCCGGAGGTGCGGGCGACCAGCCGCCTTTTCGCGCTGGTAGGCGGCGAGCGCGGCATCAATGACCTGTGCCGCACGCTGACAGAGGGGGATCTGGGCCACGTCCTTGTGTATGTGGGACAGCGGCTGGGCTACCCGGATGAGCGCATCGTGCGCGGCACGGCGGCAGAGCTGACGGATGGCGTCTATGCCCCTCTGAGCGTGGCGCTTATCGAAAATCCCCATCCCGACGCGGTGGTCACACCGGGTCTGCCGGACGATGCCTTTCTCCGCAGTGCGGAGGGAATGCCCGTGGTACCCATGACCAAAAGTGAGGTGCGGGCGGTGTGTCTTTCCAAGCTGCGGCTGACGGAGCGGAGCGTCTGCTGGGACATCGGCGCCGGTACCGGCTCAGTATCGGTGGAAATGGCCTTGCAGGCAAAGCAAGGGCTTGTCTGCGCCGTAGAGCGGCGGGAGGATGCCGCAGCGCTGCTGGAGCAAAACCGTAATCGGTTTGCATTGGAAAACTTACAGGTGGTCTGCGGCGGCGCGCCGGAGGCCTGCGTCGGTCTGCCGGCCCCCACTCACGCATTCATCGGCGGCAGTGCCGGCAATATGCACGAGATCGTGGCGCTGCTGCTGGCAAAAAATCCCCATGTCCGCATCGTGGCCACGGCCGTTTCGCTGGAGTCCGTGGCTGAGCTGACGGACTGCCTGACGGCGTTCCCCTTCGCGGAGACGGAGGTGGTATCCCTACAGGCAGCGCGGGGCAGAAAAGCCGGCAGCTACCATCTGATGAGCGGACAGAATCCCATTTATATTTTTACGATGCAGGGCGGAGGAGAAACGGCATGATGTGGTCGCTTGCGGCACTTGTTATCGGCTTTTGCATAGACCTTCTGGTGGGGGACCCCCACGGCTTTCCCCATCCGGTGGTCCTGATTGGGAAGTGTATCAGCGTGTTGGAGCGGGCACTGCGGTGCATATGCCCCAAAACGCCGACCGGCGAGCGGGCGGCGGGCGCCATCCTGTGGGGCGCGGTGGTCATCGTATCCACCGCCGTTCCGGCTCTGCTGCTGTGGCTGAGCGGTCTGGTCAGCCCATGGCTGCGTCTGGCGCTGGAGAGCGTGATGTGCTGGCAGATCCTGGCCGTCAAGTCCCTGCGGGATGAGAGCATGAAGGTCTATGACGCGCTGGAGAGCGGCGATCTGGCCGCCTCCCGCCATGCTGTTTCCATGATCGTGGGGCGGGACACCGACCGGCTGGACGATGCCGCCGTGACCCGTGCCGCCGTGGAAACGGTGGCGGAGAACACCTCCGACGGCGTGGTGGCCCCGCTGCTGTTCCTGGCCATCGGCGGCGCGCCGCTGGGCTTTTTCTACAAGGCGGTGAACACCATGGACTCCATGCTGGGGTATGTGGAGCCGCCCTATAAGAACATCGGTCTGGTACCCGCCAAGGCGGACGATGTGGTGAATTACATCCCGGCGCGGCTGTCGGCGCTTCTGATGCTGACAGCGGGCGGCCTGATGGGACTGGATATTTCAGCGGGCTGGCGGATCTTCCGCCGCGACCGCCGAAAGCACGCCAGTCCCAACTCAGCCCAGACGGAATCTGTCTGCGCCGGGCTTCTGGGCCTGCGTCTGGCCGGGGATGCGTGGTACCACGGTGTGCTGCACAAAAAGGAGTATATCGGCGATGCATCGCGGGAGATCACCCACGAGGACATCCCCCGTGTGTGCCGCCTGATGACCGTCACAGCGATCCTCACCCTGCTTTTGAGCTGTGCGGCCAAGCTGCCCTTTGCACTGTAAAGGAGACATAGATGCTGTATCAAACAGAAAATCAACATGGCGGCGATGTATACGGCGGCGGTATCACGCTGGATTTTTCCGCCAACACCAACCCCCTGGGTACGCCTCCCGGCGTACTGGAGGCGGTGTGCCGGGATCTGCCCCAGCTGTACCGCTACCCCGACCCCTACTGCCGGCGGCTGGTGCAGGCTATCGCAGACCACGAGCAGGTGCCGGCATCCTATATTCTCTGCGGAAACGGCGCGGCAGACCTGATCTACGCATACTGCACCGCTCTGCGGCCCCGGACGGCGGTGGAGCTGGCCCCCACCTTTGTGGAATATGGGGCGGGACTGGCGCAGGTGGGTTGCCGCGTAGAGCGGTATTTCCTGCATCAGGCGCAGAATTTTGATTTGGACGATAGATTTCTGTCCTTCTTAGAGGAGAAAAAACCGGAGGTGGTATTCCTCTGCACCCCCAACAACCCCACCGGACGGCTGCTGCCGCTGCCGCTGCTGGAACAGATCCTGCAAGTCTGTGCGGCGTGGGGTGCGCGGGTGTTTCTGGATGAGTGCTTCCTCGATCTCACGGAGGACGGCATCAGCGCCAGGTCCCTTCTGGCAGCGCACCCGGCGCTGCTGATCCTGAAGGCCTTTACCAAGAGCTACGGCATGGCCGGTATACGGCTGGGGTACTGCCTGTGCACCGACAATGCGCTGCTGCACGACATGGCAGCCGCGTCCCCGCCGTGGAACGTATCCTCGCCGGCGCAGAGCGCCGGTGTGGCGGCGCTGGCGGAGCGGGATTTTCTGCAAAGGACGCTGTCCCTCGTCCGCACGGAGCGGCGATGGCTCACAGATAACCTGACGGCGCTGGGCTTCTGGGTATGCCCGTCCCACGCCAATTACCTGCTGTTCCGCGGGCCGCTGGGGCTGCGGGAGAGGTTGCTGCAGCAGGGTATCGCCATCCGCGGCTGTGGGAATTACAACGGGCTGGACGACGGGTGGTATCGCATCGCCGTGCGGCCTCATGGGGAAAACGAGGCGTTGATAACGGCCATTCGGCAATTCTGCAAGGAGAAATCACTATGGCAATGAATATTATGATACAGGGGACCATGTCCAATGCGGGAAAAAGCCTGCTGGCGGCGGGACTCTGCCGCGTTTTGAAGCAGGACGGCTACCGCGTGGCGCCGTTCAAGAGCCAGAACATGGCGCTGAACTCCTTCATTACCAAGGATGGCGGCGAGATGGGCCGGGCGCAGGTGGTGCAGGCAGAGGCCGCCGGGATCGAGCCGGATACCCGCATGAACCCCATCCTGCTCAAGCCCACCACCGACGTGGGCAGTCAGGTCATCGTCAACGGACAGGTGCGGGGTAATATGCAGGCCATGGAGTATTTCCGCCGCAAGCGGGACTATATCCCCGCCGTGCTGGAGGCCTACAACAGTCTGGCAGCAGAGTATGACGTGATCGTCATTGAGGGGGCAGGCAGCCCTGCGGAGATCAACCTCAAGCAGGACGATATCGTCAATATGGGCCTTGCCAAGCTGGTGGACGCGCCGGTGCTGCTGGTGGGCGACATCGACCGAGGCGGCGTGTTCGCCCAGCTCTACGGCACAGTGGCGCTGCTGGAGGAGGACGAGCGCCGCCGCATCAAGGGCGTGGTGGTCAACAAGTTTCGGGGCGACCGGGCCATTCTGGAACCGGGACTAAAGACGCTGGAGCAGCTGTGCGGCATCCCGGTGGCGGGGGTCATCCCCTACGCCCATGTAGATATCGACGATGAAGACAGCCTGACCGAGCGGTTTGACCGCTCCAAAGATCGAAAGCTCTTGGATATCGCGGTGATTCGTGTGCCGCGCATCTCCAATTTCACGGATTTCAGCCCCTTCGAACATTACGAAAACGTGTCGCTGCGCTATGTGGATCAGGTGGGCGACCTCCATCAGCCGGACATGATCCTGCTGCCGGGTACCAAGAGCACCATTGCCGACCTGCGCTGGCTGCGGCAGTCCGGTCTGGAGGCGGCCGTCCTGAAGGCAGCCGATGCCGGTACGCTGATCTTCGGCGTCTGCGGCGGCTATCAGATGCTGGGGCGCACCGTGTCCGATCCGGAGCAGGTGGAGTCCGCCGGTGTCACGGAGATCAACGGTTTGGGCCTGCTGGAGATGGACACCGAATTCCGGGGTGAAAAGGTGCAGACTCAGACGCAAGGCGTCTTTCGCGGTGTGGAGGGAATGCTCTCCGGTCTGAACGGCCTGGCCTACGAGGGATACGAGATCCACATGGGCCGCAGTCAGCAGCAGATGCCCGCCCTCACCGGCAGCAGAAACGTATACGGCAGCTATGTCCACGGCATTTTTGACGCGCCGGGCATCGCCGATACGATCCTGAAAGCACTGTGCGCCAGAAAGGACGTGTCCTTTGACGCGCTGGCGACCTTTGACGCCTACGGCTACAAGGAACGGCAATATGACCTGCTGGCGGATGTGGTACGCGGCGGACTGGATATGTCCTTTGTCTACCGAGTGCTGCGCCGGGAAGTATAACGAAACAAGTTCCGATGGAAAAGCGGTGAGAGGTTCGAGCAGGGTCTTACGCCTGATTGACGGCATGACGGATCTGCCAGTACATCTGCGGGGCTATCTTGCTGCATCCCGGCAAAGGCAGAGGCTGCCGCATTTACCTGTTACTGGCTGGGCGGTTATCAGGCACTGCCGGTATTCCCCCACATGGCACATAGCCTTTGAAAGACTGCTGACGAAAGAGCGATGTATGCTTCTGTAAGGCAACATCCGCAAGCGCAATAATGGTCGGCGGGTGGGCCGGTACACAGTCGCCCATGATACGGAGACCGGCAATCGCCGTGGGGAGTTGGCTTGATGTCTGAATGGAGAACTACGCAAAATCAAACTGCGGTCATCCACATTCAAACCCTCGCAAGGCTTCCTCAAGAACCACATCAAGCCGCAGATCGGCAGCATCCCGGTGTCCTCGATGCTCGGTCATTACTCCGCGGGCTTCACGCTGGACACCTACGCCCACGTCACCACCGACGCCCAGCTCAAAGCCGCCCAGACGATGGGCAATATCCTCTCCTGTGCCGTCTGATGCTTTCCGCTGCCCGCTCCCGTTGGGGTCAGCGTTTGGGTCAGAAAAAAGCAGCGGGAGAAAACAACAACTTATGCAAACAAAAAGACCCGAAACCTTACGGTTTCGGGTCTTTTTGGCACGCCGTGAGGGATTCGAACCCCCGGCCTTCTGGTCCGTAGCCAGACGCTCTATCCAGCTGAGCTAACGGCGCATGTCTCAACGACAGCTTAGTTATAATATCACACTGCTCCACAAAATGCAAGAGAAATTTTCTCATAATTTCAAAATTTTTTATCCGCAGACACCAAAAGCCTCCCTCCTGCCCCCAAATCACTTGACGCGGCCCGCCTTGAACCGTATAATTAGTTGTATATGTGCATTTTGCCGTCGTACCGACAGCTTTCTGCCTATCCAGACCATTTTGGGGAGGAATACTATGCCCCGTTCTGCTGCGCCGGCATCCGGCGTCATCCGTTGGATCGCCTCGGTGGCGGGCCGTGCCGGATACCTCACCGCCCTGCTGCTGGCGGTGCAATCTGTTCTGGCCCTGTGCGGCGTAGGCTACGCGCTGATCCTGCGGGCGCTGATCGATGCGGCCACCGCCGGCCAGACCCAGACCTTTGTCCGCAGTGCTATCTGGCTGGTGAGCCTGATGGCTTTCCAGATCGTTCTCCGCGCGGTGGACCGCCATCTCAGTGAGTACACCCGCGCTACGCTGGAAAACCGCTTCAAGGCCCGCCTGTTCCAGACGCTGCTGCGAAAGGACTACGCCGCCGTATCCGCCGTGCACTCCGGCGAGTGGCTGAATCGCCTGACCTCTGATACCGCCGTGACGGCGGACACGCTGGCTCAGGTAATTCCCAATGCCGCGGGCATGCTGGTCCGCCTGATTGCTGCGGCGGCGGTGCTGCTGCGCATGGAGCCGCGGCTGGCCGCCATCATCCTGCCGGCAGGCATCGTACTGGCCTTGTTGGCCACCGTGTTCCGCCGTACCCTCAAGCGCCTGCATAAACGGATACAGGAGGCAAACGGCCGTCTCCGTATCTACCTGCAGGATTGCCTGTCCAGCCTGCTGGTAGTCCGTATCTTCGGACGCGAGAAGGCCGTATCGGCGGACGCCGATGCCCGCATGGACGCCCACCGTCAGGCCCGCATGGCCCGCACACGGTTCTCTAACCTGTGCAACGTGGGCTTCAGCGCCGCCATGTACGGATTCCTGCTGGTAGGCGTCATCTACTGCGGCAGCGGCATCCTCCACGGCACCATGAGCTACGGCGTGTTCGCCGCCGTGCAGCAGCTCATCACCCAGATACAGGGTCCCTTCGCCAATCTCACCGGCTACCTTCCCCGCTTCTATGCCATGCTGGCCAGCGCCGAGCGCCTGCGGGAGGCGGAGCACTTCCCTGACGATCTCACAGTCTCCCCCGTCCCCGCATTGGAGATACACCGCTTCTACCAGCAGGAGCTGCACGCCTTTGGCCTGCATGATGCCTGCTTCACCTACCATAGCCGTGGCAATGAGACACCGCCGTCCACTGTCTCCCACTTGGACCTCACTGTGGATAAGGGCAGCTGCATCGCCCTCACCGGCCCCTCCGGCTGCGGCAAGAGTACCGTCCTGAAGCTGCTGATGGGCATCTACCCTCTGGACAGCGGCGCATGCTTTCTGCGGAGCGCCGATGGCGACCGCCCCCTGGACGCCGGCTGGCGCGGCCTGTTCTCCTACGTGCCCCAGGGCAACCACCTGCTCAGCGGCACCATCCGCCAGATCGTAGCCTTCTCCGACGCCCCCTCCCCCAACGATGAAGCCCGCATCCTGCGGGCGCTGCACATTGCCTGTGCCGACGACTTCACCGCCGCGCTGGAGCAGGGGCTGGATACTCCCATTGGCGAGCGGGGTGCGGGTCTGTCCGAGGGCCAGCTCCAGCGTATCGCCATCGCCCGGGCCATCTTCGCCGACCGCCCCGTGCTGCTGCTGGACGAAGCCACCAGCGCGCTGGACGAGGCCACAGAGGCCCGTCTGCTGTCCAACCTGCGGCAGATGACGGACAAGACCGTGCTCATCGTCACTCACCGCCCCGCCGCGCTGTCCATCGCGGACCGCACGGTGGCGCTGGTGCCCCCGCAGGACGCCTGAAAGGAGGCTCCATGGAACATTTCTGGATCAATGCCGCGGGCCTTCCCGCGGAGATCACAGCCCAGCATCCGCTGACGCGGCGGCTCTGTCAAGATTACGAGATCGCGCCGCCCCAGTCCCCCGCCGTCCTCACTGCCTGCGCCGAACCCGAGACGGCGATGCGTCTGGCAGACGGCGCAGCCTCCCCTGCCTATCTGGAGTTCCTCTGCATCCACGACAGTCTGGCCGCGCAGCTCCCCGCCCACCACCGGTTTCTGATGCACGGCGCCGCCATCGCCTTCGACGGTGCCGCCTATCTGTTCACCGCACCCAGCGGCACCGGCAAGACCACCCATCTCCGACTGTGGCGGCAGTACCTGGGCAGCCGCGTCACCGTGGTCAACGGCGACAAGCCGTTTCTGTCGCTGGAGCCTGACGGCACCGTCCGCGTCTGGGGCTCCCCCTGGGCCGGTAAGGAGCGGTGGCAAAGTCCCATCAGTGTCCCACTCTGCGGTGTCTGCCTGCTGGAGCGCGGCACGGACCGCATCTGCCGCCTGCCGCCGGAGCAGGCGCTGACGCCCCTGTTCCGCCAGACGTACCATCGGGACGATCCCGCCCTGGAGTACCTCACCCTTGGTTTTCTGGACGCACTGCTGCGCCGTGTCCCCGTGTACCGGCTGACCTGCGGCATGACGGACGACGCCGTCCGCTGCAGCTTCGAGGCCCTCACCGGTCTCCCCTACGAAAATTACCGCCGCCCTGATGGCTGTGGCGAAGAAGGAAGTGCATTGTGATGAAACTCAGATCCGGATTCATTCTCCGTGAGGTGCTGGGCGCACCCGTGGTGGTAGCCACCGGCGACGCCGCCCGCCACTTTCACGGCATGGTGAAGCTCAACGAGACCGGCGGCATCATCTGGAAGGGCCTGCAGGAGGGCCTGACGGAGCCTCAGCTGGCGGAGCGCCTGGCCCTGACCTACGACGTGACACCGGAGCAGGCCGCCGCCGATGTAGCCGCCATGCTCCGCCAGATGGCCGATAACGGCTTTCTGGAGCCATGACCCCCTGCCGCATTGAGGACGTGCTGGCGTCCGAGGGCGTCTACGCCGCCACCACGTGGGGCACCAGCATGTACCCCATGCTGCGCTCGGGCCGCGACACCGTCATTCTCCGCCCGCCCCAGGGCCGCCTGCGCTGCTACGATGTCCCGCTGTATCGCGTGGGGGAGAAATATGTCCTGCATCGGGTGATACGCGTCCTGCCGGAGGGCTACCTCATCCGCGGTGACAACTGCCTGACCACGGAGCGGGTGCAGGAGAGCCAGGTCATCGGCGTGCTTACCGGCTTCTACCGCGACGACCGTCCGGTGGACCTGTCCGGCACCGGCTACCGTCTGTACTGCCGCATCTGGTGCGCCCTGTCGCCGCTGTGGCGGCTCTATCGCCGCGTCAGCAGCGCCGCCGCTTCTCTGCTCTGCCGTCTGCATAAAAAACGCCCTGCGGATTGACCGCAGGGCGTTTTTTCGATGTACCGTCAGCTCTCCACGCTGTAAAGGCCCGCTACCTCGTCCAGCGCCACGGAGAACACCACAGACTGGGCCTCCGACTGGGCTCCCGCCTTCTCCATGATGGCCTGCATGATGGCGGCACGCTTCTCCGCCGGCGTTACCAGCAGGATCATCTCCCGCTCCTCGGTGATGGCCATACCGAAAAACTTATTGCCGTTGGCCGCATCGGCGGCGCGGGTGTGCAGCACGGTACCGCCCTGTGCGCCTGCGGCGGACGCTGCCTCCATCACCATATCGGAATAGCCGCCGTTGGCGATGGCCACCACCAGCTCATAACCGGAATTGCTCATACGTTCCTCCTCCTTTACCGTCAGATCCGGCTCCACGCCTGTGCCGCCGGAGATGAGATACTGCATGGCGGATCTCCCGCCCACGCTGCTCAGATGCAGGCATACGGCGATACCGCTGCCCGGCCGGTCGATGTGCATGGTGTCCACCAGCTCCCGCATCAACACGTCCTTGATCTGCGGCGTCACCACGGAGAACAGCACAGATTTCTCCGTGGCCTCCAGTCCCAGATAGCTGAGCACGTCGTCGCTGGCGGTACCGCGGCCCAGCGCCGAGAATACCACCGGCGCGCCGAAGGCCCGATAGAAATCCAGAAAGTGCTTGCTGCCCATCACCCGATTGGTGATGGTAATGATGTAGTACAGTCTCTTATTCATCCCGTCACCCCCGTCAACACAGCTCGATGATGGGCTCCGCCGTTACGGGAGCCGCCGTTGTCGCCTTGGCCTGCTTCAGCTTCCGCTGATAGCTGACGCCCAGCAGCTGGATGGTCACCAGCGGTGTCATGGCCACCATGGCCACCACGCCGAAGGCATCCGTCACCAGATTTCCTCCCGCCGCCGCGCACGCGCCCAACGCGAAGGGCAGCAGGAATGTGGCCGTCATGGGGCCCGATGCCACGCCGCCGGAGTCGAAGGCCACCGACGTAAATATCTCCGGCACCACAAAGCTCAGCGCCAGGCTGATGGCGTAGCCCGGGATGAGGAACCACATGATAGAGATGCCGGTGAGTACGCGGATCATGGCAAGGCCCAGCGACACCGCCACGCCCACGGACAGGGCGATGTTCATGGCATGGGCGGGAATGGCTCCCGCCGTGATCTCCTCCACCTGCTTGTTCAGCACATGCACCGCCGGCTCCGCCTGCACGATGAAGTAGCCGATGACCATGGCGATGGGGATAAGTATCCAGTTATATGTATGCCCCGCGATGCTGCCGCCCAAGAAGCTGCCCACGGGCATGAAGCCCACATTGACGCCTGTGAGGAACAGTGCAAGCCCCACGTACACGTAGGCCAGGCCCACCGCCATGCTCAGCAGCGTGCGGCGCTTCAGCCTCCGGGTCACCAGCTGGAACAGCACCAGAAACGCGGCAATGGGAGCCAGCGCCTTGGCCGTCTCCGCGAAGTACTCCGGCAGCGCGTCCACATAGGCGTGGAACATCTCCACCGTGTCCTTGGCGTCCGGCATCACCGTGTTGGTGTAAGCGCTGCCATCCGGCTGGTACAGAAGTCCCAGCAGCAGCACCGTGATGATAGGTCCGATGGAGCACAGTGCCACAAGGCCAAAGCTGTCGCCGCCTGCCTGCTTGTCGCTGCGGACGGCGCTGACGCCCACGCCCAGCGCCATGATGAACGGTACGGTCATGGGGCCGGTAGTGACGCCGCCGGAGTCAAAAGCCACCGCCCAGAAATCCGGTGAGACGAACATGGCAAGTCCGAACACCAATATGTAGAACCCGATCAGCAGCCACCTCAGCTGGATACCCAGCAGGATGCGCAGCAGCGCGATGACCAGAAACACGCCCACGCCTACCGCCACGGACCAGATGATGACATTATTCTCAATGGCCGGTACCTGGTTGGCCAGCACCTGCAGGTCCGGCTCTGCCACGGTGATAATGATGCCGATGAGGAAGCTGATGCCCACGATGATCCAGACATTCTTGGACCGCGTGATCTCGCTGCCCACCGCCTGACCCAGCGGGATCATGGACATCTCCGACCCCAGCGTAAATAGACCCATGCCCACGATGAGCAGCACGCCTCCCAGCAGAAATGCCATCATGGCGTTGTTGGGCACCGGCGCGATGGTAAAGCCCAGCGCCAGCACGATCAGCATGATGGGCAGCACCGATGTCAGCGACTCGTGCAGGGGCTTTTTGAAGATGGATACAAAGCCCTGTGCCTTCTTCCGCTGCTTCCGCAGGCGCGCCTGCTCCTCCTGTACCGTTCTTCTCGTCAAATTACCATTCCTTTCCTTAAAAAAATGGCGTATCTGTCCAATTTCGGGCAGATACGCACTTGTATCTTTACAATACCAGTATATCATGTTCGCCGCTGGCGCACAAGGGATAAGCTGTAAACATTCCGTTAAAATACCAAAATTTCCCCCAGCATTCCGGCATAAATGCTCAAAGCTCCTGCCGCGGCCCCGGGCGGAACTCCGCCGACAGCACCGCGAGCCGGACGCCTCCGGCGGACAACTCGGTGAGCCGTTCTTGTAAGGTCTCCACTCTCTCCTCCGGCAGTGACACCGTCAGATGGATGTCCGCACCGTACTGGGTGTCGTCCACTGTGCCGCCCTGCGCGGCGGCCTCCAGCCGCACCCGCTCGAACAGCGCATAGGAGCACGGGATGTCCACAACGGCCCACCGCCCCATCACCGCGTACCCTGCGGCGCACAGAGCGTCCCGCGCCCCCTTGGAATAGGCGCGTGTCAGCCCGCCGGCTCCCAGCAAAATGCCGCCGAAGTACCGCGTCACCACGCATACCGCGTTGGTAACGTTCTCCCGCTGGAACACGTTGAGCATGGGCTGTCCCGCCGTGCCCTGGGGCTCGCCGTCGTCGCTGTACCGCACCACGTTCTCCCCTATGAGATAGCACCAGCAGTTGTGCCTTGCATCGTAGTACTGCTTCTTGATCTGGGCGATGAACGCCCGGGCGTCCTCCTCGGACTCCACCGGCAGCAGATGGCTGATGAAACGGGATCGCTTTTCCACGAACTCGCTGTCCGCCGCCTGAAACGGCACGCGAAACTCACCCATGCCGTGCCTCCTTCTCCCAGTCCTCTCGGGCGATAGCATAGTAGCAGGTAGGCCGCTCCTGCCCGTCAGGCCACAGCACGGAGGGCCCGTCGCAAACATAGGTGAACCCGCACTTCTCGATGACGCGTCGGGACTTGTCATTCCCCGGGGAATGGCCGCACCAGACACGCGCCGCCCCCCGCTCCGCAAAGCACCAGCGCAGCAGCTCCCGCACCGCCTCAGGGATAAGCCCCTGCCCCCAGAAGGGCCGCCCGATCCAGTAGCCGATCTCCGGCTCACCTTTCCCATCCGGCGCATCGGTGGGAAATACGCCCACGGAACCGATGGTCTCCTCCGGCCGTTCCCGCAGCAGTACCGCCAGCGTGTCCGGCTGGGACAGCACCGTTCGGATGATCCGGCGGCTCTCCTCCACGGACTCGTGGGGCTTCCATCCCGCCGCGGGGCCAACTTGTCCGTCGCAGGCGTAGCTGTACAGGCTCTCCGCGTCCTCCTCCTGCCAGGGCCGCAGCACCAGCCGCTCCGTCGTCAGCATCATTCCCAGTCCTCCTTCGGCTCCATCCAGCCCTCGATGTACGCCTTCAGCCGCCCCATGATACGGGGCGTACACACCGCCGTGACATCCACCGTCTCGCCGTATTCCACGCCCTCCACCTTGGCCTCGCGGTACAGCCCGTCCAGCAGTCCCGCCTTGTCGTAGGGCAGGTGGATGACCACCCGCTTCGTACCCTTGTCCAGCCGCTTATCCACGGTCTCCAGCAGCGCAGGGATGCCCTCGCCGGTCCTGGCGGAGATATATACGGCGTCCTTCTCCCGCTCCTGCTGGGCGGTGAATGCCGCGTCGCACTTGTTGTACACGCGGATACAGGGGATGCCTTCCGCGCCCAGCTCGCGGATAAGCTCATCCACAATGCGGGCCTGCTCCCGCCACTCCGGATTGGACACGTCGATAACATGCAGCAGCAGATCGGCGTACTCCAGTTCCTCCAGCGTGGCCTTGAACGCCTCCACCAGCTGATGGGGCAGTTTGCGGATAAACCCCACCGTATCGGAGATCACCACATCCAGCGTATCGCTGACCGTCAGCAGGCGGGTGGTAGTGTCCAGCGTATCGAACAGCCGGTCGTTGGCGGGGATACCCGCGCCGGTGATGGCGTTGAGCAGCGTGGACTTGCCCGCGTTGGTGTAGCCCACGATGGCCACCACGGGGATCTCGTTTTTCATCCGGCGCTGCCGCTGGGTGCCCCGCACGCGGCGCACCTCCTCCAGTTCTGCCTTCAGCTTGTCGATCTTCCGATGGATGTGCCTCCGGTCCGTCTCCAGCTGCGTCTCGCCGGGGCCCTTGGAGCCGATAGGTCCCTTGCCGCTGGTGCCCGCCTGCCGCTCCAGATGGGTCCACATGCCCACCAGCCGCGGCAGCAGGTACTGGTACTGTGCCAGCTCCACCTGTAAACAGCCCTCTTTTGTTTTGGCCCGCTGGGCGAAGATGTCCAGGATCAACCCACTGCGGTCCAGCACCTGCACACCGCACAGCTCCGTCAGCACCCGTATCTGGGAGGGTGACAGGTCGTTGTCGAAGATGACCATGGTGGCGTCGCTGTTTTCCACCATGCGCTTGACCTCCTCCACCTTGCCCTCGCCGATAAAGCTGTGGGGGTCCGGCTTCTCGCGGCTCTGGAGGATGGTGCCCACCGGCTCACCGCCGGCTGTCTCCACCAGTGCCCCCAGCTCCGCCAGGCTCTCCTCATCGGCGCTGTCCGCGCCCAGCACCGGCGACCGCAGCCCCACCAGCACCGCGTAGTCCCGTTTCTTCTCCTTGTTTTCTTCGATGGTCCTTCGTTCCATAGGCCCTCCCCCGACTGAATTGTTTATATAGTATATCGTATTTTGCGGCAAATGTAAACAAACAAGACCCGTACCAAATGGTACGGGTCTTGTGATGTGACGTGTCTCTTTTACTTGTCCAGACCGAAACGCTTGTTGAACTTGGCAACACGTCCGCCGGTATCCACCAGCTTCTGCTTGCCGGTGAAGAAGGGGTGACACTTAGAGCAGACTTCCACGCGAATATCCTTCTTCGTAGAACCTGTCTCAATCACATTACCGCAGGCGCATTTGATAGTAGTCTGCTGATAATTGGGATGGATTCCTTCCTTCATTGCTCATGTTCACCCCTTTCTGGTTCACTCGTCGCCGTGGTATATCCACAAACGCATCTGTGATGATAGCATATATCTTTCCAAATTGCAAGCTTTTTTCACAGGATCTACAAAGAAATTTCCTGCCCGCACTGGAAAAAGTACAATACCCGCCGCTCCACCGGCATTTCCATGATGCGGCTCAGTGCGTCGCTGTACGCCTGGAGCTGCCCGCGGTATATCTCGGCTCGGGCGGGAGCTTCCTCCGCCGTGACGCGGTCGGTCTTGAAGTCCACCACCGTCAGCGCGCCATCCTTCCGGAACACACAATCCGCCACACCCTGTAAGAGCATCTCCTCGCCCTCTGCGCCGCCTGCATACCGCTCCGCTGGCATCAGCAGGGCGAAGCGGTATTCCCGCCATACCTGCTCTGCGCCGCGGATGCGATCCGCCAGCGGCGACCGCAGAAACGCCGCGACGGCCCGCTTGTCCACCGCCTCCGCCTGGGCCGGCGTCAATAGCCGCCGCTGCTCCAGCGCCTGTACCTGAGCCGCCACGGACTGCTCCTCCGCCGCCGTGTCCATCGGCAGGTACTGCATCACGAGATGGATGGCCGTACCCCGCTCTGCGGCGGACAGTCCGTGTATTTCCTGCAAAAAGCGGGGCTTTTCCGGCTCCGAGGGCCTGCGGACAGTGCCTGCGCCCCCCGCCACCTCCTGATCCAGCTCCCGCCCCTTCAACTGGGTGGCCGTGATCTTGGTGGGCACCGTGGTCACCGCTGCGTGGGGATATACGAAGTCCAGCGCCGCCCGATCCGGTTCCGTGAAGTCCTGAGGCACGCCAGCCTCCTCTGTGTCCTCTACCGCCGTCCCCGATGCCTCGCCGTTTTCGTGCCACAGCCGGATGGACCAACTGTCCGGCGCCTGCGTCAGCACCTCCGGCCGCACGCCTGCCATACCGTGGAGCGCCGCTGCCTGCGTCGTGTGCAGCAGCGACAGCAGCACCCACTCCCCAGGCGAGTCCGCATCGGCCACCGCCTCCGGCGGCACCGGTATACCGGTCATGGCCGTCAGATCCCGCAGCTTCTTCTCCATCCCCTTGCGGCAGTCGATGAGGATGAGCTTCTCCCTGGCCCGGGTCATGGCCACATAGAGGATGCGCATCTCCTCGGCCTTGGCCTCCCGTTCCAGCCGCAGCGCCAGCGCCTCCTTGGAGATGGTGGCGTAGCGGATGTGTCTTTCCCGATCCACCCGATCCGTGCCAAGCCCCAGCTCCGGATGCACCAGCACCGGCCGGTTCAGGTCCTGCCGGTTGAAGCTGCGCTGGAGGTCCGCCAGGATCACCACGGGGAACTCCAGTCCCTTGGACCGGTGGATGCTCATGATCTGCACGCCCTCCGCCTCCCGGGCCGTCCCCAGCGTCGGCGCGTCGCCGTTTTCCAGCAGCTGCCGCAGATGGCTGATAAAGTCGAACAATCCCGCCTTCCCGCTCTGTACCAACTGCCGCGCGTAGTCGTACAGCGCCGTCAGCCGCGCCTGCCGCATTGCCCCATCTTCCATGGCTCCGAAAATAGCCATGACATGGCACCGGTCGTAGATGTACCACAGCAGGTCGTCCGCCGGCATCTCCCGCGCCGCCTGCCGCAGCTCATTCAGCAGCGTCAGGAACTCCCGTGCCGCGTCGCTCTCGTCCTGACACAGCGCATCGTAGTAGTCTCCCTCCGGCAGCACGGCGCGGATGGCCGCCAGCTGATTGGGAGACAACCCCACCAGCGGCGAGCGCAGTACGCCGATGAGCGGCACGTCCTGCCGCGGATTGTCCACGATCTCCAGCAGCGACACCGTCACCGCGATCTCCATGGTGCTGAAAAAGTCCTCGCTCTCCCCGCTGCCGCAGGGAATGCCCTCCCGCGCCAGCGCACGGGTGAACGTCTGCATCCGCGAGCGGGGCGACCGCATGAGGATAACGATGTCCTCCGGCCGTACCGGCCGCATTGCGCCCTCCCCCGCCTGCACGGGGAACTTCTCATCCAGCAGCTGCCGGATGCGCCGCGCTGTAAAGCGGGCCTCCGCCTCAGTGCGGTCCAGCGCCTGGTCCGGTGTGTCCTCCACACTGACCACGTGCAGCTCCGTCTCCCGTCCCGCTGCTGGGGTATAGTACGCCGCGCCGAAGTACAGCTTCTCCTGATCGGTGTAGTCCATCTCCCCCATTTCCTGGGACATGATGTCCGAAAAGACGAAGTTAGTGGCCTCCAGTACCTCCCCGCGGGATCGGAAGTTGCGGCTGAGCACCATGCGGCGGGGCTGCCCCTCCTCGGCATCCGCCGCGTCGGCGAACTGCCGGTACTTACCCATAAAGATGGTGGGGTCCGCCAGCCGGAACCGGTAGATGCTCTGCTTCACATCGCCCACGGTGAACAGGTTCCGCCCTGCGCGGGAGATAGCCCGGAAAATGCAGTCCTGCACCTCGTTGGTATCCTGATACTCGTCCACCATGATCTCCTGATACCGCTGGGACACCTGCCGCGCCAGATCCGTTGGTTCATCGTCCTGACCGCACAGCAGCGTCACGGCGTAGTGCTCCTGGTCGGAGAAATCCATGGCATTGCGCCGCACCTTCTCCGCCTGGTAGCGCTGGGAGAACCGCTCCGTCAGACGCAGCAGCGCCAGCATGGACGGCGCTGCTGCCTGCAGATCCTCCAGATGCTCCCGCTCCGTCACGAGGTAGGGCGCGGTCATCTCCTCCTTGGCCTTCTTGTATTTCTCCCGCACGGCCTTGGCCGCCGCCTTGGCCTCGTCGTTCTCGCCGTTTTTCACCGCACCGGCCCGCTGCAGCACCGGCTGCACACGGCCCATGGCGTCCCAGCCCTCCTGAGACGCCTGCTCGTACCGGCGCAGCTCTGCCGCCGCCGCCAGAAACTGGGCCGCGTTGGCCTTGTATACCGGCTCACAGCCCTCCATGGCGGCCACAGCCCGTTCCAGCTGCCCCGCCCAGAACAGAGCACGCCGCACTGTGTCCTCCATCACCGTCCTGCCGTAGTCGCTGTCTGCCAGCGATGAGGGCAGCTGCCGCCAGTTCTCCGCCGCGGCCTGCAGCCACTTCTCGGGGTAGGGATGGCTCTGGATCTTGCCATGCAGCTCCAGCACAAGCGCCGTCAGGGCCTTGTCATCCCGTCCCGCGCCCAGCGTACCCGCCAGCTGCGCCGCCTCTTCATCGCCGTTTTCGATGTCCTGATAGAACGTCTCCATGGTCCGCTCCAGCGCCCGCTCCCGCAGCAGCTGTGCCTCAGCCTCGTCCAATACACGGAAGTCCGGCGTCAGACACCGCCCGTCCACCGGCTCCAACAGGTGGATGTGCTCCCGCAGCAGCGATGCGCAGAAGCCGTCCACCGTCTTGATATCCGCCTGATACACGCGGAACATCTGCCGCCGCAGGTGCCGGTCCTCCGGTGTCTCCGCCACCCGCGCCGCCAGCTCCGAGGCCAGCCGCGCCCGCAGCTCCGCCGCCGCCGCGCGGGTATAGGTGATGATGAGGAAATCGTCCACATTGGCGTGCTCCTGCGTGAGATAGGAGAACACCCGCTCCACCAGCACCTTCGTCTTGCCGGAACCGGCTGCGGCGGACACCAGCAGGCTTCCGCCGCGGTCAAATACCGCCGCGTGCTGCTGCTCCGTCAGCTTCAGCTCACCCATGGTGCTCCACCTCCCTGTCTACCGTCTGCCAGAACTCCTCCGGCGTTATTTTCCTCAGATAGCGCGGCTTGTCCCGTTTCTCGTCGAACCAGCATGCCGCCCGGAACGCGCACCAGGTGCAGGCGCTGTCCTGCGGCCCGCGGGTGCAGGGGTCGGCATCGATGTTGCCGTCTCCGATTTCCCGCGCCACGCGGTGCAGCAGGCTGTCGATGTATCGCGCCATCCTGCCCATCTCCGCCGTGTCCACCAGCAGATTGGGCAGCAGCGCCGCAGGCTGTCCATCCGTCACCTTCCCGATGGGCAGGTAGCACGGCTTCTCCAGCGCACTGTGCTCCATGGCCCGCAGCACCTCCGGCTCGCTCAACAGCATGCCGGTACGCCGCAGCTTCCGCCGCAGCACGGCCTCCAGCTTCTCCGGCGGGATGCTGCGGTCCTCCCGCGAGATGATCTCCCGCGCCGGCGTATACAGCACGCCGGCCGGCACCACCGGCATCCCGAAATATCCGCTGCCCTCCTTCTGCAGGGCGAACAGGTACAGCAGCATCTGGATACCCAGCCCGTACCGCACATCCGACAGGTCGAATGCCTTCTGGCCGGTCTTGTAGTCCACCACCCGCAGATACAGCTTTCCGTCCTTTATCCAGCCGTCCACGCGGTCTACCTTGCCCCGCACCGACAGGGCCGTGCTGCCCTCTGTCACGGTGATGGCCGGCAGCTGGCCGTCCTTCCCGCCGAAGCCCAGCTCGAAGGCAATGGGCCGGAAATCCGACACCGCCATCTCGTCGGCGATGTTCTCCACGATGGCGCAGGCCGTCTCCCGCAGCCGCGAGAAAAGATACCGGAATCGCGCCCCCTTCTGGTCGTAGCCGTCGATCATGGTCTGGGCATACAGGTCCACATAGTGGTGCACCAGCTGCCGCAGCGCAGGCTTGTCCACCTCACCGTAGCCGCCGCGCTCACACACGTCGCGATTCACGTTCTCCAGCAGATAGTGGATGAACGTGCCCACCTCCGGTGCCTCGAAACCTGCGCTGGTCCGCTCCTTGGCCCGCAGGCCGTACTCCATAAAATACCCGAAATGGCAGCTTTTCAGTCGGTCGATACGGGACGCGGACATGGCGATGCGCCGCCCATACAGCGTCTGCACCGCCTGGGGCGACAGCCTGCCGCGGCCCATGGATCGCGCCTGTTCCATCCGCGCCAGCAGCGGGGCCTGCCCGCTCCCTGCAAAATACCGCCACAGAGGCCCGCCCATCTCCTGACCGGCCAGCGCCAGCGCCGGTGCCGGCAGCTCCCGCCGATAGGCACCGTCCTCCCGCTCCACCGTGATCTGCGGGAACAACCGCCCGATGCGCTCCACCACAAAAGACGGCAGCAGCTGCCCGCCCGCGCCGTCCGTCACCGGCCACATCACCGTCAGCGACGCCGTAGGCTGCGCCAGGCACGCATAGATGTTCTGCAATTCCGCGCCGAGGGGGTCAAATGTGGCGTCCGACAGCAGGATGCCCCGCTGCTGCAGAAGCTCCCGCTCCTGGGCGTCCAGCAGCCCGCCCCCCGTCTCCACCGTGGGCAGCACGTTGTCGTTGGCGCCCAGCAAAAACAGATGCCGCACCGTATGCCGGTCGTTCCGCGTGATGGGCGTCACCTTCACCTGATCCAGCGTGGCGGGAATGGTAGCCACGGCGTACTGGCTTAGCACCAGCCGCAACAAGCGGGCGAACTCCTGCCCGTCCACCTCTACGTCGCCCAGCAGCTCCACGAACTGGTCCAGCACGCCGCAGAAGATGCTCCACAGCTGGCTGTACTCCTCCGCCAGCTGCACCTGTCCTCCGTCGTACAGTGTCGCCGTCTGGGCTTTCAGTGTCTCCGGCACTCCCGCGTGCTCCGTAAACCTGTAAAGTACTTCTGCTTTATCCCGTATGGTTTTACCTGCCTTCAGTCCCTCGCTCAGCTCCAGGAACAGCACGCGCACGCGGCGGCGCACCGCGTTGACCTCCTCCAGCCGCTGCCGCCGCGCTTCGCTGATCTCCTGTCCGTAGCCGTCGGGATTGGCGGTCCAATCCGCTTCCTTCAGCCACATGCCGCCCCGTATCTGCCACCGGATCACATAGTTTTCCAGCATATCGCACTCCGCCGCTGAGATACCCGCCATGCCGGTTTTCAGGCACCGGAACACGTCCTCATACTCAAATCCTCCGGTAACAGCGTCCACCGCCGACAGCACCATGGTCAGCACCGGCTTTTCCAGGATGTCGCTGCGCCGGCTGATGTAGGCGGGGATGCCGTCCCTGCGGAACACCGCCTCCAAAAGCGGCCCGTACACCTCCATATTCCGCGCCGCCACACCGATGTCCCGCCAACGGCAGCCCTGCCGGGCCAGCCGCCGCACACAGGCGGACACATATTCCGCCTCGGAGAACGCTGTCTCCGCCTGATACAGCCGGATGGGCGGCTCCTCCCCCTGCCACGGCTCCTCTCCATCGAAGAAGCATCGCTCCAGATACCCCAGTGGCCCATCGTTTTTGCTGACAAGCGTTTCTACTTCACATCTTGCGTGTACCAACGCTGCCATCCGTTTCAGGCGATCTCTCTGCCGCAGGGCGTTCTGGAACAGCTGCGGGTCCGACTCGTCTCCCAGCAGCGTCACCGTCAGGCAGTTCCCCTGCCGCAGCGCCGTCTCCAGAATGTCCTCCTCCACCCGATTGAAGTAGGAGAACCCGTCAACATACACGTCCTTGCCCATCAGATAGTCCGACTCCGGCAGGGCGTCGCACAGCTTCTGCACGCGGGAGCGGGCGTCGAACCCCTCCCCCCGCAGGTGGGCATCGTAGGCGCCGTAGATCAGCGCCGCTGACCGCAGCTTATCCCCAGCCGCGCCCTCCATGTCCGCCACCTGCGCCAGCAGCATCTCCGGCGTCACCTGATAGGCGTACAGCTCATCGGCCAGCGCCACCAGCTGCCGCAGAAACGCCGGCCGTTGGGAGGGGCGCGCAAACACCGTCAGTCTGCTGCTCACCTCCTGCAGCGCCCGCCGCATGGTCAGCAGCTTGCCGCCAGCGTCCAGCGTCACGTCCGCCAGTCCACCGGTCTGGGCCAGTACACGGGTGGCCAGATTTCGGAAGCTCAGCACCTCCGCATCGCGGCTGGCTGTGGGTCCCAGCGCACGGCACAGATCCAGCTCCGCCTCATGGGAGGCGTGCTCCGGTACCAGCAGGATCTGCGGCCGCTGCCGCCGCTCCTGCATTGTCTCCAGCACCCTGCGGCTCTTGCCCGCACCGGCGCGGCCCATCCAGATCTGCAATTCCATCCCGCATCCCTCGTTTCCCGTGATCTTTTGGTCACGCCGCCATGGCACCTGCGCTGCGGCAGCCTTCGCTGTCTATACGCTGATTATACCGTATCCACTGTCCAAAGAAAAGGACATTCCTCTGTGCTGCGAAAAAAAGCGTGCCCCTGACCGCTCCGCACCTGTGCGGAGCCTGTCAAAGACACACTCTTTCGATTCACTTTTCGCCACAGAGCTGCTGCCGCAGCCGGTCGCGGTTCTCCTCCGTCACGGTAACGACCCGTACCCGCGGGTGCGCCGCCACACGGCCCAGGAATTCGCTGTCCGCCTGCTGCAAAACGCCGTACACCGGCTTATCTCCGTCCAGCGCTGCCAGCACCGCTTTCTGGAATTCCAGTGCCGCCGCCTCCGATGGCCCCAGCTCGTCCATGACGATCACGTCGCAGTCCGCCGCGTCCGCCAGCGCTGCGGGCCCCAACCGGTCGAACAGATCCGTCCGCCGCTCCCCGCAGAGACACACCAGATTCTCCGGCGACGGCTGCTGGCCCTCCGCCGCCCGCAGCAGGTGGATGGAGGGCCTCTCAAAGATGCCCGTTATCCGACGGGTGAAAAAGCCACCCAGCCGCTTCCCTTCCAGCACGGCTCGCAGCAGCGTGGACTTGCCCACGCCCTTCCGGCCCGTCAGGAACAGATGCTCAGTGCATGGGACAGCCATGGTGGACCTCCCCGTTGGCCTCGCGGCGCTCCGCCCGCACCAGGATCATCTCGCCGGCGATGGACACGGCGATCTCCTCCGGCGTCACGGCCTTGATGGCGGTGCCAATAGGCGTATGCACAAAGGCGATGGCCTCATCGGAGATGCCCGCGTCCCGCAGCCGCTGGTTGACAAAGGCCGTCTTTTTGCGGGAGCCGATGACGCCCACGTAGGCCGTCTTGTGCTGCAGCACCTGCACCTGCGACTGGAAATCGTACTCGTGGCCGTTGGTCATGATAACCACATAGTCCTCCGGCTCCACAGTGAGGTAGTCGCGGATGCGGGTGAAGTCGCCGCAGACGACCTGGTCCGCCTGGGGAAACCGCTCCCGCGTGGCGAACTGGGGACGGTCGTCAAAAACCACCGGCCTAAACCCCACACTGCTCAGCAGTGGTACCAGTGCCTTGGAGATGTGCCCCGCGCCAAAGATCAACGCCCGTTCTCCGATGGGCAGCTGCATTGTAAAGCATTTTGCCTTAACAGTATTTTCATCCATCAGATAGGGCATGGTCCCGTCCAGCGGCTGCACCAGCCAACCCACCGTGCGGGTACTGATCCGCCGCAGCACCTCCGCCGCCAGTGTATCCCACGCCCCATCGCCGCAGGGAATACGGCGGAAGTAGACGGTCACATCGCCGCCGCAGACCATACCGGTGCTCTGCTCGCTGCCATCGCGGCGCAGCCGGAACTCCCGCGTCATGCTGTCGGTACCGTCAGCCAGCATCTCCCGGGCGATGGCAATGGATCGCCCCTCCACGGCGCCGCCGCCGATGGTACCGGCCAGCAGACCGTTGCGGCCCACCAGCATCTGGCTGCCCGCACCTCGGGGCGCGGATCCGTCGTCCCAGATGATGGTGGCCAGCACCGTGTCCTGTCCCTTCTCCCGCTGGTACACCAGCGTCTGAAAAATGGTGTTCATCGTGTTTACCTCCTGCCGCAGGCGGCGGCTATTCACAGGCACCCTGCGGTGCAAAGCCGCAGGGTGCCCTTTGTTTGCAATGGCTTCCGATCAGGCCGCCTGATCCGCCGCAGATGCTGCGGGGATGGAGTTGGCCACCAGCGCATCGTACTGCGCCTGGGTCAGGTCGCAGTGGTAGAACAGCTCAAAATAGGTGCTGACCTCGGTATAGAGATCATAATCCGCCGCCTCAGGATACAGGACCTTGGCCATCCACGTCATACCCAGCAGGCGCTGGACGCTGGGCGGGAATCCCATCCAGTTATAGGGGCCCATGGGGACCTCATAGTATTTGCCGCTCTGGATGGCGGAGATGGTCTGCCAGCTCTCATTGCCGGCCACGGTGTCGTAGATGCTGCCCGGGGCAAACAGGATCACATCGGGGTTCCAGTTGAGGATCTGTTCCATGTCCACCTCGTTGCCGGTTCCCTTGCTGGAGGGCTCGTCCACCACAGCCAGATTGTTGCTGATCAGGTCGATGACTTCGGCATGGAAGGAGCCCTGTGCGATGACGTTAAGTCCTTCATCTCCAGTGATGTAAAGGAGATTTACTTTATCCACGCTGTCGGCAATGGACACAATGCGGTCATAGGCGAAGCGGCAGTAGTCCGCCCGCCCCTGCGCCTCGTTGGGCATTGCCAGAAGGTCTCCCAGCATGGCGTATGTATCATCCATAGAGGAAAGGTAGGCATCGATGTGGACAAAGGGAATGCCGGTCTGCTCCTGCAGGTCATCCATATCCTCCACAATACTGCCCTTGGGCTCGCCAACATCGATGACCACGTCCGGCGCAGCGGCCAGCAGCGTCTCAAGGTTCAGCTCACCTTTTCCGCCATAAAGCTGGCCCAAAATCGGCAGATTGTAGTATTTCTTATCCAAAAACTCCGCAGCGCTTTCGTCCCACGCATTGGCGATACCCACCAGCTTATCCGGTGCCATGGCGAAAACCACGATCTGGGCCAGAGGGCCGGAAACAGCAATTTTTTCCACATTCACAGGTACTGTGACCTCGCGGCCGCAGGAGTCCGTGAATACCCGCGTGGTGCCATCTGCGGCGGTGTTCTGGCTGTTGTCACCGGTATTCTCCGCAGGCTTTGCACCGCAGGCAAGCAGTGAGAACGACATCACCAGTGCCAGCAGCAGCGCCATCCATCTTTTTCCATTCATTGACAAATTTCCTCCTCATTTTCTTCCTTTTTTACTTCCGGTTTATTTCCGTTTTCCTTCCTGATTTGCTTCATGAGGAAGTTTCTCAGGAATTTTTGACGTTTGAAAGACAAATATCCCCGCACGGCGAACTACCGGTATGTGCCAGGGAAACGCTGCATCACCGGTGGGCTCCAGCTTCTCCCGTAGGAAGCCATCCGTGATAAGGGACGCATCATCGCGGCGGCGGTACGTCTCGAAAAAAAGGCGGGCCTCCTCCCAGTCGCGGAAGGGCTGGTCAAAGCGATAGGCCGTCCGCTTCAGCTCATAGGGGATGTTCAGCTCCGTCAGCCGCGCTTCCGCAGCTGCCACGCCGTGACTCTCTTCCAAGGGCTGCTTTGTCACGGTAAAACGATGGTCCCTATGGTCGCGCTTGACGGCGATGACCGTGCCGCGGCACCGGGATCTGGCCACGGACAGTATTTCGTCCATGCTGCCGAAGAAGCAGAACACCATGGCGTCGTAGGGTTCGGCGGGACGGTCAGTGAAAATATCTGTACATAGCGGCGTCACGTTTTCAATGTGCCGCGCAGCCAGCTCCTCTTTCAGCACCGAGAGGGCCTGGGCATCGCAGTCCGCCGCCGTCACATGGCGGACATGGGGCGC
Organism: uncultured Eubacteriales bacterium; assembly: GCA_900545585.1. Lineage (GTDB taxonomy): Bacteria > Bacillota > Clostridia > Oscillospirales > Oscillospiraceae > Vescimonas. Next base: position 73,170 of record UQZR01000001.1, read on the forward strand.
CAGCGCCAGCGAGAGAAATCCCAGACCGCAGCCTGCGTCGCAGACACGATCCTGCGGCGACAGATACGGCAGCAGCTCCGCCGTCAGGCGGCGGTGGAAATCCGTCTGGCGTCCGGCATCCGCCATGTAGCGAATCATGTCATCCGTCCAGCGGAACACGGTCCTCTCCTCCTTTCGGCACGATGGCGGGGCCGTAGGCCGTGTCCAGCAGAGCCGCGTCCACGCCGTAGAGACGGCGGAGCAATTCTGCTGTCAAAACCTCCTTTGTTGCACCAAACGCGGCTACCGTGCCGCCGGACAGGGCCAGCACACGGTCGGAAAAGCGCAGAGCGTGCTGGGGATCGTGGGTAGAGAGCACCACCGTGTAGCCCTGACGGGACAGATCATGGACGCAGCGCAGCACACGAAGCTGATTGCCGTAGTCCAGCGAGGACGTGGGTTCGTCCATCACCAGAATGTCTGCCTGCTGACACAGAGCACGGGCGATCAGCACCAGCTGCTGCTCGCCGCCGGACAGCTCCGCAAAATTACGGTAGGTCAGATGCACTACACCCAACTGCTCCAGCGTGGCCAAAGCCTGCTGCTCCTGCTGGGCGGAGGGGGAGCGGAACGGCGAGAGCTGGCGGGTCAGACCCATCAGCACCGTGTCCAGCACGGAATAACCAAAGGTAGGGCGGTGTATCTGGGGGATGTAGGCGATATGGGCGGCCAGCGTCCGCTGGTCCAAAGTACGGGCATCCCGCCCGTCCAGCAGGATGGCACCGCCATAGTCCGGCAGACCGCCCAGAATACAGCGGAACAGGGTACTCTTCCCCGCGCCGTTGGGGCCCAGCACCGATAAAAGCTCTCCCTGCCGGGCCGCGAATGAGACGTTCCGCAGAGCCGCATGGCCGCCGCGATATGTATAGGCAAGCTCCTTTACAGTCATCTTCACAGGCGATCCTCCCTCCTTACCATGAGATAGACAAAGAAGGGTGCGCCCACAAAGGCCGTCAGGATACCGATGGGGATCTCCACCGCTGTCAGACAGCGGGCCAGATCGTCCACCAGCAACAGAAAGGCTGCGCCGAACACCATGGACATGGGCAGAAGATACCGGCAGTCGTTGCCCACGATGCGGCGGCTCAGGTGCGGGATCACCAGACCCACCCAGCCGATCATGCCGGAGACGGAGACGCTGGCCGCAGTGAGCACCGTGGCACAGAGGATCACCGCCAGACGGATCCGGTCGGTATTGACGCCCATGGAGCGGGCCTCGTCCGGTGACAAGGTCAGCAGATTCATGCGCCAGCGCAGCAGCAGAAGGGGCAGCAAGCCAACCGCCATGCAGGCGGCGGCGAAGGCCACTGTTTTCAGCCGCGTGCCGGACAGGCTGCCCATGAGCCAATAGGTGATCTGAGGCAGTTGGTTGGCGGGGTCGGCCACCAGCTTAATGTAGGAGGTGCCGGCGGAGAACAGCGAGCCCACCATGATGCCGGCCAACAGGATGCTCACTACCCTGCCGCCCCTGGTACGGCTGCCGATGAGGTAGACCAGCACCACCGTCAGCAGGCTGAAGCAAAAGGCGAAAATCGTGGTCATGACGCTGCCCTGTCCCAGCAGGATGGCCAGCGCCGCGCCGAAGCAGGCTCCCGAGGACGCGCCCAGAATGTCCGGCGCGGCCATGGGGTTCTGGAACACCGTCTGGTAACTGGCACCGGCGGCGGACAGGGCACAGCCCACCAGGCAGGCCATCAGGATGCGGGGCAGGCGGACGTTGTGGACGGCGATGGCCATGTTGTCCGTCCACGTCTGGGTGAGGGGGAACAGGCGGGACAGCAGGATGCGCACCACCTCGCCCAGCGGCACATCGTAGCGCCCCCAGACGAAGGACAGGAGGAACAGCGCCGCCAATGCCAGCGCCATCAGGCACACGCGGCCCAGCGGCCGCTTCCGGTGCGTCGACATGGCGCCCCTCCTCTCCTGTAAAATACGTGCTCTATTTTACAGGATAACGGGGCAAAATGCAAGGAGCGATGTGCGGCATTGTCGGATAGTTGTGCGGTAAATCTATTTACCCAGCCACTGACGCAGCCGCTCCCACAGCTCCAGCGACCGGAATCGCAGGACATAGCCATCGCCGTCGCCGGTGATGAGAGACAGGTCATCCTCCGTCAGGCCGGCGCCCAGCGCGGTCCGGGACAGGTCGGACGCGGCGGCGGTACACAGGGGCGGGTACACCACGCACCACCAGTTGCGGCCCTCCCCCGCGCCGATCACTACCCGCAGGGCCAGATAGCCGCCGGAGGGCAGGGCAAAGCCGTCGTATGCCTTGAGAGGAAACTCCGCTTCCTCCAGTGAGACGGAGACGGGATCGTCGCGATGCTGCGCCGCCAGCTCCGCCGCGGCGGCATCCCCAATGGCGGGCAGGGCGTCCGTCAGGCGCCGGCGGGCATCGTTCATGTCGGCGGACTCCCGTAATATGGCCTCCGCACGGGTCAACACCGCATCGCGGACCTGGAGCTTCAGTGCCTGATCGGCGGCGTTATCGGAGTTGGCGATAACGTGAAGGCGGATTATTTTGGCCTGCAGATCGTCCTGCCGGTGGAGGGACCAGGCTCCCCAGAGCAGTGCGGCGGCCAGCGCCAGCAGCAGCGCCAGCTCAAAGGTATGGAATTTACGCATAAAAACACCGTCCTATGTAGGAATTTTCCTGCATTTTGGACGGTGTTTTCGGATTTTATACAGGTTGGGCCGCAAATGTCATGGGCCAGCGCTCCCGCAGGGTCTCGGCGGCGGCGCGGGCGGTGTCCTCGCGGGCGAACAGGCCGAACACGGCGCTGCCGCTGCCGCTGAGCAGGGCGGCCAGTGCGCCGTGGGCGCGGAGGGCGCTCTCGATGTCCCATACGGCGCTGTCCGGTGGGACGGCGCGCTCGAAGCTGTTATAGAGTGCGGCGGCCACAGCGCGGATATCTCCCGCCGCCAGCGCGGCGGGCATGGCGTCGGGGCGGGGCGGCTCCGGCGGCAGGTCGTCCAGACGGCGGTACATGGCGGGGGTGGAGAAGCCCTCCGGCGGCTTGACGATGACGAACCAGCCATCCCGTAAGCGGGGCATGGGCGTCAGGTGCTCTCCCCTGCCCCGGGCCAGCGCGGTGCCGCCACGGATGAAGAATGGCACGTCGCTTCCCAGCGCCGCAGCCATGTGCTCCAGCTGGACGTCCGGCAGGGACGGCGCGTACAGGGTGCGCAGGGCCAGCAGTGTGGATGCAGCGTCGCTGCTGCCGCCGCCCAGTCCCGCCTGGGACGGGATACGCTTCCGGAGGTGCAGGTGCAGGTCCGGCACGGGCAGCTTCGTCTCTTCGAAAAACTTGCCGGCGGCGCGGAGCACCAGATTGGTGGCATCCGCCGGGACGGCGGGGTCTGTGCAGGTCAGGGTCAGGCCGGCGCCGCCGTGCGTCAGGATCAGGGTGTCGTACAGGCCCACGGCCTGCATGACGGTGGATACGTCGTGGTAGCCGTCGGGACGACGGTCGCCGACGGTCAGGGTGAGATTCACTTTCGCGGGGGCGTACAGGGTCAGTGGTTCCATAGCTCCTCCTGACAAAAAAGCGCCCGATGGGCGCTTTTTTGCGGTGTTACTTCACGATCTTGCGGGCTTCGATGTAATAGCGCTTGTCCTGGGCGTGGCCCATGGAGAAGGTCTTGCGGGGCAGCACACCGTCGGCCATGACGGTCTTGAACAGCTGCTCCTTGCCCATGGCGGGCAGCAGGAAGCCCATGTTGCCGGGCTTGCCGCCCAGCTCGCGGGTCACGTCATCGCCGTGGATATAGTCCACCTCGCCGCCGTTGGCCTTCAGGTAAGGGTCGATGACGTTCTGGAGCGTGCCCACGGCCAGCTGGACCTTGGGGTCAGGGACGGTGATGAAGTGGCTCTCGCCGTTCCAGACGAACTCGATGGTGTGGCCGTCGCCCTTGCCCTCGTAGGCGTTGGGATAGGCGGCGCGGAAGGCGTCCATGAACTTCTTGTGGTCTACGCCGAACAGCACGCGGTGGATGGGCTCAAACTGCAAAGCATCGTCGTGGTTGTTCACCACCTCCACCAGCGCGAAGCGGGAGGGCAGGGCCAGGTACTCCTCGGGGGTCTTGCCCTTCTTCTGCTCCTCGTAGCAGGCCTTGGCGGTGGCCAGGGAGTGGTTGCCGTCGCCCACGGCGAACAGCAGGGGTGCTACGCCGGAGACGCCGTACTTCTTCTGCATAGCCTCGTCGGTGGTCAGGCCCTCCAGAGACGCGGCCACGGCGTCGATCTGCTTGTCGGACAGCTTGTAGCCGGTGATGTGTCCGCCGTTCTGCATCAGGTCGAAGTCGTAGAGCTTCTCCATGGCGGAGGCTGCGGCGGTCAGGGGCTCGATGACGGTCTTATCGGGGTCATCGATCAGCAGCATGACGTGGGGCAGCTCAATGGGGGCGTTGCGGCGGACGCGGGCACGGGGCGGGATGCGATCCAGCACGGTGCCCTCGGTGGCGCGGATCAGCGCGCCGGAGCCGGGGGTGAAGTCGTAGGCGTCCAGATCCACCATGCCGATAAGACCGTGGCGGATGCGGCCGTCGGACTGCTGGCGCTCGATGTAGATCAGGGAATCGGAGAGCGTCTCGAACACGCCGTCTGCCATATACTTGCGCATGGCGGCGTTGATATCGTCGATGTACTCGTCCACGTTGGGGGCCTTCAGGTTGGCCTCGGGCAGGATGAGACGCAGCGTGGAGGGGGCGTCGCCCACCTTCTCCTCTACCGCCTGCCAGTACTCCGGCTCGGAAGTGAACTGGTCGCAGGCCACCACGGCCCACTTGGTCATGTCCTGTCCCTTGGGCAGCAGGATGTCGGCGGGATAAAAGCCCAGCTTTTCGAATTTCTTGTTCATGGTGTTCCTCCTCTTTCATCAAAAGGTGCAGATGCATTTGTTCCTATCCGTCATACTACCAAAAATCACCGGTGTTTGCAATCGATTTTCAAAATTTTTCAGGCAGGCTGACAAATTTTTGCGTATAGTCCGATGCGGCGCGGGGAGACTATGAGAGAAAGCAGTCTTGACACAAGGAGGGACTCTCATGAAGATCGTAGACCGCATTGCGCTGGTACTGGTCATCATCGGCGCGCTGAACTGGGGAGGCGTGGGGCTTTTCAGCTTCGACTGCGTGGCCTTCCTGTTCGGCGGGCAGACCGGCGCCGTCAGCCGCATCATCTATACGCTGGTGGGCATCGCGGGACTGTGGTGCATCACCCTGCTGTTCCGCGAGGATGGGACGGAGAACACATAAACACAGAAAAAGACCGCCTCTCGGCGGTCTTTTTCTGTGTTTATCGCTTAGTTATCATTATGGACAAAACATGCTGCGGTGCGGCACAAGTGGAGAACGGTTTTCCTTTCTGGGCCGCCGCGGCAGAAAAAACACGCCCTTGCCAATCGATGGTACCGTATTGCTTTATTCTCTGTTGTACTTTTTCTTTCGGCTTACAACCGTTGTGCCGATAACAGCACCGCCGCTGATGAACAGAAGTGCGCTCCACAAAACGGGATCACTGCTGTCACCGGTATTTGCCGAGGCAGTATTTCCGGGCTTGTCGGGGTGGTCGCTCGGCTTCACCGTAGAACCCTTTGCGGGAATTGCAACGGCGGCCTTCTTATAGCCACAGACGGTGCATTCCTCGTGTTTGGAGCCTTTCCTGGTTGCGGTGGGTTCCTTATCGATCACCCACTTGAAGCTATGCGCCGCTATGTCCTTCCTGTCACCGCAGGGGCATTCATGCCAATGGTTGTCTGCGTCTGACTTCCAGGCCGTTCCATGGTTATGGATATGCGGAATACTCTTGTATGTTACAATAACGGTCTTGTCGGCGTCCATGATAACTTCCAGCATATTGGAGCGCACCTCTGCTTTAACACCATTCACCGTAACAGTGTCAATTTGATAGCCGCTATCGGGAGTGAAAACAATCGTTTCATGCGATCCGGCCGCCAGCCCTGCTTTACTTGCAGAAATCGTTCCATTCCCACCATTCACCTGTGTTGTCAGGCTATAGGTTGTCTCAACCTTCCGTGTTTTCGTCACATTAGAGGGAATGATATAGTTGCCCTCTCCGACAGTGATCCTCAGCATTGCGGAGGCAAGCAGCACATCACCTACTCTGAACTCGGAGTGGGGCAGACTATATGTCACACTGATGCTTTCTCCATTGAAACGGCCGGGATTTCCTACAAGGCGGGCATCGCGATCAATCGTAAGGACATATTCAGCCTCACCGCCTGATTGTTCAATCATGCTTTCCATGCTTTCAGACATATCATACGTTACGGTATATGTCACGGGATAGTGTTCACCGGTTTTATTTCTCTCAATGGTTTCAGGCCCTTGTATGACCAGTTCACCGTGGTCCTGTGAGGGTTGGACAACGGCTACGGCATAGCCGTTTCCAGACACATCCGGAAGCGTGACGTCTATATCTCTTGGGTTTGTATCTTCTGTGTTTATCTTCCGAGCTGCATAAACCTGCGCCTCCGAGGCATCGAGAACCTTTCCGGTTTCATCCACCGGCAAGGACAGCACATAAACCGGCAGATCGTTCAGTGTCAGGCCGCGCACCGTCAGCTTAGCTGCGCCGTCGCGCTGAACCCAGAAGGTGGCCAACGGATCACTCCAGCCCATGCTATCCGAAGCATTGGTCAAAGCGGTTACATTTGCAGCACTGGTGTTCCCCAGCCTGATGTCAAGGCTGCTGTCATCCGGGGTAACGGTCTTACTGCCAGTCTGGAAATAAACTGCCTGATCTCCAACAGCTGCCTCACGGGAGATATAGAGGTAACGATCGCACTTTCCATAGTCTTTACCGGTGACAGCCAAATCATTTGATATGCCGCCTGTGATCTGGTATTCGTCATCGACGGTGACCTGCCTGAGATTGTTCTTGATGGTACCGGCATTCAGCTCAATCTTCGGCACCGTGCCGCCCCAATCACTGGCATCAAAGCAGACACCGCCGCCAAAGGCTGTTGCGGCGTTGTTCTCGATTGCGCCGCCATTCATAATGAATTGGCCGCCTTTGCGGACAAATACGCCGCCGCCGATCCGGTCAGCTTCGCCTTTAGCACTGTTTGTACCGGAAATGTTGCCGGAGATCGTACCGCCGTTCATTGTGAAGGTGCCTTTGGATATCATGGTTCCGCCGCCTGTTTTCTCGGCTTTGTTGTTGCAGATCTCAGCACCCTCATACATGGCTGCGTTGTGGTTTCCGTAATTATTGGACAGTACCACACCGCCGCCGCGATCCGTACAAATATTACCGTTGATTTTTCCGTAAATATCTAAGCGATCATTTGTTCCGTTGATATAAACCGCACCATAGTACGCGCGATTATTGAGAATCCTTCCGTTTTTTCCAATTGTCACCGCTGTGCAGCCTTCGGTTTGCAGGATATGGTGGTTGCCTGTGGCATGCACATTGCTGATTTCACCGTCAATCACGACGGTGCTGTTTTCTGCAAAGATGACATTGCCGTTCAGCTTGGTGCAATCCGTGATTTTGGAGCCGTTTTCCATTTTGAAGGATTTGGCACCGCCCGCACAGTAGATTATGCTGCCGCCGGAGAGATTCTCAATCAGCGCGGTGGAGGTCAGCGTTCCCTCTGCGTTGTTGCGCAGATGAATTGCGATGCCGTTATTCGACTGCCACATTGCGCTCTTGTTTGCAGCAATACTGCTGATGGCGCCGCCGATCTCGACCTTACCGCCGTCTGCATAAACCCCGCGGCCGTCAATGTTCTGGATCTTCGAGCCTTCCTTCATCACGAGTGTACCGCCCTGAAGCCAGATCGCACCCGCCGGACCGACTGAGCCTGCCGCAGAGTCTTTTGTTCTCGTATAGCCAGTTATGGTATCCTCTATCACACTGCCGCTTTCCATGACGATTTTTGCCTGGTCGGTGGCGCGTACAGCGGACATGCCGCCAAAGTTGCGCAGCACAGCACCACTGCCCAGTGTCACGGTGCAGGGCACAGTGGCGTTGGAGGCAATGATCGCGTCCTGCACAAAAATCGTATTATCCTCGTTGCCGTCACCGCTGACAGCCTGTGCGAATACAGTACCCTCGTGCATCCCTGCATCGTCCAGAATGACGTTGGAAAGAGTCAGGCCGACAGAACTCGCCGATAAAGACTGAACCTCGATCATGGCGGGATTATACCAGCTGCGGGCTGTATCACTTTGCAGGTTAAAATCAGCGCTGCGTGTAACGGTGTAAGGACCGCCGTCTCCACTGGTGATCGTAAGACTCTTATCATAAAAACGAGCACACTGATCCATGATCAGATCGCTCATGATATAGATCGCTGCACCGTCAGCCGCGGCATCGACCGCCTTAGCCAGCGTGGCGAAAGGGAGATCTTTTGTGCCGGTATTCTGTTCGTCGTTACCGGTGCTGCTGACATAGATCTCCGCAGCAGCATTCTGTGCTGCCGGATCCGCTTCCCCCGGCGCATTTTTCTGTTCTCCATATTCGGACAACAGCTCCTCGTTGACGGTTTGCTCCTCCAATGCGGAAGTCGGAGCCTCTTCCACCGACTCAGGGGCATTACCCAACTCCGTCGCAAAAGCGGCAGCAGGCAGTAACCCCATCACCAACGCAGAGCAGAGTAAGACACTTAACAACAATTTTCGCATAGAACATTCCCCTTTCTATTTCTTGTTTTGTGTTCCGTTGTAATTGCAAGCGTCCGATGAATCGAAAATCATAATTTGGCAATCGTCTAACTTTTATAGGAACATCAGCTTGTCCATCGCCGTTATCAAGTCCTCCCCCTGTAATTATTTTGCGGCACAAATGGTACAAAGCTCCTTTCCCCGCAAGTGCATAATTTTAGTATGGCATATTCTTATCAACTTTTCAACTGGTTTTCAGAAATTCCCGCTGCAAACACAAAAAGTCCGTCTGCCGCAGCAGCCGAAAAAGAGGCTCATGGAAAGCCTTGTATCAGGTTCTTTTTAAACCGCAAACATTGCGGGAGAAGGTAATTGCACCTTCTCCCACATTTTGGCAATTGTGCTGTTCTTCTTCGCTGTCCGGCAGAAAGCTGATAGGGCCGCGGGGAGAGGACGGGGTTGCTTTTTTGCGGCGCGTGTGGTAGGATAAGAAAAAACAAGAGAGGAGTTGAGAGGATGAACCTGATTTCCTGCTGAACTACGGTACGACATTGTGTCGGGCGGCGCTGACCGTCCTGTTCGTTGTGCCTTTCGCGGGAAATTGGCGTATCTCTCAGCTCTGTGCGTGGTCATAGCCTGCCTATCGGCGGGTGTGGTGTGCGTTTTTGGCTGTGGGAGCTGTTTCCCGCAGCCATTTTTTCGTATAGGAGGCATGACCATGTCCATTATTAAAGTATCCGACCTTACGTTCTGCTATGAAGGCAGCTACGACAACATCTTTGAAAACGTCAGCTTTCAGCTGGATACCGACTGGCGGCTGGGGCTGACAGGCCGCAACGGGCGAGGCAAAACCACGCTGCTGCGGCTCTTAGAGGGAAGGTATCCCTATCAAGGCACAATACACGCCAGCGTGGGCTTCGACTATTTTCCCTACGCCGTGGAGGACCCATCGCTGTGTCCCATGGAGCTGCTGGAGCGCATCTGCCCCGACGTGGCTTTGTGGCGGTTCCTGCGGGAGCTGACGCCGCTGGAGGTGTCGGAGGACGCACTGTACCGTCCCTTTTCCACGCTGTCCGGCGGCGAGCAGTCCAAGCTCCTGCTGGCCATGCTCTTTTCCCGGGAAAACCGCTTTCTCCTCATCGACGAGCCCACCAACCATCTGGATCAGCTGGGGCGGGCGTTGGTGAGCCGCTATCTCCGCGGCAAAAAGGGCTTCCTGCTGGTGTCCCACGACCGCGCCTTTCTGGACGGCTGCGTGGATCACATCCTGTCCATCAACCGCAGCAGCATCGAGGTGCAGAAGGGGAATTTTTCCTCGTGGTACGAGAACAAGCGGCGGCAGGACGCCTTTGAGCTGTCGCAAAATGAGCGGCTCAAAAAGGAGATCGGGCGGCTGAAGGAGGCGGCGCGGCAGTCCAGCGACTGGGCCGATAAGGTGGAAAACTCCAAGATCGGGAAAAACTCCGCCAAGGTCAAGGGCACCGCCGACGCCATGGGCGGACGCGCCTTCATCGGGGAGCAGTCCCGGCGGATGCAGCAGCGCCGGAAGAATCTGGAGCGGCGGCAGCAAAACGCCATCGAGGAGAAGTCCGCGCTGCTGAAGGACATCGAACGCAGCGATGCTTTGAAGCTGCATCCGCTGACCCACCACGCCCAGCGGCTGGCAGCGCTGCGGGAGGTGTCCATCGACTACGGCGGTGGGGTCGTGTGCAGCGGCGTATCCTTCACCGTGACGCAGGGCGACCGCGTGGCGCTGTGCGGGGCAAACGGCTGCGGCAAGTCCAGTGTTCTCAAGCTGCTGTGCGGGCAGGAGATCCCCTATTCCGGCACCTTGGAGACAGCCAGCCGTCTGGTCATCTCCTACGTGCCGCAGGACGCCTCCGGTCTGCGGGGCCGGCTGCGGGACTACGCCGCCGGGTACGGTCTCGATGAGAGCCTGTTCCTGACGATCCTGCGGAAGCTGGGCTTCGAGCGGGTGCAGTTCGAGAAGGACATGGGCGACTACTCCGCCGGACAGAAAAAAAAGGTGCTGCTGGCCCGCAGCCTGTGCCAGTCCGCCCATCTGTACGTCTGGGACGAGCCGCTGAACTACATCGACGTTCTCTCCCGCATCCAGATCGAGGAGCTGCTGCAAGCATTCCGGCCTACTCTGCTGTTCGTGGAGCACGACCGGGTGTTCTGTGAGAACATTGCCACAAAAACCGTGGAGCTGTAAAATCAAAACCTCCGGCCAAGCCGGAGGTTTTGATTTTCAGGACAGTGTTTTTTCTGCAAAGCCCTGCCAACCGGCGGCAAATTCCTCCGCCAGACGGGCAGAGCCGCCCCCCTGCCAGCAGCGAGCCAGATAATACAGGCCACACATGCAGGCATACTTATCGTAATAGCTGCCAAAGACGGCGCTGTGCAGCTGCTCCTGCTGCTGTGCAGGCTGCGTCTCCTGTCTGGCAGAACGCATCGCGGCGGCACTCCGCGTCCAGACGGCCCGCAGTTCAGGCGCATCCCAATCCACCTGATTGGCTTCGCGGTCATTATAGGAGACGAAGTGGGCAAAGCCCTCGTCGAAAGTGAAGGCATCCAGCCGGGACAGATAGTCACCTGTTTCCTGCGCCGCATCCAGCTCCGGCCGGTGCCGGTGGATGCAGACATGGCACAGCTCGTGAGTCAGCAGGTTATGCGCCACGCGCTCCACCGGTACGGCACCCAGATACTGGACCCACAGGCCCATGTCCAGAACGGCGGTATCCACCCCGGCGGGGCTTTTCAGCACCACCGCGTCGTTGGGCGGCGGATAGCCCACGATCAGCGCTGTCTCCGCACCGCGCAGAATGTCCTGCCAGTCCGGAAACAGCGCGTCCCAGACCGGACGGTTGCCGGGAACGAACGTCTCCACAGTCCGCAGCACCTGCTCGTAGACCTGCATGACCGCCGCCTTTTGCGCATCGGAGCCGTCCGGCTCCTGAAAGCAGTAGCCGGGCTGGGTGAAAAACCACTCCTGCGCGTGCGCGGCAAGGCTTCTCCCCGCCAGATAGTCCGTTACGATGTCGGTGTAGAGTTTCACGGCGATACCTCCTTATTTCCCCGCCAAGCGCTTGACCAACTCCTCGTCCGGGTCGGCCAGCAGGGTCTGGTACGTGGTGTAGATGACCATGCCCGGCTTGGCGCCAGCGGGTTTCTTTACAAATCTCACCGGCGTATAGTCCACCGGCACCTTGGTGCTGCCCTGCGCCTGGGAGAAGTACGCCGCCAGCGACGCGGCCTCCAGCAGGCTCTGTTGGTCCGGCTCCGCGCCGGCGGTGCAGAGGATCACATGGCTGCCGTGGATCTTCTGGGTGTGGAGCCAGAGGTCCCGCTTGTCGGCGTCCTTGGTGGTCAGGCGGTCGTTCTGGCGGTTGTTGCGACCTACCAGGACACGCAGGCCCGCGGAGGTGCGGAACTCCCGTGGCCGGGAGGCCCGCTGGAAGCCGGGCTGCTTTTTGCCCCGCTGGCGGATATAGCCGCCGTCGGTGAGCTCGATGCGGACATCGTTGAAGTCCTGCTCCGATTCGGCCTGAGACAGCTCCTGCAGAACGCTCTCCAGATATTGCAGCTCCTCCCTGCCCTTTTGCAGCTGGGCCGTCAGGTACTTCTCCGCCGTTTTGGCCTTGGTGTATTGCTTGAAGTAGCGGGCGGCATTCTCCTGCGGCGACAGGCGCACGTCCAGCGGGATGTCGATGTCGGCGCAGTTCTCATCATAGTAGTTCTGGGCGGTGAGGCGGCTCTGCCCCCGCTCCATGCGGTAGAGGTTGGCGGTGATCAGCTCGCCGCAGATGCGCAGGCGGTCACGGTCCAGACAGGCGGCCAGCTCCTTCTCCTGGGCGGCGATCTTACGGCGGACGCGGTCCCTGGCAGTGGTGGCAGTCTTTAGGAGATCCTGCCCCTTCTGCTTCACCCGCTCCGCCTGCTCCCGCTTTTCATAGAAGCCATCCAGCAGGTGGGAGAAGCTGTCGCAGGGCTCCGACTGGGCGTAGGCACCGTACTGGAGGATGGGGCCATAGGTGAAGTCAGAAAGCGCTCCGTTTCGTTTAATTACAGTCGGTGTAAAGCGATTTTCATTCACAGCGTTCTGCCACTGAGAGAACACGCTCCACAGGAGGGTTCCCTGCGAAACGGGGGCGTCGGTGGTACCGCAGGCGCGGTAAGTCAGCTCACGGGCCACCAGCGGCGGCAGGGCGGTGAAGGTATCCAGCAGCCAGCCGTCCAGCGGCGCGTCCGGCGCGGCGCGCCGCAGCAGGGCGGCGAACTCCTCCTCCGTGACATCCAGCGGTGAGTTCTTGTTCTGACGGGCAGGCAGGCGGTAGAAAAGGCCGGGCAGCACCTGGCGGTCCTGCTCCGACTCCAGGTCGATGCGGCGCAGGCAATCGATGATGCGGCCATCCCTGTCGCAGAGGATCAGGTTGGCACGGCGGGGCATACCCTCCCACACCAGTGTGAAGCGGCTGCGCTCCCCCAGCTCGTCGGCAGCCAGCACGGTCAGCGTCACCACGCGCTCCAGCGGCTCCTGCCGGACGGACTCGATGACGCCTCCGGACAGGTGCTTGCGCAGGAGCATACAGAACATGGGCGGCTGGGACGGGTTATCCCTCACCTGCTCTGTCAGGTGCAGGCGGGGTTGGCTGCCGCCGGCATTCAGGTACAGACGGCGGCTCCCCCGCAGCAGCAGGACCACCTGGTCCCTGGCGGGCTGCTGGATCTTCTCGATGCGGCTGCCGGTGATCTGGGGCGACAGCTCCTTCACTACGCCTTGCAGGCAGATGGCGTCTAACGGCATGGCTGATCCTCCTCCATCATCACGGTGAACAGTTGGTTGACACGCTTGGTGTCGCCCCGCAGGTACAGCCACCCCAGCAGGCATTCCAGCGCTGTGGCCTGATGATACTGAGCGGTGGTGGCGTTTTTAGGGATACCGTGGACGGCGGCGTTGCGGCCGCGCTTGAATACGGCGTCCTCCTCCGGCGTCAGCAGCGGCAGGATGCGCTGGGCCCTGTGGGCCTGCTCCGGCGCGCAGACCAGAGCGACGGCGGCGCGGTGCAGGTCTTTGCCGGTGGCCTTGCCGTGGGCGCAGAGCCACGTGCGCACCAGCAGCTCATACACGCCGTCGCCCACATGGGCCAAGCCGATGGAGCTGACGGTGCGCAGCTGGTCGGCAGGCAGGGCGATATGAAAATAATCCATGAGAGAGCCTCTCCTTTGTGCGTATTTACCTGCAACAGTATGCCACTTTCCGGCGCATTTGGCAAGAACAAGTATCGACAGGCCGAAGCGGGCATGATAGAATATGGCAGCGTGATATAAATGAGAGCAGGAGGTAAGGGATATGCCCAATACAGGCGAGCGCCGGTTCAAGAGAGGTCAGATCATCTGTAAGCCCGGCGAAATGGATATGAACATGTATAACATCCTCTATGGCAGCGTGGCCGTCTACAAGGACTACGGTACGCCGGAGGAGGTGGAGGTGGTGACGCTCAGCGAGGGGGATTTCTTCAACGTCATCAGCTTTCTGGAGTCCCGTCCCCGCAACACCACGGTGGTGGCGCTGGAGCCGCTGGTAGTCAGCGAGATCACCATGGAGAACTTCGGGAAGTATTTCAGTGAGCGGCCCGCCAAGATCATGAGCCTCCTGCAGCACATGAGCGCCCGCATCCGGCAGCTCCAGAAAGCCTACGTGGAGACGTGCCACGCGCTGGAGGCCTACAGCGACAAGGAGCGGCTTCAGGCGGAGCACGGCGAGTGGTACGCCCAGCACAGCAAGATGGTACACTATATCGAGGCCATGTTCCCTTATATGCTGGGCAAGACCGAAAACGACGAGGAGAAGTGAATTAACAAAAAGAGAGACGGCTCCGCCGTCTCTCTTTTTGTTTGCAGGAACGCTTACAGGGACTCGTAGAGGGCCTTGCAGGCGCGGTACATCTCGTAGCAATCCAGCTTGGCCACCACCTCGAAGGGGGCGTGCATGCTCAGCACCGGCACGCCGGCGTCCAGTGTGGCGATATTGCGGTTGGCCATGTACTGGGCCACCGTACCGCCGCCGCCGGCGTCGATCTTGCCCATCTCGCAGATCTGCCAGCGGACACCGGCCTTATCCAGCACGCCGCGGACATAGCCCACGGTTTCGGCGTTGGCATCGGATGAGCCGGACTTGCCCCTGGCCCCTGTGTACTTGCACAGGCCCACGCCGTGGTTGACGAAGGCGGCGTTGCGCTTTTCATACACATCGGCGAAGTTGGGATCGTAGGCGGCGGTGACGTCGGCGGACAGGCAGAAGGCGTTCTCATAGCAGACGCGCAGGGCCACGTTCTGGCTCTCGCACAGGTCGTTCATAAAGGTGTCGAAGGCGGCGGACTGCATGCCGGTGACGCCCATGGAGCCGATCTCCTCCTTGTCGGCCAGAACGCAGACGGCGGTCTTTTCCGGCGTCCCGATGTCCAGAATGGCCTGCAGAGCAGCGAAGCCGCAGACGCGGTCGTCGTGGCCATAGGCACCGATGAGGCTGCCGTCCAGGCCGATATCGGTGGCGTTGACGGCAGGCACCGTCTCCAGCTCGGCGGAGGCGAAGTCGGCCTCGGTGATGCCGTACTTGTCGTACAGGCGCTTGAGGACCTGCATCTTCACGCGGTCGCTGTCATCATCGTCGCCCAGAGGACGGCTGCCCAGCAGGATGTTCAGCGTCTCGCCGGGGATGGCCTCGCTCAGGGGCTTCTTGCTCTGCTCCGCGCCCAGATGGGGCAGCAGGTCGGTGATCACCAGCTTGGGCTCATCACCCTCGCCGATGCAGACATCCACCACGGAGCCGTCACGCAGGACCACGGTGCCCCGCAGCTCCAGAGGAATGGTGACCCACTGGTACTTGCGGACGCCGCCATAGTAATGGGTCTTGAAGTAGGCCAGCTCGCTGTCCTCGTACAGGGGGGTGGGCTTCAGGTCCAGACGGGGGGAGTCGATGTGGGCAGCGGTAATCTGGGCGCCCTCCGCCAGGCTGCGGCGGCCGACGACGGCCAGCACCAGACCCTTGCCGCGGTTGCAGGAGTAGACCTTATCGCCGGCGGACAGGGACATGCCGCGCTTGTACTCCACGAAGCCATGCTTCTCCGCCAGAGCGATGGCGGCGCGGGCGCTGAGGCGCTCCGTCTTGCCGGCGTCCAGGAACGCCTTGTAGACGGTGCAGTATGCCTCCATCTTCTCCAGATCCGCCGCGCTCAGCACATCGTAGCCGTTGCGGTCATCCTTCAGCAGCTGCTTCTTCAGGGCCTTCAGTTCTTCACTCATGATCTGCTTCCTCCTCAAATATATGTTGTAATCTCTGATAGGCTATTTCTTCAAACACCTGCGGCGCGGCGGCGTCGTTCATCAGCACGTCCGTACAGCGGGCGCGGTAGAACTCGTCGGGCTTCTGGGCCTGCACCCGCAGGCGGGCATAGTCCTCCGAAATACCGTCGCGGGCCATGATCCGGCGAACCCGTGTCTCCGTGGGAGCCAGTACGGCCACCGTGCGGCGGCAGAGACGGGAGAGACCGCTCTCCACCAGATTGATGGCATCGATACCCACCATGGTGGCATCGCTTTCGTTGACGCGGCGCAGCAGCTCGCGGGGCAGGCGGTCGAAAATAATGGCGTTGAGCCGGTCCAGTGCAGCGGGATCGCTGAACACCGCAGCACCCAGCTTCTGGCGATCCAGCGCACCGTCAGGGGTGAACACGGGGCCGAAGGCGGCAGTGATGGCGGCGCGCAGGGGCGCATCGGTGCGCAGCAGCTGGTGATAGACGGCGTCGCAGTCCAGCACCAGTCCACCCAGACGCTCCAGCGCACGAAGGGCGCTGGTCTTACCCGCGCCGGTGGGGCCGGTGAAGCCGATGATCAGCGGCGATACGTCCACCACATGGAAGCCCGCCGCCTTTTTCAGGCGATTGGCCACCGCCAGGCCCAGGCCGGATTCATCGGGACACTGGGCATATATCTCCGACACGCCCGTATCGTCGAAGGTACGCAGGGCGTCAAACACATGCTGGGCCTGGGACAGCTTATCGTCTGCGGCACCGAGACGGTGGACGATGTGGCCCGCGAACAGCGGGGCGTACTCATCGAAGCAGATGACGCCGGCGTGATCCGGCAGGTGGTCGCGTATGTAGGCGGCGCTGCGGCGGGCGGGGCCGGTGACCACCGTGACAGGGGCCTTCGGCGCGTAGTGGCGGTACTTCATGCCCGGGGCGCGGGGACGCTCCCCCTCTCCCATTTTGCGGCGCACCGCGTCGTCCACGGCTATCTCGCCCAGCACGCGCTCCAGCGCTTCCAGCGGCAGGCCGCCCGGGCGCAGCAGGCGGGGCGGCTGTACCGTCAGATCGATGATGGTACTCTCCACCCCCACGGCGCAAGGGCCGCCGTCCACGATGCCGTTGATCTTGCCCGCCATATCGTCCATCATGTGCTGGGCGGTGGTGGGGCTGGGACGTCCGGATGTGTTGCCGCTGGGCGCGGCGATGGGCACGCCGGCGGCCTCAATGATGGCCAGCGTGACGGGATGGTTCGGGCAGCGGACGCCCACCGTCTCCAGTCCGCCGGTGGTGCGCAGGGGCACGATCTCGCGGCGGGGCAGGATCATGGTCAGCGGGCCGGGCCAGAACTTCTCCGCCAGCCGATAAGCGGCGGCAGGCACATTTTGGCAGTACCGCTCCAGCCAGTCCGCCGAGGGAACATGGATGATAAGGGGGTTGTCCTGCGGGCGGCCCTTGGCCTCGAAGATGCGGCGCACCGCATCCTCGTTGAGGGCGTCGGCACCCAGGCCGTACACCGTCTCTGTGGGGATGCCCAGCAGGCCGCCGCGGCGGAGGATAGCCGCCGCTTCCGCAACGGCGTTTGTGTCATGTTCCGGATGGAATATCCTGGTCTCCAAAGAAATTTCCTCTTTTCGGCAGTTTACTTACAGGCCCAGCTCCTCGCCTACCAGCACCACCTTGATGCGGCCGGCGGGCTTGCAGAAGCGTGTGATGACCATCTGGGAGCAGATGCAGTCGGGGCTGGTGCAGTCGCCGCACTGGCCGTTGACAGCGCAGGGCGTCTTGCCGTCGAAGCGCTGGGCGTTGGCAGGGGCGGCGATGTGACGGGCGCGGGAGACGGCACCATCCAGATCGGCGGCCACCTTGTTCATGCCGGCCACCACGATGACCTGCTTCGGTCCGAAGCACAGGGCGGCCACGCGGTTGCCGATGCCGTCAATATTCACCAGCTGCCCGTCCTCGGAGATGGCGTTGCTGCTCATGAGGAATGTGTCACAGGTCAGGGCCTGATGCAGCATGGCGGTGCGCTCCTCCGGCGTGCGGGCGGTATCGCGGTCGATCACCGGCTGGTTCCGGCTGCGCAGGCGGCCTTTGATGCCCAACTCGTCCACGGTGGCCACACCGCCCCAGCTCACCACATCGCCGGCAGGTATCAGCTCCAGCACCTTCTCCACCGCTTCAGCGGCGGTGGGACAGTAGTAGGCCTCCATATTGCGCTTTTGCAGTGCGGCGGCCACACGGGGGCCAGCCTTGTCGTACATCTTTTTCCTGGGTTCCAGCATGGTTCATTCCTCCTTACTCTCTTGCAGGCGCTGAGTCTGATCGTTCAGGATCAGCGCATCGATCATGGGGTCCAGGTCGCCGTTCATGACGGCGGCAATGTTGAAGTTTTTATTGTCCCCCGTGAGCCGGTGGTCGGTGACGCGGTTCTGGGGGAAGTTATAGGTGCGTATCTTGCCGCTGCGGTCGCCAGTGCCCACCTGGCTTTTGCGGGTGGCGGCGATGGCGGCGTTCTGGCGGGCCTGCTCCGCCTCGTACAGCTTGGAGCGGAGGATCTTCATAGCGCGGTCCTTGTTCTTATACTGGCTGCGCTCGTCCTGACATTCCACCACCGTACCGGTGGGCAGGTGGGTGATGCGGATGGCGGACTCCGTCTTATTGACGTGCTGGCCGCCGGCACCGGAGGAACGGAACGTGTCGATCTGCAGATCCTTGGGGTCGATGGTAAACTCCACTTCCTCCGCCTCCGGCATGACGGCCACAGTGGCGGCAGAGGTCTGGATGCGGCCGGAGGACTCCGTTTCCGGTACGCGCTGGACGCGGTGGGTGCCGGCCTCGAACTTCAGGCGGGACCACGCGCCCGCGCCCTCCACCTCGGCGCTGACCTCCTTGACGCCGCCCAGCTCCGTGTCGTTTTCGTTGACGATGCTCAGTGTCCAGCCCTTGCGCTCGGCATACATGGTGTACATCCGCAGGAGGTCGGCGGCAAACAGGGCTCCCTCTTCCCCACCGATGCCGGCGCGTATCTCCAATATCACGTTTTTGTCGTCATTGGGGTCTTTGGGAAGCAGCAGGCGCTTCAACTCCTCCGTCAGCCGCTCCAGCTCCGCCTTGGCGGCGGACAGCTCCTCCTGTGCCAGCTCACGCAGCTCGGGGTCCGACAGCATGGTGCAGGCGTCCTCCGCCGTCTGCGCCGCCCGGGTATAGGCTCGGGCGCAGGCCGCGATGGGTGTCAGCTCCTTCTGCTCGCGGCTGAGGGCGGTAAACCTCTCACGGTCAGTATACACCGTGGGATCGGACAGCTGGCGCTCCACCTCCGCCAGGCGAGCCTCGATAGCCTTCATCTTCTCCAGCATGGCGGGTCCTCAGTTCTGCTCCAGCCAGCGCTGGACATTCTGCACAAAGTCGTTGCGCCAGAACTCGTAGCCCTCGCTGCCTGGGCGGAGGGACACGGCGAACAGCCGCTTCTCCGCGGTATAGAGATCCATCTGGTCGTAGACCTCCTCGCTGCGCTGCTCGGTGCTGCGGGTGACCACGTAGGCCACGCGGTGCAGCTCCAGCCCGCGGCGTTTCAGCAGGGAACGGATGGGGCTGGCCATGCGGCCCGCCCACACGGGGCTGCCCACGATCACCAGCCTGTACTCCTCCAGCGGCTTAGCTGTCTCAAAGGGGTTCAGGGGCTTTGTGGACAGCTTCATGGCGTCCATGCCGCTGCGCAGATAGCCCTTCCAGCCGCTGCGGTCGCGTCCGTCAGTGATGGCCACGATCTCCGCATCCAGTGCCTCGGCGATCTCCTTGACCGCACGGCGGGTATGGCCGGTGCGGGAATAGTAAATGCACAAAATATCACTCATATCAGTTCTCCTGTTCCTCCAGTTGCAGGCTCAGCTCCTCCCAGCGGGTCATCTCCTGCTCCAGCTGGGACTCCACCTCCTGACGCTGCCGGTACAGCTCGCCCAGCTTCTCCGCGTCGCAGGCGGCGGCTTCCATGTCGCGGTCCAACGCAGCAACGGACGCCTCCAGACGGGAGATGGCCGTCTCGCAGATGGTCAGCTGCTTACGGGCCGCCTGCCGGCTGCGGCTGCCCCTGCCGACAGGGGCGGGCTTCTTCGGCTGGGCCGGTACGGCGGCGGGCGGCGCGGCGCGGCGGGCCTCCTCCCGCACCTGGCGGTACTGCATGAAGCCCATAGGGTAGTCGGTGACGGCGCGGTCCTCCAGCTCCCAGACACGGGTAGCGAAGCGATTGATGAAATAGCGGTCGTGGCTGACGAACAGCAGCGTGCCGTCAAAGTCCTCCACCGCCTGCTCCAGCCACTCGCGGGAGTCGATGTCCAGATGGTTGGTTGGCTCGTCCAGGATCAGGAGGTTGATGCTCTCGTCCATCAGCATGCACAGCCGCAGACGGCTGAGCTCGCCGCCGGACAGCACAGAGACGGGCTTGAACACATCCTCGCCGGTAAACTGATACGCTGCCAGACGGTTGCGGGCCGACTGGGGCGTGATGTCCAGCTCGTAGAGCATGGTGTCCAGAATGCTGCGCTCCGGATGGTCGAAGTGGATGACCTGCGGCAGGTAGGCGGCCTTGACGGAGGGGCCCAGCCGGATCATGCCGGTGTCGGGCCAGTCCAGCCCCACGATCATGTTCAGCAGGGTGGTCTTGCCGGTGCCGTTCTCGCCCAGCAGAGCAATGCGTTCCCCTCCCTCCACGCGGAGGTACACATCCTCAAAGAGTCTACGCTCCCCAAAGGACTTGGAGATGCCCTTGATCTGCAGGACCTCGTCGCCCTTGAACTCCCGGCTCTGGAAGCGGGCCTCCAGTCGGCGGGCCTTGGTGGGCTTTCGGGTGGTGCGCATCCGCTCGATGCGCTTTTCCATGGAGAAGGCCCGTTTGTGCAGCGCATCGTTGCCCATAAAAGCCCAGAGGTGCATCTGCTCCGCCGCCTTTTCCAGCTGCTGGATCTTGGCCTGCTCCTTCAGGTACTGCTTCATGCGTTCCTGATAGCGGCGCTCCTTCTCAATGGCGTAAAAGCTGTAATTCCCGCTGTAAAACTCGGCCTTGCCGTCCTGTATCTCGATGATGCGGGTGACAGTGCGGTCCAGAAAGTAACGGTCGTGGCTGATGGTGACCACGGTGCCGCGGAAGTTGCGGAGGTAGTCCTCCAGCCACTCCGTGGCCTGCAGGTCCAGATGGTTGGTGGGCTCGTCCAGCAGCAGAACGTCCGTATCCTCCAGGATCAGGCGGCCCAGGTTCACACGGGTCTTTTCGCCGCCGGACAGGCAGTCGAAGATGCGGGTGCGCATCTCATCGGAGATGCTCAGGCCGTTGGCCACCTTGTTCACTGCGGTGTCGGTATCCCAGCCGCCCAGTCCCTCGAAGCGAGCATTCAGCTCGCCGTAACGCCGGAGGGTGGCGTCGTCGGAGGCGCCCTGCTCCATGGCGAGGGCCAAGGCGTCCATCTCGTCCTTCATACGGAACATGCGGGCAAAGGCGGTGCGCAGCACATCCTCCACCGTGTAGCCCTCGGGATAGACGGGGATCTGGGAGATAAGCCCCACGCGGCGGCCCGACGCGATCTGCACCGTGCCGCTGTCGTAGTCCAGCTCGCCGGTAAGTATTTTGAACAGCGTGGTCTTGCCTGCGCCATTGCGGCCCAGCAGGCCCACCCGCTCGCCGGTGTCCACCTGAAACGTCAGGCCGTCCAGTATTTTCTTTTCCAGGTCGAAGGACTTCACCAGTCCCTCTACGCGAATGTCGATCATGTCTGTGCTTCCAATTCCTTGACAATAGTCTCCATGTGCATGGCGTGGGACGCCTTCACCAACAGGGCCGTATCGGGGCCGAAGGCGGCGCGGACGGCGGGCAGTGCGTCCTCCGCTGCGGCGTACCACTGGGCGTTGGGGGCTTCGGCGGCGATGCCGCGGGCCTTCTCCCCTACGGCGATGACGGCGTCGATATGCAGCTCTCCCGCCAGTACGCCGATGGCGCGGTGGGCAGAGACGGTAAGCTCCCCCAGCTCCCCCATGTCGCCCAGCACGGCCAGACGGCGGCGGGACGGCGTGACGGACAGCAGCTTCAGGGCCTCGGTCATAGCCTGAGGGTTGGCGTTGTAACAGTCATCGATGAGCAGGCGACCCTCCGGCAGGTGCAGCACCCGCATGCGGGAGCCGGTAGGGACATAGGAGGCCACGCCGGCGGTGATCTCCGCCGCCGTCATGCTCAGGATTTCTCCGATGGCGGCGGCCATAGCCATGGGGTAGATCATGTATGCCCCGGGGGATGCGGTGTGCAGACGATAGCTGCCCCTGGCGGTGGTGACAGTGCAGGAAACGCCTTCGATGCCGCGGTCATCCACATCGGTGATGCGGACCTGACAGCCCTCCCCCCTGCCGCAGCGCAGAACGGTCTGGGGCAGAGCGACGGTGTTCAGCAGCGGATCGTCACCGTTGAGGACGGCAAGCCCATCCGGCGGCAGATGTTCGAATATCTCGCACTTGGCCTGCAGGATGCCCTGCCGCGTGTTGCCCAGATTTTCGATGTGGGCATCGCCCACGTTGGTGATGACGGCGATATCGGGCCGCACCAGTCCGCCCAGATAGCGTATCTCGCCAAAGTGGTTCATGCCCGTCTCGATGACCGCAGCCTCGTGCTGCGGCGTCAGGTTCAGCAGAGTCAGCGGCGTGCCGATGTCGTTGTTGTAGTTGGCCTGAGTCTTCAGGGTATCGTACCGCTGGGACAGGACGGCGGCCACCATCTCCTTGGTCGTGGTCTTGCCGGCGGAGCCGGTGATCTGCACCACGGGCAGAGTGAAGCGGCTGCGATACCAGGCAGCCAAGGCGCCCAGGGCCAGACGGGTGTCCCCCACCAGCACGTAGGCCTTATGGGGCAGCAGCTTGTCCGGACGGCGGGCCGTCAGGCAGCCCTCTGCGCCGCCGGTGAGGGCGGCGTCAATATAGGCGTGGCCGTCGAAGCGCTCGCCGGTCAGGGGGATAAACAGCTGGCCCGCCGAGACGGCGCGGCTGTCGGTGGTGACGCCGGCAATGGCGGCGGGGCTGTCTTGCAGCAGCGTACCGCCCACGGCGGCGCATATCTCCTGAATGGTACAGGGAATCATGGGCAAATCGCTCCTTCCGCGAGGTACGGCGGGCCCGGCGGCCCGCGGCTCATGGGCGCATCAGCCCACGCTCTCACTGTTTTAACTCTGCTATTAACGGCACTATTATAGCACGGCGTTTCCGGTATGACAACCGATTTTCCTCCGAACAAACTGTAAATAAAAAAGGGCGCGTCCGTTGGACGCGCCCCGGGAGGCTATTATCGCAGCCAGTCCGGCTTGGACCGGCCCTGTACGCCGGACACAAGCCCCATGGAGATGAACAGCATCAGCAGCGATGAGCCGCCGTAGCTGATGAACGGCAGCGTCAGGCCGATGACGGGCATGACGAACAGACACATGCCCACGTTGACGATGACCTGGAAGATCACCATGCCGGCCACGCCGATGCAGACCAAGCCCTCCTGACGGGTCTTGGCGTGACGAGCCACCCAGATGCACCGGACCACGATGGCCGTCAGCAGTGCCAGCGTCAGCAGGCAGCCCACCATGCCCAGCTCCTCGCCGATGACAGTGAAGATAAAGTCGGTGTGACGATTGGGCAGCGCAGAGCTGTACTCGCTCTGGGTCTGGGTGCCATGGAACAGCCCCTCCCCCGTGAGCTTGCCGCTGCCCAGCGCCATCAGGCTGCGGGTCTGCTGCCAGCCGGTGTTCTGCACGTCCAGCGTATGGTCGAACAGCACCTGAAACCGGAGCTTCATGTACTTGGGCATCTTGTTCAGGTCCCACAGCGCCCAGAAGCCTACGCCGCCCAGCACGCCGCCGATGGCGAACCAGTGCAGGGCCACACCGGCTACGAAGCACATGCAGATGAAGATAAACAGGAACACCAGGGCGCTGCCCATGTCGGAGGACACCTTATAGTAGAGCAGGAAGATCACGCCGAAGTGGACGCCCAGAAACAGGATGGATGGGATACTGCTGAGGTCGCGGTTCTCCTTGAGCCACGCCAGCTGCTTGGCCAGCACCAGTGTGAAGGTGAGCTTCACGATCTCGGCGGGCTGCACCTTTACGGGGAGGAACGGGAAATCCAGCCAGGCGCGGTTGCCGGTATTATCCTCGATACCCAGCGGCGTCACCAGCAGGAGAATAAAGATGATGCCCGTCAGAAATATCCACTTCCAGTATTTGGACAGGTCGTTCAGATCCACCTGGGACACCAGCAGGTACAGTATCACGCCCAGCAGCAGGGCCGCAGACTGGACCGCCACCAGACGCCAGGTATGCATGTAGCGGGTGGCGCTGGCCACCATGAGGATACCGAACAGGGATGCCGCCGCGCACAGCGCCAGCAGTACCAGATCCGTCTGGCGCAGGATGTCGGTGAAAAAGTCGCGGGAACGACGGAACATGGGCGGGTCTCCTTTCCAGTGGGCTGGTAAAAACGCATGATAACACGCTAAGTGTACCACAAGAAGTTTTATCTGTAAACCAGAGTTTCGCTCTTTTCTTTTGTGGGAAAGCATGGTATAATAAGTTGGTTTGAGCAGAAATGAGGTGAAGGCATGGAATATCTGTCCCACAGTCCGGAGGAAACGGAGCACATCGGTGAGGAGCTGGGCCGGACGCTCCATGCCGGGAGCGTGGTGGCCTATCGCGGAGGACTGGGCATGGGCAAGACTGCGTTCACCCGCGGGCTGGCCCGAGGATTGGGCTGCCGCGGACGTGTGACCAGTCCTACGTTCACCATCGTCAATGAGTACAGTGGGGACATCCCCCTGTTCCATTTCGATATGTACCGTCTGGGCGGCGAGGATGAGCTGTTCGACATCGGCTGGGAGGACTATCTGACCCGCGGCGGCGTGTGCGCCGTGGAGTGGTCGGAGCAGGTGTCCGGTGCTCTGCCGGAGGACGCTGTGTGGGTGGACATCGCCCGCGGCGACAATGAAAATGACCGCATCATCACCATCACGGGAGGCGAGGGACTGTGAAGATACTGGCGCTGGAGACATCGGCCAAGAGCGTGTCCGCCGCTGTCACGGAAAATGGCGCGGTTCTGGCCTCCGCCTATCAGAACCGCGGGCTGACCCACAGTGTGACGCTGATGCCCCTCATCGATGGGATGCTGCGTACAGCGGGGCTGTCGCTGGATGACATCGGGCTCATCGCCGCAGCCAACGGGCCGGGCAGCTTCACGGGGCTGCGTATCGGCGTATCGGCGGCCAAGGGCTTGGCGTGGGCCAAAGAGCTGCCCTGCTGCGGCGTGTCCACGCTGGCGGCTATGGCGCGGACGGCTGCGGACTTTCAAGGACTCATCATTGGAGCCATGGACGCCCGCCGTCAGCAGATCTACCACGCTCTGTTCCGCGGTGAGAACGGCCGCGTTCTCCGCGTGACGCAGGACTGCGCCATCTCTCTGGAGGAGCTGGCTTCCCTGCTGCGGGACATGCCGGAGGAAAAGTTGGTGGTTGGCGATGGTGCGGCGCTGTGTGCCGACTATCTCAGCACGGCGGGCATCTCCTGCCGCATGGCCGACGAGCATCACCGGATGCAGTCCGCCGTGGGCGTGGCGCTGTGCGCGGAGGAGATGGCGGCACGGGGCGAGACAGTAACGGCCCAGCATCTGGAGCCGGTGTACCTGCGGCTCAGTCAGGCGGAGCGGGAGCGGCTGTCCCGCGGGCTGAAGATCACGCTGGACTGACATTTTATTGTGTTCCATGCAAAATTTTACATACACGGAGGAGACAACCATGTTTAGCGAGAAAGTGCACATCGTGAACCATCCCCTGGTGTCCCACAAGCTGACGATCATGCGCGACAAGAACACCAGCGTCAAGGATTTCCGCGAGCTGGTATCCGAGATCGGCATGCTCATCACCTATGAGGCTACCCGGGACCTGCCCCTGACCACCAAGCACATCGAAACGCCTATCTGTGAAATGGAAGCGCCCACGCTGGCGGGCCGCAAATTCGTGGTGGTCCCCATCCTCCGTGCCGGTCTTGGTCTGGTAGACGGCGTGCTGCGTCTGGTCCCCTCCGCCCGCGTGGGACACATCGGTATGTACCGCGATGAGGAGACGCTGGAGCCCCATCCCTACTTCTGCAAGATGCCCAAGGACGTAGCCGAGCGTGACGTGCTGATCGTGGACCCCATGCTGGCCACCGGCGGCTCCGCCGCAGAGGCCATCGCCGAGATGAAGAAGTTCGGCTGCAAGCACATCAAGCTGATGGTGCTGGTGGCGGCTCCCGAGGGTATCGAGTATCTGCAGAAGCTTTACCCCGATGTGGACATCTACGCCGGCGCTGTGGACAAGTGCCTCAACGAGAACGGCTACATCGTCCCCGGTCTGGGTGATGCAGGCGACCGCATCTTCGGCACCAAATAAATTTCACGCCAAAAAACGCCCCCATTATGGGGGCGTTTTTGCTGCTGCGGGAAAAGTTCCGCAAAATACTGGGAAATTCCGGC
Organism: uncultured Eubacteriales bacterium; assembly: GCA_900545585.1. GTDB lineage: Bacteria > Bacillota > Clostridia > Oscillospirales > Oscillospiraceae > Vescimonas. The sequence continues at coordinate 99,671 of UQZR01000001.1, forward strand.
ATTTTGCCCGTTTGACGGTAAGGCTAAAGTGTGGTATACTATCCACGATTTTGAATTTCCATCATAAAGGAGCTGCACTATGCGCGTTATCGATTTGGAAAATATTCAGGAATCCATGAACAATGAGACCCAGTTTGTCCTGCGGTGCGAGGAGGTATTCCACGACAAGATCTCCGCAGCCGCGGCTACCATTCTCTCCAGCAACCGGCCTATCGTGGCGCTGACTGGCCCCTCCGGCAGCGGCAAGACCACCTCCGCCATGCGGCTGAAGGACTATCTTGAAAATTTAGGCGTCACCGTATGCCTGCTGAGCATGGACAACTTTTTCCTGCCGCTGGATCAGCGGCCGAAGGAGGCTGCCGATTGGGAGTCCCCCTACTGCGTGAATGTGGATCTGCTGGTATCCTGCATCAGCAAGCTGCTGGACGGCAAGGAGACTGACATCCCCTGGTATGATTTCAAGTCCGGCAACACCGGCGGCTATAAGAAGATGCAGGGTGAAAAGGACTGCATCGTCATCGCCGAGGGCATCCATATGCTGAACCCCCTGATTTTTGACAAGATCCGCGGCGCGGCCACCGGCATCTATGTTGCGCCCCGCACCCGCATCCTCACTCACAACGACCGCGTGGTGCGGCCGGAGCAGCTGCGGGTGGCACGGCGGCTCATCCGCGACTACAACACCCGCGGCCATTCCCTGCGGGAGACGGTGGAGCGGGCGGAGAGCGTCAACCGCGGCGAGGTCAACTATATTAAGCCCTTCAAGGGCAACGCCGCCATCCACATTGACTCATTTCATGACTACGAGCCCTGCATCCTGGCCAAGTGCCTCAGCGAGATCCCCAACTTCCGCGAGGAGCTGACGCCGGAATACATGGAGGAGCACGATCTTACCGATCTCATCGATGTGGTATCCACCGTACCCCCGCTGCACACCCCTTACGTGCCCCGCAACTCCATTGTCCGCGAATTTGTGGGCGGCAGCTGCTACGAATATTGATCGTATATCTAAAAGGAGGTCGTATCCATGAACCGTATCATCACCATCAGCCGCGAATTTGGCTCCGGCGGTCGTGAGCTGGGCAAGCGTCTGGCAGAGGCGCTGCACATCCCCTGCTATGACCATGAGATCATCGAAATGATCGCCAAGGAAAACGGCTTTAATGAGGACTACGTAGCGCACGTGTCCGAAAAGAGTATAGAGGCCGCGTACCCCCTGACCATCGGCCACCGGTTCGGCGTACCCCCCTTCCAGATCATGGACCAGCCCATCCGCGTGGCCGTGACCCAGCGGAAGATCCTGGAGAACTTCGCCAAGAGCGGCGATTGCGTCATCGTGGGCCGCGGCGCTGATGTCATCCTGAAGGACTACAAGCCCCTGAACATCTTCGTGTACGCCGATAAGGATTCCAAGGTCGAGCGCTGCCAGCGCCGTGCGCCGGCAGGTGAGAATCTGACCGCCACTGAGATCGAGAAGCGCATGAAGCAGATCGACCGCAACCGTGCCCAGCACCATCAGATGTACAGCGACAGCAAGTGGGGCGCCAAGGAGTCCTACGACCTGTGCGTCAACACCAGCCGCCGCTACGTCAAGGACCTGGTGCCCTCCATCGCCAAATTCTGCGAGGACTGGTTCAATTCCCCCGAATAAAGAGACATAAAATACGCCCTCCGGCAGCTGCCGGAGGGCGTATTTTCATATTATCCGGCGGCGGTGGCACACTACCGGCAAAGGAGTGATGGTATGATCCCCTGCACCGACAGCTGCCAGTGGCAGCGGGACGGGCTGTGTACGCTGGATACCTGCAGCGCGGCCGGACAGCCCAGTGCCGGTCATCCCTGTGTCCACTACCTGCCTATTTCGCCTGCGCCAGCAGACGCAGCGCCTCCGAGATGTTCCGGACCGGCAGCAGCTCCAGAGAGGAGCGCTCCCGCAGATCAACAGCGTGATGTGCAGGAATGATGCACTCTGTAAAGCCCAAACGCTTTACCTCCGAAAGGCGCTGCTCCATGTGACTGACGCTGCGTATCTCGCCGGAAAGGCCCACCTCGCCTACGGCGGCCATGCCGTTGGGCACGGGCTTGTCCAGATAACTGGAAGCGATAGCCACCACGGCGGCCAGATCGGCGGCAGGCTCGTCCAGTGTCAGGCCGCCGATGATATTCAGATAGGCGTCGCACTGGCTGACCTTCAGACCGCCCCGCTTCTCCAGCACTGCCAGCAGCATGGCGGCGCGGTTGTAGTCGAAGCCGTTGCTGCTGCGAAGCGGGCGAGCTCCGGCACAGGGGGCGATGAGGGCCTGTATCTCCGCCAGCACGGGGCGCGCGCCCTCCATGACGCAGGTAACGCAGGTGCCGGAGGCATCCTGAGGCCGTCCGGACAGCAGCATCTCCGAGGGGTTCTCCACCTCCCGCAGACCGCTGTCCAGCATCTCAAAGACGCCGATCTCATTGGTGGCGCCGAAGCGGTTCTTGGCAGCGCGGAGGATACGGTAGGTCATGCGGCTGTCGCCCTCGAAGTACAGCACGCAGTCCACCATATGCTCCAGCACCTTGGGACCGGCGATGCTGCCCTCCTTGTTGACGTGGCCGATGACGAACACTGTGACGCCCTGTCCCTTGGCCACCTGCATCAGAGCCATGGTGCAGTCCTTCACCTGCCCCACGCCGCCGGCAGGGGCGTCCAGTTCCTCGTTATACAGAGTCTGGATGGAGTCCACGATCAGCACGTCCGGCTCCTCCCTGCGGATACACTCCAGCACGTCGCCCAGCCGCGTCTCCGACAGGACGAACAGGTTCCCGCTGTCCACGGACAGACGCTTGGCCCGCAGCTTCAGCTGGCGGGCAGACTCCTCGCCGGAGACGTACAGCACCTTGCAGGTTCGGCCCAGCTGCTGACAGATCTGGAGCATCAGTGTGGATTTGCCGATACCTGGTGCGCCGCCCACCAGCACCAGCGAGCCTTTTACAGCGCCGCCGCCCAGCACGCGGTCCAGCTCCCCCATGCCGGTGGGGAAACGGATCTCCTCATCCTCCTGCAAGGATGTAATGGGAGACGCGTTTACAGCATTTGCGATACGCTGGGTCTTTCCGCTTTTGACAGGTCGCTCCGCCGGCTGCTCCACCATGGAGTTCCACGCGCCGCAGACGGCGCAGCGGCCCGACCACTTGGGGCTCTCGCTGCCGCACTCCGTGCAGAAAAAGACGGTTTTTGCTTTCATGTTGTTCCCTCACTCGTACAATATTGGCAGTAGCCCGCCGCGATGACGGCGGCCATTTTCATTTGGTAGGACGGCTGCTGCAGAAGCGCCGTCTCCTGCGGGCTGGACAGGAAGCCGCACTCCACCAGAATGGCAGGGCAGGTGGTGTGGGTCATGAGGTACACTCCGTCGCCGATGGGCATGGCGGCCTTGGCACGGTCCGTATTCACCGCGGTGTTCAGCATCTGCTGCATCGCCTCAGCCAACTGCCGGGAAGGTAGGACGGCGTTGTAAAACACCTGAGCGCCGCGGACGTTGGGGTAGCCGGGCAGGCAGTTCTGGTGGATGCTGATGAGCAGACCGCCGGCTGTCTCGTTGGCCAGCTTCGTGCGGTTCTTCAGGTCAGACACTTTCTTCTCCCGCAGGGTCGCGGCGGCGTCATCGTAGATGGCCTCGTCGCCGGTGCGGGTCATCACCGCCGGGTGGCCCAGGAACCGCAAAATCTCATAGAGCCGCCGCGTGATCTGAAGATTGATGCCGCTCTCGGCCACGCCGCTGTCCGACACGGCACCGCCGTCCTCCCCGCCGTGGCCGGCATCCAGTACCAGCATGGTGCGGGGTTCAGCAGCAGTCGAGGCCGGTACGGTATCCGGTGACGGACGCGGGACCACCGCCGCCAGCGTCACCAGTGCTGCGGCCAGTGCGCAGGCGCATATCGCTTTTTTCGGGATGAACAGCACCATGTGACTCCCCTCCTGCGGAAAGCCTATGGCGGCGCGGCGGGTTTTATGTATCATACCACAGCGGGCGCAAAAAGAAAACGGGGTGCATGGCAGATATGGTTAAAATACGCAATTAATTTGGCGATATTCATCAAATATTGTATAATATATACATATTTTCGCGTAAGAGGATGGGCATGCCGTATGACGCCCATCGGAAGGAGGGCGAACACAGTCGGGAGTACCAGACCGTGACGGATCACCTCACCGGTACCGCGGCGATGCCCCCGCCAAAGAGTCGCGCCTTTCGCGGTCGGCGCGTGGATTGAAATGTGTACAGGAACAATGACGATAGGTAATCCTTTGAACGTGATGTGCGGCGAAGCCGCACATTCGTTTCCTCCGGATTTTCCCCCGTCTCACGCCGGGCGTGCACCTTTCAGCGCACCCGGCCTACCATCAGATTGACTTACTTTCTACTGATTTCATTGCATCTGTACCCTCACGAATACAGCGCACTTGTAAATTTCACTTTTTGAGTTTTTCACGATATTTCTTGATTTTGCGTACCGCCTTGGCATCCAACTCTGGCGGTATAGGACTGTTGTGTACCATGCGGTGACACGGTATACATAGCCATGCTAAATTTGGAACTTTGTTGATTCTTTCAATCGGAAGTCGTGGATTTACATGATGACAATGTTTCGGAATCAGTTCAGAGAAATATCTACCACAGCATTTGCATTTTCCCTTATCTCGGTTGTAGGCATATTCCCGATTCATAAAATACTCGAAATTGGCTTTCCATCCCTTGCCGCTAGCGTAGATGGATAAGGCTATATCTTCGGGTGTATTGATGGAGGGGCGGTCACAGGGCAACGGTTTATGCTTGGTACGATAATTTACATACCGCCTGCGTCCATCCTCCGTATAAGGGGTCATTTTCTGGTCAAATGGTTTGCTTTCATAACGACTGTGTGTAATAAACGCATAGGTTATTCCGAACCATTTCCCATCAATTTGAATTGCGAAGGTTTTACTGTCATAACCTTCGTGCCGATGTGGCAGATTACTTAATTCCTTTAACGGCACCTGCATTTGGTTGTACTGCTTGGGAAACAGGTTTTTCCATACTGCCAACGCCGTATTATTCACTCTACGGTCAATGGCATGGTAGGCATGAGAACAGATAGAGGGTTGCAAATACTGTGCCAGTCCCATAATCACGGAGTTCACATACTGGATTTGAGCCGCCTGCGTGTTGGATTGCGTGTATAATCCAATTTTCCTAACTTCTTTTTGCAAGGTATGGATTTTCTTCGTCAATCGTTCCATATCAGGGAATGGCTTTCCTACCAGATTATCTGACCATGTGGCTGGGTCTGGTGTTTTCCTCTTTCGTTCTGCCTTGACTATGTAACCGAGGAAATGAATACCATTCTTTCTCAAATCGGTTACATAGGTCTTTTCCTGTGACAGTTCCAACTTCATGCGATGCTTAAAATACTTTGTCAGTTCATGCTTCATACGGAACGCTTCCTGTTCCGTAGAGGTCAGGATCACCCAATCATCCGCATAGCGAAAATTGTATTTCGGGGTGATTCCAGACCATTTCAGCCTTCGGGTATCGTTGCATTTGTGCTTGCATTGACGGTGCGGCTCCATATAGCAGCGCCCCACATACCAGTCAAAGTCATTGAGATACACATTGGACAGCAACGGAGATAATATACCGCCCTGTGGTGTTCCCATTTCTGTTGCATGGTATAAGTCCTGATCGATATATCCGGCTTTTAGCATTTGGCTGATGATTTTCAGAACCCTCTTATCGTGGATTCCGATTCGCCATAGCTTTTTCAGCAACAATCTATGATTGATGTTGTCAAAACAGCCCTTTATATCTCCCTCGACTGCCCATACCGGCTGGTCTTTGGATTTCACACTTGCATTGATGACATTGACAATATCCCGGATAGCGTGCTTCTGCGCCCGGTAAGGACGGAAACCATAGCTGTGCGGATAGAATCTCGCTTCGCATATCGGTTCCAGAATCAGTCGCATACATTCCTGTATAATCCTATCCAATACAGTGGGAATACCCAGAGGTCGCTTTTTGCCGTTTGCCTTTTCGATATACTTCCGTTTGGCTGGCTTCGGCTTGTAATTGGAGATATTTGATTGAATCAACTGAAATAGTTCTTCTTTTGGCATTTGCAGATACTTGTCCATTTTCATCCTGTCCACACCGGCAGTTTTGCTGCCCTTGTTGGACTTGATGTTATGAACAGCGGTTACAATAGTCACTTCGCTGACCATTGCTTCCAACAGTCCCGTGAATGAAACGCCTTGCCCCGATTTTTCATAGAGCAGGTCTTGAAACTGTTTCAATTCTTTTTCTGTTGAAAATCTGACGCTTAAATGCACAAGGTTTTCACCTCGCAGTTCGCCACCCGTCTTTCAGGGAGTTATTGGATTTTCTTTCGTGAAATTTACAAATCAATCTGACTCGTGCCCTTCGCCGTGGGGCATTTCAGCCCCGTGTAATTGGCATTACCCAATTGCAGACTACTATGGCACGGCTGACTTCCTGTATTCTTCATTGTGCTGTAACACTCCAAATACAGGCTCTCAAACGTTCCCAAATCTCTATCCTTGTGGTCAATAGACCGTTGAAACCCTTAGGCCGCTACCTTACACCGGGAGAACCTAACCACACTTTGAATCACAGTTGTTGTGTAGTTCCGCATGAATATTTCATTTCATGGGGCATATACGGAAAAACCAGCCGTATCTGCTTTCTCCAATCTTCATCCTTTCGGATGCCAAGCACTCTTACGATGCTGCATAGCTTTCACTACTGGATAGCCATAGGTTTCGGAAGCCCGCACCATTATTATCCATGCCTTTCGGTTTAGGTTTTCAGGTTACGACTTCACCACGCTTTGTACCCTGTCTATTTACAGATAGACAACGCACAGTGGAGTATTAGCTCTCGTACTGCCTGCGGTTTGACAGACCGCTGAGGGATTTCTCCTTTCCGGCATTGATTCTGTACGGCAGAGGAATTTCGCCTCTGAATTTGAGATTTGAGTTCTCTACGATATTTTCTTGATATATCAAGTGCTATCGCATGGTGCTTTTCGTCATAGCTGTCTGCTACGACTTATGCACAACGTTTCGCACGGTTCTTGTAGTTGTGGCTCTCGTCGCGCCTCTCACGGGCGTGAGGGTTGAAATGCAAAATAACGTACTTTTTGAAAAACGCCGGAAGCCACTGCACTCGCACGGGGCGAAAACATAGGGGAGAGGGCATATGCCTTCTCCCCTATGTTTTATGCTTTCCTCCGCCCCCCTCCCGCCGTCAGCTGTCGAAGGACGGGTTAAGGAAGTAGATGTTCTTCTCATTCATGCGATCCTTGGCCAGGCGCAGACCTTCTCCGAACCGTTGAAAATGCACGATCTCGCGGGCCCGCAGGAACTTGATGACGTCGTTGACATCGGGGTCGTCGCTGAGCCGCAGAATGTTATCGTAGGTGACGCGGGCTTTCTGCTCCGCCGCCAGGTCTTCCGTCAAGTCAGCGATGAGGTCTCCCTTCACGCCTATGCTGGCCGCGTTCCACGGTGAGCCGGAGGCTGCGGTGGGATAGATACCGGCGGTATGATCCACGAAGTAGGCGTCAAAACCGGCGGTCTTGATGTCCTGCTCTGACAGGTTGCAGGTCAGCTGGTGAACGATAGCACCGATCATCTCCAGATGCCCCAGTTCCTCTGTGCCGATGTCGGTGAGCAAGCCCTTCAGCTCCGGATACGGCATGGAGAAGCGCTGGCTCAGGTAACGCAGGGACGCGCCCAGTTCCCCATCCGGCCCGCCATATTGTGAAATGATCAGCGCAGCCAGGCGTGGATTGGTGTTCTTGATCTTCACCGGATATTGCAGCTTCTTTTCATAGACAAACATCAGTCGTTCCCTCCTTTATCCCAGGGCCATGGATCATCCAACCAGCGGAAGCCTCCCTCGGTGATGTCCGTCTGCAGCAGCGGGCCGTTGGTCTCCTCGTATTTGGCGCGGCCCGCCCTGCCCAGACGGATGTAGCTCCAGTACAGCTCCAGCGCCTGCTGGTCATTGGGATGGGTGGTGAGATACAGCCCCAGCTCGTCGATGGCAAAGTCCAAGGCCATCAGCTCCAGCAGCGCCTCGTTCACCTGGGGAAAGCGGGAGCGCAGCTCCTTGCGGAACGGCAGATCCAAACCCGGGAACAGTGTGCCCTGCAAAAGAGCCTCCCTGTTATCGTAGCGCTGTGCGTTCTCCCGCTGCATAGCGATATAGGGAAATACCATATTGCCGCAGCCGCCGGGCAGCGAGCCGTCCATCTCGCGGCAGGCTGCATCACTGCGGGCCGTCATATCGCGGGCAGTGCCGTCCCGCGCTGCCGCCGCAGCGGCAGTAGTCCTCTCTGTATACAAGAGATATTCCTCCTTTGAAGTGGTCAGATCGAGTGAACCGAAAACGGCTCACCTCATTCTATGTACCGCCGGCACAGGTGGCGCCTGACAGGCAGGCGGAAAATTTTCCGGAAAGTTTTGTAAAAACAGGAGATTTACGCCGTGAACTGTGGTACAATAATGCGGTCATTACAGTCGCCTCCCGTCCCGTGAGACGGGGCCGCCAGAATACAGGAGAAGCTGCCATGAAGGTCACGCTGCAACATCTGACCAAGAAGTTCCCCAACCGCAACAAGAAAGCGGGCGGCGATGTCGTCGCCGTCAACGATTTTACCTTTGAGATCCCCGACGGAAAGCTCATCGGCCTGCTGGGTCCCTCCGGCTGCGGCAAGAGCACAGCACTGAACCTTATCAGCGGCCTGCTGGAGCCTACCGCAGGCCAGATCTTCTTTGGTGAAGACGATGTGACCCATCTGCCGCCGGAGAATCGCGGCGTGGGGCTGGTGTTCCAGAACTACGCGCTGTACCCCCACCTGACGGTACGGCAGAACATCATGTTCCCGCTGGAAAACCTGCGGGGTGCGGACAAGCTCACCAAAGCAGAGATGGCGGAGCGGACACTGGCCGCGGCAAAGCTGGTGCAGCTGGAGGGGCTGATGGACCGCAAGCCCAGTGAGCTGTCCGGCGGACAGCAGCAGCGGGTAGCCATTGCCCGGGCACTGGTAAAGCGCCCCCGCGTGCTGCTTCTGGACGAGCCGCTGTCCAATCTGGACGCGCGGCTGCGCCTCCAGACCCGGGAGGAGATCCGCCGCATCCAGCGGCAGACCAGCGTCACTACCGTGTTTGTCACCCACGATCAGGAGGAGGCCATGAGCATCTCCGACATGATCGTGGTGATGCGCGATGGTGTGGTGCAGCAGATCGGCAAGCCCCAGGAGGTCTACGACAATCCCGTGAACCTGTTCGTGGCCAAATTTCTGGGCACTCCGCCCATCCACGTCTTTGACGGATGCATCAGGGACGGCAAGCTGTACATAGGCGGCGCGGCGGTGCTGGACGCGGCAGGCGCCGAGGAGCAGCCGGTGTACGCCGCCGTCCGTCCGGAGGGCTTCGTCCCTGCGGAGGATGGCCCCCTGTGCTGCAAGCTGGATCGCGTGGAGGTCATGGGCCGCGACATCAGCGTGGTATGCACCCATCCAGACTGTGAAAACGCGGTGATCCGCGCCATCATCACCGCCGAAAGCCGCGTAGATACCACCCGGGAGTCGATACGCTTCGCCCTGAAGCCCCACAAGGTGTTCCTGTTCCACCGCGACACGCAGGTCCGGCTGGACTGCACTCTGAGGTGACGCCATGGACAAGTGCAGCGTCAAGGGCTGGCTCTATCTGCTGCCCGCCATCGCCTTTCTGGGCGTGTTCATGGTCTACCCGCTGGTGGACGTGTTCGTGTACTCCTTTGAGGAGGGGTACAATTCCGCGTCCCAGACATTTTCCGGTGTGGGCCTGTTCAACTACCGCTACGTGCTGCGGGACCCCTACTTTTTGCAGGCACTGAAAAACACCTTCATCCTGGTCATCATCACCGTGCCGGTGTCCACCGGCCTTGCCCTCCTCGTCTCGCTGGGGCTCAGCTCCATCGAAAAGCTGCGGAGCCTGTTCCAGACGGTGTATTTCCTGCCCTACGTCACCAATACGCTGGCGGTGGGTCTGGTTTTCATGATTTTGTTCAAAAAGACCGCCTACACCGATGGGCTGGTAAATGTGATGCTCCACTGGTTCGGCAGCCCCGGCGTGGATTTTATCGATGGGCCGTACTGGGCCAAGATGTTCGTCCTGTGCTTCTACACCGTGTGGATAGTGCTGCCCTTCAAGATCCTGATCCTCACCAGTGCGCTGGCCTCGGTGAAGCAGGACTACTACAACGCTGCCCGCGTGGACGGCACGCCCCGCTGGCGCATCTTCACCCGCATCACCCTGCCCATGATCTCCCCCATGATCTTCTATCTGGTCATCACCGGCTTCATCGGCGCGTTCAAGGCGTACAGCGACGCGGTGGCCCTGTTCGGCACCGACCTGAACGCCGCCCAGATGAACACCATGGTGGGCTATATCTACGACATGCTGTACGGCGACTCCGGCGGCTATCCGTCCTTTGCATCGGCGGCAGCCATCATTCTGTTCGCCATCGTGCTGACCATCACCTGCATCAACCTGCTGGTGAGCCGGAAGCACGTCCACTATTGAGAGGAGGCGGCACTGTGGATCCCCATACCGATTACAAGCAGGTGGAGCTTGCCGCCCGCCGCCGCAGAGCGGTGCGCCGCGCCGTCACCTACGTGCTGCTGGCCCTGTGGGCCGTCATCGTGCTGTTTCCCTTTTACTGGATGGTACTGACCTCCGTGAAGAGTTACAGCGCGTACAGCGCCGAGCGCATCCCCGCCTTTTTCACCCTGTCCCCCACCCTCCAGAACTACCGTGATGCCTTCACCGCCGTGCCGCTGGGCCGCTACTTCCTGAACACGGTGATCTTCACCGTGGCCACCACGGCCATCATGCTGGTGGTCATCACGCTGGCGGCATTCGCCTTCGCGCGGCTGAATTTCCGCGGCAAGCAGTTGGCCTTTACATGCTTTCTGGCACTGATGATGATACCCAATGAACTGGTCATCATCACCAACTTCGTCACCATTACGGACGCCGGCCTGCGCAACACATTCTGGGGCCTGATTTTGCCGTCGGTGACGTCGGTGTTCTACATCTATCTTCTGAAGGAGAACTTCGCCCAGATTCCCAACGAGCTGTACTACGCCGCCAAGGTGGACGGCACCTCCGACTTCAAGTACCTTTGGAAGGTGATGCTGCCCATCTGCCGCCCCACGGTAGTAACCATCGTCATCCTGAAGGTCATCGAGTGCTGGAACTCCTATGTGTGGCCCCGCCTCATCACCGACGATGAAAACTATTTTCTGGTATCCAACGGCATCCAGGCCATCCGCGAAAACGGCTTCGGACGGGAGAACATCCCCGCCATGATGGCGGCGGTAGTGGTCATCTCCGTGCCGCTGATCGTGCTGTTCCTCCTGTTCCGCAACAAGGTGATGGAGGGCGTTTCGAGAGGGGGCACCAAGGGATGAGACACGCCCGCATAGCTGCGCTGACGCTGTCACTTGTGACCCTGCTGACCACCCTCTGCGGGTGTCACGGCTCACACAGCCAGAACGCTTTCACCGTGCCGGACAGCTTTGACGAGTCGCGGCAGTACGAGATCACGTTCTGGGCCAAGAACGACACCAACAAGACCCAGGTGGACATCTACAGCAAGGCCATCGCCGACTTCCAGGCGCTGTACCCCAACATCACCGTGAAGCTGCGGCTCTACACTGACTACGGCAAGATCTACAACGATGTCATCACCAACATCGCCACCAACACCACCCCCAATGTGTGCATCACCTACCCCGACCACATCGCCACGTACCTCACCGGCGACAACGTGGTGGCCCCGCTGGACGCTCTGTTCGCCGACGAGCAGTACGGTCTGGGCGGCAGCGCCCTGCGGTACGACGGCCCCGCGTCGGAGGAGATGATCTCCCGGTTTCTGGAGGAGTGCAGCTTCTCCGGCAGCCACTACGCCGTGCCCTTCATGCGCTCCACCGAGGCGTGCTACGTCAACAGGACCTATGTGGAGGCCCTGGGCTATGAGCTGCCGGAAATGCTGACCTGGGACTTCGTGTGGGAGGTGTCGGAGGCAGCCGCCGCGGCGAAAAATGCCGACGGCACCTACACCGTCAACGGCCAGCAGGTGCTGCTGCCCTTCATCTATAAGTCCACGGACAACATGATGATCCAGCTGCTGCGCCAGAAAAACGCCGGTTACTCCACTGACAGCGGCGACGTGCAGATCTTCAACGACACCACGGAGGACATCCTGTACGACGTGGCCCGCCACACCGCCAGCGGCGCCTTCTCCACCTTCAAGATCTCCGGCTACCCCGCCAACTTTCTGAACGCGGGGCAGTGCCTGTTCGCGGTGGACTCCACCGCCGGCGCCACATGGATGGGTTCCCACGCGCCGCTGAGCGACATCAGCGCCGACAAATACGTGGACTTTGAGACGGCGGTGATGGCCGTGCCCCAGTGCGACCCCGATCATCCCCAGATGATCTCCCAGGGCCCGTCGGTGTGCGTGTTCAACAAGGACGATTCCCAGGAGGTGCTGGCCTCATGGCTGTTCGCCCAGTATCTGCTGACCAACGACGTCCAGATCGCCTACGCCCGGACGGAGGGCTACGTCCCCGTTACCTCCAAGGCTCAGCAGTCTGCGGAGTATCGGGACTATCTCTCCCGCGCAGGCGAGGACGATTCTCTCTACTACGACGTAAAGATCCAGGCATCCCAGCTGCTGCTGAACAACGTGGACAACACGTTCACCACGCCAGTCTACAACGGCTCCACCTCCCTGCGCAACGCCGCGGGCCAGCTCATTGAAAACGTAGTGAAGTCCGTGCGCCGTAAGGAGACGGTGGACGATGCCTACATGACCCGGCTGTACGCCGATGTGACCAGCCTGTACCGGCTGGACCAGCGGGGCGCTATGGCCGCCGACAGCAGTCAGGCGCTTGGCCCCCTGCCCGCCCCCGCCAAGACGCTGCTCATTACGCTGGGCGGCGCGTGGGTGCTGATCGCAGCCTACGCCGGGGCACAGCTGATGAAAAAACGAAAGACCCATTGATTTATCGGCAGAATGCGTTATAATAGGGCGGGCGTGTGGAACACACCCGCCCTATCTGCCATTTTTATATGGTGCAATTTAGAGGAGAAAGCAAACATGAAAAAGTTTCTGACCCTGCTGCTGGCTCTGGTGATGGCGCTGTCCATCGTGGGCTGCGGCAAGACCGAGGACCAGACCGATGACAAGGATACCCCCGATGAGGGCGGCGACGCCGCCGTGACCGTCATGACCCACGCGGAGTTCGACGCGGCCGCTGTGGATTCCGCCGTTACCGTGGAGACCTACATTCAGGCCCGTCAGGGCTGGTGGGAAAAGGACGGCGTCGGCGTGGCCACCTTCTACACCCAGGCCGATGACGGTGCGTACTTCCTGTACAATATGCCCTGCAGCAAGGAGGATTACGACTCCATGCTGGTAGAGGGCGCCAAGATCCGCGTCAGCGGCTATAAGGCCGAGTGGTCCGGCGAGGTGGAGATCATCGACGCTACCTGCGAACTGCTGGAGGGCACCAAGGTCTACGACGCACTGGATGTCACCTCCCTGCTGGGTACCGACGAGCTGATCGCCCACCAGAACGAGAAGGTCTCCTTCAAGGGTATGACCGTGACCGCCTCCAACGATGCCGGCGCTCCCTTCCTGTACAACTGGGACGGCTCCGGCTCCGAGGGTGACGACCTGTACTTCAATGTGTCCCTGAACGACAAGATCTACACCTTCGTGGTAGAGAGCTACCTCTGCGGCCCCGGCACCGACGTGTATGAGGCCGTCAAGGCTCTGAACGTGGGCGATGTCGTGGACATGGAGGGCTTCCTGTACTGGTATGAGGGTGTGAACCCCCACATCACCTCCGTGGTCAAGGCTGCTGCCTGAATCACCCCATAAAAAAGGAAGGACGGCTGAGCCGTCCTTCCTTTTTTGTTCTTATGCCCGCCGGATCGCAGCCTCCGCGCGGGTCGGGGACCGCAGTCGGGCCGCGCTTTATTTCCGTGTCCGCTTCTCCTTTTCGCGGCGCAGCTTCTCGTCCACCTTCTTCATCAGCCGCAGGCACAGCGCCGAGCTGGCAGTCAGCAGCGCGATGGCTGCCGCGACTTCTTTCTTCTTCATGATGAAGTGCCTCCTCCCCCGTCTGTTGACCATTTTATTTCTGTTTTTCTCAGGGCCGGACGCCCTGAATACTTTAACAACATAACACACTATACCATTAAAAGTCAATCCTGCTTCTGGTAGTATACAGCGCCGCTTTTCCCCGCATATGGCCTCTTTTCGCCCATTTCAGCGAATCGTTCGTTGAATTAATATTGTGAAATTGACGGTCTGATGGGGTGATTTTTGTTGGGAATGACAAAAATGCGGCTCTCGAATTTTTCTCCGTCTGCCTTTATTTACATTGGCTCCGATTTGTGCTTTAATTTGTTTATGTACACAGTGGAACGTATGTACATGCAGCGAATTTTCATCATTTGAGGAGGAAAGATTCATGGTACAATTTTCGAGCAGAATGGACCTTCTGAAAGGCTCTGAGATCCGCGAGCTGCTGAAGCTGACCGCGCAGCCCGACATCATCTCCTTTGCCGGCGGTATGCCCGCTCCCGAGCTGTTCCCCGTGGAGCAGATGATGGAGGCATCCATCGCTGTTCTGAAGGAAAACGGCCGTGTCGCTCTGCAGTATTCTTCTACGGAAGGCTATCCCCGTCTGCGCGAGCAGATCGCCGAGCGTATGCTGGCCAAGAACAACATCCACACCGATAAGGACCACATTCTGGTGACCTCCGGTTCCCAGCAGGGTCTGGATTTCTCCGGTCGTGTGTTCCTGAACCCCGGCGACGTGGTGCTGCTGGAGAGCCCCTCTTATCTGGGCGCCGTCAACGCCTTCAAGGCCTGCGAGCCCAAGTTCATCGAAGTCCCCACCGATGATGGCGGCATGATCATGTCCGAGCTGGAGAAGATCCTGGCCACCACCGAGCGTGTGAAGATGATCTACGTCATCCCCGATTTCCAGAACCCCACCGGCCGTACCTGGGATCTGGATCGCCGTCATCAGTTCATGGACATCGTCAACAAGTACGAGATCCCCGTCATCGAGGATAACCCCTACGGCGAGCTGCGTTTCGAGGGCGAGTATCTGCCCGCTCTGAAGAGCCTGGACACCAAGGGCCTGGTGATCTATCTGGGCACCTTCTCCAAGATCCTGGCTCCCGGCTACCGTCTGGGCTGGGTCTGCGCTTCCGATGAGATTCTGGCCAAGTACAACTTCATGGAGCAGGCCGCCTCCCTGCAGGCCTCTACCATCGGCCAGATGGAGACCTCCAAGTGGATCGACATGTTCGATCTGGACGCCCACGTCAGCACCATCCGCGAGTGCTACAAGAAGCGCCGCGCCGTGATGCTGGAGACTCTGGCCAAGGAGCTGCCTGAGCCCTGCACCTTCACCCGTCCCGAGGGCGGCCTGTTCGCCTGGGTGGTCCTGCCTGAGTACATGGACGCCAAGGCCCTGCAGATGAAGTGTCTGGAAAAGAAGGTCGCCTTCGTCCCCGGCGGTTCCTTCTTCCCCAACGGCGGCCACGATAACACCCTGCGTCTGAACTATTCCTGCATGCCTGAGGAGAAGATCGTACAGGGCATCACCGCCCTGTGCCAGACCATTCGGGAGAACCTGAAGTAAGCAAGGAGACTCTGCATCCATGAAAGACGTCAAAGTGCTCATCGGCAACTACGGCAGCGGCAAGAGTGAACTGGCCCTGAATTTTGCCATGCAGGCTGCGGCCCGCGGCGATCGGACGGAGCTGCTGGATCTGGATATGGTGAATACCTACTTCCGGCTGACCGAGCGGGGCAAGATGGTGGAACAGAAGGAGATCCGTCTGGTGTCCCCCAACTTCGCCTGCTCCGGTATCGAAACGCTCTCCCTCCCTGCCGAGGTGTCATCCGCCTTTGTACTGGATTGGGATACGGTCATTTTCGATGTGGGCGGCGACGACGTAGGCGCCACGGCGCTGGGCCGCTACTATCAGGATTTTATGGCACTGGAGCCCGGTGCTCTGGAAGTGCTGAACGTTGTGAATATCCGACGGCCTCTTGCCAGCACGGTGGAGAAGATCCACCGGCTGCAGGAGGGCATGCAGGCTCACGCCCGTCTGCAGATCACCGGCATGATCAATAACACCAATCTGGCCACCATGACCAGTGCCGATGATCTGTGGGACGGCTACGAGGTCCTGCGTGAGGTGGTGGACCGCACAGGCATCCCCGTGGCCTACACCACCGGCAAGAAGGAGTTCCTCGATGCCTTCCTGGCCCGTGATCCGGACCCGAAATATGTGGGAAAGCCCGTTGCCATCGACGTGTATATGCACCGTGACTGGGATTCCTACATCGAGTATGGACTGAATATCAAGAATCCGCACAAGGATATGTATTAACACCGCATACCTCCCCTTTCGGGGGTAGTAGATACATCACAGCATGAGGAAAATGAGGAAAAGAGGTGTAGAGAATGGTAAGAGTTACCATCGACGAAAACCTGTGCAAGGGCTGCGGCCTGTGTGCACGAGCGTGTCCGAAGCATATCATCGAGCTGTCCAAAACCCGCATCAACGCTAAGGGCTATCATCCGGCGGAGGTCATCAACATGGAAGCCTGCATCGGCTGTACTTCCTGTGCGCGTACCTGCCCCGATGTGGTGATCCGAATTGAGAAAGACTAAGGAGGAAAGAACATGGCTTTGACTCTTATGAAGGGAAGCGAAGCTATTGCGGAAGCCGCCATTCGTGCCGGCGCACGCTATTTCTTCGGTTACCCCATCACTCCGCAGACGGAGATCCCTGAATACATGTCCGCCCGTATGCCCGAGATCGGCGGCTGCTTCCTGCAGGCCGAGAGCGAAGTGGCGGCTATCAACATGGTGTACGGCGCAGCCGGCACCGGCGCACGTGTTATCACGTCTTCTTCCAGCCCCGGCGTGTCCCTGAAGCAGGAGGGCATCTCCTACTGCGCAGGCGCCATGGTCCCCGCTGTTATCATCAACGTGATGCGCGGCGGCCCCGGTCTGGGCAACATCCAGGCATCCCAGGGCGACTATTTCCAGGGTGTCAAGGGCGGCGGCAACGGTGACTATCATCTGCTGACCTTCGCTCCCGCTTCCGTGCAGGAGGCCATCGACCTGATGATGATCGCTTACGAGAAGGCCGAGAAGTACCGCATCCCCGTTCTGTTCCTGGCGGACGGCATCATCGCCCAGATGATGGAGCCCGTGGAGCTGCCCGAGATGGTGGACTACAAGGTCGATCCCGAGGAGAAGCCCTGGGCCTGCACAGGCTGGAAGCCCGGCGATGATCCTGCCAAGCGCGGCGTCATCAACTCCATCTACATCGACACCGAGAGCCTGGCCGTCCATAATGACGAGCTGCAGGCTATGTATAAGAGAGTCGTTGAGAACGAGCAGCAGTGGGAATCCTACAACTGCGAGGGTGCTGAGTACATCATCACCGCTTTCGGCACCGTGGCCCGTATCGCCAAGAGCGCTATCGCTGAGCTGAAGGAAAAGGGCATCCATGTCGGTCTGGTCCGTCCCATCACCGTGTGGCCCTTCCCCGCCAAGGCGATGCACGATGCCTGCTGCCAGCCCAGCGTGAAGGCTGTTCTGGACGTGGAGCTGAACGAAGGCCAGATGCTGGAGGATGTCAAGCTGGCCCTCAACGGCGAAAAGCCCGTGGACTTCTTCGGTCACTGCGGCAGCCAGATGCCCTCTACCAGTGAGATCGTTGAGAAGATCCTGAGCATGAAGGAGGGTAAATAAGATGGCTGTACTGTTTGAAAAGACAAAGCTGCTGAGTGACAAGCAGTTCCATTACTGCCCCGGCTGCAACCACGGTATTATTCACCGTCTGGTGGCCGAGGTCATCGATGAGATGCACCTGGATGGCAAGGTCATCGGTGTAGCCCCCGTCGGCTGTTCCGTGTTTGCCTATGACTACTTCAACTGCGACATGTACGAGGCCGCTCATGGCCGCGCTCCCGCAGTGGCCACCGGCGTCAAGCGCTCCGTGGGCAAGGACACCCTGGTGTTCACCTATCAGGGCGACGGCGATCTGGCCTCCATCGGTACTGCCGAGATCGTTCACGCCGCCCACCGCGGTGAGAAGATCACCACCATCTTCGTCAACAACGCTATTTACGGCATGACCGGCGGCCAGATGGCCCCCACCACCCTGATCGGCCAGAAGGCTACTACCTGCCCCGCCGGCCGCAGCGAGGAGTGGAGTGGTCTGCCCATCAAGATGTCCGAGATGCTGGCCGCTGTGCCCAGCTCCTACTACATCGAGCGCGTGGCAGTCAACAACACCGCCAATATCGCCAAGGCCAAGAAGGCCATCGCCAAGGCCTTCCGCCTGCAGATGGAGGGTAAGGGCTTCACCATGATCGAGGTCCTGTCCACCTGCCCCACCAACTGGGGCCTGTCTCCTGTGGAGGCTATGGAGTGGCTGGAGAAGAACATGATCCCCTATTACCCGCTGGGCGTTTACAAAGACAAGGAGGCCGAGTAATATGGAAAAAACCTTCATTTTTGCCGGTTTCGGCGGTCAGGGCATGCTCCTGATCGGTAAATTCGTGGCCATGGCCTGCATGCTGGACGGCAAGCACGTCTCCTGGCTGCCTTCCTACGGCCCTGAAATGCGCGGTGGTACCGCCAACTGCTCCGTCATCGTCTCCGATGATCCCGTTGCCTCCCCCCTGGTGGATAAGGCCGACGTCATCGTCGCCATGAACCGTCCTTCTCTGGACAAGTTTGAGGCGCACGTGAAGCCCGGCGGTGTGCTGGTCATCAACAGCAGCATCATCGACCGCAAGGCCGTCCGCGACGACATCACCGTGGTGTACTGCGACGCTAACGGCATCGCCGAGTCCATCGGTAACCCCAAGGGCGCCAACGTGGCTATCCTGGGCGCTGTTCTGGCTGTAGCTCCCGTCACCACCGTGGAGAGCATGATGGAAGCCATCCGTATCGAGCTGGGTGAGAAGAAAGCCCGCTTCCTGGAGGGCAACAAAAAGGCTCTGCTGGCCGGTATGGAGGCCGCCAAGTAAGGTCACTCCCCGACATAGGCAAAAAGGCCCATCTGCAAGGATGGGCCTTTTTTTGTTATTCTTCAACATGCCGTTTATTGCAGGGAAATCAGGTGGAAAATTTGTTTCATATTCCGAAACTAACAGTTGACTTCCTACCAAATGTTTGGTATGATTGTGATGTCGCAGGAGGTGACGCAAATGAGTTCTTTTTCCTATTTCGTGGGGCAGCGTATCAAAAAATACCGGAAGAGCCGCGGCTATACCATTGAGCAGTTCTCTGCCATGATCAACAAGAGCAAGGCCACGCTGTCCAAGTACGAAAACGGCGCCATTACCATCGACATCGAGACGCTGTACGACATCGCCCAGGCCTTGGACATCGACCTGAAGTGCTTCATCGACTACCAGCCTCCGGTGTTCCATCAGGATGCGGCGCTGCCCAAGAACAACTACTTCAACCAGTCCCTGGCGTATATGTACTACTACGACGGCCGTGTGCGCCAGATGGTGCGCTCCCTGCTGCGGTTCTCCCGTGCCGCCGACCGCGAGGGCATCGAGGTCACGCTGTATCTGGGGGTCACGTCCTTCTCCGATCCGGATCGATGCCAGCACCTGTTCACCGGTGAGATGAAAGCCTATGACACCATCACCCATATGGTACTGACCAACCAGATCAACGAGGCGGAGAAGATGTACATCTGCATGCTGAACCCCATGTCCAACCGCACGCCGGCCATCGGCCTGCTGTCCGGTATCGGCTCCACCCCCTTCTTCGCCCCCATCGCTCTGAAGGCCCTGATCTCCAAGGAGCCGCTGGACGAGACAGAGCGCCTGCTGAACACCATTAAGCTGGACAAGGACGACTACCACCTGTTGCGGTACTACAACATGATGGTCATCAACCGCCCCGCCTCCCTGTTTTTGCAATAAATATTGACGGCCAATGCCTGTGAAGGAGATTTCCTTCACAGGCGTTTTTCAGCTCATGCGCAGAATTTCCCGCCTGAGCCGCAGGATGATACGCTTTTCAAGCCGCGAGATGTAGGACTGGGAGATGCCCAGCCGGTCCGCCACCTCCTTCTGGGTCAGCTCCTTGCTGCCGCCCAGACCGAATCGCATGGTGATGATATCCCGCTCCCGTGGGTTCAGCTTGGCCACGGCGTCCGCCAGCATCTGGCGGTCCACGTCGGCCTCGATGGGCCGCATCACCACATCGCTGTCCGTGCCCAGCACATCGCTGAGCAGCAGCTCCTTGCCGTCCCAGTCGGTGCTCAGCGGCTCGTCGAAGCTGACCTCCACGCGGCTGCCGTTATTCTTCCGCAGATACATCAGGATCTCGTTCTCAATGCAGCGGGAAGCGTAGGTGGCCAGCTTGATGTTCTTGTCGGTACGGAAGGTATTGATGGCCTTGATGAGCCCGATGGTGCCAATGGAGATCAGGTCCTCGATGTTGATGCCAGTGTTCTCGAACCGGCGGGCAATATAGACCACCAGCCGCAGGTTCCGCTCGATGAGGGTCTGCCGCACCGGCAGCTCCCCCTGATCCAGGCGAGCCAGAAGCTCCGCCTCCTGATCCCGCGGCAGCGGCGGCGGCAGAGTATCGCTGCCGCCAATGTACATGATCTTATCCGGCCTGCGTCGTCTCCGCAGAAACGTCAGCAGCCGCAGCAGCAGCTTCCGCATCCGCCATCACCTCCTCCCCATCCGGATCTCCCCACAGGGCGTGGCACCCGCCGTCGCTGATGGGGTGCTCCGTCAGCGCCACCGGTGTCCGTGGGTAGCGCCGCCCATTGATCTCTATGTAGTCGCTGCGGGCCGCCAGCAGCAGACCCGATGGCACGCCCACGCTGCGGAACGGCAGCAGGGTGAACGTCACAGTCGCCCCCAGTCGGTGCAGCCGCGCCATTTTCTCCTCCGGCGGCAGCGGCGATGCCAGCACTGCCGCCACGTCCGGCGGCCACAGATCCTCCGCTGCCTCCCGCTCCAGCACTAACGCCGGGCGGCCCGACACAGGGTCCCGCAGTGTGTTTCCGGTGTCATGCAACGCCGTGACGGTCTGCTTTCGTCCGCAGACAGATATGGTGACCTTCAATCGTTCTCCTCCTCCATGGCGTGCCCCTTGCCCCAGCAGCAGACGCAGCAGCAAATAGAAGCAAAGTGCGGCGCCCAGCAGCAGCGGCCAGTTCATCTCGCCCCGATAGATGCGGTGCAGCAGTGCCGTGGGTGATCCGGCCCACAGTCCCAGCGCCAGTACGAAGCCCGCCAGTCCGCCGGACAGCAGCAAAAACAGCAGTGCCGGCCGCCGCCGTCCCCGAAAAGCGCATAGGGCCATGGCCCCACCCGCCGCCAGCTGGCACAGCGGGCCGCGCAGAAAACCGCAGCCCGGCAGGAACGTGGCCACCGCGTACAGCCCGCCTCCGGCGGCGCACAGCAGCAGGCGCAGGCGGCTGAGCGTCCTGCCGGATAGCTGCGCCGCCGACAGCAGCAGCAGATAGTCGACCAGCAGGTTCAGCAGGAACACCCGATCCAGATACACCACCATCTCGCCTCACCTCGCCCGTCCATTATAGAACGCGGCGGCAAAGAAAACCGTCAAAAAAAGAAACCGCACGGAAAAGGAGAAGCCTTTCCGTGCGGTATGTATCTGCGGGGGCATTACGCTTCAAAATCAAAGATGGCCTTCTGCGCCAGCAGCGGGCCGAACTCCTCCTTCCAGAGGTGGTGCATAGCCGATGCGTCGTACACCGGCAGCGCCTCCGGCGCCATATCCAGTACGATCAGCACATCGTACCGGTTGTCCCGCGCCACGCAGTTGGGATAGACCGATGCGCCGCTGACGCCCTCCAGCTCCGAGGCGGCGCTGAAGATCTGGCGGATGCGGGGCAGCAGTTCCTGTCGGCGAGGATAGACCTCCGGCCGGTATTTGGCAAGGATACAGTGTTTCATAGCCGCCTCACATACCCAGATAGGGCACCACCAGCGACACCAGCATGACGAAAGCCAGAAGCAGCGCGATGCCCATGGCAACGTAGCGTGTCCATTTCGGTCTCATGTTCATTCCTCCTTCGGTACGATGCGCTTGATCATCTTCTCCACCTTGCGGCGTGGCTGCATCACCTCATGCCCGCAGCCCAGACAGCGCAGCTTGATATCCATTCCCACCCGCAGCACCTGCCAGCGGCGGCTGCCGCAAGGGTGGTCTTTTTTCAGTTCCAGTATGTCATTCAGGTGCAGTTCCATGGTCACGTCCCCTTGATGTCGTCCCAATAGCGCTTAGCCGCCTGTTCCGTCTTGTTGGGCCCGTACTCATAATATGTCTTATCGCCCATCACCTCCGGCAAGTATCTTTGCTTTACATAGTGATTTGGATAATTGTGCGGGTACTTGTAGGCGTCGGGCCTGGCGGAGCCGGCACTATCGGCGTGAACGTTCTTCAGATGCCGTGGGATCTCCCCCACCGCGCCGTTCTGGATGTCCGCCATAGCGGCGATGATGGCATTGTGGGCACTGTTGGACTTGGGTGCAGTGGCCAGCAGCACAGCGGCCTCCGCCAGCGGCAGCCGCGCCTCCGGCAGTCCCAGCTGCAGCGCCGCATCCACGCAGGCCTTCGTCACCACAATGCCCTGGGGGTAGGCCAGGCCGATATCCTCTGCCGCGATGACCAACAGCCGACGACAGGGCGACAGCAGATCCCCCGCCACCAGCAGCCGTCCCAGATAGTACACCGCCGCGTCAGGGTCGGAGCCACGAATGGACTTTTGCAGCGCCGACAACAGGTCGTAGTGGTCATCTCCTTCCCTGTCGTAGCGCATGGCGCTGCGCTGACTGAGTTGTAAAGCATCATCCCTTGTCACATGCAGTCCACCGTCGACGGTCCGCGCCCCTCGGTACAGCAGCTCCACAGCATTGACGGCCTTGCGCACATCGCCGCCGCAGCCGCTGGCCACGGTGCGGGGCACGGCGTCCTCCCACGTAAATGGCAGCGGGCTCCGCTCCTGCTCGATGCGCAGTGCCCGCTCCACGGCGGGAATGGTCTCCTCCACCGTCAGGGGCTTGAACTCGAACACGGTGCTTCGGGACAGCAGGGCGTTGTAAATGTAGAAATACGGATTCTCCGTGGTAGAGGCGATCATGGTGATCTTACCGTTCTCCAGGAATTCCAGCAGGCTCTGCTGCTGCTTCTTATTGAAGTACTGGATCTCGTCCAGATACAGCAGCACGCCGTTAGGCGCCATCATGGTACCCACATCGCCGATGACGTTTTTCACATCCTGCAGCGACGCGGTGGTGGCGTTCAGGTAGTACAGGGTCTTTTTTGCCTGCTTGGCGATGATGTTGGCCACAGTGGTCTTGCCGGTGCCGGAAGGGCCGTAGAAGATCAGGTTGGTGTCGGTACCGTTCTCAATGAGACGGCGCAGCAGGGCCCCCTGCCCCAGCAGGTGCTTCTGCCCTGCCACCTCGTCCAGCGTCTGGGGCCGTATTTCGTCTGCCAGCGGGCGCATGGGCCGCACCTCCTTTCCGTCCGGACATTATAACATGGATTGCCTTTTTCTGCAACCGCTGTTATAATATCAGACGAGGTGAAGCCCATGAAAACCACACAGGAGATCGCCGCTATCATCGCGGCACTGAAGGAGCTGTACCCCGATGCAGCCTGTTCGTTGGATTATGGCAAGGACTATGAGCTGCTGTTTTCCGTGCGGCTGGCAGCCCAGTGTACCGATGCACGGGTAAATCTGGTGACGCCGGCGCTGTTCCAGCGCTATCCCACGCTGGAGGCGTTCGCTGATGCCGATGTGGACGAGGTAGGCCGCTGCGTCCAGTCCTGCGGCTTCTGGCGGGCCAAGGCGCGGGACATCGTGGCCGCCGCCCAGCAGCTGTTGGCGCGGTTCGGCGGAAAGGTCCCCGACAATATGGAGGACTTGCTGACGCTGCCCGGCGTGGGCCGCAAGACGGCCAACCTGATTCTGGGCGACATCTACGGCCAGGAGGGCTACGTCTGCGACACCCACTGCATCCGCATCACCGGACGGCTGGGCATCACCGACGGCAGCAAGGACCCCCTGAAGGTAGAACAGCAGCTGCGGAAAGTCATCCCGCCAGAGGAGTCCAACAACTTCTGCCACCGCATGGTGCTCCATGGCCGCGCCCTATGCATGGCCCGTGGTCCTCTGTGCAGTGAATGCCCTTTACAGTCGTTGTGCGACTACGGGAAAGAGCAATAAAAGAATACCCGCACCGTGGTGCGGGTATTTTTTTATTGCTCACTTCCTGCGGCCCACCATTCGGTCCGCCAGCTCCCAGAGGAAACCATGGTCCGGCCATCCGGCCACCGCTGCCTTGGCCGTCTCGGTGCAGGCGGCCACCTCCTGGCGGCAGGCGTCCATGCCGATCACATCCACGAAGGTCACCTTGCCCTCCTGAACATCGGAACCGATAGGCTTGCCGAACACGGCCTGATCTCCCTCCACATCCAGCATGTCGTCGCGGATCTGGAAGCCCCTGCCGATGGCGTCGGCGTACACCAGCGCTTGAGCGCGCATGGTGGCAGGCATTTCCGAGGCAATACAGCCCAGCTCCGCCGCCGCGGAGATCATCACGCCGGTCTTGAGCCGGTTCAGCACCGTCAGCCCTGCCGCATCGCGGACATCGTAGACGGTGTCCAGCACCTGACCGCCCACCATGCCATCGGCGCCGCAGGCGCAGGCCAGTGTGCGGACAGCCTCCAGCCGGTTCTCCGCCGGCAGGCAGGGTGCTTCCGCCATCAGGCGGAACGCCTCGGGCTGCATAGCATCGCCGGCCAGCACCGCCAGCGTCTCGCCGTACACCTTGTGGTTGGTGGGCTTGCCGCGGCGCAGATCATCGTTGTCCATGCAAGGCAGGTCATCGTGGATCAGGGAGTAGTTGTGTACCAGCTCCAGCGCACAGCCGTAGGGCAGCGCCAGATGCCAATCGATGCCGCCCAGACGGGCAAACTCCAGCGTCAGCACCGGCCGGATGCGCTTGCCGCCGGCCAGCAGGCTGTACCGGATGGCCTCGTACAGCTTCTTGTAGGGGGTCTCGGCGGTGAACAGGCCGGCCAGATAGCCCTCGATGCCCTGCTGATACGCCGCGTACTGTGTTGCGTAGCTCATGGTCATTCCTCCGCGAGAAAATCGCTCTCCAGCGGCGCGCCATCGGGGCCCTTCATCAGCTTGACCACCTTCTGTTCCGCGCTGTCCAGTTCCTTGCGGCACTGAGCCGCCAGCTTCGTGCCCTCCTCGAACAGCGCCAGGCTGTCCGTCAACTGGGCGTCGCCCTTCTCCAGCAGCGTCACGATCTGCTCCAGACGGGCCATATTCTCCTCAAACGTCTTTTTTGCGGCCATGTCAGTCCTCCTTGTCCACAACGTCACATTGTAAGCTCCCCTGGGCCAGCCGGACGCGGATGTGCTCCCCCGCCGCCACATCGGCGGCGCTTTTCAGCACCGTGCCCTCTCCGTTCTGGGCCACGGCGTAGCCCCGGGCCAGCACCTTCAGAGGGCTCAGGGCGTCCAGTGCGGCGGCAGCCGCCGCGAACCGGCGGTTCTCCCCTGCCACGCAGTCCCTTTCCGCGGCGGCCAGCCGGTGGACCACATGGTCCAGATACAGCCGCCGGTCCGCCAGAAAGGCGGTGGGATCCGTCAGTACCCGCTTCTTCTCAAAATCCGCCAGCCGCTCCTCCTGCCGGTGCAGCCCGTGAAGCAGGCTCTGAGCCATACGTTCCCGGCTGCCCTGCAAGGCCCGCAGCAGTTCCGCCATGTCCGGTACGGCGATTTCCGCCGCATTGGACGGCGTAGATGCCCGCCGGTCGGCCACAAAGTCGCTGATAGCCACGTCCGGCTCATGCCCTACGGCGGAGATGACGGGGATCTCCGAGTCATAGATGGCCCTGGCTACCCGCTCATCGTTGAAGGCCCACAGGTCCTCCAGCGAGCCTCCGCCGCGTCCAGTGATGAGCACATCCGCCAGGTGGTAGCGGTTTGCATAGCGGATGGCGCCCACGATCTCCGGCGGTGCCTCCACTCCCTGTACCCGCACTGGCAGCAGCAGCACCTTGGCGATGGGATACCGGCGGCGCAGGATACGGATCATGTCGTGTACCGCCGCGCCCGCCGACGAAGTAACAATGGCAATGCGCTGGGGATAGCGGGGCAGCGGCTTCTTGTGGGCAGGGTCGAACAGCCCCTCCCGATACAGCTTATCCTTTAGCTGCTCAAAAGCTACGTACAGGTCGCCCACACCATCGGCGGACAGTCCGCTGCAATACAGCTGGTACGCGCCGTCCCGCGGGTAGACACTGATACGGCCGGAGGCGATGACCTGCATGCCGTTCTCCGGCCGGAACCGCAGCTTGGCGGCGGAGCCCTTGAACATCACGCAGCGCAGGGCGCTCTGGCTGTCCTTCAGCGTGAAGTAGTGGTGCCCCGAGGGGTACACCTTGTAGTTGGAGATCTCTCCCTTCAGCAGCAGGTCGCCGAAGGCGGGGACGGACTCCACCAGTTCTTTAACACAGTTATTCAGTTCGGTGACGGTAAACACATGCCGTTCGTCCATGCCGCCCTCCTCGCTCCATGCGGAAAAGGCAGAGCGCAAGCTCTGCCTTCCTGACTCATTCCTTCAGCTCGCCCCGGGCGAAGCTGCCCAGGATGCCGTTGATAAATTTCACCACTTCCGGCGATTCGTAATGCTTGGCGATCTCCACCGCCTCGTTGATGGCGACACCGGCGGGAATGTCCGCCATGTACAGCATCTCGTACATGGCCACCCGCATGATGGCGGAGGCCACCAGGGAGATTCGCTCGAACCGCCAGCCCTTGGCATATTTTTCGATGTCCGCGTCCAGCTCCGCCGCGTGCTCCGCCACGCCGGAGACGAGACGGCGGATATACTCCTCCTGCTTGGCGTTGGGGCGCTCCTCATAGACGGGATGCTCCGGTGCCAGCGCAGCGAAGCTCTCCCCGCTCAGCTGCAGGTCCAGAAACTCCTCCACAGGCAGATCATTGAAGCTCAGTTCATAGGCGAGATGTGTGGCGATCTCGCGGGCCGTATTGCGTGTCATAAACGTGTACCTTTTCTCTCTCAGTTCGTTTGGTTCAGTTGAAGCTGATGCCGCCCACGTGGACATTGACCGCCGCCACCCGGAAGCCGGTCATACCTTCCAGTGCGGTACGCACCATCTGCTGCACCTTCTTGGCCACGTCGCCGATGGCGCTGCCGTAGCGCACCACGATGAACAGGTTCACCGCGATGGCCTCTCCATCCATCTCCACACGGACGCCCTTGGCGGACATCTTCTTGCCGCCCATCAGATCGGACACATTGGCGCTCATCATGGCGCTGACACCATCCACCTCAGACGCAGTGGTGGATGCGATAGAGGCCACGACATCCTCCGAGATCTGGATGGCGCCGTCCTCCTCCTGATGGATCATGTATTCCTTATTTTCAGCCATGTTGCGTTATCTCCTTGTGCTGTCTTTCGTGATTCAGTTCAGTATACCATTTTTTGTGCCGAAATACAACACCTATTTTGCGTCCTCTGCCTGCGTCTCTTCCGCAGCGGCGGTGGGCACCTCCGCCTCCTGGGGATTGCCGGTCTGTGCCGTGGCTCCCGCCTCCATGATGCGGATCTGATCCGGCGTATAGCTGGTCTCGCTGACCACGATGTCCTTGATGCGGGCCACATCCACGGTATCCAGCCCGTCTGGATCGGACACCACCACGCTGATGGCATCGTCGCCCATAAATGCCACGCAGTCGGCATAGCCCTTGGCCACCACCAGGCTCTCGATCTGTGACTCCGCCACGGTGTAGGCCGCCAACACCTGCATCGTCTGGGACGCTTCGTTCAGCACGTCCTCCGTGGCGTTTTCGTCCACCTGCGCCTCCTGCAGCATGCTGATGGCGGTGTCACGTGCCTGCTTTCGGCTGAGCCGCGCCGTGGCGAAGTAGTCGTCACCGGCGGCAGTCACCTCTGCGTCCGTGGTCTCGCCGTTCACCAGTGCTGACTGACCAAGCACTTTTTTGCCGCTGTCCTCCACGGTTCCGGCATAACGCCAGTTGAGATACACCGAGGTGCCCACCAGCATCAGTACCGCCGCCACCACTGCGCGCCGCTTCCATACCTGTTTCATGCTCCAACTCCTCCTCATTTTTCTATGACTTCCACTTGACCACCGAGATTTTGTCGCTGCTGAGCCCCGTCAGTACAGACACCGCGTTCACCACCGCCAGCCGCACGGTGCTGCTGCCGGCTCCCTCGCAGACCACCACCGCCCCCTGATAGGTGGGATAGAGCTGCTGGGTCACCACCACCTCCTGCCGTCCGCTGCCGCGATTGACGGTGAGCACCTGCTTTTCCTGCTTAGTTTGGCCGCCGGTGCTGTCGGAGATGGTGCTGTCCTCCGCCAGACGCAGGGTGGAGCCGGAACGCAGCGTCAGCATGATGCGCACGCGGCCCACGCCGTTGATGGTACCCAGCACCTCCGCCATGCGCTTCTCCGTCTCCTCCAGCGAGAAGCTCTCCGCCGCCTCGCTGCTGTCACCCCCGCTGTCCGCCTTGCTGCCGCCGGTGGGCAGCAGCATCAGTACCACCCCCGCCAGCACGATCAGCGCAGCGTACCGGTACTTCTTCAGCAGTCCCGTCCACTTCTCCAGCTTCATATGTCACCTCTCCCCAGCCGCCTGCCAGACCTGTGCCTCCTTGCCGATACCCAGATCGGCGGCAATGCAGGCGGCCAGCGTCTCGTTTCTCTCCACGTCCAGAGTCACCGCGCAGGGGTAGGGCACGCCGGAGCGCAGCTCCGTCTCCACTACGGCGTGGCAATTCACCCCCAGCGCCGCGCCTTTGTCCGATATATATGCGGCGGTCTCCCGCTCTATGATAGCTGCCAGCTCCGCCGTGTCCGCCGCGCGGTACTGCTCCGTCAACTCCCGGATCTCCCGGGCGTAGTCGTCGTAGGATACGGCAAAGCCTTCCAGGTCCAGCTCCGTCAACGGCCGCAGGATCACCAGCATCAGCACCACGCCGCCCGCGGTGCGGACGATGGGCCGCAGCCGCCCCTTGGGCAGCAGGGCGTACAGGATGGACAGCACCAGTCCGGCTGCGATGATGGACAGCAGCCATGTCCGCAGCGCCCCGATCATGCCGTTACCGCCGACACGGCGGAGGTGATGGAGATGAGCAGCAGCAGTGCACAGCTGCCGGTCATACCCAGCATCAGGCCGAAGGCCGTGCCCAGTGCGTTGATAAGTTCCGCCAGAGCCCCCTGCGTCACGATGCCCGCCAGAAACGCCGTCAGCTTGTACAGCAGATACTGCACCGCCATGTTCAGAAACGGCGTCAGGCAGATGGCCAGCACCGCCAGCATCCCAAAGATACCCACGGCGTTTTTCAGCACCCCTGCTCCCGCCAGCACCGTCCCCGTGGCCTCGGAGATGATGGACCCCACCACCGGCACCGCCGTGGCGATGGCACTGCGGGTCATCTGCACCGTCATGGCGTCCGCCGCGCCGGTGGCCGCGCCGGTCAGGGTCAGAAAGCCGGTAAACACCACCATGGTGGCTGTCAGAGCCCAGGTCACAGCCTTGCTGATACCTGCGCCAATTTTTTTCAGGCCGTGATCCGGCGCCATAGTGTCGGCGGCGGCCGCCGCGATGCAGCAGTACAGCAGCGGCAGCAGCAGCTTCCGGATCACGCTGAGCAGCAGGTTGGCAAAAAACACCGTAGCCACCTGTCGTGTCCCCGCTGTGATGGCTCCGCCGCTGGCGGCCGCAGCCGCCGACAGTGTGGGCAGCAGTGCCTTGGCAAACACATCCAGCTCCTCCATGGTCTCCACCCCCAGTCCCATCATCTGCCGCAGGTCCCCCGCAGCGGTAAGTGTGATGGCCAGTGCCCCCGCCATAGGCACGAACCGCGGCACCGATGGCTGCTCCGCCGCCGTGAAGAAGCTCTCCGCCACGCCGCACAGCAGTACCACGCCCAGCAGCAGCGCCGCGCCGGACGCCTTTTCCCGCAGAGCCTCTCCCAGTTGCTGCTGGGTGTCGTGCCACAGGCGGGCCAGCCCCTCCGACCACGTGGTGTGGTCCGGTGTCTCATCCAGGCCCTCCAGATGGGCCGCAGCCTCCGGCGGCAGCGCCTCCGTCACGCTGTCGGGGATGACGGACGCCTGTGCCGGCGTCACCAGCAGCCACAGCAGCGCCGCCGCGGCCATCCATACCTTCACTCCCCTCATAGCAGCCCCCTCAGCATGTCCCACGCCGCCTGAAACAGCGGCAGCGACACCAGAATGGCCGTGACAGCCCCCGCTGTCTCCACCAGTGATGCCATGGCGCTCTCACCCGCGTCGCGGCACAGGTCGGAGCCTGTCCGACTCACCAGCGCGATACCCACCGTTTTTACCAGCGGCAGAAACAGATCCGTGGGCAGCCCGCCCCAGTCGAGCAGCTGGGTAAACAGGTCCCGCACCTGCCCCAGCGGCTCCGCCAGCAACAGCAGCGCCGCACCGCACACCGCCACCGCCAGCAGCAGCGCAATGTCGGGGTTTGTCCGCTTCAGCAGCACCGCCAGCAGCGCGCCGGTGAGACACAGCGCGCAAAGTCGGATCACTGTCTCCATGGCTCACAGGGAGAACAGCGTCTTGACCAGATCGAACAGGTCGCTGATCTGCTGCACCAGCATCATCAGCACCACGATCAGCCCCGCCAGCGTGGTCATCATGGCCTGCTCCTCCCGTCCGCTGCGGACCAGCAGCAGGTTCAGCACCGCCACCAGTATCCCGATGGCCGCAATTTTGAAAATCAGATCAACGTCCATGTACTACCCTCAAATCAGTAAGATCACCAGCAGCCCCGCAGCGGACAGTGCCAGTGCCCCCGCCACTCTGCGGTCCTGTGCATCCTCCCGCGCCCACCGCGCCGCCAGCGTTGTCAGCGCCTGCCGCGCGTCCTCCAGCTGTGTCAGCAGCCGCGTCTCATCTCCGCCCAGCTCCATGCGCCGCAGCACCTCCGCCGTCTCCGCATCCGGAATCCGTGAAAATGTCCTGTTCCACGCTATCTGTAAAGGCATATCGCTTTGCAGCATTTCCCGCACCGCGTCGAAGTACGTCCCGCACACAGGCCGCTGTGCCAGCTGTGCCAGCAGCTGCGGCATGGGCCGCCTTTGCCAGCGGATGCCCGTCTCCATGGCGCTCAGCGCCTGGGCAAGTGCCTGGGCCAGTGTCAGGCGCTGCCGCTGCCGCCTGCGTCTTGCTGCGCAGCACCAGACCGCACCGGCCACGATCAGCGCTGCCCCCGCCAGCTTGGCCGTCACAGCGCCTCCACCCGATAGACGCGGCGTCCATTCTCTACGGTGATGGTCACTATCCTTTGGAATACCCGCATCTCCAGCAGTCGGGCAAACAGCGGCTTCCGCGCCAGCTCCTCCCTGTTCGCGGCGTGGATGGTGGCCAGCAGCGCCACGCCGCAGTGTGCGGCGGACAGCATGGCCCGTAGGTCCTCCTCTGCGGTGATTTCATCCACCGCGATGACCTGTGGGTTGGCAGACCGCAGCAGCATGGTGATGCCCAGGGCCTTGGGACACCCGTCCAGCACGTCGGTGTGGGCCCCCACCTCCAGCTGCGGCACGCCGCGGTACATGGCCGCCAGCTCGCCCCGCTCGTCCACGATACCCACGCGGCAGGCGGGGCGCTGCTCGTCCCCGTCGGACAGCGCACAGATCATGTCCCGCAGCAGAGTGGTCTTGCCCACCCCCGGCGGCGCCAGCAGCAGCGTACTGGGAAAGCCCTCCGGCTCCCACAGCTCTCGCAGCAGCGGCTCTGCCAATCCCCGCACCTGACGGCTGATACGAACGGTTACGGAGGAGATGTCCCGCAGGTTGGTGTTGGCCCCGTCCCGCAGGACGGCGGTGCCGCAGACGCCGACCCGAAAGCCGCCGCGGCCGATGAGATACCCCTTGCTCAGTGTTTCCGACACAGCGTAGCGGGAGTATCCCGTCACCATGTCGCACAGCTGCTCCAAGTCGGACTGCGTCACCAGTGCCCTCGGCAGCTCATCGCTGACAAGTATCTCCCCTTCACACGTCAGTACCGTCATAGGCCGCCCCGTCCGCAGGCGGAACTCCTCCGCCTGCGCCTTCCTCCAGTCCGGCAGCCGCCGCGCCGCCTGCTGCCACCGCATTGGCAGCAGCTCCAGCGCCTGTTCATAGCGCGCTATGGCATAGCTCAATTCCATGCTCCGCTCCCCCTCCTGTGTGATATTCACTTGTATGACGGCTCGTCCCCAAATATGCCGCGATACGAAAAAAGCCCACCCTCCGGCAGGCAAAGCTCCCGTATGCTCAACCCCCACGTTCCAAAACATCCTCCATGAATCACCTTCCTCCGGACTGCCGCCGCCACGGTGCAAAAAAGAACACAGCGGTCGATGCCGCTGTGTTCTTTTTTCAGTGATTCCAAATGAGCTGCATGGCCAGAATCGCCACGGCGCCGGCGGCGATGAACACGCCGGCGATGAGCATGGCCGCCTTCAGCGCACCGCCCATGGCGGCGCGGCGCTGCTCCGGCGTAAACTGCTCCTGGGACTCCCAGGGCCGGTCATCGGCGGGCGACGGCTCCTGCGGTGTCGCCTTCTTAGGCATGCGCGGGAACAGCATGGGCGACGGCCCTACGCCGCTCATATCGGCGATGGTCCGCCCATCGTCGTCCTGATAGGTTCGCTTCTTCGCCATTACTTATCGTACAGATGGCACGCCACAAAGTGGCCCGGCTCCAGCTCACGCTGGACAGGAGTTTCCTCCTTGCAGCAGGCCATGCAGTTGGCGCAGCGGGTGTGGAACTTGCAGCCCTTTGGCGGGTTGGCGGGAGACGGGATGCTGCCCTCCAGCACGATACGGTTCATCTTCACCGTGGGATCGGGGATGGGGATGGCGGAGAACAGGGCTTTGGTGTAGGGGTGCAGCGGGTTGCGGAAGATATCCTCCGTGGCGCCATACTCCACCAGATTGCCCAGATACATGACGCCCACCGTGTCGGAGATGTGCTCCACCACGGACAGATCATGGCTGATGAACAGGTACGTTAGGTTGTACTTCTTCTGGATCTCCTTGAGCAGGTTGATGATCTGCGCCTGAATGGACACGTCCAGTGCGGACACCGGCTCGTCACAGACAATAAACTCGGGATTCAGCGCCAGAGCACGGGCAATGCAGATACGCTGCCGCTGGCCGCCGGAGAACTCATGGGGATAGCGGCCCTTGTGGAAGGGCTGCAAGCCGCAGTTGTCCATGACCTTGTCAATATAGTCGTCGAACTCCTCCTTGGGCACCAGATTGTGCTCACGGACGGCCTCGCCGATGATCTCGCCCACCGGCATACGGGGGGACAGTGAGGAGAACGGGTCCTGGAAGATGATCTGCATCTTGGTGCGCATGGCGCGCATCTCCTTGGCGGACAGGTCGTAGATCTCCTGCCCGTTGAACAGCACCTGACCGGAGGTCTTTTCGTCGTACAGCCGCAGGATGGTACGGCCAGTGGTGGTTTTGCCGCAGCCCGACTCGCCCACCAGACCCATGGTGGTGCCGCGCTTGAGGTTGAACGTCACGCCGTCCACAGCCTTGACGTAGCCCACAGTCTTGGACACCATGCCGCCCTTGATGGGGAAATACTTCTTCAGGTGGTTGACCTGCAGAATGTACTGGGGATCATACTCCACGGGGGTGAAATCGTTGTCCACGGTGAGAGAGGGCTTCTTCGCCTTCTGGCTGTATGCCTGCTCCTTGACAAACTCGTCGGCATTCTGCTTCTGAGTCTCTTTCAGCTCCTCGAGGACCTGATCGTCATTCTTACCTGCTTTCCAGAACGGCATCTTATTCACCCTCCTTTCCGTTGTCGGCGCTGCCGGTCATTTCCCGCTCCACCTGCTCCTCCAGATCGGGCCGCTTGCCGTCGTAGTAGCGGTAGCAGCTGACCTTGTGGGTAGGCGAGATGCTGACCTCACAGGGATATTCGCCGCTGCACTGCTCTACGCACATCTCGCAGCGATCCTTGAAGTAGCAGTAATCCGGCATGTTGATGGGGTTGGGCACCTTGCCGGGGATAGAGTACAGCTTTTCCACCTGACGGCCCACCACAGGCTTGGAGGCCATCAGGCCGATGGTATAGGGATGCGCGGGGTGGGCGAAGATCTCCTCCGCCGTACCCTGCTCCACGATACGTCCCGCATACATGACCACCACGTAGTCCGCCATCTCGGCGATAACGCCCAAATCGTGGGTGATGAACATGATGGAGGAATTGATTTTGTCCTTCAGGTTCCGCAGCAGGTCCAGGATCTGCGCCTGAATGGTCACGTCCAGCGCCGTAGTCGGCTCATCGGCGATGATCAGGCGGGGGCTGCACGCCAGGGCCATAGCGATCATGACACGCTGGCGCATACCGCCGGACAGTTCGTGGGGGAAGTTCTTGTAAACGCCTGCGCTGTTAGCGATGCCCACCATCTCCAGCAGCCGGATAGAGCGCTCGCGCACCTGCTCCTCCGTCTGGCCCTTCTCGCCGTGGAGGGCGATGACCTCGTCCAGCTGGTCGCCGATGCGGAACACGGGGTTCAGTGCGGTCATAGGCTCCTGGAAGATCATGGACACGAAGTTGCCCCGCAGGTGCTGCATCACGGAGTCGGGGGTCTTGGTGACATCGTAGGCTTTGTCGCCCAGATTCAGGCGGATCTCGCCCTCCACCACCTGACCCTGGGGCCGCTGCAGCAGCTGCATCAGGGACAGACTGGTGACGGACTTGCCGCAGCCGGACTCGCCCACCACACCCACGGTCTTGCCGATGGGCACAGAGAAGGTGACGCCGTCCACGGACTTGACCACGCCGGTGTCGGTAAAGAAGTAGGTATGGAGGTTATCGAACTCCACCGCATTGTTAGTGTCGTGCATCTCGGTGAGATACTCGGACTCCGGCACGGTTTTCCGCTTGCGCTTCTTCTCCAGCTCATTGGTGATCTTGCGGTTCTCCTTGGAGATACGGCGGGATTCCTTTGCGGACAGATAACCGTCGTTGTGTTTCTTAGCCATTCCGATCCACTCCTTTCTCAGCGCTTCATCTTCGGGTCGAACGCATCACGCAGACCGTCGCCCACGAAGTTGAAGCCCAGCACTGTCAGCATCAGGCAGATACCGGCGGGGATCCAGATAAACCAGTACTCCGTCAGCACGTAGGAGTTGGACACGTCGTTCATGATATTGCCCCAGGATGCGAAGGGGAACTTGACGCCCAGACCCAGGAAGGACAGGGTCGCCTCGGTGATGATGGTGGAACCCAGGCTCATGGTGCAGTTGACGATGAGCTGAGGGATGACGTTGGGGATCAGGTGCCGGAAGATACGGCGGGACACACTGATGCCGCAGGCCTCAGTAGCAGTCATAAACTCCTGCTCACGCAGGGACAGGATCTGGCCGCGGACCAGACGGGCAATGCCGGGCCAGCCCAGGAAGCCCAGGATCAGCATCAGGTACAGCATACGGACCTGCGGGTCCACGCGCATGCCGTCCATAGCCGCGCCCAGGATGATGATCAGCGGCGTGGAGGGGATACAGTAGAAAATATCCACGATACGCATGATGAGGTTATCCACCCAGCCGCCGAAGTAGCCGGAGATACCGCCCAGAATCACGCCCAACGTGGCGGAAATGATGACCACGATGAAGCCGATGCACAGGGATACGCGGCCGCCGTACATCAGACGGGTCAGCATATCCATACCGTTCTTATCGGTGCCCAGCGGGTGGACCTTGTTGGGGAAGGAGTAGGCGTCGAACACGCGGGTGACGGTGCCCTCCTTGATGGACCACTGGTACTTGGCAGGGTTGTATTCCAGCTGGATCTCTCGAACCTCGCCGTTCTCGTTGGTGTACTCGATCTGGGTCTCTCCCTTGCCCGCGGCCTCAATGACCCGCTCCTTGAACTCCTTGGAGATCACGGTGCCGGACACCTTGGACTGGATGACATAGCGGCTGATGTACGCGACTTCCTCGCCGTTGAGCATCACGCTGCCGTCGTCCATGGTATAGGTCTTGCCGTCGGCGGTGAACTCGGTCTCACCGGTGACGTGGGCCTTCAGGGCGTTGAAGCTGAAGCTGAAGCTGAACTTCTCACCGGTGACGCTGGGATTCACGATGTCCTTGTACGCCACCGCCAGCAGTGTGCCGCCGCTGGACACGGAGTACAGGCTGTCGCCCTCCTCGGTGATGTCGTAGTTCACACCCTTGTAGCTGAAGCTGTCATCCTTGCCCATGTGCAGTGTCAGCTGCGCCTGCAGGATGGCGCCGAACTCCTGCCCGTCCGCGATGAGGTACCGGTACTCGGTGTTCTCGCTGAGGGCAGCGTATTCCTTCATCTGGATGTCGTCGCGGTAGAACACCTCGTCCTGCCCGTAGGGGCTGACCAGACCGCCGATGAAGGAGAAGATGAACATCACGGCCAGAATGGTGAGACCCACCACAGCCAGCCGGTTGCGGAAGAAGCGCTTGGCCACCAGCGTGCCAGGGGACAGCACCTTGACGCGGCGGTCATCGCTGAGGGAGTAATCCTCCTGGGGCGTGTTATCCTCAGAGGGCGTATTGTCCTTTCCCGCGTACTTTTCGTTGAGCTCATAGGAACGGCGGCGGGCATCGGTGCCCGGCATTCCCTGACCTTTCCCGGGCTGGGATAGATCTTTATCCGTCTTATCGTTAAAATAACTCATTCGTCACGTCCTCCCTTCTCAAGCGATGCGTACCCGCGGGTCAACCACGGCGTACAGAATATCGGAGATGAGGTTGCCCAGCAGCGTCAGGATCGCCAGGAACGTCATGTAGAACATGGAGAACGGAATATCACCGGCCACCATGGCGTTGTAGGAGATGTAGCCGATGCCCTGGATAGCGAACAGCGTCTCTGTGATCATCGCGCCGGCGAACAGGCCGGGCAGGCTGCCGCCGATAAACGTGACCAGCGGGATCAGCGTATTGCGGAAGGCATGGTGATAGATGACCTTTTTCTCGGACAGGCCCTTGGCGCGGGCGGTCCGGATGTAGTCGGCGTTCAGCACCTCCAGCATGTTGGTGCGGACGTAGCGCATCCACGGGCCGATGGAGATGAATACCAGCGTCACGATAGGCAGCACCAGATGCTTGGCCATATCCAGTATCTGCCCAAAGTGGGACAGCGTATTGAAATCACGTCCTGTCAGACCCACCAGATCGAACCAGCCCAGCTTCACGGAGAACACCAGCTTCAGCAGGGTGGCAAAGAAGAACGTAGGCAGAGACATACCCAGCAGGGCCACGGTGGTAACGGTATAGTCAGTCACGCTGTACTGCTTGGTGGCAGCCACGATGCCCAGGGGCACCGCGATCAGCAGCTCGAACACCAGAGAGATAGCTCCCATGATGAAGGACACCCAGATGACCTCGTTGAACTTCTGGATGACGGGCACGGTGTACTTCCAGCTGTCGCCGAAGTTGCCGGTGACCAGGTTTTTCAGCTGCACGAAAAAGCCTGGGATCAGCTCCAGATCCAATCCGTATTGGGCATTCAGCTGGGCCAGCCACTCCTCGTAGGGCTTGGAGCCGGGTGCCTGTGACAGCTGCCGCGCCATCGTCTCCACGTAGGAGGCGGGCAGACAGCGCATCAGCACATAGATGATGAATGTCACAAAGAACAGGATCACAATCGATAGCAGTGTGCGTTTGACTAAGAATTTGCGCATACAATCCCTCCGTTTTGCCGACAGCCGCCCCGCGCCAGGGGCCGCTGTCCTTTTTAATGTGATTCTGCGTATCAGGCAGTCGTTCCGGCACGGACGTCGAACCGCCTGACTCATACGCAAAAGAGTCCGGTGATAGGCTACCCTGCGGCTTTGCAGCCGCAGGGTAGCCGTCTTAAAGGTTTTTGGGCCTTTAAGGAAAATCAGATGTACGGATCAGGCGCTTACTTCAGATCCAGCAGCTCCAGATCGTTGTACCACTGCCAATAGGTAGTGATATCGGGCGTCACGGTATCCAGGTTCACGCGCTGGCTGGAGATGATGATGCAGTTCTGGCGCTGATAGACGGGGATCTCAACAGCCCAGTCGGCCACGATATCCAGGCACTCCTTGTACAGGGTCTTACGATAGGTCTGATCGGTGGACTGACGGGCCTGCATGATCAGGTCATCCAGCTCGGCATCCTTGATCCAGTAGGACTTCTCGTTAGAACCGCCCTGGCTGTGATAGATCTGGAACATATCGGGGTCGGGAGTGGCCTGCCACGCCATGGCGAACATGTCCGCGTTACCAGCGTTGATGGCGTTGGTCATCTCGGAGAAGTTGGACATATCGGAGACGATCAGGTTGAAGCCCAGCTCCTTCAGAGCGTCGGAGGCCAGGGTCAGAGCCATAAAGGTGGGGTGGTCGCCGGTACCGCTGCCGCCGACCATGACCTCAGCGTCCATGCGGGCATCCGCGGGAGCCGCGGTGATCTTGCCGTCGGTGACGGTGTAGCCGGCAGCCTCGAAGTAACCCAGAGCGGCCTGCTTGGCGGCGGCGTACTTATCCTCGGCGGACATACCGTCGGTGTAGATGTCGTTGCCGTTCACATCCACGGAGAAAGCGACCTTGTAGCCCTCATCGGTGACACGGGGAGCGGCCCAGGAGGTGTCGGAGATGGGGTAGTTGATGACGTTGGCAAACTCACCGTAGTAGGAGTCCACAGCCACGTCACGGTAGACAGCGATCACAGTAGCGATAGCCTTACGCAGGTTCTTGGAGGCCTCGTCGCCGCCGTTGCCGGTGCCGACCTTCACGCGGTTGGCGTTGAAGCCGACATAGCCATAGCCCAGGTTGGCGACCAGATCGGTCTGCAGCACGTCACCGGAGATCTCGCCGTTGGAGTTGGCCTTCTTGATCTGATCGGCAGCTTCCTTGGAGTAGGAAGGATCGGTGATGTCGATGGTGCCGGAAACGACGCCGGGGATCTTATCCACATCCTGCATCTCGCGCCAGATGATGGTGTCGATCTTGGGCTCGCCCTTCCAGTAACCGGCGTTCTTCTCCAGGGTCACAGCGCCGTTGGAATAGCTCTCGAAGGTGTAGGGACCGGAACCGACAGGAGCGGAGGTCACGGACTTGACGTGGGACAGGTCGCCCTTGTCGAAGCCGAACTTGTTGTTGTCATAGTCGTACTTCTCGGTCTCGCCGTAGTAGTGCATGGGGCAGATGGTCACGGGGATCTGATAGATGGCGGTGGCATTGACCTCGGTCAGGGTGACGGTCATGCTGTAATCGCCGGTCTTGACGATACCAGCGACGTTGGGAGCGGACTCACCGGTCTGCACGCCGACGGTGTAGTCGGAGAAGGCGTCACCGATCTCAGCCTCGATGAAGGCGGAGATGCTGGTGCCGGCGGTCTCGGCGTTGATGCCGTTATCGGAGATGTCATAGCCGTACTTAGCCACGATGGCCTTCCAGAAATCCTCGACAGTGGCGCCCTCGGCCAGCTCATAGCCCCAGTTGGCAGCCTGGGCGGCCACGGAATCACTGGCGGTGGCGCTACCGGCAGCCACAACGTAGTCCAGGATCTCCTGAGTGAACTTCACGCCGGCGGCGTTGAAGGCGGCCCAGAAGGTGTTGTACTGATCCTCGGTGAAGAAGTCAGTGGCGGTATAGCCGTCAGGACCGGCAGCCAGGATCAGGTTCATACGGGAGTCCATGCCGGAACGGTAGGCATCCAGGCCCTTGATGGGGATGGAGTACAGGGTGGACACGCCGTCATAGGTGGGGTCAAGCAGGACGTAGTAGGAGAAGATGACATCGTCGATGGTCATCTCGGTACCGTCGGAGAACTTGACGCCGGGCTTCAGGGTGATGTTGTAGTCAACGGTGCCGTCCTCGTTCTCAACGATCTCGCAGTCGGCCACGCCGTAGTAGGTGTAGTCGGTGCCGTTGTAGGGACGGACGTCACCCTCGATGCCCTTCAGCACCACGGAGCCCTCACGGTCGGTGCCCAGCAGAGGGTCGAAAACCATGCTCATGACCTGGTTCTCATAATCGTTGGTGTAGAAGAAGGGGGAGAACTTGCCGTCGAAGTTCTGGGTGCCGACCACCAGCGTCTTAGCGGTCGAGCCCTGACCCTGATTACCGTCATTGTTGGCGTCGTTCTGCTGGCCGCAGCCTGCGAACAGACCCACGCACATGACGACAGACAGGATCAATGCAAGTGCCTTTTTCATTGGATCTAACTCCTTTTCGATATATTTGCAGCAACGGGTGTATACCCGTGGTGCACAATGGGACTCTGCATGCGGAGCATGCAGAAAAAGGGAGTACTCCCTTTGGGCCGGTCGATCGCCGCTGCGATATAATCGGTCATTTTGTTTATTATACCATATACTTATGCCTGTTGTACAGTCTTTTTTCTCATTCTGCCGGGATTTCGCCGCTCTTCCCCACGGGTTCCCACGCGCTGCGCCGCACCAGCTGCCGCGCAAACAGTGCTGCCACAAGGGATACGGCCTTCAGCGCCAGATAGGCTGCCGCCAGTGCGCCGCGTCCACCGCTGCCGGACAGCAGGAGGTATACGACCTCCGCCGCAAGGCCCACGCCTGCCGCGATGGCCTCGCCCAGACACCGTCCGGGCAGCGCCTGCACCGTGGCCCTGTACACGTACTCCCGCATGGGGTACTCCCGGGCCTGCCAGCGGACTGTGGCCCATACGACGCTGCCGGTGAGTCCCACCTCCGCCGCGTAGGGCAGCAGCACGTAGAAGCACCGGTCCATGCCCGGCGCGGAGATGAACCCTCCGGCCACCACCGCCGCCGCCATCACCGCCGTCAGCAGCCACACCCGCCGAAGGAGCGCAGTGCGCTCCTTCTCAGCGGCGCGGCAGACGTAGCAGGTGCCGGTGTAGACGTAGTTCCCCGACACATCGCGATAGAAATCATTGAGATGGTCGCGGCGTCCCCGCCGCTCTTTGCCCTCTGCCATTACCGGATACCGGTCATGTCATAGCTGTCCAGCCACTGGTCGGCGGCGGCGCACACGCCCCGCAGGCAGCTCTCATCAAAGGGAGACTCCAGGCCGGCGTTCTTCAGCAGATCGG
Organism: uncultured Eubacteriales bacterium; assembly: GCA_900545585.1. Lineage (GTDB taxonomy): Bacteria > Bacillota > Clostridia > Oscillospirales > Oscillospiraceae > Vescimonas. The sequence continues at coordinate 140,968 of UQZR01000001.1, forward strand.
TGAAGGTGCGGCTGCCGCCCTGCCTGGTGTAGGCCATGTAGTGCTCCCAGGCGTCGCCCAGATCCTTCTGGATCATGGCCCAGAACTCCAGGGACACGGTCTGCGCCAGGCAGTAGTCGATATAGTAGAACGGGCTGGAGTAGATGTGGTGCTGACGCTGCCAGCGGCGTCCCTCGGTGTAGAAGGGGATCTCGCTGTCGTCCATCTTCACCCACGGCATGTAGATGCCGGTCAGTTCCTTCCAGGCGGCGTTGCGCTCGGCGGGGGTCATGTCGGGCTTCTCATACACGATGTGCTGGAAGTGGTCCACCATGGTGCCGTAGGGAATGAACGTCAGGGCGCCGGCCAGATGGCTGTACAGGAACTTGCGGGTGTCGGGGCCGAAGAAGCCCTCGGCCCACGGCCAGGCAAAGAACTCCATGCTCATGGAGTGTACCTCGCAGCCCTCCAGCGTCGGCCAGATGTAGCTGCTGGGGATGCGCTTGCGGTTGGTCCAGTCGGCAAAGGCGTGACCGGCCTCGTGGGTCACCACCTCCACATCGTGCTGGGTGCCGTTGAAGTTGGCAAAGATGAAGGGCACCTCATACTCGCCCAGGCTGGTGCAGTAGCCGCCGCCCTGCTTGCCCTCGGTGCTCAGCACGTCCAGCAGCTCGTTGTCCAGCATGGTGCGGAAGAACTCCTTGGTCTCGGGAGACAGCTCACCGTAAAACTTCATGCCCTGGGCCAGGATGTCGTCAGGGGTGCCCACAGGGCAGGGATTGCCGGACCGGAACTCCAGCGCCAGATCGGCAAAGCTCAGGGGATAGCTCTTGCCCAGACGCTCCGCCTGACGGCGGCAGATCTTGTCGGCCACCGGCACCAGATACTTCTGTACGGCGGCGCGGAACTTCTCCACGTCCTCCTTGGTGTAGCAGTTGCGGTTCATGCGGTAGTAGCCCAAGGTGGTGTAGCCCTCATAGCCCATCTTCCTGCCCATGCTGTCGCGCAGGTGTACCAGCTTGTCGTACAGCTCATCCAACTCCGCCGCGTGCTCCATGGACCACTTGGCGTCAGCCTGCCACGCCGCCAGACGGCGCGCATCGTCGGGATCGCTCTTCAGCGGCGTCAGCTGGGACAGGGTGTAGGTCTTGCCCTCGAAGGGGATCTGAGCGGAGGCCAGCAGCTTCTCGTATGCCTGCACCAGGTCGTTCTCCTGCTGCATCTCGGGGATGATCTCCGGCGTAAAGCACTTGCGGGCGATCTCAGCGTTGACGAACATCAGGTCGCCATACTCTGCGGTGAACTCCGGACGGAACTTGGACTCCAGCATAGCCGCCTTCCATGCCTGCTGATACTCCTCCAGCTCAGGGCTGAAGGTGTTCCAGAACTTCTCCTCCTCATCGTAGAAGGTGTCACGGGTATCGATGGAGTGGCGGATGGATGCCAGTGTGGCCTGGGTCTCCACGGCCAGAGACGCCTTCTGCTCCTCCAGGAAGGCCGCCTTGGCCTCCTCATAGGTGCCGGCGTTCTTCAGCCGCTCCGTCAGCTTCGTCAGCTGCTTTTTCACCGTCTCCGTGTCGGGGCGGGCGTAGGGCATTTCGGAAAACTTCATATCTTGCTCCTCCTTGCATGATTTACGATGGTATATCGTTCTATGTCGCGGCGTGTCGGATCATCCGCCGCCGCGTCGGCATACAAATTCACTGCTGGCGGTTGTAGATGGCGCTGACCGCCGTCTTGTTCCCGCCGATGAACACGATAGCCGCAGCCGCCGTCACCAGCATGAACGCCGTCAGCACCAGTCTCGGCGGCAGCACCACCGTCAGTGCGCCGGCCACCAGCTGACCGGTAAGGCTCCCCACGGTGTTCAGCATATTGAACGCCCCGTTGAACCGTCCCTTTTTTTCGTCCGGCACATAGCTCTGGGTGGCGGAGATGCGGATGGTATAGCTGGTGACGCCCAGCAGCCCGTTGCACAGGCACATCGCCATCATCACTGGCACCGGCGTGTAGAGATACCCGCCCTCCAGCATGGAGATAACGATATATACCGTCAGGGCGATGGCGTACTTCCGGTGGGTAGGCAGCTGCACCTTATAGTGTACCAGCCCACCGACGGTACGGCCCACCACCATCATGCCCCACACCAGCATGTACACGTATTCGCCGTTGGGGAACGCCCCCTTGAAATAGGGCAGCGTGATGACCTGGGACGCGCCGCCGGCCAGCGAGCTGAATGCGAAATAGCACGCCACCGCCAGCAGTCCCTTCTCGCTCCACAGGAACCGGAAGCCCTCCCCGATGTCCCGCAGCAGCCGCCGTGCGGAGGACTCTCCCGCCGTCGCCGTGGCCTTTTGCGTCTCGATGTACTTCTCCTCCGCCCGGATCTGCGTCTCCGCGATGGCAGCGGTGAGGAAGCACACGGCGTTGATGCCCAGCAGCGGCGCGATGCCCACCTTGTTGTAGACGTAGGTGGAGATGGGGATCATCACCGCCGACAGCGTCTCCAGTACGCTGGCGATGGAGTAGGCCTTGGAGTAGTTGCCCTCGGTGATGAGCATGGGGTAAAAGCTCTCGTAGGCCACCATATAGACGCTGTTGATAGTGCCGATAACGAAGCACCACACCGCCAGTACCGGAAAGCTGAACCAGCCCCTGCTCAAAATGAACGCCGCCATGGCGTAGATGCCTGCTGAGATAAAGTCCAGCGTGTAGATGGTCCGCTTGCGGGAAAACCTGTCCAGAATAGCGCCGGAGAAGATGGGTGCGATGATCTGGGGCGCGGTGAACGTGGCGATATAGATGGCGTACAGCAGGGACGACTCGGTGTAGTCCAGCACCAGCAGGCTCAGAGCGAAGCCGGACATGGCGTTGCCCAGCATGGATACCACGCTGCCCAGTGTGATGATGGTAAAGTCTCGCGTCCACAGAGGGGCGACAGCCGGTCGGAGCTCATCGGTCTGTTTCATATATCTGCACGGACCGTTCCGCCGGAACGACCGCCCCCCTCCTTTCCTGAAATGAAATAGTATCACGTAAATAGTATCGTGTAAGTAGACATTATAACGGATAGATCGCCGATTGGCAAGCATCTTTCGTGGCGGGGCTGCGGCGGGGACGCACGGCGCTTGCCAGACCCGTGGCCCGTGTGCTATAATATCAACGACAAAATTGTCCATCTTTCGAGGACAAAGGAGGTTCTTCTCTATGACGCACACTTCCGTCCAGCCGCTGCTGGACTTCATCGCCGCCAGCCCCAGCTGCTACCATGTGGTGTCCAATCTGGCCGCCCGTCTCACTGCGGAGGGCTATACGCCCCTGTCCGAGCGGGACCGCTGGACTCTGACTCCCGGCGGCCGGTACTTCGTCACCCGCAACAGCTCCAGCATCCTCGCCTTTCGCGTACCCCAGAAGCTGACCGGCGGCTTCATGATGGCCGCGGCCCACAGTGACTCCCCTGCCTTCAAGCTCAAGGAGAACGCGGAGCTGCGGGACAACGGCTACATCCGCCTGAACACCGAGAAATACGGCGGCATGCTGATGGCCACGTGGTTCGATCGTCCCCTGTCCGTGGCGGGCCGCCTGTTCGTGCGGGAAAACGGCGCCATCGCGGAAAAGCTGGTGAACGTAGACCGTGACCTGCTGGTGATCCCCAGCGTGGCCATCCACATGAACCGGAATGCCAACGACGGCATGAAGTATCAGGCCAACATCGACACCGTTCCCCTGTTCAGCGCCGAGGACCCCGACGCCGCCATCCTGCCCCTGGCCGCGGCGGCCGCCGGCGTCCGTCCGGAGGACGTGCTGGGGCAGGACCTGTTCCTCTACTGCCGCGGCTGCGGCACGGTGCTGGGCGCCCACGGCGAGTACATCCTCTCCCCCAAGCTGGACGACCTGGCCTGCGTCTGGGGCTGCACAGAGGGCTTCCTCTCCGCCGGTGACAGCGGCAGCCTGCCGGTGCTGTGCATCTTCGACAACGAGGAGGTGGGCTCCGCCACCAAGCAGGGCGCGGCCTCCACATTCCTGCGGGACACCCTGCGCCGCATCAGCCTGGCCCTGGGCCAGGACGAGGAGGCTTTCCAGACCACCCTGGCCCGCAGCTTTCTGGTATCCGCCGACAATGCCCACGCCATCCACCCCGATCACCCTGAATACGCCGACCGAGGCAACTGCCCCCGCATGAACGGCGGCGTGGTCATCAAATTCAACGCCAACCAGCGCTACGCCACGGATGGCCGCTCCTGTGCCGTGTTCCGCGCCGCCTGCGCTGAGGCAGGCGTACCGGTGCAGCTGATGGCCAACCGCTCCGACCTGCCCGGCGGCTCCACTCTGGGCAGCATCGCCGGCACGCTGGTACCGGTGAGCACCGTGGACATCGGCCTTGCCCAGCTGGCCATGCACTCCTCCTGGGAGACCATGGGCGCGCAGGACTGCGCCTATCTGGCCGCAGCAGCAGCCCGCATTTTTGAGACAGAGCTGTAACGTCCCCGCGCCCTCCGGCCCCGCCGGAGGGCGCTTTCTGCACAAAAAATATCCCTTTCCCGCAGGAAAGGGATATTTTTCAGTCATTTTCCGATTCAGGAGGGCCAGTCGATGGGGACCATCTCTCCCATCACCACATAGCGGGCGTTGTCGTACACGTAGTCGCAGGTGGACAGCGTCAGGATATTGCCCGTGGGCGTACCGGTGGTGGACGTAAACGTGGAGCTGCTGATGCACTGCTTGATGTAGTCCGAGGACAGCTCATAGGCGTACACGTCAGAGTCATGGGGCGTCACCATACCGGCGAACAGGTTCACCTTGTACAGCTGATTGGGCGTATACAGGTACAGATAGGGATGGGCGTCGTAGAAACTCTGCTCTTTGTACTTGGTGATGGCGGCGAACATGCGGCCGGACTTCATATTGTGCCCGTACAGCAGGTTGTTCTGGGTGGTAAAGTCGGAATTGCAGCGCCAATCCAGGAAGATGGTACCGTTCTTGTTGCTGGAGCCGTCGATATCGCGGTACAGGTAGTACTCGCCGCCCTCCTCCGCCGTCTGGACGATGGGGTAGTTGATGCCGGTGTTGGCGCCGTAGATCCAGCCCACCACGTCAGGATACTTGGCCTGCAGCGCGGTGAAGTCCACGGAGATGTAGTCGGGCTCGCTGCCGGCGCTGCTGTCGGTGTTGCCGTCGGTGTTGTCATTGGAAGGCGTTACCGGTGTCACCACCTGGTCGATCAGATCCTGCTGGTTCTTTTCGCTTTCCTTTTTCTCCATCATATAGCTGATGATCTTCACCGAGGAGAACACCAGCACACCCAGCAGAATGGCCAGCACACCGTAGTACAGTACCTTGCCGCCTTTGTGCTTCTGGCTGCTCCGTCTGGGTCTGTCGCCGTAGTCGGCGGGGCGGTTCTGGGACCGCTCGTCGCGCACACGGGAGCCCCGCTCCTCGCGGCGTCTGTTAGGTCTTTCGTTCATGTAACAAGCCTCCTTGCTTTGCAAGCATTGTAGCAGGTTTCGCATATCAATGCAAGTTGTATTTACAACCTGTAACCAAATTTAACAGTTTGTCACTTAATAGTTTGTCTTTACTTCCCCGCCAAGTTACGTTAAAATAGATATCACACACGATAAGACGGCGCGGCGTCCCCGCAGGTTCCGCCGCCCGGAAAAAGGAGCAAAATGAGATGATCTACTTCAACAGCGATTATCTGGAGGGCGCGCACCCCGCCCTGATGGCAAAGCTCAACGAGACCAACATGGTCCAGACCGTGGGCTACGGCGAGGATGAGTACTGCGCCGCCGCACGGGAAAAGATCAAGGCGGCCTGCCAGGCCCCTGACGCCGACGTTCACTTCCTGGTGGGCGGTACGCTGACCAACACCACGGTGATCGCCTCCGTTCTGCGGCCCTATCAGGGCGTCCTCACCGCCGCCAGCGGCCACATCAACTGCCACGAGACCGGCGCCATCGAGTCCTCCGGCCACAAGGTGCTGGCCCTGCCCACCAACAACGGCAAGATCACCGCCCAGCAGGTGGAGGACTATTACAATTGGCACCACTTCAGCCCCGACTATGAGCACATGGTCATGCCCGGCATGGTGTATATCTCCTTCCCCACCGAGGGCGGCACCATGTACTCCAAGGCGGAGCTGACGGCGCTGTACGAGGTATGTCGGAAGTGCGGCCTGCCCCTCTTTATCGACGGTGCGCGGATGGGCTACGGCCTCACCTGCGACGATTGCGACCTGACCCTGCCGGAGCTGGCGCGGCTGTGCGATGTGTTCTACATCGGCGGCAACAAGGTAGGCGCTCTGTTCGGCGAAGCCGTGGTCATTATGAACGATGCGCTGAAGCGGGACTTCCGCTTTATGATGAAGCAGCGGGGCGGCATGCTGGCCAAGGGCCGCCTGCTGGGCGTGCAGTTCGACGCTCTGTTCACCGATGACCTGTACTTCAGGATCGCCCGTCACGCCAACGTCATGGCCAAGAAGATACACGCCATTTTCGAGGAGAACGGCTACTCCTTCCTCTTTGACTCCCCCACCAACCAGCAGTATCCCATCATGTCCGATGCGGAGCTGGCCGAGCTCGGCAAGGACTTCGGCTACGAGTACTGGGAGCGTGTGGATGCCGCCCACTCCGCCGTGCGCTTCTGCGCCAGCTGGGCCACCACGCAGGAGAATGTGGACGCCCTCCGCGCCGCCGTCCAGTCCCTGAAAAAGTAACGAATTTTGCAAAAACATCCCCTCCGGCAATGCCGGAGGGGATGTTTTCATATCTTTTTCGCCGCCACATCGCACAGCTGAAGCCTGACGCCGTTTTTCTCCGCCAGTGCCCTGCCCTTCTGCAGCAGCTTGTCCCGATTCTTGTTGATGAGCTGGACCACCAGCTCGTCCCTCTTGGCCTGGGGCATGGTGTTCAGCAGCGTCCGCGCCATGCTCACCGCCATGTTCCGGTTGCCCGACAGCACGCCGCCCAAAATGCCGCCCTTGCCGTCCTTTTCCAGCTTCTCCGCCAGCAGCGGCACCAGCAGCTCCGTCAGGCTGTTGTAGTCGATGTCATCGACCAGTATCTTCAGTTCGATCATTTCCTTACGCCTTGGGGCCCGCGGCCACCACCGCCGCGCTCATGTGGGTGTACTTCTTGAAATTCTCTGCAAAGCTCTGCGCCAGCTTCCTGCAGCTGGCCTCGTAAGCCGCCTTGTCCTCCCAGGTGTTGGCGGGGATCAGCAGCTCCGAGGGCACGCCCTCGATGCTGGTGGGCACCTGCACGCCGAAGGTGGGGTCCGTGACGAATTCGCCCTTTTCGATATCGCCGGTGAGGGCCGCCGTTACCATGGCCCGGGTGTAGCTGAGCTTCATCCGCTTGCCAGTGCCGTTCCAGCCGGTGTTCACCAGATACACCTTGGCGCCTGCCTTCTCTACCTTCTCCGCCAGCATGGCGGCGTACACGGAGGGGTCCAGCGGCAGGAACGGCTCGCCGAAGCAGGTGGAGAACGTGGGCACCGGCTCGGTGACGCCGATCTCCGTGCCCGCCACCTTTGAGGTGAAGCCGGATACAAAGTAGTACATGGCCTGGTCCTTGTTCAGCTTGCTGATGGGGGGCAGCACGCCGTAGGCGTCCGCCGTCAGGAAGATGACAGTCTTGGGCACGCTGGGACTCATGCCGGACAGCTCCGCGTTGGGGATATACTCCACGGGGTAGCCCACGCGGCTGTTCACCGCCAGAGAAGCGTCGTCAAAATCGAACTCCCTTGTATCGGGGTCCATCACCACGTTTTCCACCAGTGCGCCGAACCTGATGGCGTTGTAGATCTCCGGCTCACCCTCGGGGCTGAGGTTGATACACTTGGCATAGCAGCCGCCCTCGAAGTTGAACACGGAATCGTCGGCCCAGCCGTGTTCATCGTCGCCGATGAGCATCCGCCGGGGGTCGGCGGACAGGGTGGTCTTGCCGGTGCCGCTGAGGCCGAAAAACACGGCGCTGTCGCCGTTTTTTCCGATGTTGGCGGAGCAGTGCATGGGGAACACGCCCTGCTTGGGCAGCACATAGTTCATCACGGAGAACACGGACTTCTTGATCTCACCGGCGTACTGGGTGCCGCAGATCACTACCTCGCGGGCCTCGTAGTCCACCAGAATGGCAGCCTCGGAGCGGGTACCGTCGATGTCCGGCACGCACTTGAAGCCCGGGGCGGCGATGATGGTGTAGTCCTCGTGGAAATCCTTGAGCTGCTCCGCCGTGGGACGGCGCAGCAGCTGGTGGATGAACAGGTTCTGGCTGGCCAGCTCGTTGACGATACGGAACGCCTTGGTATACTTGGGATCCGCACCGGCAAAGCCGTCGAAAATGAACACGTCCCGACCCTGAAGATAGGCCAGCACCTTGGCACGGATGGCGTCAAATTTTGCCTTCTCGAAGGGTCGGTTCACTTTGCCCCAGGCAATATCGTCATGGACGGCGGGGGTGTCCACGATGAACTTGTCGTTGGCGCTGCGGCCGGTGTACTTGCCGGTCTTGACCACCAGCGCACCGGTGTTGGACAGGGTGCCCTCGCCGCGGCGCAGCGCGTGCTCTACCAGCTGCGCCGGCGTCAGGTTGCGGTACACTGCCCCCGCGTTCACAAGTCCCAGCTTCTCCAACCCGTAAGTTTCCATAGCTTGTTTCCTCCTGTATGGTGTTAAGTGATTTTAATTTACAGTCTTGTAGTTTCAGCGTGCAGAGCGCCGCTTAGGTTCAGAATCGCCTCCAGCACGCCGCCGCCCACGGCCAGCGCCTTGTCCGACGCCGTGGTGCAGTATTCCGGCCTGCATCGCGGGTCCACATCGCCGGATTTCATGCCCTGATGCACCGGCGTACCCTCCGGCAGGATGCCCCGCACCACGCCGTCGATGGTACATCGCATAGGCAGTCCATTCACCTCGCCGGCCACGTCGCCGGCCTTCACCTCCGTGCCGATGTCCAGCAGCTGGTGGAAGATGCCGTCCGCCGGAGCACGCAGTACCCGCTCTCCGGCGTAGCCGCCGATGAGGCCCGGGATGTTGGTATTGGGCAGGGCGCTTCCCTCGTAGATGACGCGCCCCAGGGTGTGGCCCCGCATGGTCTCCACCACGGCGTGGCAGTCCGCACCGGCGGTAAACCCCGGCCCTATGCCGATGACCACCGGCGCATCGGTGATGGCCGTACCCAGGTTACGCTTGGCCAGGATGGCGTCTACCTCCGCATCCGGCCGCAGCGCCTGGCGGCACCGGCAGTCCGGGTCGGCCAGAACAGGGACGACCTCTTGTGCCAGAAGGCTCTCCGCCTCCGCCGCATCAGCGGCCAGCACGGCGGCAACGCCCTCTACCTCCGTCCGCCCCAGCACGATAGCCTGGGAAAAGCACACCGTCCGCCGGATGGCGGTGGGCGCGGGCAGGTCCGTCATCACCACCTGCATATGGCTGCGGTACAGCCGCAGGGCGATGCCGGTGGCAATATCCCCCGCGCCGCGGATCAAAACTCTCATGCGACAGCCCCTTATCTGTTTGATACCAATGTATAGCACCCTGTGGTCTGTTGTAGGATAACACTTTAGCGGGAAAAGGTCAATCCCTGTTGACGTATCCTGATTCTCCTGATAGAATAACGTCATGGAAAGAAAGATGACATACAAGCTATCCTGCCGCCTGTTCACTGATGCAAAATGCTTCGGTCCGGGCGTAGCTCAGCTGCTGCACGCGGTGCAGCAGCTCCATTCGCTGCGCGCTGCGGCGCTGAGCATGGACATGGCCTATTCCAAAGCATGGACCATCGTCAAAAATTCGGAAAAGGCGCTGGGGTTCCCGCTTCTGACCTCCACCACCGGCGGGAAGGGCGGCGGCGGTGCGGCGCTGACCCCCCGGTGCGTGCAGCTGCTGGACGCCTACGATTCATTCTGCAAAAGGCTCCAAAATGCGGCAGATGAATTGTTTGATGAAGAATTTTCCGATTTTCTCTGAAAAGCGTGTAAACGCAGGCGCTCCGGCCACGTGATCCGGCGGAGCGCCTGCGTTCTCTTTATTGCATGAGGAAGATGTCTGCGTTTCCGCTGACGGTCTCCAGCTTCCAGACCGCCGGCGCGTCGGGACTGTTGGTCACATCGCTGCGCAGCTGACCGCTGACGGTGCGGAAATCGATGGCCACCGCCTCCGGCTGCTGGGCCAGTGTCAGTGCGATGTCACCGCTGCCGCTCTTCACATCCAGCTCCTTTGGCTGGGTTTCCAGCGTCAGTCCAATGCTGCCGCTGACGCTGTCCGCCTCCAGTTTATCGGTGCGGACGCTGCCGGTGATGGCGCCGCTGGTGGTCTCCAGAGAGATCTCCCCGGCGTTGGCGGCGTGGACGCTGACCGTGCCGCTGACGCTGGACACGTCCAGCTCCGTCAGGGTCAGGGTATCCTCCTCTGTCAGGTCCACGGATACGTCGGCACTGACCGCGTCGATGTTCAGTTCATGCAGCACCGTGCTGCGTGGCAGCCTGACCGTCAGTTGTTTTTTCTGCGAGGCGCTGACCGTCAGCGGCTGGGAGCGGATGTCCAGCGTGTTGTCGTCCTCGTCCACCCGCCACTCCATCTTCAGCGCCACATCCCCGCCGTCCATCATCGTCTCCGACAGCTGGATGCCCTCGCCGTCGTACAGCTCCACGTTTACCGCGCCGCTGACCCATTCGATGTCGATGGAGCGGAAGCCCTTGATCTGTACCACCTCGCCGGCTCCGGTGTTGTAGCCCGCGTCCGGCTCCGCCGGAACGGTCGGGTCCGTCGGAGCCGCATCGCCGCCGTTCTGCGGCTGCGCCGTCCGGGTACAGGCCGTCAGGGCCAGCGCCATGACCAGCGCCAGCAGGCACGCCATTCCTTTTTTCATGGGGGTTCCCTCACTTTCTCAGTTTGTCCCAGATCGTGACCTGCCCCGTCTCTCGGGTCCGGTCCATGTCGATGACCCGCTGGTTCCGGCTGCCCCGGAACTGGAGAGAGATGTCCTTCAGCTCCTTGACGAACCGCCCGTCTACCAGTACGTTGATGCAGGCCAGCATCCCGTCTGTGGCCTCGCACCGGGGGTAGCTGCCGTCACGCAGCAGCTCGTCCTCCAGACGGAAGCCGGTGAAGCACCAGATGGTCTTATGGGGGTACTTCTCCCGTATCTCCCGCAGCAGGGGCAGCAGCTCCCGCTGGTTCTTCGGCTCGAAGGGTTCGCCGCCCAGCACGGTCAGGCCGTTGATAAAGGACTTGTCCAGCTCGGCGAAGATCTCCGCCTTCGTCTCATTGGTAAAGGGCTTGCCATAGTTGAAGTCCCACGTCTGGGGCTGGAAGCAGTCCGGACAGTGGTTGGTGCAGCCGGAGACGAACAGCGTCACCCGCACGCCGATCCCGTTGGCGATATCACATTTTTTCAGCTCTCCGTAGTGCATAGCAGCCTCCTATGGCAGGATCATACCAGAAGCCTGCCGATAAATCATGAACAGAGTGAAAAAGGCGGGCGTCTGCCCGCCTTTTTTTGCGTTGTCTTTACAGATGCAGCACGCGGTCCTTGATCTCCTGCGTGCGGCCCTGGTTCCAGAACTGGGTGCCGATATAGCCGCAGGTGCGGCGGGCCACGTTCATCTTATCCTGATCGGTGTTGCCGCACTGGGGGCACTTCCAGATCAGCTTGCCGTCCTGCTCCACGATCTCGATCTCACCGTCCCAGCCACAGACCTGACAGTAGTCGCTCTTGGTGTTCAGCTCGGCATAGATGATGTGGTCGTAGATGAACTTCATGACCTCCAGCACCGCGTCCAGATTGTTCTGCATGTCCGGCACCTCCACATAGCTGATGGCGCCGCCGGGGGACAGATGCTGGAACTGTGCCTCGAACTCCAGCTTTTTGAACGCGTCGATCGGCTCCGTCACATGGACGTGGTAGCTGTTGGTGACGTAGCCCTTGTCGGTGATGCCCTCCACCACGCCGAACCGCTTTTGCAGGCACTTGGCGAACTTGTAGGTGGTGGACTCCAGCGGCGTGCCGTACAGGGAGAAGTCGATGTTGTGCTGGGCCTTCCACTTCTTACAGGCGGCGTTCAGCGCGTTCATGATCTCCAGGGCGAAGGGAGTGGCGCTGGGATCGGTGTGGGACTTGCCGGTCATGTACTTCACGCACTCGTAAAGGCCGGCGTAGCCCAGAGAGATGGTGGAGTAGCCGCCGTAGAGCAGCTTGTCGATGGGCTCGCCCTTCTTCAGGCGGGCGCAGGCGCCGTACTGCCACAGGATGGGGGCGGCATCGGACAGGGTGCCCTTCAGCCGCTCGTGGCGGCACAGGAGGGCGCGGTGGCACAGCTCCATACGCTCGTCGAAGATGCGCCAGAACTTCTCGATATTGCCGCCGGAGCTGAGAGCAATGTCCGGCAGGTTCACCGTCACCACGCCCTGATTAAACCGGCCGTAGTACTTGGGCTTGCCATTCTCGTCCACATAGGGGGTCAGGAAGCTGCGGCAGCCCATGCAGGGATAGCAGTGGCCCTCCCCGTTCTTGTCCACCTTCAGCTCCAGCATCTTCTTCTCGCTGATATAGTCGGGCACCATGCGCTTGGCGGTACACTTGGCCGCCAGCTGCGTCAGATACCAGTACTTGCTGTCCTCGTGGATGTTGTCCTCCTCCAGCACGTAGATGAGCTTGGGGAACGCAGGCGTGACCCACACGCCCTTCTCGTTCTTCACGCCCTGATACCGCTGAAGCAGCATCTCCTCGATGATGACCGCCAGATCCGCCCGTTCCTGTTCGCTGCGGGCCTCGCCCAGATACATGAACACCGTGATGAACGGAGCCTGTCCATTGGTGGTCAGCAGTGTCACCACCTGATACTGGATGGTCTGGACGCCGCGGCGGATCTCCTCCCGCAGGCGCTTCTCGGCGATGGCGTTGATCTTATCCTCCGTCACGGAGACGCCCACGGTGTCGAACTCGTCCCGCACGCTGGCGCGGATCTTCTCGCGGCTCACCTGAACGAAGGGGGCCAGGTGGGTCAGTGAGATAGACTGGCCGCCGTACTGGTTGCTGGCCACCTGGGCCACGATCTGGGTGGCGATGTTGCAGGCGGTGGCGAAGCTGTGGGGCTTTTCGATGAGCGTACCGGTGATGACAGTGCCGTTTTGCAGCATGTCCTCCAGATTCACCAGGTCGCAGTTGTGCATGTGCTGGGCGTAATAGTCGGTGTCGTGGAAGTGGATGATGCCCTCGTTGTGGGCGTCCACGATGTCCTTGGGCAGCAGGATGCGGTTGGTGATGTCGCGGCTGACCTCACCGGCCATATAGTCGCGCTGGGTGGAGTTCACCACAGGGTTCTTGTTGGAGTTCTCCTGCTTGGCCTCCTCGTTGTTGCACTCGATGAGGCTGAGGATCTTGTCATCGGTGGTGTTGGACTTGCGCACCAGGGAGCGGGTGTAGCGGTAGGTGATGTAGTGCTTGGCCACCTCGAACGCGCCGTGGGCCATGATGTGGTGCTCCACCATATCCTGGATCTCCTCCACCGTGGGGGCGCGGTTCATCTTCTGGCACTGCAGCTCCACGGACTCGGCGATTCGCTGGATCTGTACCGGCGTCATGCGGTCCGCCTCCGCCACGGCCTCGTTGGCCTTGGTGATGGCGATAATGATCTTGGTAATATCGAAACCGACTTCAGCGCCGTTTCTCTTGATGATCCTCATGGGGCATCCTCCTTCGCAGTCTATCTCTCTCCCCGTATACGGGGCTTATCCAAATACATCGCCCCTATCATACACTACATCTTGTGGCTTTGCAAGTGCCTGTACCGAAATATAGAGAGGACTCCCGCCAAAAAGCGGCGGATATTTTTGTGGATTCTGCCAAAATTATTTTCCAGAACACACAAGATATGGTAGCATTGCAGGGGATGTCTGCCACTAAATATAGGCGGCAGCGGTGGGAAGGCGGCGGTTTCCGGCTCCATGGCGGGTCTCTCCCCCGCCGGGGCGAAATCCGTCGTTGCGCGGAGAGGCTTGGTGTGGTATACTAATTGAGTTATAGTATACGCGGGCGGCGCCCGCGAAAGGAGAAAACACCATGCGACCAGATATCCGATCCCTGCTCCACGGCATCTTCAATCTCATCCTGCCGTTTTTCGCCTATGATCTGGCCGGTCTGCTGGTGTTCTCCCTGACGGCGGGCAACTACACACCCTGGGCGTCCTTCTGGCCCATGGCGGTGCTGATCCATCTGCCTTTCCTGTCCGACGTCATCGGCGTGGTGGTGGGGGCGGTGCGCTACAAAAGGAGCAAGCGTGTCTGCGCCATGCTGGGCACCATCTTCTCCATCGGCGGCGCGGTGCTGTACTACATGCTGCGCTACCAGTGGGGCTTTACCCTGTTTGGTATGCTGGTCTAATATTTTCGATAAGGAGGGCGCGGTATGCGGCCTGAATTCATTACAGTGGGCACCGTTGTCAATGCCCACGGCGTCCGCGGTGAGGTCAAGGTGAATCCCCACGGCTTCGATCCTGCGTTTATCGCCTCGTTCCACACGCTGTATCTCAACGGGCAGGCGGTGGCCGTCAAGGCCGTCCGGGTCCACAAGTCCACGGTACTGCTGACGCTGCCCGGGGTGGAGGATATGGACAGTGCGCTGGCTCTGAAGGGCTGCACCGTGGCCATCCGGCGCACCGACGCGCACCTGCCCAAGGGGCAGTTCTTCGATGAGGAGCTGGAGGGCTGCGCCGTGGTGGACGACGCCACCGGTCAGGAGATCGGACGGCTGGACAAGGTGCTGTCCTACCCCGCCCACAAGGTGTATCAGGTGCGGGGCGGCGCACATGAGTACCTGATCCCCGCAGTGCCGGACGTGTTCATCGTCTCCGCCGATCCCGATGCGGAGGTCATCCGCGTCCGCATGATGAAAGGACTGGCCACCGATGAGGATTGACATTATGACCCTGTTCCCCGACGCGGTGGACGCCATGATGAATGCCTCCATCATCGGACGGGCGCAGGAGCGGGGCTTCGTCACCATCCGCACCCACCAGATACGGGAGTTCACCACCAACAGGCAGATGCAGGTGGACGACTACCCCTACGGCGGCGGGCGGGGCGCGGTGATGCAGGCAGATCCGCTGTACCGCTGCTGGCAGCATATCTGCGATAAGGCAGGCGGCCGGGTACACACCATCTATATGTCCCCCTGCGGGCGGGTGCTGACCCAGCAGGTAGCCCGCGAGCTGAAGGAGCGGTACGACCATCTCATTTTGGTGTGCGGCCACTATGAGGGTGTGGACCAGCGGTTTCTGGACGAGTGCGTGGACGAGGAGATCTCCATGGGCGACTTCGTGGTGACCGGCGGCGAGATACCCGCCATGGCGCTGGCGGACTGCCTGTGCCGTATGGTGCCGGGCGTGCTGCCGGAGGAGAGCTGCTACACCGACGAGAGCCACTGGAATGGCCTGCTGGAGTATCCCCAGTACTCCCGTCCCGAGGAGTGGCACGGCCGCAAGGTGCCGGAGGTACTGCTCAGCGGTCACCACGGCAACGTGGCGGACTGGCGCACGCGAGAGAGCTACAAGCGCACCATGGCGCGGCGTCCCGATCTGTGGGAGAAGTTCGATCTGACGCAGGTACACAGCCGTCACGACAAGAAGGTGCTGGCCCAGGCGCTGGCGGAGTACGAGGCGGCGCAGCAGCCGCCGGAGGATGCCGGCGAGACGGAGAGCGCCGAATAAAGCGTATAAAAAAGTTCCTGGCCTGCGGCCAGGAACTTTTTTATGCAGTTTTCGCTTACCGGAAGATCTCGCCGCTGGTGGGGTTGCCCGCCGCCTGCGCCTCATCGGTGTCGATGTGCATGGTGGTAGCACCGCCCACGTTGACGCGGACCACCACATCGTCGAAGATCAGCTTACGGCCCTCGCCGCCGCAGGCGACGCGGATGATCTCCTTGTCCTTGACACCCATCTTCTCGGCGTCCTCCTGCGTGACGTGCAGGTGGCGCTTGGCCACGATGACGCCCTCGGACAGCTCCACCTCACCGGCGGGACCCACCAGCTTACATGCACCGGAGCCCTTGACGTCGCCGCTCTCGCGGACGGGGGCCGCGATGCCCAGGGTGCGGGCATCAGTGGCGGAGACCTCCACCTGGTCGGCCTTGCGGACGGGGCCCAGGATGGACACGTTGGCCATCTCCTTCTTGGGGCCAACGATGGTCAGACGCTCATTACATGCGTACTGGCCGGGATAGGACAGGGGCTTGCGGATGGTCAGCTCATAGCCCTTGCCGAACAGCTTCTCCACCGTCTCCTGAGTCAGATGGATGTGACGGGCGGACGTTTCGATCATGAAACTCATAGTAAACACTCCTTCTTTTTTTGCCAAAAATGTGGAATATTTTCATTCCCTGTGAGGGAATTCTTCCCTTATTACCGGATCTCTTCTTTTTCCGAGACGCGGCGCAGCTCCGTGACGTTTCCGATGTAGAAATACGCCTTGCCGGCGGGCACGATCTCGCCGGTGACGGACACGAACTCGCCTGAGCGCAGGGTTTTCGCCTCCGCCATAGCCTCATCGTTGCCGTCGAAGTGGATCAGCAGGCCAAAGCCGGTGTCGCCGTGGCCGTCCAGATCCAGGTGCCACCAGGGAAAGCGCAGCGTCACCTTGCGGCCGGCGTACTTGCTCTGCTGGCCGTGGGTGTACTCCGAGCGCACCTGGTCGAAGGAGATGGGCACGATCTCCCCGTCCGGCATGTGGAAGTGCAGCCCGCCGTACAGGCGGCTCAGCCGTTTCTCCCGATTGCTCTTGCGGCTGACCATCAGCATCCCCATCAGGACCAGAAGTGCCACACCGTACAGTCCCTGACCCTTCACCAGGCACCAGGCACACGCCAGAATACCCGAGACAAGGATCACGCGGTTGATGACATCCTGCCCCAGCCAGACCTCTTTCAGTTTTCTCATGTGTATTCTCCTTTTCTGTCTCCAATTTTTTTATTTTAGCACATCGCTGTCGCTTATGCAAGCGGTAAACCGCCGCAGGATATGCAATTTCCCTCTTGTATTCTTCCTGATTCTTGGTATAATCGTAGGAGATATCATATTGCCGTGTATCATCATCTTCTTATAGGAGGCAACGATATGTCCGTAAAGCTTGAATTATATCGGGTCTTTAAGGAAGTGGCCGAGGTGGGCAACATCACTGCCGCCGCCCAGGCGCTGTATATCTCCCAATCCGCAGTGAGCCAGTCCATCAAGCAGCTGGAGAACGACTTGCAGACCCGCCTGTTCTCCCGCAACTCCCGCGGCGTCACGCTGACGGCAGAGGGCAAGATGCTCTATGAGTACGTCCGCAGCGCCATGGGTCTGCTGGAGACCGGTGAGGAGAAGCTGTCCCAGACCCGCGAGCTTCAGATGGGCCAGCTGGTCATCGGCGCCAGCGACACCGTCACCAGCCAGTTCCTGCTGCCCTATCTGGACGGCTTCCACCGGAAACATCCCGCCATTCATATTCAGATCATCTCCGGGCGCAGCCACAAGGTGCTGGGGCTGCTGCGCTCCGGTAAGGTGGACATCGCCTTCGCCAGCACCCCCACGGACATGACCTCTCTGGAGACATACCCCTGCTTCCCTACCCACTCCATCTTCGTGGCGGGGGCCGGGTATCCCTGCGACTTTGAGCATGTGTATTCTCTGGAGGAGATCTCCGCCTTCCCCCTGATCCTTCTGGAGAGGAAGGCCTCCAGCCGCCTGTATCTGGAGCGATTCTTCCTGCAGAACGGCCTGAAGCTGACCCCCGAGATCGAGCTGGGCGCCCGCAGCCTGCTGGTGGATCTGGCCGCCATCGGCTTCGGCGTGGCCGGCGTCACCGAGGAGTTCGTCACCCGAGATCTGGAAAACGGACGGCTGCGGCAGCTCAAGACATCGTTCCACATCCCGCCCCGCTCCGTGGACATGTGCATGCTGCGGGACGTACCCCAGACCGCCGCGGCGGAGCGTTTTGCCGCCTTTGTCAAGCAGAGCTTATCCAAACGATAAGTACACCTGTTTTCACCGGTAAAACCCACAAAAAACCGTAGAAAGCGCTGGAATATTCTTCAATTTTTCCTGTTGCTTTTCCCCGGAAAATCGGGCAGTATAGAACTAAAACTTTTGAGAGGAAGTGTCGACGATGCAGCAGTTGAAAGAGCGTATCCTGAAGGAGGGCCGCGTGCTCCCCGGCAATATCATCAAGGTGGACGGATTCCTGAACCACCGCGTGGACACCGCCCTGATGGGCGCCATGGCGGAGGAATTTGCCAAATATTTTGACGTCAAGAATATCACGATGGTGCTGACCGCAGAGGCCAGCGGCATCGCTCTCGCTACCGTCTGCGCCGAGAAGTACGGCGTGCCCATGGTCTTTGCCAAGAAGGCCAAGAGCGACAACATCGAGGGCGGCCTGTACCAGAGCGATATTTTTTCTTATACCTATAAAAAGAAAGTGACCCTGCTGGTGTCCCAGGACTGGATCCACGCCGATGATCGCGTGCTCATCATCGATGACTTCATGGCCAAGGGCTACGCCATGCGGGGCCTCATCGACATTGTCAACAAGGCCGGCGCCACACTGGCCGGCATCGGCGTTGCCGTGGAGAAGGGCTTCCAGGACGGTGGCGACAGCCTGCGCCGCGAAGGCTACCCCATCCACTCTCTGGCCATTATCGATGAGGCCGATGAGCACCACATCCGCTTCAGGGAGGATAACTGATATGAAGAAGGTTCTGGTTCTGGACTTCGGCGGCCAGTACAACCTGCTGGTGGCCCGCCGCGTCCGCGAGTGCGGCGTGTACTGCGAGATCAAGTCCTTCCGCACCTCCACGGAGGAGGTCCGCGCCTTCGGGCCGGACGCCCTTATCTTCACCGGCGGCCCTGCCACCGTGTTCGAGCCCAACGCCCCCATGGTGGACAAGGCCCTGTTCGAGATGGGCATCCCCGTGCTGGGCATTTGCTATGGCCAGCAGCTGATGATGCACCTGCTGGGCGGTCAGTGCCGCAAGGCCGAGACCCGCGAGTACGGCAAGATCCAGCTGACCCACAACGTCTCCCCCCTGTTCGAAGACGTGCCGGAGACCTCCGTGTGCTGGATGAGCCACGGCGTGGAGGTGGAGCAGCTGGCCCCTGGTTTCCGTGCCATCGCTCATACTGACGGCTGCCGGCACGCCGCTGTGTGCTGCGCCGAGAAGAACCTGTACGGCGTGCAGTTCCACCCCGAGGTGCTGCACACCGAGTACGGCAAGGAGATTTTGCAGAACTTCCTGTACCGCATCTGCGGCTTCCAGCGGGAGTGGTCCATGGCCAACTATCTGGAGGAGGCTGTGGCGGAGTGCCGCCGCAAGATCGGCAGCGGCCGTGTGCTGCTGGCCCTGTCCGGCGGCGTGGACAGCTCCGTGGCCGCGGCCCTGCTGCAGCGTGCCGTGGGCGATCAGCTGACCTGTATCTTTGTGGATCACGGTCTGCTGCGCAAGGACGAGGGCGATCAGGTGGAGCAGGTCATGAAGCACCAGTTCCACGTGGATGTCCGCCGCGTCAATGCCGGCCCCCGCTTTCTGGGCAAGCTGGCGGGCGTCACCGAGCCGGAGCGCAAGCGTAAGATCATCGGTGAGGAATTCATCCGCGTCTTTGAGGAGGAGGCCAAGAAGATCGGTGCCGTGGATTTCCTGGCTCAGGGCACTATCTATCCCGACGTGGTGGAGTCCGGTCTCGGCGGCGAATCTGCCGTCATCAAGAGCCACCACAATGTGGGCGGCTTGCCCGACTGCGTGGATTTCAAGGAGATCGTGGAGCCTCTGCGCCGTCTGTTCAAGGACGAGGTACGGCAGCTGGGCACCGAGCTGGGCCTGCCAGACGAGCTGGTATGGCGTCAGCCCTTCCCCGGCCCGGGCCTTGCCATCCGCGTCATCGGCGAGATCACCGAGGAAAAGCTGTCCATCCTGCGGGACGCCGACGCCATCTTCCGCGAGGAGATGAAGCTGGCGGGCCTGGACCGCACCACCAGCCAGTTCTTCGCCGTGCTCACCGATCTGCGCAGTGTGGGTGTCATGGGCGACGAACGCACCTACGACTACACGCTGGCCCTGCGGGCGGTGCAGTCTCAGGACTTCATGACCGCCACGTGGTCCCGCCTGCCCTACGAGCTGCTGGATAAGGTCTCCGGCCGCATCGTGGGCGAGGTCAAGCACATCAATCGCATCTGCTACGACATCACCTCCAAGCCTCCCGCCACCGTGGAGTGGGAATGATTGCATAAGTCTGAAAGCCCTTGAAATCCAAGGTTTCTACGGATTTCGATGCTATCAAAACCACCTTTTGACGCGACTTATTTTCAGAAAAACAAGAAATGCTCTGACGAAAGCAATCGTCAGAGCATTTTCTTTTAATCGCTCATGCGCACCGCCCTTTCAGCGCAGGACCAGTGCCCGCTCCATGACGATGTAGACTCCCTCCGATACCTGTGCAAAGCCGTTTTTGCGCCAAAAGGACAGGCTCTGTGGATTCCCCCGATCCACGCCCAGGCGCAGCTTTGTATAGCCCTGTGCCCGCAGATACGCCGCAGCCTCGCCTGCCAGCCTCGAGCCCAGTCCGTTGCCCTGCATCGCCGCATCCACCATGAAAAAGCCGATATAAGCGGTCTTTTCCTCCGGATAGTCCAGGATCAGATCCAATACCGCTGTCAGCCGCTCCTCCGACGGTGTACTGGTCGATAGGTCATCGCCAGCGAAATAGCCTACGTAAAACTTGTCCTCTGGCATCTTTCCAGGTGGTAGCGCCCGTATATCCGCACGTACGCTGTCCGCTGTTGCAAGCGGTGGATGGTATTGATAAAACTGTGGATTACCGCTGCACAGCCGCAGTATCTGCGGCACATCGGCCTCTTCCAGGCAGCGGACGCGATAGGCAGTCGATAAGCAGGAAACCTCCATGTGCGGTACCTCCGGATTAAGAAAAAATCAGAACCTCTGAATCAAAAAGTATATAATAGGCGGGAATAATGCCTGCCTGTGTTTCGAAACCTTGTTTATCAAAAGGAATGCAATACTACTATTTTAGTATAGCGGATAAGACTGAAAAGGGCAAGGTTGAGTTGAGGGAAATGAGGTAACAATTCTCGTATTTCACCGCGCATCAGTGGAAACTGCAAGCGCTGAGCTCAGCCATCAGTCTCCAACTCATATCCGCCTCGACAAATCGAAGCCCATGCAGCACAACGCGCAGCTAAAATGATTTCTGCATCAAGCGACTGTCTTGCTGTATATAGAAAACCACTCGCTGTAGGGGCAGAAAAAGATATCAACCGAGATTCCGCAAGTAGTGGCGAGCGAACGCGGAGGAGGCCAGACCAGTGGATTTACTCACTGAGCGAGTGGTTTCCCACGCTCGAAGATGGCAAACAAGACAAAGCCCACGACAAAAGTCGTGGGCTTTGTGTTGGCGCTACCTATCTTCCCGGGCCGTCTCCAGCCAAGTATTGTCAGCAGAAGCGAGCTTAACTTCCGTGTTCGGGATGGGAACGGGTGGACCCTCGCCCTAATCAGCACCAACTTCCTATTTCACTTGTACCCTGAAAACCGAACAAAGAAGTCAGATGGGAGAAGGCTTAGATTGCCTGCATTATTGTAGGTCAAGCCCTCGGGCTATTAGTACCGGTCAGCTGCATACATTACTGTACTTCCACCTCCGGCCTATCAACCAGATCGTCTTTCTGGGCCCTTACTCCATAAAGGATGAGAGATCTCATCTTAGGGAGAGTTTCACGCTTAGATGCTTTCAGCGTTTATCTCGTCCGTACATAGCTACCCAGCTATGCCCTTGGCAGGACAACT
>UQZR01000002.1 GCA_900545585.1 uncultured Eubacteriales bacterium
TAGAGCTGGTCGCCGTTGTCCGTCACCACCACCGTGGCCACGTCACCCAGCGTGATGGGCTCCACGCCGTCCAGTCCCAGGTCGAACAGCACCATGTCCTCCAGCTCGCCGCTGCTCTCAAACTTCTGGCCCACCGACACCATATAGCTGATGCCGCTGTTGTCGTCGATGTACCCTGCGGGCATGGAGAAGTTCTGGGCCGTCAGCAGCCCGCTGACGGTGGAGATGGACAGCAGTCCCCCCAGATCAGTCTGTTCGGCCACCTTGTCATAGGCCGCCTGTATCTGCTTCAGTCCGCTTTCGATCTGGGCCTTGGCCTCGCTGAGCTGCAATTCCGCACCGGTCATCTGGGTCATACCGTCCATCAGCTCCACCAGCAGGTCGGACACGTCGCCCTCCACCTGTGCGCGCAGGTGACCGCTCTTCAGCGCCTTCATCAGCTTCTCCATGCTGCCCTGCAGCGTCTTCAGATCGTCGTTCAGCTTCTTCAGCGTCCCATCCGGGTCGGTAATAAAGCCGCCCACGATGTCATCGATATCCGTGTCCTCCAGCACACCGTAGATATCCTTCAGCTTGTCGTACACCTTATCCACCGCGTCGCCGACAGACTCGGCTACGCCGTCAGCAGCGGCGCGCTTGGCGTCCGCCAGCGCCTGCTGTCCGTCCGTCACCTTCTTCTCCGCGTCGCGGAGCTTGCCCTCCGCCTTCTTCAGCTGGTCCTTCACCGCGTCCTCCAGCGTGGCGGACAGGGCGTCCATCTTCTCCTGATCCAGTATCACGTGGGCCTCACGGGTCAGCGCGCCGGACACTGTGACGCTGGCCACGCCGCTGACACCCTCCAGCTTTCCGGTGAGCTCATCGGTGACGAAGTCGCTGAGGGCGTAAACATCCTTCCCCTCCTGGGACACCGCCGCCACCATGACCGGGATCATGGAGGGGTTGATCTTCAGCACGTAGGGCGCACCCACCGAGTCGGACCACTGGCCCTGCAAAATCGAAATTTTCTGTTGGATGTCCACGCTGATGGTATCCATATTCACGCCGTCCTCGAACTCCAGCATCACCATGGAAACACTGTTCTGCGTGGTGGAGGTGACAGTCTTGATGCGGTCCAGCGTGGCCATGGACTGCTCCATGGGCCGCGTGATGGTCTCCTCCACGGACTCGGGGCTGGCGCCCGGGTCGGTGGTGACGATGACCACATAGGGAAAGTCCATGTTGGGCAGCAGATCCGGTGTCATCCTCAGATACGCCACCACACCAAGCACAACAATAGCCAGCACCACCACGAAGACGGTCAGCGGCTTCTTTACGCTGAATTTCGCCATACTCCTGCTCCTTTGCGGGCATACGCCCCAAAATACCATAATAGAGAAGTGTATCACGCTGCCGCCGTTTCTGCAAGAGCCGTACCGGAAAATTCACGAAAGCGTTACAATATCCCACAGTTTCCGGTAAAAAAGTTCGCATGCCGAACAAATCAAGAAACCGTAAAGCGATGGGACGAGAGAGTTTCCTCTCCCGTCCCATTTGTCGTTCATTTGTCCTCACACAACGCGGAAGTCGCCCTCCGCGGCGGCGGCCAGACGGGCCGCCTTCTGTTGACCCAGCGCCTCCTGCAGGGCCGCGATGATGCTGTTGGACACCAGGAAGCCCTTGGGCGTCAGCCGCCAGCCGCCCTCCGTCCGGACGGCCAGCCCCGCTCCCTCGTACTGCAAAAACAGCTCCTCCATGGGCTCGAACCGCTGGCGGTAGCGGTTCTCGAAGGTGCGGCGGTCGATGCCCGCCGCCGTCCGCAGCGACAGCATCACGTATTCGTAGTCCCGGGCCAGTGTGCTCTCCCCCTCGGACTCCGACAGCACCAGCCGCCCCGCGATGTACCCGTCCAGATCCCGCACGTAGCCGTACCGGACGCCGCCGAAATCAGAGTGTGCCCCGGGGCCGAAACCGGCGTACTCCTCCATGCTCCAGTATTTCAGGTTGTGGCGGGACTCCCGCCCGGGCTTTGCGAAGTTGGAGATCTCGTACTGCCGGTAGCCCGCCTCCTCCAGCGCAGCCACAGTGTAGAGATACATATCCGCCTGCGCGTCGTCATCCGGCAGCGTCAGCTGCTGCCGCTGCTGCCACAGGGGCGTGCCCTCCTCCACCTTCAGCCCGTAGCAGGACAGGTGCTCCGGTCCCAGAGCCACGGCGTCCGCCAGCGTCCGCTGCCAGTCCTCCATGGTCTGGTCCGGCAAACCGTAGATCAGGTCCAGACTGAGATTTTCGATCTTCGCCTTCCGCGCCGCCGTCACCGCCTGCTGCACCTGCTCATAGGTGTGTACCCGCCCGATGCGCCGCAGCAGCGCGTCATCGGTGGACTGTACCCCCAGCGACAGCCGGTTGAACCCCGCCCGCCGCAGGGCACGCAGCGCCTTCCAGTCGCCGGCGCTGTCGGGATTGGCCTCCAGCGTGATCTCCGCGCCCCTGGTCACGTCGTACCGCCGCAGCACCGTCTGCAAAAGGCGTGTTAGCCGGGACACGCCCAGATAGCTGGGGGTGCCGCCGCCGAAATACACCGTGTCCACCTGCATACCGGCGGCGCGGGGCGCCACCTCCTCCAGATGCCGCACCAGCGCCGCGGTGTAGGCGTCCATCTTCTCCTCGCTGTGGGCCAGGGAGTAAAAATCGCAGTAGGCGCACTTGGCCTTGCAGAACGGGATGTGGACATACAGCCCCAGCACGGGCCTTTCTGCGGGCCGCCTCATGGCCGCACCTGGGGCGGCAGCATGGTCACTGCGCCGTAAAAGCAGTTGACCTTACAGCTGCGGCAGCCGATGCACTGCTCCGCGTCCACGGTATAGATGCCGTCCTCCCGCAGAAGGATACACTTCACCGGACAGAACATGGCGCACCAGCCGCAGCCGGTGCAGCTCACCTCGTCAATGACCGCCAGCTGTATGGCTTTTCGTCCAAAGGGATGTGCAGGGTCTGTCATGGACTCACCCGCCTTTCCTGAATTCGTCACATGTATTATATCCGCATCGGCTATATTTGACAACCCCGCATAGTTTGCCGCGCACCGGCGCACACTACGCGGGAAAGGATGTGACTGCCATGACCCCCGAGGAATATCAGGCGCTGGTAAAGCGCATGGCGCCCCGCTCCCCCATCCTGCGGGACACGGCGCTGGCCTTTCTGGTGGGCGGCGCCATCTGCGTGGTGGGCCAGCTGCTGTCCCACTGGTACGGCACGCTGGGGCTGGACGACTCCGACGCCGGCACCGCCACCTCCGTGACGCTGGTGTTCCTGTCGGCGCTGGCCACGGGGCTGGGCCTTTACCACAAGCTGGCCCGCTGGGCCGGAGCAGGTACGCTGGTGCCCATCACCGGCTTTGCCAACGCCGTGGCATCCCCCGCCGTGGACTTTCAGGCGGAGGGCCTCATCACCGGCACCGCCGTGAAGATGTTCACCGTGGCAGGACCGGTCATCGTGTTCGGCACCGCCGCCAGCGTGGTCTACGGTCTGGTGCTGTGGCTGGTGCAGCTGGCGTAAAAAAAGAGGGAGACGCGCTGCGTCTCCCTCTTTCGTTGTCTCAGGCTCAGTTGTCCACGCGGTTGCGCCACTCCAGCTCCTGCTCCAGCTCGAACTTCAGCTTCTTGTTCTCCTCCACCAGCGTATCGTAGTGCGTGCCCTGCACGTAGTACTTCACGAAGGCGAAGGTGGCCTCGTTGAACTCCTCCTCGGAGTATTCCGGCAGCAGGGAGCCGTTCTTGCGGCGCAGGCCCGTGACCTCCACCACCACCAGACGGCGCTGCTCCTCGCTGAGCTGGAACAGCTTCAGCGTCTCGGGGATATCCAGCTCCAGATCGTACCGCTCGTTGACGATCTCCAGCAGGCGGCGCTGCTCCGGCTTGGCGGAGACGATGACGCCGTGCTCGGCGAACAGGCGCTTGAGGTAGGATACGGAGACCTCCTCGCGGGTGATGGTGCCCTTTCCGATGCCGGTGAGCATGGTGTTGGACAGGTTCAGGCTGACATAGACCTCGTGGCCAGTGGTGGGATAGCTCATGTGGTACCTCCTGCATTTGCTGCGTCAAATTGGTTTTCCGCCGCTCAAAGCGGCCTTTTTTGTTCTGCTGTTAGCATACCACACGTCGCGGCAAATAGCAATACAAAGTTGTACCAAGTACGTTTATTTATACGAAAAAATGGCCTATTTTTTCGAAACTATGGCACTTTCTTCTACCAAATGTACCATACGACCCAAACGGTCCAAAAGCCACCCATGACAGGCCCGTTCCCCTCCCGCCGCAGTGCCGGATGGGCGAAAGAAACACCGCTCCTGAGCGGATGGAGCTTTCGTCAAGACAAGGCGCGGCGACGACGGCATACTGGGTGTATGTCGAGGAGCCGCAACGCCGTATTGGCGAAAGAAACACCGCTCAGACGCCGGTAAGGTCGAATGGCGGCGTATATTCCTCCTTCGCCGCCGTCCGCTCCTGGGTGAATCCGTCCACAATACCGCAGTTGCGCATGTACTCCGCGGCGGCGCGGTACTCGGCGCGGGTGACGCGGCGGGCCAGACGCCCCTGTGCATCGGGCTGGGGGGTATACTGGCTCATCAGCGAGAACAGCACGTCCCCGGGCCGGAACGTCCGGGCCACCCAGTCCATGACGCGGCGGCTGTTGTCCGGATATCCCGGCAGCACCAGATGGCGGATGACCACGCCCCGCCGCAGCAGGCCGTTCTCTATGACATAGGGTCCCGTCTGGCGAAACATCTCCTGAATGGCCGCAGCGGCCACGGGGAAATAGTCCGGTGCGGCGGACAGCTCCGCCGCCAGACTGCCGTCGGCGTACTTCATATCCGGCAGCCAGATGTCCACCAGTCCCTCCAGCCGCCGCAGCGTCTCCACCTTTTCATACCCGCCGCAGTTATACACCAGCGGCACGGGGAGCTTCGGCTCCAGCGCCGGCAGGATCCAGGGCAGGAAGTGGGTGGCGGTGATGAGGTCGATGTTGTGCGCGCCCTGGGCGATCAGCTCCTCAAAGATGGCGCGGAGCCGCTGGGGGGTCACATCCTTGCCGAAGCCCTCCGCCGAGATGGCGTGGTTCTGGCAGTAGCAGCACCGCAGGGTGCAGCCGGAGAAAAACACCGCGCCGGAGCCGTTGGTGCCGGAGATGGGCGGCTCCTCCCAGCGGTGCAGGGCGGCCCGGGCCACTCGAATGCCCGCGGGCATGCCGCAGAAGCCGCTGCCCCTCTGCTCGGTGCGCTGCGCCCCGCATTCGCGGGGACAGAGACGGCAGATCATACGGCGTGGATGTCGAAGTCCGGCCCCAGATCACCGGCGATCCAGTGGCGGCGGCACAGGCCGATATACTTGTCGTTGGCGCCCAGCACCACCTGCGCGCCCTCCTTCACCACGCGGCCCGTCTCATCGAAGCGGGCATTGAACGCCGCCTTCTTGCCGCACCAGCAGATGGTCTTGACCTCCTCCAGCTTGTCCGCCAGCACCAGCAAGTGGTAGCTGCCCTCGAACAGCTCGCCCTTGAAGTCCGCCCGCAGGCCGTAGCAGATGACGGGGATGCCGCAGTCGTCCACCAGATGCACCAGATAATAGACCTCGTCCTTGGTGAGGAACTGGGCCTCGTCGATGATGATGCAGGCGTAGCGCTGTAAATCTGCGTCCGCCATGGCCCGCATCTCGTCAAAGTAAATACAGGGGTGCTTCAGGCCGATGCGGGAGTACACCATGTGGTCGCCGTCGCGGGTATCCAGTCGCGGCTTGACCAGCAGTGTCTCCTGTCCCCGCTCCTCATAGTTGAAGCGGGCCATCAGGGCGTTGGCCGTCTTGCTGGAGCCCATGGCGCCGTATTTAAAGTAAAGCTGAGCCATTGTCATTTCTCCTTTTTTATCTCATTCCTCTGCGGTACTGCCGTCCAGCGCCGCCGTAAATACCTGAAAGGCCGAGGGGATGGCCCGCTGCTGCCGCGCCGCTGCATCGGCCCACAGCCAGTCCGGCCCCCCCTCCCCCGCCGCCGTCAGCAGGTAGCCGGTCATGTGCCAGCGGAGATGGGTGAATTCGTGCTTGGCGTGGAGGATCTGCTCCCACCGCAGCGGCGTCACGTGCCACTCCGCCAGCTGCGCGGCGGCGGCCGCCTCGTCCAGCTCCCCCTCCACGTGGGGGAACTCCCACAGCCCCGCCAGCAGTCCCGTGTCCGGCCGCTGCCGCAGGGCCGCGGTGCCGTCCTCTTTCTTCATGATGAACAGGGTCAGACGCACCTCGCGCTTCTCTTTTTTCTTCTCCCGCACCGGCAGAAGCGCCTGTTTTCCGTCCCGCTTCGCGGTGCAGAAGCCTGCGGCGGGACACCGGTCACACAGGGGCTTTCCGTTGGGCAGGCACACTGCCGCCCCCAGGTCCATCAGGGCCTGGTTGAAGTCCCCGGGCCGGTCCTGGGGCATGGTATCGGCCATGGCCTGCCGGAACGCGGCGCGGACTTTGGAATCCAGCACGTTGCGGCTGTCGCCGGTGAGCCGCGCCGCCACCCGCAGCACGTTGCCGTCCACGGCGGGCACGGCCTGGCCGAAGGCGATGGACAGGATGGCCCCCGCCGTGTAGTCCCCGATGCCTGCCAGACGCCGCAGGTCGTCATAGCTGTCAGGGAATTCGCCGCCGAAATCCTGCACCACGGTCTGCGCTGCTCTTTTCAGATTGCGGGCACGGCTGTAATAGCCCAGCCCCTGCCACAGCCGCATCAGCTGCTGCTCCGGCATGGCGGCCAGCGCCGCCACATCCGGCGCGGCGTCCATAAACCGTTGAAAATAGGGCAGTACCGCTTGGACGCGGGTCTGTTGGAGCATGATCTCCGACACCCACGTGCGGTAGGGGGACACCTCCTCCCGCCAGGGCAGCACCCGCCGGTTGGCGTCGTACCACGCCAGCAGCGGGGCCGGTAATTTTTGTAAGCTTATCAGTTCCATTGTTACCTGTTAAAGCGCACGGCGTAGCCGCAGCGGCGGCACAGCTCCTCGGCGGGGCGGCGGGCATCGAAGCCCTTCTGAATGGCCCGGGCCCGGGGCGATGCCAGTATGTCGTCCATCTCCTGTGACAAAAGGTTCCCCAGTGCCAGCCGTCCCTCGCTGTCCAGACAGCAGGGCACCACTGTCCCGTCACACAGCACGGCGATCTGCTGGCGCAGACCGTAGCAGAACTGGGTATCCTGCGGGGCCTGCCGGGGGTCGGGCCAGTCGAACTTCTCCCCCTCCTCCAGATAAAGATTTTCCTCCAGCCTGCGGTTGCCGCGGCGGTCTCTTGGCAGGGTCTCCGTATTCTTCTTCATCATGCGGTCCAAAACACGAAGTATCCGGAAATTTTCCGCGTCCGCGCCCCCCTGGTTCCACAGGCGCAGGGCGCAGATGACTCCCCCGCCCGCCAATGAAAGACAGCTATCCGCGACGCGCTCCACGTACTCCTCCAGCCCATCGCTGCGGCCGTTGCCCTCGAAGGAATGGAGGGAGACGCTGACCTTATGGATGGCAGAGCTTTCCAGCAGCAGAGGCAGCTTTTCCGGCAGCAGCGTACCGTTGGTGGTGAGACAGACGCGGAAGCCAAGCTCCTCACAAATGTGCAGAATTTCCGCCAATTGTGGATGCAGGAGCGGCTCTCCCATGACGTGGAGGTACAGAAAATCGGTGTGAGGCCGGAGCTTTCCCGCCAACAGGGCAAAGGTCTCCGGCGTCATAAAGCGCTTTTCCCGCGCCGTGCCCGGACAGAAAGCGCAGGCCAAATTGCACACGTTGGTGATTTCCACATAGGCGCGGCTGAACACGGCGCTTTCCCCCCTCTCCGGCGTTTTTGCCTCAGTCTTTGGGACAGTGTACCACAAATAGCCCCGTTTGAAAAGCGAAAATCCTGATGGGCAGGCCGTGGGTGCAAGCAAAAAAACGGCAGTCCGCCGGACTGCCGTTTTTTGGTGCTTATCTGCATTGTTTCCCGTGAAACATGGGAAAAGCGGAACGTTTATTTGCCCTCACGGTCGTAGGCCACCACCACGCGGCGATTGGGCTCCGTGCCGATGGAGTAGGTGGTGACGCCCTTCACATCCTGCAGGGCGGCGTGGATGACATGACGCTCGTAGGCGTTCATGGGCTCCAGCGTCACGCTGCGGCGGTACTTGGCCACCTTGGCAGCCACCTTACCGGCCAGACTCTCCAGACTCTGCTCCCGCTTGGCGCGGTAGTTCTCCGCGTCCATCTGGATGCGGATGCGCTTGTCACTGCCGGTGTTGACGGCGTAGTTGGTCAGCTGCTGGATGGCGTCCAGCGTTTCGCCGCGGCGGCCAATGAGCTGACCCAGCTTGTCGCCCTCGAGAATGACCTTATAACGGCCCTTCTCCACCTCGTAGACCTTGACCTGTGCCACGCTGTCCATATGCTCCAGCAGACCGGTGACAAAAGCCACGATGCGCTGGGCGTTCTCGTCCTCGCACAGGGGCAGGTCAATGGTGGGGATATCCTTCTTTTCGGGTCGCTCCGTCTGCTGGGGACGGTCCGTGCGGGGAGGGCGGGCAGGCCGGTCATTCCGGTCAGGGCGGTCGTTACGGGGACGGGCGGGGCGGTCCTCCGCCTTGGCAGCGGCAGGCTTTGCGGCAGGCGCCGCGGGCTTTTCCTCGGCGGGCTTCTTCACAACAGGCTTGACAATGGGAGCCGGCTCGGCCACAGGGGCCTCCTCCGGACCGTAGGTCAGGCGAACGCGGGCAGGGCTGCTGCCGATGCCCAGAAAGCCGCTCTTGGCCCGCTCCAGGATCTCCACAGACACGTCGTCGCGGTCCATTCCCAGCTGCTCCAGGCCCTTTCGAATGGCCTCCTCCTCAGTCTTGCCCGTTACATCGATATAACTCATAGACAAAACTCCTTATCAGTTGTCGTTGTAGTGATCCTCGCTGAAGGCGCGGCCCCGTGCGTAGGGGCGCTGGCCCACGCGGCCGGCTTCCGTGGTGCTGCCGCCGTACTCGCCGTCGGAGGACTTTTTCTTCTTCTGGGGCTGGGGCTTCTTTTCGCCCTTGCCCGACACCATCTGCTGGTTATAGTTCTCGCGGGCCGCCTGCATCTTGGCATAGCGCTTCTCCCGCTTCTCCCGCTCCTTGTCGGTCTCCTCACGGTCCAGGATCTTATTGAAGTACTTGTTCAGGAACAGCTCCTGGATGCAGGAGAACGCGGCGTTGCAGATCCAGTACACGCACAGAGCGGCGGGCAGGATGTAGCCCATCCACACGGTCATCAGGGGCATCATGTACATCATGGCCTTGCTGGAGCCGTTCATCTGGGTGTTCCCATTGCTCTTCATGGAGATCATGGTCATCAGGAACTGCAGACCGGCGGAGATCAGCGGCATGATCAGGATGCCGATGACGGGCCAGCCGCCGGAGGGGAACTGGCTGAACAGGTCCTTGCCCACAGCGGACAGATCCATGCCCAGGAAGTTGTAGTTCAGATCGATGAGGCCGGCAAACTTACCGTCAAAGTCGGCCCAGTGCTCGTGGATGAATTTGGCCAGATAGATCTGCTCGTAGGCAGCGGCCTGACCGTCTGTGGCGGCGACGTAGCCAAGAGACGTGGCCAGAGTGGTGATCTCGGCGATCACGCTCTGGGACAGGCTCATGAAGTAGCGCAGCGGCGTGCGGATGATATAGTACAGTGCGATCAGAATGGGGAACGGCAGGAAAGACCACAGACAGCCGGACATGGGGTTCACGCCCTCCCGGGCGTAGAGATCCGCCATCTCCTGCTGCTGCTTCTCCCGATTGTTGGCATACCGCGTCTGGATGTCCTTGATCTTGCTCTGCATGCGGTTCATGCGCAGCATGCTCTTCTTGCTCTTGAGCTGGAAGGGCAGCAGCACCAGCTTCACCAGCAGGGTGAACAGGATCAGGGCCACGCCATAGGAACCCGTCCAGGTGTAGAACAGACGGGTCAGCCACGCGAACGGTACGCAGATGTAGTATCCGAGTTGTGCAAACATGGATGATCTCCTTCGTTGTGAAATAAAACGAGGCTTTCAGGATTTTCAGGGCACCGGATCATACCAGCCGCCCTTGTGGAAAGGATGGCACCGCAGAAAGCGCTTCAAGGCCAGCCATCCGCCTCTGGCCGCGCCGTACTTCTCAATGGCTTCCAGCGCGTATTGAGAGCAGGTGGGCACAAAGCGGCAGCTGGGGGGAAACAGAGGTGAGATGGAACGGCGGTAAAACCGGATCAGGGACAGCAGCAGCTTTTTCATGCGTTCTCCCGCAGCAGCTCCAGTTGGGAAAGGCAGTGCAGATACTGCTTTTCCAGCTTGGCATACGGCATGTCCACCGCCCGTACACGGGCCACCACGATCAGGTCGTAGCCCGGGAGCAGCTCCGCCTTATGCAGACGGTACAGCTCCCGCAGGCGGCGGCGGACGCGGTTGCGCACCACGGCATGGCCCAGCTTGGTGGACACAGTGACCCCCAGGCGGCTCATGCCCTTTCGGTTCTTCAGGCAGTAAACCACCACGCCGCCGGAGACGGCGGAGCGGCCCCTGCGATAGATGCGGCGGAAGTCGCCGTTCTCTTTTACCGTAACTCGCGCGTCCATACGTTCCCTCTTTTTCTTCAGCGCAGTCTTTTGGAGAAAGACCAGTAGGGACGGCAGATATCCACCGTCCCTCAAGGCTTTATCTCACTGTGCGATGCACTTTCCGCGACCTCAATGGGTCAGGCGAGCGCGGCCCTTGGCACGACGGCGAGCCAGCACCTTGCGGCCATTGCGGGTGGCCATTCTCTTGCGGAAGCCGTGCTCCTTGGAGCGCTGGCGCTTCTTGGGCTGATAGGTACGGAACATTGCATGACACCTCCATCTTCAAAAAAATATCCGGCGGCGGAACAGAGCCGCCGCTCTTACTCGACAGCAGAGGACGTTGTTCCCTGCCGCAGTCGACACATCAGACGCCATAAAACGGCGCGGAATACATTATACATAACGAAAACTGTCATGTCAACATAAAATTGCCCACTGCCGCCGCATTTCACACCCTGCCCCGCCGCAGAAAAACTGCTTTATATTTAGAATATGTAGTAGCTTTTTTCCACAGGGTCTGGTATAATGTACTGGGATATTCTGCGCCCTCACGGGTGCATTTCCGCGCGTACACAGAAAACACATCGCAGGAAAGGAGAGCTTCCTTTGAAATCACTGTCAGATCTGTGGGACAGTATCCTCGCCCGTCTCAGCGGCGAGCTGTCCGACATGACTATCAAGACCTGGTTTGACGAGATCACCGTGGTGACCATGGAGGATTCGGCGCTGGTGCTGCACTGCAGCAATCCGTTCAAGAAGAACACGGTGGAGGCCCGGTTCCTCCCCCACATCAAGGCGGCGCTGAAGGACATCTTCTCCACCGATCTGGAGGTAAAGATCCTCAGCGACGAGCAGCTGGCGGCCTATCACGGCGTGGCGCCGGACCGGCCGGGAAACCTGTTTGATTCCGACGCCTTCACCTTTGAGACCTACGTGGTGGGCCCCCAGAACAAGCTGGCCTACGCCGCGGCCAAGGCGGTGGCGGAAAAGCCGGCGGAGGGCTTCAACCCCCTGTTCATTTACGGCGAGTCGGGACTGGGCAAGACCCACCTGCTCTACGCCATTGCACACCTGATGCGCAGCCGCCGTCCAGAGTCCCGCATCGTCTATATCAAGGGCGATGACTTCACCAACGAGCTGGTCAGCTCCATCCGCGAGAACCGCAACGCCGAGTTCCGCGAGAAGTACCGGCAGGCCGACATCCTGCTGGTGGACGATATCCAGTTTATCGCCGGCAAGATCCAGACCCAGGAGGAATTCTTCCATACGTTCAACACGCTGTATGAATCCGGCAAGCAGATCGTGCTGACCTCCGACCGGCCGCCGCGGGAGATGACACAGCTCAGCGACCGCCTGATGTCCCGCTTCGAGTCCGGCCTGATGGTGGACGTAGCCCCGCCGGACTTTGAGACACGTCTGGCCATCATCCACAACAAGGCGGCGCTGCTGGGCGTGAAGCTGCCCGACGAGGTAATGGACTACATCGCGGAGAACGTCACCACCAACGTCCGGCAGCTGGAGGGCACCCTCAATAAAATACTGGCCTACCGCGATCTGCTGGGAGACCAGGTGGACGAGGAATCCGTGGGCCGCGCCGTCCGCGATATGCTCAAGCGCAGCAACGAGTACGTTCCTTCTCCCAAGGTCATCATCAGCTATATCTGCAGCTACTACAACATCGACGAGGAGACACTGCGGGGACAGAGCCGCAGCCGCGACGTGGTGGCAGCCCGTCAGCTGGCCATGTATCTCATCCGGCGGATGCACGCCACGTCGCTGGACGGCATCGGCAAGGAGTTCGGCAACCGCGACCACTCCACCATCCTCCACTCCCTGGACAAGGTGGAAAAGCAGATGCAGACCGATCCCAAGTTCGCCGAGAGGGTCAAGGAGATCACCACCAACATCAGCAGCAAGCGATAATGCTTTTTCCACAGTGATCGTGGTATCCACGTGGAAGAACGGTGGAAAAAAAGAGAATGGAGGGGAACGGTGGAAAAGCTCCCTTCCTTTTCCAGAGAAGGAGTGGAAAATAAATCTCAGTCCCACAAGGGCTTCGGGGAAATTTCCACAAAAATTCTCCCTACTACTAACGCTACTAAAAATAAATGATTAGTTTATGATTTGTCCGTGAAAAGTATGCCTGCGAAATACGAGAAAGGAACGAGATAGAGATGCTGAAATTTTCCTGCGAAAAAACGCTGCTCCAGCAGGCCGTCAGTACCGTGTCCCGGGCGGTGGCGGCCAAGAGCTCCATCCCCGCGCTGGAGGGTGTGCTGCTGGAGGGCGACACGCAGCTGACGCTGTCCGGCTACAATATGCAGACCGGTATCCGCACCGCCATCTCCGCCGAGATCCATCAGGAGGGCCGCATCGTGCTGAATGCCCGCCTGTTCGGCGAGATGATCCGCCGCCTGCCCGACGATATCGTGGTGTTCTCCGCCGACGAGAAATATGTGGTGAAGCTGGTGTGCGGCGATGCCAGCTTTGAGCTGCCCGGGCTGTCCGCAGACGACTATCCGGAGCTGCCCACGGTGGACGACGAGTTCTCCGTGTCCATCCAGCAGAATACCATGAAGGCCATGATCAACCAGACCAGCTTCGCCGTGTCCACCAACGAGGCACGTCCCATCCACACCGGTGCGCTGTTTGAGATCAGCGACACGGGGCTGACCATGGTGGCGGTGGACGGATTCCGTCTGGCTCTGCGGCGGGAGCCGCTGGAGCGCATCGACGGCGGCGCGTTCCGTTTTGTGGCGCCGGGCGCCGCCCTCAACGAGGTGGAGAAGATCTGCGCCGACACCGACGCATTGCTGACGGTGGTGCAGGGTAAGCGGCACCTGATGTTCGAGGCCGAAAATACCCAGCTCATCTGCCGCCGTCTGGAGGGTGAGTTCCTGGACTACCGCAATGCGATCCCGAAAAACAATCCCATCTGCGTGGAGGTGGAGACCAAGGCGCTGCTGGAGAGTCTGGACCGCGTTTCCGTTGTCATCAGCGAGAAGCTGAAAAGTCCCGTGCGCTGCCTGTTCGATGCAGATCGGGTGTATCTCTCCGCCCGCACCGGCAACGGCGAGGCCAAGGACATCTGCCCCATCAGCGGCGATGGCCAGCAGCTGGAGATCGGCTTCAACAACCGCTATCTTATGGACGCGCTGCGCTATGCGCCGGCGGACAAGGTGAAGATGCAGCTGAATACCGGCATTTCCCCCTGCATCATCACGCCGGTGGACGGAGGGGACGAGTTCCTCTATATGGTACTGCCCGTAAGATTGAAGGCACAATAAAAGGGGATCTTTTTCGTCCCGCCTGCGGCCGGCGGACGCAGGCAATCGGCGGAACGCAAAATCTCTCCCTGTTCTATCACAGTGGATTCGAACGCGAGGAAAAAATATTATATGGAAAACATCGAGATCACAACGGAATATATCAAATTGCAGGACCTGCTGAAGTTTGCGGCGGCAGTGCAGACCGGCGGCGAGGCCAAGGTCGTCATCCAGGAGGGTGATGTCACGGTGAACGGCGAGGTGTGTACCATGCGGGGCAGGAAGCTCCGCCCCGGGGACGATGTGTGCTTTCAGGGAAAGCACTACACGGTGACGTATGCGGGTCGATAGACTGACGCTGGACGGCTTCCGCAACTATCGGCGTCAGGCGCTGGAGCTGGATGAGAGCTGCAACGTCATCTACGGCGAGAACGCTCAGGGTAAGACCAACCTGCTGGAGGCGGTGGTATACCTGTCCTGCGGCAGAAGTCCCCGTGCCCACGGGGACAGGGAGCTTATCGGCTTCGAGCGGCAGGACGCCTTCGTCACGGGACATATTTATTCCCGTGAGCGGGAGTTCACCACGGAGATACAGCTTTTTCGGGAAAAACGGCGGAGGATGACGGTGAACGGCGTGCCTGCCAGGACCAACGCGGCGCTGTCCGACGTGCTGCACACTGTGTTCTTCTGCCCGGAGGATCTGTTCCTCATCCGGGCGGGAGCGGCGGAACGGCGGCGGTTCATGGACCAGTCCCTGTGCCAGCTGCGGCCACGCTACGCCGAGGCGCTGGCGGAGTACGGCAGGCTGTATGACCACAAGACCCGCATCCTGCGGGACAGCGAGGAGCACCCCCACTTGCTGGATATGCTGCCGGACTTCAACGAGCGGCTGTGCCGCGTGGGCGCGGTGCTCATCGGTTATCGGGCGCGGTACTGCGCGGCGCTGGCGGACTATGCCGGTCAGGCCCACGGAGAATGCTCCGGTGAAAAGGAGGAGCTGACGCTGACATATCAGACCGTCAGGACCGTGACGGACCCCTTCGGGCCGCAGATGGACATCTATCAGGCCCTGCGGCAGCACATGGAGGACCACGCGGCGGCGGAGCGGGCCAGCAGACTGTGTCTCTCCGGCCCCCATAAGGACGATCTGGAGGTACTCATCAATGGCCGCAGTGCCAGGCAGTTTGCTTCCCAGGGACAGGTGCGGACAGCGGCGCTGAGTTTGAAGCTGGCGGAGCGGGAGATCCATAAGAACGCCGTGGGCGAATACCCCGTGATGCTGCTGGACGACGTGCTCAGCGAGCTGGATCCCAGGCGGCAGGAGTATGTGCTCAACCGGATACGGGGCGGGCAGGTGTTCATCACCTGCTGCGAGAACGACCGGCTGGATACCATGCTGCGGGGCCGCGTGTTCCATATCCGGAACGGGGAGGTGCTGTGATGGCGTACCTGCATATCGGACAGAACGTGATGCTGGAGGACAAGCGCATCATCGGCATCTTCGATCTGGACAACACGTCTACCTCTAAAATAACACGAGAGTTTCTGAATACGGCGGAGCAGGACAGCGTGGTGCAGACCGCCTGCGAGGACATCCCCAAGTCCTTCGTGGTGTGCGACCACCCCTACCACCGGCAGATCATCTATATATCCCAGCTGAATTCCCAGACGCTGCTCAAGCGGGCTCAGGGGAAAGGAGAATAACATATGGCAGATATGGAAAAGACCGTCGCCGCCAACGAATACAACGCGGCGGAAATTCAGGTGCTGGAGGGACTGGAGGCCGTCCGCAAGCGGCCGGGCATGTATATCGGCTCCACCAGCGCCAGCGGCCTGCACCATCTGGTGTACGAGATCGTGGACAACTCCATCGACGAGGCGCTGGCGGGCTTCTGCACCGACATCACCGTCACCATCAACGAGGGCAACACCATCACCGTTACCGACAATGGACGCGGCATCCCCGTGGACATCCAGGCCCAGACGGGGCGGCCCGCGCTGGAGGTGGTGTTCACTGTGCTGCACGCCGGCGGCAAGTTCGGCGGCGGAGGCTATAAGGTGTCCGGCGGCCTCCACGGCGTGGGCGCCAGCGTGGTCAACGCCCTGTCGGAGTGGCTGACCGTGCAGGTCCACAAGGACGGAAAGATCTACGAAATGCGGTTCTCCCGGGGACACATCACTCAGGAGATGCAGATCGTGGGCGAGACGGATCACACCGGCACCACCGTCACCTTCAAGCCCGACCCCGAGATGTTCGACACGCTGGACTACGACTACGAGACGCTGCACACCCGTATGCGGGAGCAGGCGTTCCTCAACGCCGGCCTGCGCATTACCATCACCGACGCCCGGGCGGGGCAGGAGCAGTCCGAGGCCATGTGCTACGAGGGCGGCATCCGCGAATTCGTCACCTATATCAACCGCAACAAGACCCCGCTGCACGAGGAGGTCATCTATCTCTCCGGCGCCAAGGGCGACAGCACCGCCGAGGTAGCCATGCAGTACAACGACGGCTACAACGAGACACTGGTATCCTTCGCCAACGACATCCACACGCCGGAGGGCGGCATGCACGAGACCGGCTTCAAGGCGGCTCTGACCCGCGTGCTCAACGCCTACGGCCTGAAGTACGGCCTTATCAAGGAGGGCGATAAGGTGTCCGGCGAGGACGTCCGCGAGGGCATCACCGCTGTGATCTCCGTGAAGCTGACAGAGGCCCAGTTCGAGGGTCAGACCAAGGCCAAGCTGGGCAACGCCCATATCCGCACACTGGTGGACGGTATCGTCAACGACCAGCTGGCGGTGTATCTGGAGGAGCACCCCGTGGTGGCCCGTACCATTCTGGATAAGGCCATGACTGCCAATCGTGCCCGTGAGGCGGCCCGCAAGGCCCGGGAGTCCATCCGGCGCAAGACGGTGCTGGGCGGCGCGGCTATGCCGGATAAGCTCCGGGACTGCAACGAGAATAACCCCGAGCTGACAGAGCTGTACATCGTGGAGGGCGACTCCGCAGGCGGCTCCGCCACAGCGGGGCGGGACAGCCGGTTCCAGGCGATCCTCCCCCTGTGGGGCAAGATGCTCAACGTGGAGAAGGCCCGGGTGGACAAGGTGTACGGCAACGACAAGCTCCAGCCCGTTATCATCGCCCTGGGCGCCGGTATCGGCGAGGAGTTCGACGAGAACAAGCTGCGCTATCACAAGGTCATCATCATGGCCGATGCCGATGTGGACGGCGCCCATATCCGTACCCTGCTGCTGACGTTCTTCTTCCGGTATATGCGGCCCCTCATTGAGGAGGGCTACGTCTATTCCGCCGTGCCGCCGCTGTACAAGCTGACCCGCGGCAAGCAGCAGCGGGTGGCCTACTCCGATGAGGAGCGGGACGCCATCTCTGCCGAGATGCGGGGCGGCAACCCCAACGTGACCATCAACATCAGCCGGTTCAAGGGTCTGGGCGAGATGGATGCCCACGAGCTGTGGGAGACCACCATGGACCCCACCACCCGCACCCTGCGGCGCATCACGCTGGACGACGCCGTGAAGGCGGACGCCACGTTCACCGTCCTCATGGGCGAGAAGGTGGAGCCACGCAAGGAATTTATCGAGCGTAAAGCACAGTACGCTGTGAATCTGGACTATTAAGGAGGGCTGGAATCTATGAGCAAAAAGCCCCAATACGACCCTGCGGAGATCCGCTTCCCCGACCAGCACATCGTGGAGTCCCCGCTGGTCCCGGAGATGGAAAAATCCTATATCGAATATGCCATGTCTGTCATCGTGGGCCGTGCCCTGCCCGACGTGCGGGACGGCCTGAAGCCCGTACACCGGCGTATCCTCTACGCCATGTACGAGGACAACCTGACCTCTGACAAGCCCTTTAAGAAGTCCGCCACCTGCGTGGGCGACGTGCTGGGCCGGTATCACCCCCACGGTGACGCCTCCGTGTACGACGCGCTGGTGCGTCTGGCGCAGGACTTCTCCATGCGCTACACGCTGGTGGACGGCCACGGCAACTTCGGCTCCGTGGATGGCGACCCCCCTGCCGCCTACCGTTACACCGAGGCGCGTCTGAGCAAAATTTCCAATGAGATGCTGCGTGACATCGAGAAGGACACGGTGGACTGGGACCCCAACTTCGATGAGAGCCGCAAGGAGCCCCGCGTCCTGCCCTGCCGCTTCCCGAACCTGCTGGTCAACGGCTCCAGCGGCATCGCCGTGGGTATGGCCACCAATATCCCGCCCCACAACCTGCGGGAGGTCATCGGCGCGTGCATCTGCGTGCTGGATGACCCCAACGCCACCCTCAGCGATCTGATGGAGCATGTCAAGGGCCCCGACTTCCCCACGAAGGGTATCATCATGGGCCGCAGCGGCATTCGCGCCGCCTACGCCACCGGACGGGGACGCCTGATGGTCCGCGCCCGTCACGAGTTTGAGGAGTTCGGAAACGGCCGTACCCGTATCATCTTCACGGAGCTGCCGTATCAGGTGAACAAGCGGATGCTCATCAAGGCCATCGCCGATCAGGTGGAGGACAAGCGTATCGAGGGCATCTCCGACATCCGCGACGAATCCGACCGGAACGGTATGCGCATGGTCATTGAGCTGAAGCGCGACGCCAATCCGCAGGTGGTGCTGAACCGCCTGTTCGCCCAGACCCAGCTCCAGACCACGTTTGCCATCAACATGCTGGCGCTGGTGGAAAACCAGCGGCAGCCGAAGATCCTCTCCCTGCGGCACATCATCGACGAGTATCTGAAGTTCCAGGAGGAGATCATCGTCCGGCGGACACGGTACGACCTGAAAAAGGCGGAGGAGCGGGCCCATCTGCTGGAGGGCCTGCTCATCGCACAGGACAACATCGACGAGGTCATCCATATCATCCGCAGCAGCTACGACAACGCCAAGGAAAACCTGATGTCCCGCTTCGGGCTGGACGACGTGCAGGCCCAGGCCATTCTGGATATGCGCCTCAAGGCCTTGCAGGGTCTGGACCGCGAGAAGCTGCAGACGGAGTACAAGGAGCTGGAGGAGAAGATCGCCTACTTCCTGCGTATCCTCAACGACGAGAATCTGGTGAAGTCCATCCTCAAGGAGGAGCTCACCGCCATTGCCGACAAGTACGGCGACGACCGCAAGACCGAGATCCAGGACGTGGAGGACGAGCTGGACATCGAGGATCTCATTGAGGAGGAGCAGTGCGTCTTTACCCTGACGGAGAACGGCTACATCAAGCGCACGCCGGTATCCGAGTACGCCGCCCAGAGCAAGGGCGGCATGGGTAAGAAGGGCATTACCACCCGTGAGGAGGACACCGTGGTGGATGTGTTTACCGCGTCTACCCACGACTATATCCTGTTCTTTACCGACACCGGCAAGGTCTACCGCAAGAAGGGCTATCAGATCCCGGAGAGCGGCAAGACCGCCAAGGGTACCAATATCGTCAACATCCTGCAGGTGGAGACGGGCGAGCGGGTACAGGCCATGCTCCACTTCCGTGAGCAGTCGGAGGACGAGCTGTACCTGTTCATGACCACGCGGAACGGCACCGTGAAGCGCCTGGAGGTCAGCGCCCTGAAGAATCTGCGCAACAACGGCATCCGCGCCCTGACGCTGGATGAGGGCGATGAGCTCATCTCCGTAGTGGAGACCCGCGGCCACGACCGGATGCTCATCGCTACCCACGACGGACAGGCGGTGTGCTTTGACGAGACGGACGTGCGTGCCATGGGCCGCATCGCTGTGGGCGTCCGGGGTATCCGCCTGCGGGACGGCGACTACGTGGTGGGCGCCGCCCGTGCCGACGCGGACAAGACGGTCCTGTCCATCACGGAGCGGGGCTTCGGCAAGCGTACGCCGGTGGAGGAGTACCGCATCACGAACCGCGGCGGTCTGGGTATCCGCAACTACATGGTCACGGAAAAGACCGGGCCTATCGTGGGCATCAAGGTGGTGGACGGCACCGAGGATCTGCTGCTGGTGACGGCGGCGGGCATCCTGATCCGCACGCCGGTGGAGAACATCCGCGTGGCGGGCCGCGCCACGCAGGGCGTTATCGTCATGCGCTTCAAGGAGGAGGGCGACCGCGTCATCTCCATGGCGCTGGCTGACCACGAGGAGAAGGCTGACGCGCCGGAGGAGACGGTATGAGCAGCGCGCCGCGGGAAGCCATGGTGCCCCTGACCCGCTGGCAATACTTTACCAAGACGCTGTACCACAACGCGGCAGCCAAGACACGGTTCGTGTACAACAAGGTGGTGTATGAGAAGGACGAGGCCCTCCAGAAGATCGAGGAGGGCAACGGACGCATCAACATGGGCCTGCTGCTGGTGCTGCTGGCCATGTTTCTGACCGCCAGTACCGTGCAGAATATCTACATTATCGTGGCGGGGATGGTGGTCATCGCCGCCGGTGAGCTGGTACGGCTGCTGCGCCTGCCCAAGGACATTACGGCTCATCTCACCGACACGGGCCTGCGGGAGCGCTGACTATGGCGGACATCACACCGATCGCACACATCGAGACGCCCTTTGCCGAGAAGTTCGGCGTGCCGCGGCAGAGCGGCGTGGCCGACTGCTCCGGACGCATTGTGTTTGCGCCGGCGTACCGCGATCCTGCGGCGCTGCGGGGACTGGAGGAATTCTCCCATATCTGGCTGATCTGGCAGTTTGACCGCGCCCTGCGGCAGGGATGGTCCCCTACCGTCCGGCCGCCGCGGCTGGGAGGCAACGCCCGCATGGGCGTGTTCGCCACCCGCTCTCCCTTCCGGCCCAACGGGCTGGGACTGTCCTCCGTGGTGCTGGAGCGCATCCAGTGGGACACGCCGGAGGGACCGGTGCTCCATGTGCGGGGAGCCGATCTGGTCAGCGGGACGCCGATCTTCGACATCAAGCCCTATCTGGCATATACCGACAGCCATCCGGAGGCCGCAGGCGGCTTCACGGCGGGGCTGGCCGGTGAGAAGCTGCGGGTGGTGTGCCCAGAGCCGCTGCTGGCGGCGGTGCCGCCGGAGCAGCGGCAGGGGCTGCTGTCCGTGCTGGCCAACGACCCGCGGCCGCGGTATCAGGACGATCCCCAGCGGGTCTACGGTATGGCCTACGGCGGGCGCAACGTCCGCTTCCGCGTGGAGGGCGATGTGCTGACCGTTCTGGGCGTGGAAGAACGCCTGTGAAATCGGAGAAACGGCGAGGAGCAGCCATATGAAAATTGTAACTATCTATACCGACGGCGCTTGCAGCGGCAATCCCGGGCCCGGGGGCTGGGGAGCCATCCTCCGGTACAAGGACACGGAGAAGGAGCTGTCCGGCGGCGCGGCGGATACCACCAACAACCGCATGGAGCTCACCGCCGTCATCGAGGCACTGGATATCCTGAAGGAGCCCTGCGTGGTGGAGCTGTATTCCGACTCCAAGTACGTCATCGACGGTCTGTCCAAGGGTTGGGCAAAGGGCTGGCAGAAGCGGGGCTGGATCAAGTCCGACAAGAAGCCTGCGCTGAACCCCGACCTGTGGGAGCGGCTACTGGCCCTGACGGACCGCCACGAGATGCGCTATCACTGGGTCAAGGGTCACGCGGAGAATGAGAAAAACAACCGCTGCGACCAGATGGCCGTGGCGGAGAGCAAAAAATTCGCGTAAAAGCGGGGAAATTCACAAAAAGTTCACGGGTGATTCATGATTCAGCCAATTTTGGCGGGTAATATAGCATCATCCAAAGGAACTTCCCTTCCTTATGTGATTTTCTCTCTCTCCTAACACACAAAACACACAGGAAAAGCCCCGCCGAACGGCGGGGCTTTTCCTGTGTTGGTTTCATCACGTTTTTTATTTGTAGTAGTCCGTTTCTTCCTCCAGCGCCATGGGGAGCCCATTGTGATACACGGGGATGGTCTGGAACTTGAAGCGGCTGACGCGGTGCCTGTCGTCGATCTGCTCCTTGATGACGGGATCCACCGTTCCGCGGCGGACGTACTCGTTCACCGCGTGGTAGGTGAAGCCCAGATTGTCCTCGTCAGTGAGACCGGTAAGACCGTCGGAGGGCGGCTTGATGAGGAACTTCTCCGGCAGACCCAGCTGGCGGCCCAGCGCAATGACCTCCTCGGTGGTGTACATGCCCAGCGGCGAGAAGGCGCCGGCGCTGTCGCCATAGATGGTGCAGTACCCCACCCAGTCCTCCGACAGGTTGCTGGTGTTGATGACCACGCCGGCGTCCAGCGACTGGGCTACGGCATACAGCGTAGACATGCGGATGCGGCTGGGCAGGTTCACGACGGTCTGGCGGCTGGGCGTCAGGCCCGCCCGCTCCATCTCCGTCAGCACACCCTGCACCGCATCGTGGATATTGATGGTGCAGTGGGGGATCTGCAGGTGCTCTACCAGTGCCTGGGAGTAGTCGATGTCCGGCTGGACGCCGTTGGGCATCAGGACACCGTACACATGATCGCGGCCATAGGCGGCGGCAGCCAGCGCCGCCACGGTGGAGC
The DNA here is from genome assembly GCA_900545585.1 of uncultured Eubacteriales bacterium. GTDB lineage: Bacteria > Bacillota > Clostridia > Oscillospirales > Oscillospiraceae > Vescimonas. Next base: position 22,334 of record UQZR01000002.1, read on the forward strand.
TGTCCTTGCCGCCGGAGATGCCGATGACGGCGGTGCGGCCGTGGCAGGATTCCATCTGGGTGTGCATCCACTCCAGAAGGCCGACCAATTGCAGTTGGGGGTTAAATTCCATAAGAGGGTCCTCCCTTCCCTTTTTTCTGGTGCTATTGTAGCGCGGAAGAGAGGCATTTGCAAGAGTTATCCCAGCAGACCGGTGACATCCTCCAGCGTCAGGCCCCGTTGAAGGGCCAGGGTGATGCCGTAGCCCACTATGCGGCCCAGCTCCGTCACCCGCTGGTCGATGTCCTGGGGCGTCACGAACAGATCTGCGCCGCGGCCGGACAGGTCCTGCTGCGATCGGCCTGCCTCCTCCAGCAGGTCGGCGCACAGGGTGGCTCCATCGATGACGGTGGGCACACCTACGGCGATCACCGGCACGCCCAGGGCGGCACGGTCCACGGCGCGGCGGTGGTTGCCCACACCGGAGCCGGGGATCAGGCCGGTGTCGCTGAGCTGCACCGTGGCGCATAGCCGCTGGCGGCTGCGGGCGGCCAGGGCGTCGATGGCGATGACGGCGGCGGGCCGGATGTGGGCCGCCGCACCCTGTATCAGCTCCAGCGTCTCCAGCCCCGTGCGGGCCAGTACGCCGGTGCACAGGGCAGAGACAGGGGTGAAGCTCTGGAACTGGCGGGGCAGTGCGCGGACCATGTGCCGCGTCACCAGCAGGTTCTCCACGGCGATGGGACCAATGGCGTCGGGGGTCATGGCACGGTTGCCCAGCCCCACCACCAGGACCTGAGAGCGGCGCCCCACGTGAGGCAGCAGGGCGCGCAGCTGATAGGCGATGCACCAGACGGCGCGGTGAAAAAACGCCTGCTGCCGCTGGAAGCAGGGGGTCAGGTCTACGGTGATATAGCGGCCTGCGGGCTTGCCCAGAGTCCGGGCGCCGTCGCCGGTGACGCGGATGTCGGTGACGGGATAGCCCTCCTGAAGGCTTTCCAGCCGCTGGATACCCTCCGGCAGAGAAAATTTTTTGGCGCGGGCGGCCAGATCGTCGGCAGCCTCCAGCGCCAGATCGGTACGTGGTACGGTCATTTTTGTGGCGGACGCTCCTTTCTGAACACAAAATGTTGTGGCTTACAGGTAGCATGGCCGCCTGAAATGGATTTATGCGAAAACCTGAGCCAAAATTGTAAAAAAGTCTTGCATTTTCGGACCAATGATGCTAAAATATCATCCTGCGTGGAAGTCTTATTTTTCACGCGAAAAAATCTGATGTCGGGGAGGTGTTTGGTTTGCCGAATATCAAGTCTGCTAAGAAGCGTGTTCTGGTGGCAGAGGCGAGAAATGCTCGCAACAAAGCCAATAAGTCCGCACTGAAGACTGCTATCAAGAAGTTCGAGGCTGCTGCCGTTGAAGGCAATCGCACCGAGGCCGAGGGCACTTACAAAGTCGCAGTCAAGGCGATCGATAAGGCTGCTGCCAAGGGTCTGCTGCACAAGAACAACGCGGCCCACAAGAAGAGCGCGCTGACGCTGAAGCTCAACAAGATCGGTTGATGCACCAAACTCAACGGGTATCCGAAAGGATGCCCGTTTTGCTTTGTCCGGAGGGCCGTGCCCCCTGCCGGAAGCTCGCAACAACACAAAAAGACTCCCGCAGCGCAGCTGCGGGAGTCTTTTATGTTTTGATCACCGTTTCTTCTTTTTTCCCATGATGACCAGCACCACCAGAAGCACCACAGCGATGACCACCATGGCGATCCACAGGCCCATGTTGCTGGTATCACCGGTCAGGGGGCTGGCGTAGGCAACGGACAGGCTCATCATCATGCAGCACAGCAGCGCCAGCAGGCAGGACAGCTTTTTCATCATCTCACCTCATTCCAAGTAGCCGTATCTGCGCCCATTATAGCATATTTTCTTCTTTTTGCAAGGGGCATCACAGATAGTTCAGCGGATTGAGGAACGTACCGTTCAGCTGGATGCGGAAGTCGCAGTGGTTGCCGCTGGACACGCCGGTGGAGCCCATGCGGGCGACCTGCTGGCCCTTGTGGACATGCTCGCCCACGGATACCAGCAGCGAGCTGTTGTGACCGTAATAGGTGACATAGCCGTTGCCGTGGTCGATCTTCACCAGATAGCCGTAGCCGCCCATCCAGCCGGCGTAGATAACGGTGCCGCCGTCAGAGGCGTAGATCGGCGTGCCGTAGCTGTTGGCGATGTCGATGGCCTCGTGATAGGTGCTGGCGCCGCGGATACCGGTGTTGCGCGGGCCGAAGTAGGAGGTGATGACGCCGCTGCAGGGCCAGCCGAAGCTGCCGGTGGGGAACCAGGAGGGACGCTCCTTGGTGCCGCGGATCTGATATTCCGTCACGGGCTGGGACAGCGTGGCGCTGGCCACGATCTGGCGCTCCGTCTCGGTGCCGTTGATATAGGTGACGTTGGCGGTGATGTCGGCCTTGCCGTACACGCCCGGAGATGTGACCTTATACTCGCCCTGATACATGGAGGCATCGTCGGTGTACTCCACGGGGTAGGGCACGTCCTGAACGTAGCGCTGCCGCTCCACGTTCACCACGGTCAGATAGGGCACGGCGTTGCTGATGGTCAGCACATCGCCCACCCGCAGGATCTTGGGATCGTAGCCGGGGTTCAGCTTCATCAGGGCGTCCACCGACAGGCCGTACTCATCGGCGATGCTGTAATAGCTGTCGCCCTTCTTGACGGTGCAGGTGACCTCGCCCTCCTTGGTCTCGTTGAGGATCTCGGCGATGTAGCCCAGGTTCATGACGTAGGAGGAATCCACATACTCCTGCCGTATCTCCACGTCCTCCACGAAGTAGGCGTCCACCGTGTCCTCCGTCTGGTAGCCCAACTTCAGCTGGTTCAGAATGTCGTCCAGCGCGCCGGGGAACGTGGTGGCCACCACCTTTTCCCCGTCCACATACAGGACGTAGGCGTATTCCACCAGCCCCAGCTGGTCGGTGAGCTCGCTGCTGAATTCCTCCTCGCCGATCACGTCCTTGCGGAGGTAGACACCCGTCTCCGTGGTAAGCAGGGACTGGTCCACCGTGTAGCTGCTGTCGTGCAGCGTCTCGCGGGTGATGCTCTCCACCTCCGACACCGCCAGCTCCACGGCGTGCTGGGAGGACACGACGCCCAGATCCGTGCCATCGTAGACGGCGTGGGCGCCCACGGTATAGAGGGACAGCACCGTGGCGGCAGTGGCCAGCGCCATGGCGACGGCCAGAAAGGCCACCGGATGCAGCTTCAGCTTTTCAAAGTAGCTGCGGCGGCGGTCGCCGGCGCGGATCAGCTTTTTGCGGGCGTTGCGGGCCCGCTCGCGGAGGCTGGCTCCCAGGCGGGACAGGCTGTTCCAAAAGAACAGGAACAGCTGGGCCGCGCCGTGCTCCGACTCGGGAAAGCTGCTGTGGCGGTTCTCGTCCACCAGATGGTGGGCGTTGCCCCCCACCTGACGGAACCAGGCGGCGATGTGCCGCAAGCCTGCCTGCAGGTTCAGGGTGAACAGGTCGGGATGCTCGTCGCGGTACTGCCGCCAGCTTTTCAGATTGTCCATCCACAGCTGCCACAGAGCGGACAGCGTCATGTGCTCCCTGTTGGGATCGTGGACGGTATTTTCCTGTTTATTCTCTTGTTCCAATTGCTGTTTCATGGGGTATCACCTAAAGGTTACAAAATCGTTACAAAATGTATCATACCGTGTTTCCCTCTGTGCGTCAAGCAAAAAATTGTGAACAATGCCGCAGCCGGGCCGGAAAAAGACAGAAAGGCGGCCCTTTGGGACGCCTTTCTGCGAACGTATTGCTCAGTATTTTTCGTCCAGCACCTGGATCAGGGCGGCGATGGCGTTGTCGCGGCAGTCCGGCAGCTTGTACACCTGGGGCAGGGCCAACACCTGGGGCAGCGCGTTGGCGGGGGCGAAGGCCATACCCGCCCAGTTCAGCATGGAGATGTCGTTGGCGTGGTCCCCTACGCAGGCCACATTCTCCTGCCGGATGCCCAGCAGCTCCGCCAGGCGGCGGACCATGCCGCCCTTGTTGGCGCCCTTGGCCGTCAGCTCCACCAGCGAGGAGCTGCTGGCCACGATCTCGTACCGGTCGTACCAGGGCTGGGCGCGGAGGAAGTCCAGCAGCGCCGGCTGATTTTCCGGCTCCGTGGAGAAAAGGGCCTTGCTGATGGGGGACGGCACCTCCGTCATGCTGTCCACGAACACCGTGGGCGAATGGGTGATGTGCAGGTGGCGGCGGGTCACATCGTTGGGCTGCAGGGCATGGATGTCGTTGTTGTCGTGATACAGCTCCACCGCCGAGAACGGCAGGGCGCCGATGACCTGCTGGATGCAGTCCTTGGCCTCGTCCGGCAGAAACGCCTCACACAGGTATTTTCCGGTGGGGAAGTCGTAGATGGCCGCGCCGTTGAACAGGATGGTGGGGCCGTTCATAGGCACGTCTGCGGCCACCCGCTCGAAAGCAGGCTTGGCCCGTCCCGTGGCTACGGAGAAGATGCCGCCCTCACTCATGAAGTAGCGGATGGCCTCCTGATTGGCGTCGGGCACCGGCGGCATGGGCTGGCACAGCCGCAGCGCTTCCTCGGTGTAGGTCAAAGTGTTGTCATAGTCACTGGCCAGCAGTAGACCGGTAAATTTTCCCATGGTGATCAAACCTCCGAGCCCGAAGTGGGCTTATTGCCGCCGCTTCCGCCGCGGCGGCGTCCGCCCCGATGACGGGGGCGCTTTTTCTGCTCGCCGCTGCCGTTCTGTCCCTCCGGCTGGAGCTTCCTGGGAGGACGGGGCGCTGCGGGCTGGGTATTCGTAATATCAGCACTGGTATTGGCGCCGGCCGGTGCGCCGCTTCCGCCGCGGCGGCCACGGCGGCGACTGCCGCCCTGACGGGAGGACTGCTTGTCCCCTGCCGCAGGTCTATCAGCCTTTTCCGGCTTATCGGGCTTAGCGGGACGCTCCGCCTTGGCGGGCTTGTCCGGACGGGCAGACTTCTCGGTCCGCTTCTCCGGCGCGGCAGCACCCTCGGACTTTTTGCCGCCGCGTCCGCTGCGGTTCCGGCGGCGGCGCTTCTCACCGCCGTCCTCGTCGCCGCGCTCCGACGGAGGCGTGAAGTCGCTGATGAAGCTGATGGGAGGCATATCGTCCTCCTTCTCCGGTTCCACGTACCGCTCCGGCCGCCGGTCGGGGATGACGATGCCGTCGCGGCTGCCCTTGCCGTTGCGCAGGACGCACACCTCGCAGTTGTGGTAGCAGCGGGAGCCGTCGCTGCGGTCATCCAGCCGGACATTCACCGTCTCCTTCAGCAGGTTCACATCGCTGACGTTGCCCGGGCCGTCCGGCGTCAGCACGAAGGAATCGTTCTTGGGCATGCGCTTCACGGCGTCCTCGTAGGCGTCCTGCTCGTACTTCAGGCAGCACATCAGGCGGCCGCAGGTGCCGGAGATCTTGGTGGGGTTCAGGGACAGGTTCTGGGTCTTGGCCATCTTGATGGACACCGGCAGGAACTCGTCCATAAACTGGGCGCAGCAGAAGGGCCTGCCGCAGATGCCAAGTCCGCCCAGCATCTTGGCCTCGTCGCGGACGCCGATCTGCCGCAGCTCGATGCGGGCGCGGAACACGCCGGCCAGATCCTTCACCAGCTCGCGGAAGTCCACGCGGCCGTCGGCGGTGAAGAAGAACAGGATCTTGGAACCGTCGAAGCTGCACTCCACCCGCACCAGCTTCATCTCCAGCTTGTGCTGGGCGATCTTCTTCTGGCAGATCTCGAAGGCCTCCTTTTCCCGCCCGCGGTTGTAAGCGGCGGTGTGGCGGTCGTTATCGGTGGCGATGCGCAGTACCGCCCGCAGCGGCTGCACCACCTGCTGGTCCGGCACCTCATGGTTGCCCTGACTGCACTGGGCGAATTCGGGGCCCTGGGCCGTCTCCACGATGATGTCCTGACCGGCCTCCACCGTCAGCTCCCTGGGGTCAAAGAAATAGGTTTTGCAGCCGCTGCGAAAGCGGACGGAAACCACAGTTGTCATAGAAGTTCCTCCCATTCTACGGCGAGGGCACCAAGAACATGGCCCGCGCCCACATTGTATTCACATTCGCCGCTGTATTTTTCCAGCAGCGCCGTCAGCTGCCGGAGCTGTCGGGCCGTCAGGCCACGGGCCAGCGCCTGGGCCGTCTCGCCGCAGGCGGGGTCCGGCGTTTGCTTGCCCATCTGCAGCAGCAGTGCCTCCGCTGCGGCGCACCACGCGCCCCGCAGCACGTCCCGCAGCTCCTCCCGCTTCATCCGCCGGTTCTCCAGGGCCACCAGATACGTTGTCACCGGCAGCACCTTTCCCCGGGCGAAGGCGCGGCACAGCTGCTCTGCTTCGGTTGGCAGGGCGTCCTCCGACACGGCATCGTACTTCAGCAGCACGCAGCGGGAGCGCACCGTCTCCAGCAGCGCCGAGGGGCTGTCCGTGCAGAAGACAAAGGCGGCGTAGGGCGGCCCCTCCTCCACGATCTTCAGCAGCACGTTCTGGTCCCGCTCGTTGAGCTGATGGCTGTCGGCGATGATGTACACCTTCCGCGCCGCCTCGTTGGGCCGGATGTACACATCCTGCCGCAGGGCGCGTACCGCGTCCACCGTCAGCTCCCGATGCTCCGTGTCCCGTACCACCGTGACGTCGGGGTGGATGCCCTCCAGCACCTTGCGGCAGTGGCGGCATCGGAGACAGGGCTTGCTCTCCTCCCCGCAGACGTGGGACGCAGCGATGAACCGCGCCGCGTCCAGCAGATCGCCGTCGCCGGAGAGCACGATGGCGTGGCTCAGCCGTCCCTGCTCCGCCGCGCGGCGCACCGCCCGGGCCAGTGTGCTGTTTTCTGCCGGAAGCTGGGCCATGGCGCTCTCCTTTCCTCTGCGGGGCCTGACAGCCCTATTATTCTAATGTATCAGTATAACACAGGAAAAGCGGGACAGGCAAGTTTTATTCGCAGGATTGCGGGGAAAATGTTTCCTGTGACCCTCTTTCCCACCATGAATAGAAACCAATTGCAAAAAAACAGAAAAATTTGGGAATAGGCTTGCTTTTGGAGGGAAATATGACTATAATAAGAAACGTTCTCATCGTTTGGTACAACTATATTGATAGATGGAGGGACTACCATGAGCAAGAAGTATTGTTACCTGTTTACCGAAGGCAACGCGAAGATGCGCGAGCTGCTGGGCGGTAAGGGCGCGAACCTGGCTGAGATGACCAACATCGGCCTGCCCGTTCCCCAGGGCTTCACCATCACCACCGAAGCCTGCACCCAGTATTATGAGGATGGCCGCCAGATCAACGCCGAGATCATGGCCGAGATCATGGAGTATATCGAGAAGATGGAGAAGATCACCGGCAAGAAGTTCGGCGATCACGAGAATCCCCTGCTGGTCTCCGTCCGCTCCGGCGCCCGCGCTTCCATGCCCGGTATGATGGATACCATCCTGAACCTGGGCTTGAACGAGGACGTGGTGGATGTCATCGCCAAGAAGTCCAACAACCCCCGCTGGGCCTGGGACTGCTACCGCCGCTTTATCCAGATGTACTCTGACGTGGTCATGGAGGTCGGCAAGAAGTATTTCGAGCAGCTGATCGACGCCATGAAGGCCAAGAAGGGCGTGACGCAGGACGTGGAGCTGGACGCCGCTGACCTGAAGGAGCTGGCCATGCAGTTCAAGGCCGAGTACAAGGCCAAGATCGGCGAGGAGTTCCCCACCGATCCCAAGGAGCAGCTGGTGGGCGCCATCAAGGCCGTGTTCCGTTCCTGGGACAACCCCCGCGCCAACGTGTACCGCCGCGACAACGACATCCCCTACTCCTGGGGCACCGCCGTCAATGTCCAGTCCATGGCCTTCGGCAACATGGGCGACGACTGCGGCACCGGCGTTGCGTTTACCCGTGATCCCGCTACCGGCGAGAAGAAGCTGATGGGCGAGTTCCTGACCAATGCCCAGGGCGAGGATGTGGTGGCCGGCGTGCGTACCCCCATGCCTATCGCTGAGATGGCCCAGAAGTTCCCCGAGGCCTATGACGAGTTCGTCAAGGTCTGCAATATCCTGGAGGATCACTACCGCGACATGCAGGACATGGAGTTCACCGTGGAGCACGGCAAGCTGTACATGCTGCAGTGCCGCAACGGCAAGCGGACCGCTCCCGCTGCCCTGAAGATCGCCTGCGACCTGGTGGACGAGGGCATGATCTCCGAGCAGCAGGCTGTCGCCATGATCGATCCCCGCAATCTGGATACCCTGCTGCATCCCCAGTTCGACCCCAAGGCCCTGAAGTCCACCGAGCCTGTGGGTAAGGCTCTGCCCGCCTCCCCCGGCGCTGCCTGCGGCAAGATCGTGTTCAACGCCGAGGACGCCAAGGAATGGGCTGCCCGCGGTGAAAAGGTGGTTCTGGTCCGTCTGGAGACCTCTCCCGAGGACATTGAGGGCATGAAGGCCGCTCAGGGCATCCTGACTGTCCGCGGCGGTATGACCTCTCACGCCGCCGTTGTGGCCCGCGGCATGGGCAAGTGCTGCGTCTCCGGCTGCGGCGAGATCAACATGGACGAGGCCAACAAGCAGTTCACTCTGGCCGGCAAGACCTATCACGAGGGCGACTGGCTGAGCCTGGACGGCTCCACCGGCAGCATCTACGACGGCGCTATGCCCACCGTGGACGCCAGCGTGGGCGGCGATTTCGGCCGCATCATGGCCTGGGCCGACAAGTTCCGCCGTCTGCAGGTCCGCACCAACGCCGATACCCCCCACGACGCCGCCAAGGCCCGTGAACTGGGCGCGCAGGGCATCGGCCTGTGCCGTACCGAGCATATGTTCTTCGAGGGCGACCGTATCGCCGCCATCCGCGAGATGATCTGCTCCGACACCGTGGAGCAGCGCGAGAAGGCTCTGGCCAAGCTGCTGCCCATGCAGCAGGGCGACTTCGAGGGCATCTACGAGGCCATGGAGGGCTGCCCTGTCACCATCCGCTTCCTGGATCCCCCTCTGCACGAGTTCGTTCCCACCGAGGAGCAGGATATCGAGCTGCTGGCCAAGGATATGGGCAAGTCCGTTGCCGACATCAAGGCCATCATCGCCTCCCTGCATGAGTTCAATCCCATGATGGGCCACCGCGGCTGCCGTCTGGCTGTCACCTTCCCGGAGATCGCCGTGATGCAGACCCGTGCCGTCATCCGCGCCGCCATCAACGTGCAGAAGAAGCACCCCGACTGGAACATGGTCCCCGAGATCATGATCCCGCTGGTGGGCGAGGTCAAGGAGCTGAAGTACGTCAAGGACGTGGTCGTCAAGACTGCTGACGAGGAGCTGGCCGCCGCCGGTATGAATATGAAGTACCTGGTGGGCACCATGATCGAGATCCCCCGCGCGGCCCTGACCGCCGACGAGATCGCCAAGGAGGCCGAGTTCTTCTCCTTCGGCACCAACGACCTGACCCAGATGACCTTCGGCTTCAGCCGCGACGACGCCGGTAAGTTCCTGGGCGCCTACTACGACAAGAAGATCTACGAGAGCGATCCGTTCGCCAAGCTGGATCAGATCGGTGTTGGCAAGCTGGTGAAGATGGCTGCCAAGCTGGGCCGCGAGACCCGTCCGGAGCTGCATCTGGGCATCTGCGGCGAGCACGGCGGCGATCCCTCCTCTGTGGAGTTCTGCCACAAGGTGGGTCTGGACTATGTGTCCTGCTCCCCCTTCCGTGTGCCCATCGCCCGTCTGGCCGCCGCTCAGGCTGCCATCAAGGACGCGCAGTAATCGCAGCGAAACAAAAAGAGTCCGAGTGTACCGCACTCGGGCTCTTTTTTTACAGGCATCGGCCATCTCCCCTGCAAAGGATCTGCTGAGCGTCCCGCCGACGGCGGGCACTTGTGTTTTTTCCGCCGCCGTGGTAGGATAGGGGCAAAACCGGACATCCCGTGATAAGAGGAACGATCCATAACCGTCCATGAATTCGGTGACAGAGCCGACCCCGTGCTACTGCTGCTGTATATGAGACTGCCGTGATACGGCGGCAAACGAGAGGAGCTGACCGCCCATGATCCGCATCAGAAGCGGCGATACCGTGACGGAGCTGGCCTGGACCGGTGAGAATATCCCCGCCGCCCGCCTGCTGGCCCAGGCGGGGCTGTACCCCGACTATCCCTGCGGCGGGCAGGGCCGCTGCGGCAAGTGCCGCGTGCTGGCCCACGGCGACCTGTCCCCCGCCGCGCCGGAGGAACTGGCCCAGCTGCCACCCCGGGAGCTGGCCCGGGGTGTGCGCCTTGCCTGCCTTGCCCGGATCTGCGGCCCCGACGCGGAGCTGACCCTCCCGCGGGAGGACGGTCTGCTGGTGGAGACCGGCGGCTCCCTGCACCGGCTGGAATGGGACCCGTGGGCCGCCGCTCTGGGCATCTGCGTGGACATCGGCACCACTACCGTGGCCGCTTACCTGTGGGATCTGGACCGCCGCTGCCGCTTGGGCGTGGCCTCCTGCAAAAACCCGCAGGAGCGGTTCGGCGCGGACGTGGTGTCCCGTCTGGACGCCTCGCTGGCGGGTCAGGGCGACGCCCTGCGCGCCTGCATTGTCCGGTGTCTCAGCGACCTGGCCTATCAGCTGTGCCGACAGGCAGGCCGCCCCGTGTCCGATGTGGGCGGCGCGGTCATCACCGGCAACACCGCCATGCTGTACCTGCTGCGGGGCTACGATGTCCGCGACATTGCCCTTGCACCCTTTCAGGCGCGGCATCTGTTCGGCGAATATGTCCCCGCGCGGGAGCTGGGCCTTGACTGGGGCGCGGACTGTCAGGTGTACCTGCCTCCCTGCCTGTCGGCCTACGTGGGCGCGGACATCACCTGCGGCCTGCTGGCCTGCGATATGCTCCACGCCAGCAGCCCCGCCCTGCTGGCGGACGTGGGCACCAATGGCGAGATGGCCCTTCTGTCGGACGGCGCCATCTACTGCTGCGCCACGGCGGCGGGTCCCGCCTTTGAGGGCGTGGGCATCTCCTGCGGCAGCGCCGCCGTCACCGGTGCCATTGACACCGTGACTGTGGAAAACAATGCCCTGCGCTGTCACGTCATCGGCGGCGGCACGGCCCGCAGCCTGTGCGGTTCCGGCCTGTTGGACGCCGTAGCCGCCCTGCGGCGGCTGGAGCTGGTGGAGGACAGCGGCTACATGGAGGAGGACAGCCTGCCCCTGACCGGCAGTGTGTCCCTGCTGCGGCGGGACATCCGGTCGTTCCAGCTGGCCAAGGCCGCCGTCTGTGCCGGTGTGGACACCCTGCTCCGCGCCGCGGGCCGCGCTGCCTCGGAGGTGGAGACGGTCTGGCTGGCCGGCGGCTTCGGCTGTAAGCTGTCGCCGGCCAGCGCCGGCGCCGTGGGCCTGCTGCCCCGCCAGCTGATCTCTGCCGTCCGGCCCTCCGGCAACACGGCGGCCATGGGCGCGGCGCTGCTGCTGTGCTCCCGCCGGTTCGAAGCGGAGACGGTGTCCATCGCCGCCGCTGCCCGGCTGGTGGACCTCTCCGCCTCCCCTGTGTTCCAGCAGCGTTTTGTGGAGGATATGACCCTTTCGGAGGTGACATCATGACGGCGCTTTTGGACATGGCCCGCGCCGCGGGCTTTGAGGCGGCGGCCCCCCTGCGGGCGGAGCAGCTGGTTTTCCGGCCGGAGGTGCGGGAGATGTGCCGCGCCGACCGCTGCCGCAGCTATGGCAGAAACTGGTGCTGCCCCCCTGCCTGCCCCTCACTGGAGGACATGGCCCGCCGCATGGCGGACTACGGCGACGGTGTGCTGGTGGAGACGGTGGGCGCCATGGCCGATGACTTCGACTACGAGGCCATGATGGGCGCGGAAAAACGCCACAAGGAACGGTTCACCGCTCTGACCCGCACGCTGGCGGAGCGGTATGGCCGCGACGCGGTGCTGCCCATGGGCGCGGGGACCTGCCGCCGCTGCGCCGCCTGCACCTATCCCGACGCGCCCTGCCGCTTTCCGGCGGAGCGCATCACGTCCATGGAGGCATACGGCCTGCTGGTGAGTCAGGTGTGTGAGTCCTGCGGCGCGGCGTATTACCACGGCCCCCGCACCATCACCTACGTCAGCTGCGTGTTTCTGCGGCGGTGAATAGAGATACAGGAGAGAGCCCCGGCGAAAATCGGGGCCCTCTCCTGTTATACTTCCGATGCCTGCACCCTCCCGACAGACCGGCGTCTCCGACGGCCCGCTTTATTTTCTCTCGGCAAGGAGAATTCCGCGCCTACGGGCGCGGGTCACTTTTGGCCGCAGCGGCCCGCTGCACAGACTCTCTCTGTGCCTCCGGCGGCCCCATTTCTTTCAGCAGCGAAAGAAATGGGGGAAAAGAACGCCGCCAAAAACCAATGGTTTTTGGAATTCCTTTCGTCCGATCACAGCCACGCCGCAAAAAGGCCCACGCCGAATCGCTCCTGCCCCTATCCCCGCTGCCGCTTCCACGTGCCGCGGGGAAATGCCGTATCCTACCGCCGTGGAACAGTGTACCTCCGCGTGGTACGTAGGAGCGGCAGCGATAAGAGGACTGCACGCGATTCGTTGTACGACGATGTTCGGCAATTTAAGTCGCGCGTGGTACGCGGCGGCGGTTTTCAGCGCACCCCAGCCGCGCAGGAAGTCTTGAAACCTGCGGTTTCAAGCAGCGTTTTTGGTCACTTTTGGGGCTGCGGCCAAAAGTGACCCACGCTCGGAAGTGCGGTGTCCTCCCTTCGAAAAAAAGAATGAGCGGGCCGTCGAGGACGACGCCGATCCCTGCAAAAAGCATATCGCCCTCCAAAAAGGGATCCCGCGCCCAAGGGCGCGGGATCCCTGTAACCATCAATCGCTGTCCAGCTTGAGGACTGCCATAAACGCCTCCGTGGGCACCTGCACCGTGCCCAGGTTCCGCATCTTCTTCTTGCCCTCCTTCTGCTTCTCCAGCAGCTTCTTCTTGCGGGTGATATCGCCGCCGTAGCACTTGGCCAGCACGTCCTTCCGCATGGCCTTCACCGTCTCGCGGGCGATGATGCGGCCGCCGATGGCCGCCTGGATGGGCACCTCGAACAGCTGGCGGGGGATGTTCTCCTTCAGCTTCTCGCACAGGCGGCGGGCGCGGGGATACGCTTTGTCGCGGTGGGCGATGAAGCTCAGCGCGTCCACGCCGTCGCCGTTGAGCAGCAGATCCACCTTCACCAGATCGCTGGTGCGGTAGCCGGACAGCTCATAGTCCAGCGAGGCGTAGCCCTTGGTGTTGGCCTTCAGCGTGTCGAAAAAGTCGTAGATGATCTCGTTCAGCGGCATCTGATAGTGCAGCTCCACCAGATGGGTGTCCAGATACTGCATGTCCTTGAACTCGCCGCGCCGCTCTTGGCACATGGGCATGATGTTCCCCACAAAGTCCTGCGGCGTGATGATGGACACCTTGACGTAAGGCTCCTCCGCGTGCTCGATGGAGCCCGGATTGGGGTAGTTGTGGGGGTTGTCCACCTTCACCATGGTGCCGTCGGACTTGTAGACGTGGTAGATGACGCTGGGCAGCGTGGTCACCAGGTCCAGGTTGAATTCCCGCTCCAGCCGCTCCTGAATGATCTCCATGTGCAGCATGCCCAGAAAGCCGCAGCGGAAGCCGAAGCCCAGCGCTGCGGAGGATTCCGGCTCAAACGTCAGCGACGCGTCGTTGAGCTGCAGCTTCTCCAGCGCATCCCGCAGATCGGGGTACTTGCTGCCGTCCTCGGTGTAGATGCCGCAGTACACCATGGACTGGGCGGGGCGGTAGCCCGGCAGCGGCTCCGTGGCGGGGGCCGCGGCGTCGGTGATGGTGTCGCCCACGCGGGTATCTTTAACGTTCTTGATGCTGGCGGTGAAATAGCCTACCTCGCCGGCCTGCAGGCAGTCCGTGGGCTCGTTGCCCAGCGGCTTGAGATAGCCGCACTCCAGAATGGTGTACTCCGCGCCGCTGGCCATCATGCGAACGGTCTGGCCCTTGCGGATGGTACCCTCCATGATGCGGAACAGCGCCACCACGCCCACGTAGGGGTCGTACTGGCTGTCGAATACCAGCGCCCGCAGCGGCGCCTTGGGGTCGCCCTTGGGGGCGGGCACGTTCTGCACCACGTCCTCCAGTACGGCGTCGATGTTGATGCCCAGCTTGGCGGAGATCTCCGGGGCCTCCAGCGCGGGCAGGCCGATGATGTCCTCCACCTCCTGCTTGGCCTTCAGGGGGTCGGCGGCGGGCAGGTCGATCTTGTTGAACACCGGCAGGATCTCCAGATCGTGGTCCATGGCAAGATACGTGTTGGCCAGCGTCTGGGCCTCCACGCCCTGGGTGGAATCCACCACCAGCAGCGCGCCCTCGCAGGCGGCCAGCGACCGGCTGACCTCATAATTGAAGTCCACGTGGCCCGGGGTGTCGATGAGGTTCAGGGCGTAGGTTTCTCCGTCCTGCGCCTTATAGAAGATCTGGACGGCGCGGGACTTGATGGTAATGCCCCGCTCCCGCTCCAGATCCATATTGTCCAGCAGCTGGTTCTCCATCTCCCGCTCCGGCACGGCGTTGCACTTCTCCAGCAGGCGGTCCGCCAGCGTGGATTTGCCGTGGTCGATGTGGGCAATAATGGAAAAGTTGCGGATATGGGACTGGTCAAACATAGTAGAAAGCCTCCTTTGGAAATCCACGCTGCCCGCGTGGAGCGCGTACAAGCGTTTTGCGGGGCAAAACCTTGCCGCAGGCGGAATCCATTTCCGCCGAGGATGTCAAAATTATTTTCACCGCTTCGCCGCCAGGTCGTCCACATTGTGGACCACCTGCGCCGTGCTCTGCCCCACGCCGGGGGCGGCGGTGAGCGCATCGGAGTTCAGCTCCGGCACCTGCTCCGCCTCAGCCAGCGCCCGCAGGTATACCGCGCGGCTGCGCAGCATGGCGGCGTCCACCGTGCCCGCATCGAAGTCCACGCTGTCCACGGCGAAGAAATCCTCGTTGCCGCCGCCCCGCCGGTAGTAGTGCCGCAGCAGGGTATACAGCGCCGTACTGAGATAGTCGCCGGCGGCGGTGATGGCCGTCCGGTCGCCGCACTTGCCCAGCAGGTCGAACAGCACGCCGGCGGTGTTCACCACCAGCTTTTTCTGCAAGGTGGCCAGGATACTGCCCTTCAGCGTTCCCTTTTCGTCGCTGGCGTCATACAGCTCCGCCGCCTCGATGATGGACCCGTCGCGGGAGCTGGTGCGCCCCAGCAGGAAGTCCGCCGACACGTGATAGAAGTCGCAGGCCCGGGCCACGAAGGCCAGTCCGGGCTCGCGGATGCCATTTTCGTAGTGGCTCAGCAGCGCCTGACTGATGCCCAGTGCCGCAGCGGCCTTCCGCTGGCTGATGCCCATCTCCTGCCGCAGCAGGCTCAACGTTCTGGAAAAATCCGTTGCCAATTCTCTCACCCCGTTTATTTTTATACAGCCCGTAAATCATACCCTATATAATACGGATTGTAAATACATTTTTCGCTCCGCGTCCAAAAAATTTGCACCGTCCTCCGCCGTGTGCTACAATAGGTGCAATAAAATCTGGAGGTGCTGAAACATGGAAGAACAACTGATCCTGTACGTGCGCTACACGGCCAAGCCCGGCTGCCGCGAGTCCTTCGTCCGCGACATCGTGGAGGAAGGTATCCTGACCCAGATCCGGCAGGAGGACGGCTGCCTGGCCTATGACTACTACTTCTCCGCTCAGGACGAGAACGAGGTCCTGCTCATTGAGCGCTGGGAGAGCGCGGCCCACCAGCGCGTCCACATGGAGCAGCCCCATATGGCCCGCCTGCGGGAGATCAAGGATAAATACATCGCCGCCACAAAGCTGGGCCGCGTTCACCTGGAGGACTGACCCATGCTGTTCGATACCCACGCCCACTACGACGATGAAGCCTTCGACGCCGACCGCGACCAGCTGCTGACGGCCCTGCCGGACTGCGGTGTGGGGCTGGTCATCGATCCGGGCTGCGACCTCACCAGCTCCCGCAGAGCGGTGGAGCTGGCGGCGGCCTACCCCCACGTCTACGCGGCGGTGGGCATCCATCCCGAGAACTGCGGCGGCTGCACCGACGACGATCTGGCGGCCCTGCGTCCCCTGGCGCAGCAGCCCAAGGTGGTGGCCATCGGCGAGATCGGGCTGGATTACTACTGGGAGGAGAACCCGCCTCGGGAATTCCAGCAGCAGGTGTTCCGCCGCCAGCTGGCGCTGGCGCGGGAGCTTCAGCTGCCGGTGATCGTCCACGATCGGGAGGCTCACGCCGACACCCTCTCCATCGTGCGGGAATTCCCCGATGTCACCGGCGTGTTCCACTGCTTTTCCGGCAGTCCTGAGATGGCGCAGGAGCTGCTGAAGCTGGGCTGGTATCTGGGGTTTGATGGCCCCGTGACCTATAAGAACGCCCGCCGCGCGCCGGAGGTGGCGGCGGTGACGCCGCTGGACCGGATGCTCATCGAGACGGACAGCCCCTACATGACGCCGGTGCCCTATCGCGGTAAGCGCAACGACTCCGGCTATGTCCGTCTGGTGGCGGAAAAGCTGGCAGAGTGGAAGGGCGTCGCGCCGGAGGAGATGGCCCGCCTCACCACGGAGAACGGCAAGCGCCTGTTCCGCATTTCCTGACAACTGGACAAAAAAGGACCTGAACGCCATGCGTTCAGGTCCTTTTTATCCAGTTGTGTCAGATGCTCAGCACAGCTTGGCGCCGGCGGGCACGCTGTCATCGATGAGCATCAGGTGCAGCTTCTCCTCGCCGTGCTCCTGATGGACGGCGGAGATCAGCATGCCGCAGCTGGGGATGCCCATCATCTTGCGGGGCGGCAGGTTCAGGATGGCAATGGCCGTCTTGCCGATGAGCTGCTCCGGCTCATAGTACTGGTGGATGCCGGAGAGAATGATGCGGTCGGTGCCGCTGCCGTCGTCCAGCGTGAACTTCAACAGCTTGTCGCTCTTCTTCACAGCCTCGCAGTTCTTGATCTTCACGGCGCGGAAGTCGGACTTCAGGAACGTGTCGAAGTCCACCTCCTCCTGCACGAAGGGCTCCACCTCCACGGCGGGCAGCGCCGCCTTCTTCTGAGCCTCCTGCATGGCGTTGAGCTTCTCCAGCGTGGCCTCGGCGTCCACGCGGGGGAACAGATTCTCGCCCTTGGAGACCTGAGCCTCGGTGGGCAGCACGCCCCACACGTTGGCGTTGTCCCAGGTGCGGGCCGCCGCGCCTGCGCCGATCTTGGCAAAGATCTTCTCACAGGTGTCCGGCATCACCGGCATCAGCAGCGTAGTACACACGCGGATGGTCTCCAGCAGGTTATACAGCACCGTGGCCAGCCGGACGTGTTTGCTCTCGTCCTTGCCCAGCGTCCAGGGGGCCGTCTCGTCGATATACTTGTTGGCGCGGTCAATGACCTTGAAGATCTCGTCCAGCCCGTTCTGCAGCTGGAGCTTGTCCATCTCCGCCTCATAGCGGCCCCGCAGGGCACACACGGTCTTTTTCAGGTCGCAGTCCTCCGGCGCGTCCTCGCGGGCGGCGGGCAGCTTGCCGCCGAAGTATTTCTCCACCATGCCGGTGGTGCGGCTCACCAGATTGCCCAGCTTGTTGGCAAGGTCGGTGTTGATGGTGCTGATCAGCAGCTCGTTGGAGAAGTTGCCGTCGGAGCCGAAGGGGAACGTCCGCAGCAGGAAGAAGCGCAGGGCGTCCACGCCGAACATCTCTGCCAGCACGTAGGGGTCCACCACATTGCCCTTGGATTTGGACATCTTGCCGCCGTCGATGACCAGCCAGCCGTGGCCGTACACATGCTTGGGCAGGGGCAGGTCCACGCTCATCAGCATGGCGGGCCAGATGATGCTGTGGAACCGGACGATCTCCTTGCCCACGATGTGGTAGTCGGCAGGCCAGAACTTCTCAAAATCGTGATACCGGTCGTTGTCCAGGCCCAGCGCCGTACAGTAGTTGAACAGCGCATCTACCCACACGTACACCACGTGGCCCGGGTCGAAGTCCACGGGGATGCCCCAGGTGAAGCTGGTGCGGCTGACGCACAGGTCCTCCAGACCGGGCTTGATGAAGTTGTTCACCATCTCGTTGACGCGGGAGCGGGGCTGCAGGAAGTCGGTGTCCTCCAGCAGGTGCCGCACCTTGTCGGCGTACTTGCTCAGCCGGAAGAAATAGGCCTCCTCCTCGGCATCGTGTACCTCGCGGCCGCAGTCGGGGCACTTGCCGTCCACCAGCTGGCTCTCAGTCCAGAAGCTCTCGCAGGGGGTGCAGTACTTGCCCTTATAGGCGCCCTTATAGATGTCGCCGTTGTCATACATCTTCTTGAAGATCTTCTGCACGGCGGCACAGTGATAGTCATCGGTGGTGCGGATGAAGCGGTCGTTGGAAATGTTCATCAGCTTCCACAGATCGCGGACGCCCCGCTCGCCCTCCACGATGCGGTCCACAAAGGCCTGGGGGGTCATGCCGGCCTCCTCGGCCTTGGTCTCGATCTTCTGGCCGTGCTCATCGGTACCGGTGAGGAACATCACGTCGTAGCCCTGCAAACGCTTGTAGCGGGCGATGGCGTCGGTGGCTACGGTGCAGTAGGTATGGCCGATGTGCAGCTTGTCCGATGGATAGTAGATGGGCGTTGTGATATAAAACGTATTCTTTTCCATAGGTGGTCTATCTCCTTTTCCGCCGCCCCGAATGGAAGGACGGCTTAAAATACTGGCAGTCATTCATACTATTGTAGAGCACGCGGCGGGCTTTGTCAATCTATTCACCATCATGATGGGGAAAACTCCGCGATTTTTGCGTAAAAAGCCATTTACAGACTGAGAAAAATTTTGTATAATGGAGAATAGTGATTTGCGGGGCACGTGAAAATGCGCCCGCCGGAACAAATGAGCTTAGGAGGAACCCCCCATGTCTTACAGAATTCTCGTCATCAACCCCGGCTCCACCTCCACCAAGATCGGTGTCTATGAGGATGAGCAGCTGCTCTTTGACAAGACCCTGCGCCATAGTGCGGAGGACATTGCCCAGTTCAAAACCATCGCCGCCCAGAAGGACTGGCGCCGCGATCTGGTCATGCGCGCGCTGCGCGAGCAGGGCATCGACGCCCGCACCCTGTCCGCCGTCAGCGGCCGCGGCGGTCTGCTGCGTCCCATCCGCGGCGGCACCTACGCCGTCAACGACAACATGGT
Organism: uncultured Eubacteriales bacterium; assembly: GCA_900545585.1. Taxonomy (GTDB): domain Bacteria; phylum Bacillota; class Clostridia; order Oscillospirales; family Oscillospiraceae; genus Vescimonas. Next base: position 41,533 of record UQZR01000002.1, read on the forward strand.
CACGGACTGCACCATCGGCATTCAGGGTCAGCACGCCTCCAACCTGGGCGGCCTGATCGCCCGCGAGATCGGCGACGAGCTGGGCATCCCCTCCTACATCGTGGACCCCGTGGTCATCGATGAGATGGCTGATGTGGCGCGCTATGCCGGTCATCCCCTGTTCCAGCGTGTCAGCATTTTCCACGCCCTGAACCAGAAGGCCGTGGCCAAGCGCTTTGCCAAGGAGCAGGGCAAGAAATATGAGGAGCTGAACCTCATCGTCTGCCACATGGGCGGCGGCGTTTCCATCGGCGCCCACATGAAGGGCAGCGTGGTGGACACCCAGAACGCACTGGACGGCGAGGGTCCCTTCTCTCCCGAGCGCTCCGGCTCCCTGCCCACCGGCCAGCTGGTGAAGCAGTGCTTCTCCGGCAAGTACACCGAGGGGGAGATGCACCGCATGCTCTCCGGCCGCGGCGGTCTGGTGGCCTACACCGGCTCCAACGACATGCGCTATCTGCTGGCGCAGGCCGAACACGATAAGAAGATCGCCGGTGTGGTGGACGCGTTCCACTATCAGATCGGCAAGGAGATCGGCGCCATGGCCGCCGTTATGCACGGCAAGGTGGATCAGATCATCCTCACCGGCGGCATCGCCTACGGCAAGGAGACGGTGGATGCCATTTCCGAGATGGTCGGCTGGATCGCCCCCATCACCGTCTACCCCGGCGAGGACGAGCTGCTGGCGCTGGCGCAGGGCGCTCTCCGCGTGCTCAAGGGCGAGGAGCCGGCACTGGAGTACCGCCGTCCCCGTCCCGACGACAACAACTGATCTATCCGCAGCTAAAAAGGCCGTCCGGCATACGCCGGACGGCCTCTTTTTTACGTTCAGCTGTTGATAACGTAGCTGCCGGACGCCGGCGCCTCCGCAGCCGCTGCCACCAGCCGCGTCTCCGCGTCGTAGCCCTTGGGCAGCTGCCGCTGCACCGCTGCCGCGTCCTCTCCGGACGGGAGATAGATGCGGTCGAACAGCTCCGCCAGCTGGGTCGCCGTCAGGGCGTTGTCCCCGCTGCCGCGCAGCGTCACCGACAGGGCCACGCCCTCCGGCAGACTGCTGCGCAGGCTCTTGGCGAAGTCGGTGAGGATCTGCACATGGTCGCTGCCGCCGTTGGCGATAGCCTCCAGATCTCCCTCCGCCGGATAGCAGAACCAGTCCAGCAGGATCTCGTCGAACCCCAGCTCCGCGCACTCGGTGCTCAGCGCCGTGATGTAGCTCAGCACTGCGGGATTGGTAGGATCCAGCCACGCGCCGCCGTTGGCATCGTACCACAAACTGTCGTCCTCCCGCACCAGCGCCGTCTCCGGCAATCCCTGTGCGTAGGCGCTGTCGCTGAAGCAGCAGATACGCGCCACCGTGTACCGGTCGCTGGCCAGCAGCTGCTTCAGGCAGTCCAGCGGGCGTCCCTGCTCCACGATGACGTTCTGCGGCACCGACACCTGCGTGCCGTAGGTAATGCCGCCGTTCTCGCGCTTCACCGCCAGCACCATGTCCTCCGGCACCAGGGTGTTCATGATGTAGTCCGCGCCCCACCACAGGCAGTCGTCGGGCAGGCGTGTGGCGTGGAGCGCCGTTACCGGCGTCAGCGTGCTCTCTGGTTCCAGACGGTCGATGTCCACATCCTCCACCGGCGTCTTATCCGGCGTGGGTGTGCCGTCATGCCGTCCCCAGGGCAGCTCCAGATGGACCTGTCCCGCCTCATCGTAGACCAGATAGTTCTGCACCGCCAGATATCCCACGGCGCCCAGCAGGATCAGCACCAATACCACGATCAGCACGATACGGCCGGTGGAAACGCGGCCCCGATAACTGTTGTACCCCCTTGTCGCCATAGGCGTACCCTCCCTTAGGGCTGGATGCTGTCCACCAGCGCCACGCGGCGGGCGTGGCGTCCGCCCTCAAACTCTGTGGACAGGAAGATCTCCACCATGCGCTTGGCCAGATTCGGCCCCGTGATACCGGCGCCCAGCGCCAGCACATTGGCATCGTTGTGGCGGCGGGTCATCTCCGCCTGCAAACAGTCGGTGCACAGGGCGCAGCGAACGCCGCCCACCTTGTTGGCGGCCATGGACACGCCGATGCCGGTGGTGCAGATGACAATGCCCTTGCTGCACTCCCCGGCGGCCACGGCCCGGGCCACCTTCTCGGCGTAAACGGGATAGTCCACGCTCTCCGTGGAGAAGCAGCCCACATCCTCAAAGTCGATGTCGTGCTCCTCCAGCCAGATGAGAATGTCCTGCTTCAGCAGATAGCCGCCGTGGTCGCAGCCGATGGCAATTTTCATGGTCGTGTTCTCCTTTTTCTTTTATAGGGGTCGGAAAATGGGCTTTCCACCCTCAAATGTGCAGAAATACCGGAAGCCGCAGTCCCGCAGCAGCTGCTGCCGCTCAAGGATGGCGCAGCCCACCATGTCGCGGGAGTGCGCATCGGAGCCCAGGGTGATGACCTCGCCGCCCATCTCCCGGTACAGCCGGAGGATGTCTCCGGCCGGCAGCGGCGTGTTGCCGCGGTTGGTGTTGCACTCGATGCCCAGCCCCTTGGGGATGATGGTGCGGAAGATGTCCTCTACCTGCGCCATATGGGACTGGAACGTCATGTGCTCACCCAGATTCTCGTTTATGTACCGCAGCGGCAGCGTCAGGTGGCCCAGCACGCTGCACCGCCCCCACTTTGCCAACTCCAGCACATCCTCCAGATAACTGTCGATAAGTGCATGATAATACGTTTCCGAATTTTTTTCAACGTAGTACAGGTCAAAATTTCCAAATTTTTTCCCCGCCATGTGGACGGACCCGATGACGAAATCCAGCTTGGGCGCGTGATCCAGCAGATGCTCCGCCCGGTCAAAGGCCAGATTCGCCTCGCCCAGCTCCGCGCCCAGCCGGATGGTGAGCCGGTCGCCGTACAGCCGCCGCGCCTCCGCCAGCTCCGCCTGAGCCTTGTCCCAGTCGAAGTCCCAGCGGGGCTGGAGGCTGCCCCAGCAGATGGTGTCCACATGGTCGGTGATGCAGATCTCGTCCAGCCCGCGGGCCACGGCGGCCTCCGCCATGCGGGCAATGGTTTCCCGCCCGTCGGGGGAGCAGTCGGAATGGGTGTGATAATCAGCCAGATACATACGGCACCTTATTTCTTTCTCAGGAAGTCCAGAAAGCTCTTGCGCTTTTCATAGTTCTTCTCGCCCAGCGTCTCGCTGAATTTCTTCAGCGCCTCCTTCTGCTCGCGGTTCAGGCCGCGGGGCGTCTCGATGACCACGGTGACGTACTGATCGCCCCGGCCCCGTCCGTTGAGCACGGGGATGCCCTTGCCCCGCAGCCGGAACACAGTGCCGGTCTGGGTGCCCTCGGGGATGCTGTACTCCACGGAGTCGTCGATGGTGGGGATCTTCAGCTTCGCACCCAGCACCGCCTGGCTGAACGTGATGGGCGCCTCGCAGAACACGTCGTAGCCCTCGCGGCGGAACAGCTCATGGGGCCGCACCATCACGGTGATCAGCAGATCGCCGGCAGGCCCGCCGTTCTTACCGGCGTTGCCCTGCCCACGCAGGGAGATGGTCTGGCCGTGGTCGATACCGGCGGGGATGGTGACCTTGATGGTCTTGCGTTTGCGCACCGCACCGCTGCCGCCGCAGTCGGCGCAGGGCTGGTGGATGATCTTGCCGGTGCCGCGGCAGCGCTGGCAGGGCCTGCTGCTGGCGAACACGCCCATGGGCGTGCGCTGCTGCACCTGCACCATGCCGCTGCCGTGACAGTCGGGGCAGATCTCCGGCGTGGTGCCCGGGGCACAGCCGTTGCCCTTGCAGGTGGGGCATTGCTCGCTGCGCTCGATAGTGACATCCTTCTCACAGCCGTGGGCCGCCTCCAGGAACGTCACGGCCACGCTGGCGCGGATGCTCTCGCCCCGCTGGGGGCCATTGCGGCGGGTCTGCCCGCCGCCGCCGAAGCCGCCGCCGAAAAAGCTGCCAAAGATGTCGCCCAGATCGCCGAAGTCGAAGCCGCCGCCAAAGCCGCCGCCGGCTCCGCCTGCCCCTGCGCCGTAGCTGGGGTCCACACCGGCGAAGCCGAACTGGTCATACCGCGCCTTCTTCTCCGGATCAGACAGCACCTCGTTGGCCTCGTTGACCTCCTTGAACTTCTCCTCGGCCTCCTTGTCGCCGGGGTTCATGTCAGGGTGGTACTTGCGGGCCAGCTTCTTATATGCTTTTTTGATCTCGTCCTCGGATGCGCCCTTGCTGACGCCCAGGACCTCATAGTAATCGCGTTTATTTTCTGCCATCGTCGTTCTCTCCGATAATACCACAAGAAGGGACAGGCTGCCCTGTCCCTCTCGTGGGATATGTGTTACTTGTTCTGGTCGTCGTCATCGACTACCTTGTAGTCGGCGTCGTAGTACTGCTGACCGCCCGCATTGGGGTCGCCCTGGGGCTGACCGCCCATGTTGGGATCGCCCTGGGGCGCCGCCTGCTGGTACAGCTTCTCGCTCATCTTATAGAACAGCTGGGTCAGCTCCTCGGTAGCGGCCTTGATGGCGTCGGTGTCCTCGCCCTTCAGAGTCTCCTTCAGCTTATCCAGACCGGCCTGCACGGGAGCCTTCTCGCTCTCGGGCACCTTGTCACCCACCTCGCTCAGGGTCTTCTCAGCCTGATAGACCAGCTGATCGGCCTGGTTGCGGATCTCCACCTTCTCCTTGATCTTGGCATCCTCGGCGGCATACTGCTCGGCCTCCTTGACGGCCTTCTCAATGTCATCCTTGCTCATGTTGGAGGAGGAAGTGATGGTGATGTGCTGGGCGTTGCCGGTGCCCAGATCCTTGGCGGACACGTTGACGATGCCGTTGGCGTCGATGTCGAAGGTCACCTCGATCTGAGGCACGCCGCGGCGGGCCGGAGCGATGCCGTCCAGATGGAAGCGGCCCAGACTCTTGTTGGCGGCGGCCATCTCGCGCTCACCCTGCAGCACGTTGACCTCCACGGAGGTCTGGTTGTCGGCGGCGGTGGAGAAGATCTGGCTCTTCTTGACGGGGATGGTGGTGTTGCGCTCGATCAGACGGGTGCAGACACCGCCCATGGTCTCAATGCCCAGAGACAGGGGGGTGACATCCAGCAGCAGCAGACCCTTGACGTCGCCGGTCAGCACACCGGCCTGCAGAGCCGCGCCCATGGCCACGCATTCATCGGGGTTGATGCCCTTGAAGGGCTCGCTGCCTGTGAAGCTCTTCACGGCCTCCACCACGGCGGGGATACGGCTGGAGCCGCCCACCATCAGCACCTTGGCGAGGTCAGAGGGCTTCAGACCGGCATCAGACATGGCCTGACGCACGGGACCCATGGTAGCGTCCACCAGATGGCCGGTGAGCTCGTTGAACTTGGCGCGGGTCAGCGTCACGTCCAGATGCTTGGGGCCGGTGGCGTCGGCGGTGATATAGGGCAGGTTGATGTTGCTGGTGGTGACGCCGGACAGCTCGATCTTGGCCTTCTCGGCGGCCTCCTTCAGACGCTGCATGGCCACCTTGTCGCCGCTGAGGTCGATGCCATCGGTGCGCTTGAACTCGCTGACCAGATACTTCATGATGCACTGGTCGAAGTCGTCGCCGCCCAGACGGTTGTTGCCGGCGGTGGCCAGCACCTCGATGACGCCGTCGTCGATCTCCAGAATGGACACATCGAAGGTGCCGCCGCCCAGGTCGTACACCATGATCTTCTGGGCCTGCTCCTTGTCCACGCCATAGGCCAGCGCGGCGGCGGTAGGCTCGTTGATGATACGCTTTACGTCCAGACCGGCGATCTTGCCGGCGTCCTTGGTGGCCTGACGCTGGGAGTCGGTGAAGTAGGCGGGGACGGTGATGACAGCCTCGGTGACGGTGCTGCCCAGATACGCCTCTGCGTCAGCCTTCAGCTTCTGCAGGATCATGGCGCTGATCTCCTGGGGAGTGTAGCTCTTACCGTCGATAGAGACGCGGTGGTCGGTGCCCATCTCGCGCTTGATGGAGGAAATGGTGCGGTCGGGGTTGGTGATGGCCTGACGCTTTGCCACCTGACCCACCATACGCTCGCCGGTCTTGCTGAACGCCACCACGGACGGGGTGGTGCGGTTGCCTTCCGCGTTAGGGATAACGACTGCCTCGCCGCCTTCCATCACGGCTACGCAGGAATTGGTCGTACCGAGGTCGATACCGATAACTTTAGACATAATGATTGCCTCCTGAATTTATCTTAATTTCATTTATTTACGGGTTTAAGAGATCAATAGGGACGGTCGGGCATGATGATCGCCGCGATGATATACGCCAGCAGACCGCTGCCGCCCAGCAGGCTGAACAGCACCCAGCCCAGACGCACCAGCGTGGAGTCGATATTGAAATACTCGGCGATGCCGCCGCAGACGCCGGCCAGCTTCTTGTCCGTACTGCTCTTATACAGCTTCTTTTCGTTCATGGAAATACTCCTTTCAGTTTGCCACCTTCACCATGGCGAAGCGCAGCACCTTATCTCCGATCATGAAGCCCTTCTGGAACACCTCCACGATGGTGTTCTCTCCGGCGCTCTCGTCCTCCGTGTGCATCACGGCGTTGTGCTTTTCCGGGTCGAAGGGCTGCCCCAGCGCGGGGATCTCGGTAACGCCCATCTGGCCCAGCACGTCGATGAACTGCTTGCAGATCATCTCCAGCCCCTGCCGGTGGCCGTCACCCTCCTCAAACTGCTGCACGCCCCGCTCCAGATTGTCCAGCACCGCCAAAAACGGCTTGATGGTGTCGGCTTTGGCCGTACCGTACACATTTTCCTTTTCGCGGGTGGTGCGCTTGCGATAGTTGTCGTATTCCGCCGCCAGACGGAGGTATTTGTCGTTGGCATCGGCCAGCACCTTGGCCAGCTGCTCCATCTGCTCCATCTGGGACTTGGTGACGGTGAACGTCTCCTCCTGCACCGCCTCCTCGGCGGGCGCCGCAGTCTGTTCTGCCGTCTCCTGTGCCGCCGTTTCTTCGGCGGACGCTTTCTTCTGCTTATCCTTTTCGCTCATTGTATATCCTCCGGTAGCTGTTTTTTACCAAACATGCGGCTCAGGCTCTCTGCAAAGTAGCTCAGCCGCGCCGCCACAGCGGCGTAATCCATGCGAGTGGGGCCCACAACGCCCACCAGACCCCGCATGTTGTCCCCAATGTCGTAGCTGGCGATGACCACGCTGCTCTCCTTCAGGGCGTCGTTGACGTTTTCCGGCCCGATAAGGATCTGCATGGGCGCATCGCTCTGGGGCACCGGCAGGTCCTCCTTATTGTCCACCATGAAGCTCATGAGATCGTGAGCCTTGTCGATGTCCCGAAATTCCGGAAACTTCAGAAGCTGGCTGGCGCCGTTGGTAAACACCTGCTGGTGCTGGGTCTCCTCCAACAGCGTGCAGGCATATTCCGTCACGCGGTTGAGAAGCAGGAACCACTGGCCCGACACCTGATCCGACAGGCTCATCAGCGTGGCATTCATCTGTTCCGGCGCCGCCCCCACAAAGTGGGTGTTCAGCAGGTGGCTCAGCTGCGGCAGCGTCTCGGCGTCCACCGGCAGGTCCAGCTGCATCAGCTGGCTCTTGACGCGGTTGTCCGACAGCATCACCACGGCGATAAAGCTGCTCTCGCTGACGGAGATGAGCTCGAACCGCTGCACGGTGGCGACCGTCCGGTGATCGGCCACGGCGTAGGTGGGGTAGCCCACAAAGCTGGATACCATCTGTCCGGCCTGACTGATGACCTGATCCACCTGCTTCATCTGGCCGGACAGGGCATCGTTGATCTTGGCCGTCTCCTCCGGCGACAGAGCCTTGCGCTCCATCAGCTCGTTGACGTACAGCCGGTAGCCCTTGGCCGACGGCACACGTCCCGCAGAGGTGTGTGGCTGCTCCAGATAGCCCATCTCCACCAGATCCGCCAGCTCGTTGCGGATGGTGGCGGAGCTGATCTTGCCGGGCATCTGTTCCACGATGGCCTTGGAGCCCACGGGCTCGGCGGTGTTGATATAGCTTTCCACCACGATCTTCAATATTTGCTTTTTGCGGTCTGTCAATTCCATAGCTTTCTCCGTTTAGCACTCCTGCTTTTCGAGTGCTAAACGCAGTTTACCACCCTCCCCAGATAATGTCAATAGGTGCTATTTTAATTATTTGTAAACACGGCGCAGGAAAAAGCGCCCCGCCGGAAGGCGGAGCGCTTTGGGCCGTATGGCTTATTTTCAGGACTCCTCCGCCGGCTTGCTGCGGATGAACTCCTGCACCAGCGTGTATACGATGGAGCACACCGGCACGCCCAGCAGCATGCCCAGCACGCCGAAGGCCCCGCCGCCCAAGGTGACGGCGGCCAGTACCCACAGCCCGGGCAGTCCCACGGACTTGCCCACCACCTTGGGATAGATGAGGTTGCCCTCCACCTGCTGCAGGATCAACAGGAAGATCAGGAATGTCAGGGCCTTGATGGGGCTCTGGAACACGATGAGGAACGCGCCGGTGGCCGCGCCGATCCACGCGCCGAAGATGGGGATCAGCGACAGTGCCGCGATGATGACCGACACCGGCAGGGCGTAGGGCAGACGCAGGATCAGCATGCCCAGACAGCATAGGGTGCCCAGAATGAACGCCTCCGTCACCTGACCGGTGACGAAGCTGGAAAAGGCGTTGTTGCTCAGGCTCAGCAGCCGCAGCAGCCGGTCCGCCGCCTTCTGAGGCAGGCTGCGCCGCAGCAGCCGCCTGGACTGGGCGAGGAGCGTCTCCTTCTGGGCCAGCAGGTACAGGGAGAACACCAGCGCCAGCAGGAAGTTCACCAGCGCCCCCACGATGGAGGCGGTGATGTTCACCGTGGTGTTCACCACGCTGTCGCCCTTCTCCTGCAAAAAGCCGGTGATGGTATTCTTCACGCTGTCCGCGTCCAGCGACAGCTCCGGCAGGGTCACGCCGTGCTCCGCCCCGAAGGCGCTGAGGTTCTCCCACCACGCCTGGATCTGGGCCACGTAGGTGGGGATGTTGGCCACCAGCGTGGAGCCCGCCTCCTCCAACCGGGGAAGAAGAATAAAGAAGATGGCGAAAATGATGCCGATGAACAGCACCATGGTCAGCGCCAGACAGACGGGCCGCTTCAGCTTCCGGTTCCACCGACTGTCCCATTTGGCCAGCGCACGGTCCCACAGCCGTTCCAGCGCCGCCATCATCAGGTTCAGCACAAAGGCGATGCAGATGCCCAGCAGCAGCGGTGACAGCAGATCCAGCAGCTTCCCCAGCACCTTTGTCACTGCCGAGATGTTGTAAAGCCCCCAGAACAGCAGCACCGCAAAGGTGATGAGCAGCATGATGCGCTGCATGGTCTTTTTGTTGAGTTCCAAGTGTACTCCGCCCTTTCTGACCGTATTTTCTCTATTCTACCATGTTTGCCGCCGGCAGTCTATTAAGATTCTGTATACTTTTTCCCCGCTTGTGTCTTTCCGCTGCGGATGGTATAATCAGAGAAATGACAAACAGGAGGTATGCGCATGACTGTTACCGAAGCATTGGAAAAGCTGAAAACCTATGAACAGACCAGCTTTGCACTGGGCCACGCCATGGGCCTTTTGTACTACGACGGCGTCACCGTGGCGCCCAAGGGCGCTGCCGCCGTCCGCGGCGACACATCGGCGGAGCTGAGCCGTATCGACTATCAGCTCACCACTGCACCGGAGACGGTGGAGATGCTGGAGACCCTGATGGCTGCGCGGGAGGAGCTGGACGCCGTCACCCGCCGCAAGGTGGAGGAGTACTGGCGTAGCTACGACCGTACCCGCCGCATCCCGGAGGAGGAGTTCGTGGCCTATCAGCGTCTGTCGATCAAGGCTGACGATGTGTGGCAGACCGCCAAAGAGACCAATGATTTTGCCCTGTTCGAGCCGTATCTGCAGGAGATGTTCGACACCCTGAAGCGCTTCGCCCTGTACTGGGAGCCGGACAAGGCTCCCTACGAGACGATGCTGGACAACTATGAGCGGGGCCTGACCACTGCCGCCTGCGACGAATTTTTCGCCGCTCTGCGGCAAAAGCTGGTGCCCCTGATCCATCGCGTCACCGCCCACGCCGACCGGGTGGACGACGCACCGCTCCACGCCGATTTCCCCATCCCCATCCAGCGGGAGTTCTCCGACTTCGTCATGGATGTCATGGGCATCGACAGGAACCACTGTACCATCGGCGAGACGGAGCACCCCTTCACCATCAACTTCTCCCGGGACGACGTGCGCATCACCACCCACTACCACGCCGACATGGTGGCCTCCTCCCTGTTCTCCGTGATCCACGAGGGCGGCCACGCCCTGTACGAGCTGCACACCGGCAGGGAGCTGGCCCGCAGCAATCTGGGTACCGGCGTCTCCATGGGCATCCACGAGAGCCAGTCCCGCTTCTATGAGAACATCATCGGCCGAAGCCGCGCCTTCTGCTCCGTCATCTATCCGTGGCTGAAGGAGCACTTCGCCCCACGCCTGGACAATGTGACGGAGGACGACTTCTACCGCATGATCAATAAGTCCGAGCCCTCCCTCATCCGCACCGAGGCCGACGAACTGACCTATTGCCTGCACATCATGGTGCGCTACGAGCTGGAAAAGCGCATGTTCGACGGCTCCCTCACCGCCCACGACCTGCCCGCCGAATGGAACCGCCTCTATAAGGAATATCTGGGCATTGATGTGCCCGACGACCGGCAGGGCGTACTGCAGGACTCCCACTGGGCCAACGGCAACATCGGCTACTTCCCCTCCTACGCCATCGGCTCGGCCTACGGCGCCCAGTACCTCCAGGAGATGTCCAGGGATCTGGACGTGGACGCCGTGGTGCGCTCCGGCGACCTGACCCCCATCAACAACTGGCTGGAGGACAGGATCTGGAAGCATGGCTGCATGAAGGACCCCGTGGCCCTGTTCGAATCGGTCTGCGGCAAGTTCGACCCCGACTGCTACGTGGCCTATCTGGAGAAGAAGTTCACCGAGGTCTACGGCCTGTCATAAGACAAAAGGGAACGCGCACGATGTGCGCGTTCCCTTTTTTCCTTTATACGGCGGCTCCGGCGGGGGCATTCTCCGTCTCCGCCTCTGCGGCGGCAGGGATCAGCTCCTTGATGAAGCACCGGCGGCGCTTGTGCTGTTCCGTTTGAAAGTCCTTCCACTGGGACTGCACCTTGTCGTTCATCTCCAGCATGGGGCCGGTCTCCGCCTGCTTGATGCCCATCTTCAGGCAGCCCTTCATGGCCTTGCTGAGGATGACGGCGTTGACGCCACGGGACTGGTAGTCCGGATGCACGGCGATGAGCAGCAGGTCTACGGTATCGTTTTTCCGGAAGGATTTCAGCACGTCCACCCAGCCGGTGGGGAACAGCCGTCCCCTGTGCTTCTGCATGGCGGTGGCCAGACTGGGTGCGCCTACGCCGAAGGCGACCATCCGGTCGTTCTTATCCATGACGAAACAGGTGGTGTGGGGGTTGATCAGCGGCGCGAATTTGGAAGCATACTTTTTGATCTGTTCATCCGTCAGATCCACCGTGCCGTACAGCGGGGCGTAGGCCACGTTCACCAGGTCGAAAAACGGCTTCAGCAGCGGCAGATACGCCAGCCGGCTCTTGGGCTCCACGATGTGCAGATGGTTGCGCTTGAGCACGAAGTCCGACAGCTTCTCCCACCGCTGGATGGTTTTCTCGTCGGTGGGCACGGTGATGAGCTCCTCGATCCAGTCCACGTCCTTCACGTAGCCCAGCGCCGCCATGTGGTCGATGTAGTAGGGGTGATTATAGTATGTAAAGAAGCAGCTGCGGCGGTCGAAGCCCTCCACCAGCATGCCCTCACGGTCCATGTCGGTGAAGCCCAGCGGCCCATGCACCGCGGTGCAGCCCAGCTCCCGTGCCCAGTCCTCCACGGCGGCGAACAGCGCAGCGGATACCTCAGGATCGTCGATAAAGTCCACCTGGGTGAACCGCATCCGGTTGGTGCCCCACTTTTCATTGGCCTTGCGGCTGCGGATGGCGCCGATGCGCCCCACGATCTCCCCGTCCCGTTCCGCCAGCCAGCACCGCGCGTCGCAGTAGGAGAACGCCGGATTTTTCTGACGGTCCCAGTCGGACAGGTCGTCGCCATACGTGGCGGGCACGAACTGCGGCACGCCGCGGTACAGCTGATTGGGATAATCCACGAACCGGCGCAGCTGCGCCTTCGTGGTCACTTCTACAATAGAAACCATAACTGCTCCTCCTGAGCAAGCGTATTATATCCATATGATACCATCGGTTAACAAGGGCAAACACGCCTGCCAGCGCGTCTTTCCGTCGCTTTTTGTCCTTTTCGCCTTGGCGGGCGCTCGCCCGCCTGCGTCTCAAAAGCCAAAAATCGCTCGAATATCCATCGCTGGCAGATGCGGACAGTTTTGCCGGAGCAGAAATGCGTCCAGACAAGGAAAGGCCCGTAGAGAATACTGCCGTATTGTCAAGGGACTTGACGCCGTATGGGCGTATTTCTGCCCGTCAAAACCGTGTCTGCCCTTGTCAACCGATGGTATATATGATGTATGTGTATCCACACCGTAATTCCATACAGTGACAGTGTACCTCTTTCTTTCCGTAAAAGCAAGCGCATAAAATACTGGTATCTTCTGCGGTGTTGTGTTATACTCAACTCAAAAATGAATGATCGGGAGGAGAGGGAAACATGGAACTTCTTTGGTACGACATCCGCACGCTGGACACGGATACCATGGCCCATACCGTGGCCATGATGGATGAGGAGCGCCGCCGCCGCGTCAACGACATCGCCGGCGAGGACGACCGCAGGCGCACCGTGGCCGGCGAGCTGCTGGCCCGCCGCCTGCTGGCGCAGCGCCTGGGCTGCGGCGAGGGGGAGGTCCCCCTGCGCTGGGATGAGATGGGCAAGCCCACCGTGGACGCCGTGGGCGTCTACGTTTCCGTCAGCCATTCCGGCCCCTACGCCGTCTGCGCCATCGCCGATGTGCCGGTAGGCGTGGATGTGGAGGTGGTCCGCTCTGCGGACGAGAAATTCATGCGCCGCGTCTGCTCCGAGGCGGAGATGGCCTACATCCGCGTGGGCGACGATGGCGACTGCGCCCGTTTCTGGGAGATCTGGACCGCCAAGGAGGCCCTGTTCAAGCTGACGGGCAAGGGCCCCCTGCTGGCTCTCAGCCGCCTGGCCCTGCCCCGGGGCGTGGTGCTGGATCACGTCATGCAGAAGGGCTGCGCCCTGACCACGGCCCTGCGTCTTGGTTAAATTTTCTGCAATTTGCGAAAAAAGGCTTTTCACCTGCCCCTGAATTTGTTATAATTTAGACGAGGATGATTTACGAGAACAGTAGAGGAGGAGCTTTTGTATGATTCGAGTTGGTATCATCGGCTGCGGCAAAATCGCGCAGGTGCGCCATCTGCCCGAGTACGCAGCGAACCCCAATGCCCAGGTGGTAGCCTATCACGACAAGAATCGGGCCCGCGCCGAGGAGATGGCCGCCCAATATGGCGGCGTGGTGTGCGACAGCTACTTTGACCTGCTGAACCGCGACGATGTGGACGCCGTGTCCATCTGCGTGGAAAACCGCAGCCACGCGGAGATCTCCACGGCGGCGCTGTACGCCGGCAAGCACGTCCTGTGCGAAAAGCCCATGGCCGTGACGCTGGCGGAGTGCGAGTCCATGGTAGCTGCGGCGGAGCGCAATGGCCGTCACCTGATGGTGGGCCACAACATGCGCTTCGATCCGGTGCACCGCCGGGCCAAGCAGCTGCTGGACAGCGGCGTCATCGGCGATGTCATCACATTCCGCGCCGTGCTGGGCAACGCCGGCCCCGAGGGCTGGTCCGTGGACGAGGGCACCTGGTTCTTCGATAAAAACAAGGCGGCGCTGGGCGCTCTGTCCGATATGGGCATCCACAAGGTGGATCTGATCCAATACCTGCTGGGCCAGAAGGTCATCGAGACCACCGCCAAGGTGGTGACGCTGAACAAGCGCGACAGCGAGGGGAACCTCATCGGCGTGGACGACAACGCCCTGTGTATCCTGCGGATGTCCGGCGGCGCGCTGGGCACCATGGCGGCCAGCTGGACCATCTACGGCAACGAGTGCCAGTCTACCTGCCTGTACGGCACCAAGGGCATCATGCTGATCTACAACGAGGCTTCTGCCCCCATCACGGTCAGCGATCTGGAGGGCAACACCACCAGCTACAACCTTGATGTGCCCCACAACGGCACCGGCGTCATCGACGAGTTCGTGGACGCACTGGTCCACGACCGCGAGCCGGAGGTCTCCGGACGGGAGGCGCTGACGGTGATGCGCACCATCTTCGCCAGCATCAATTCCTCCAACATCAGCCGCACTGTGGCGGTAAACAGCGACTTTGTCACCCACTTCTGAGCAAACGCACCATTGCGGGGCGGGCAGACGGCCCGCCCCGCCGTTTTCTATATCACACATGAAAGGGAGTATCCTTATGTATCGCATCGGCATTGATCTGGGCGGGACCAACATCGCCGTGGGCGTGGTGGACAGCGGCTATCACCTGATCTCGGAGGCCAGCGTCCCCGCCGGAGCCGGCCGTCCGGCGGAGCAGGTGGTGGCGGACATGTGCCGCGCCGTGGAGCTGGCACTGGACAAGGCGGGCCTGACGGCCCGGGACTGCGCCTCCATCGGTGTGGGCGCCCCGGGTACCTGCGACCCCCAGCGGGGCGTGGTGGTCTGCGCCTATAACCTGGGCTGGTTCGATGTGCCGGTGTGCCGTATGCTGACGGAGCATTTCGGCCTGCCCGCCCGCCTCAGCAACGACGCCAACTGTGCCGCGCTGGCGGAGACGGTGGCGGGTGCCGCCGTGGGCTGCCGCAACATGGTGCTCATCACCCTGGGCACCGGCGTGGGCGGCGGCATCATCGTGGACGGCCAGATCGTCTCCGGACTGGGCGGCGCCGGCGGCGAGGTGGGCCACAGCCTGCTGGTGCTGGACGGCCAGCCCTGCACCTGCGGCCGCAGCGGCTGCTGGGAGGCGTATGCCTCCGCCACCGCCCTGATCCGTCAGGGCAAGGAGGCCGCCGCGTCCCATCCCGACTCCCTGCTGAACCGCTATCCCGCTCTGACGGGCCGCGACGTGTTCGACGCCGCCGACGACGGCGATGCCGCCGCCAAAGCGGTGCTGGACCGCTACTACGACTATGTGGCCGCCGGTATCACCAATCTGGTGAACATCCTGTCGCCGGAGATGGTGCTCATCGGCGGCGGCATCAGCCGCCAGGGCGAGCGCCTGCTGGCCCCCATCCGCCGCTACGTGGCCGCCAACTGCTTTGGCGGTACGGAGCGTCCCCAGCCGGTGATCCAGGCGGCCCAGCTGGGCAACGAGGCGGGCATCATCGGTGCCGCCGCGCTGTAACAGCACATAAAAAGGAAGCCGTCCCGCGGGACGGCTTCCTTTTTATGTCGTTCAATCGATGGTACGCACAAAGTTCATGCCGCTTTTCTGCATATGTACGTCCAGCCGCACGCGGTCACCGCGGATAAAGCTCCTGGTGTACTCGTAGATGCGCCCGTCCTCGGTACGGGTGAGCCGCTGGTGATAGAAGGCGCAGTTTCCTGCGTTCACACCAAGCAGCTTGGCCTTCTCCGCGTCCAGCACCACTGCCTCATAGCTCTCGTCGGCGGCGAAGGGCACGATGCCCACATGGTACAGGAGGCTGTAAAAGCTGTGGGTCTGCAGCATGTCCCGTGTCAGATGGGGATAGATGTACTGGGGATAGTAGCTGGTCTCCAGGATCAGCGGCTCGCCGTCCACGTTGCGCACGCGGGTGAAACAGTACGCCGGCGTGCCCTCCCGCAGCTCCATCTTCTCGCACACGGCCTGACTGGGCACGATCACATCGAAGTCGATCAGCGTAGAGGACGGCACCTTACCCAGCGAGGACACCTCGGTGGTGAAGGAGTACCGCACGCCCCGGCGGTTGGTGGCGGGGTCGGCCACGAAGGTGCCGCGGCCGCGCTTGCGGACCACCAGTCCCTCGTCCTCCAGCTCGCCGATGGCCTGCCGCACGGTGTTGCGGCTGATGTTCATCCACCGGCACAGCTCCGCCTCGCTGGGCAGCAGATCGCCCACGGCCAGCGCACCGGTGGAGATATTGCGTTTGATGATGCCCACCAGCTGGGCATACAGGGGAATATCGCTGTCCATGGACAGCTTGGCGTTCAAGATCGGATTCTGTTCCATTGTAAGGGGTTCCTTTCCCTCTCCTCTGAGTTGTACCTATTGTACCATACAAATCCGCGGAAAGATAGGCATATTTCTGATAAATATCGTGGGATTCTCGTTTTGCGGAAAATCACCGGTATCGCCGCCGTAAGTTTCGCCAAAAGAATAGAAACAGCGCCGTCCCGGTGGGACGGCGCTGTTTCCGGAACAAAAAAGAAGGAAAACCTTTTTGAAAGGATATTGGCGTTTTACTTGTGGTCGACGCTGTACATGTGCTCGATGAGGCACAGGATCTTGTCGGAGTAGCCGATCTCATTGTCGTACCAGCTGACCACCTTCACGAAGGTGTCGGTCAGGGCGATACCGGCCTTGGCGTCGAAAATGGAGGTGTGGGTGTTGCCCAGGAAGTCGGAGGACACCACAGCCTCGTCAGTGTAGTCCAGGATACCCTTCAGCTCGTTCTCGCTGGCCTTCTTCATGGCAGCGCAGATCTCGTCGTAGGTAGCGGGCTTGCTCAGGTTCACAGTCAGATCCACCACGGACACGTCCAGGGTAGGTACGCGCATGGACATGCCGGTCAGCTTGCCGTTCAGGCTGGGGATGACCTTGCCCACGGCCTTGGCAGCGCCGGTGGAGCTGGGGATGATGTTGCCGGAGGCGGCGCGGCCGCCGCGCCAATCCTTCAGAGACACACCGTCCACGGTCTTCTGAGTGGCGGTGGTGGAGTGTACGGTGGTCATCAGACCGTCGGCGATACCGAAGTTATCGTGCAGCACCTTGGCGATGGGGGCCAAGCAGTTGGTGGTGCAGCTGGCGTTGGAGACGAACTGCATGTCGGAGGTGTAGGTGTCCTGGTTGACGCCCATGACGAACATGGGGGTGTCGTCCTTGGAGGGGGCGGACATCACCACGTGCTTGGCGCCGGCGGCGATGTGGCCTGCGGCCTTCTCCTTGGTCAGGAACAGGCCGGTGGACTCGATGACGTACTCGGCGCCCACCTTGGCCCAGGGCAGGTTAGCGGGGTCACGCTCTGCGAACACGGGGATGGAGCGGCCATTGACGATGATGGCGTTCTCGGCGCTGCCGATCTCGCCCTCGAACTTGCCGTGCATCGTATCATATTTCAGCATATAGGCCAGATAATCAGCGGGGCAAAGATCATTGATACCCACGATCTCGATCTCGGGGTGGTTCATGCAGCAGCGCATGACCATACGGCCGATGCGGCCGAAGCCATTGATACCGACTTTAATGCTCATAAAATAAGACTTCCTCTCTGATGGAATATATCAAATGTATGGTATGTTTGTATTATATGCGATATTTTCAGAAATGCAACCCCTTTTTTAAAATTTTTTCCGATTCAGCAAAAAAGGACAAAAAACTTGTTTTTGCAGTTACCGTTTGGTATAGTGTGGATAACCAACCGGTAACTGCCGTGTATGGCGGCGGCCATCGGGCCACATTATATAGTAGTGTAGTGCCGCGCCTTCACAGGCGCGTGAAGGAGACTACCGTGCCGGCAGGCATGCCGGTCTCACAACGACGCAGGAAAGGAAGTGGCACATGAACGAGGAACAGAAGCCGCTGCCGGCAGATATCCAGCCGCCGGATATCCAACCACCGGACATCCAACCGCCATCGCCGGCCCCTCATCAGCGGGAACAGCTGCTCAATGAGGTGCTGCTCCATGTGGCGGCTCAGATGCGCACGGCGCTGGGCGGCATGCATATGGCGGTGAGCCGTCTGGCTCCTCCCGACCGGCGGGACGGGGATGCCGCGCTGGATCGGGACGCGGCCATACTGAGTCGGGGGTATTATGCCCTGCTGCGGATGGCCAACAACCTGTCCAACGCGCCCATGCTGCTGTCGGACGAACCTTTTTACAAGGAAAATGCGGACGTGGTAGAATGGCTGGCGGGCCTGTGCCATCAGGCGGAGCCCTTGTTTTTGCTGCGGGGCACGACCCTGACGTTCCAGTGCGCCGCAGCGCACCACACCGCTGCCATCCATCGGGACCGGCTGGAGCAGGCGGTGTGGAATCTGCTGTCCAACGCGCTGAAGTTCACACCGGCAGGCGGCCGCGTCACGGTGTCCCTGCGGTTTGAACGGAAGCAGGTGCTGCTGACGGTGACGGACACCGGCGGCGGCATCCCCGTGGAGCGGATGGAGACGGTGTTTGACGGCTACCTCCATCCGGAGCGGCTGGCGGCGCTGCCCTGCGGACTGGGGCTGGGACTGCCGCTGTGCCGCCGCATCGCCGAGGGCCACGGCGGCCGCATGGTGCTGGACAGCCGGCCCGATCAGGGCACGTCTGTGACACTGGCGCTGCCGGACGAGATGGCGGCAGACACCGTGGAGGACGTACAGTTCGACTATGCGGGCGGCTTTCAGCCGGCGCTGGTGGGGCTGGCGGATGCGCTGCCCTATCAGGCGTTTCTGCAGAAGCACTCCGACGACTGAGAGCATCTGTCTGTCTAACGGGGACATACTCCTGCGGCGGAGCTGACATCCGCATATACCGGCCTCTCCGGCGATCCGCGAGGGAGGCGTTTTCCCGCATTACTATCATTGACAGATATTGCCTGTTTATACCCGTTTTTTTCGTAGGAGCGAAGTTCATGATGAAGAAGAATTCCAAACGCGTACTGATTGCCATGTCCGGCGGGGTGGACAGCTCCACCGCCGCCGCGCTTTTGCGGGAGCATGGCTACGTCTGCGGCGGCGCGATGCTCCGTCTTTACAGGGACCCGGAGGTGGACTGCCTGTCCGCCCGGAACGCCGAGGACGCCCGCCGCGTGGCGGCGCGGCTGGGGATGGAATTCCATTTACTGGATGAAACGGAACGTTTTTCCAGCTGTGTCATGCAGAAATTCATAGACGAGTACTGCGCGGGCCGGACGCCCAACCCCTGTATCGACTGCAATCGGGAGCTGAAATTCGGGGCGCTGCTGGATCGGGCCCTGGAGATGGGCTACGACTATCTGGCCACGGGCCACTACGCCCGCATCTCATACGACGAGGAGGCGGGTCGCTGGCGTCTGCTGCGGGGCCGCGACCGAAAGAAGGATCAGAGCTATGTGCTCTATCAGCTCACTCAGTTCCAGCTGGCCCACCTGCTGCTGCCGGTGGGGGAGTTCGACAAGGATACCATCCGGCAGGAGGCACGGGAGGCGGGGCTGACCGTGGCGGACAAGTCCGACAGTCAGGATATCTGTTTCATCCCCGATGGCGACTACGTCCGCTTTCTGCGCCGGCACGGCGCCCCCCTGATCCCCGGGGATTTTGTGGACAAGGACGGCCATGTGCTGGGCCGCCACAGGGGCCTTCCCTGCTACACCAGCGGCCAGCGGAAGGGATTGGGCATCTCCGCCGGAAAGCACGTCTACGTAGTGCGGAAAAACGCCGCGGACAACACCATTCTGCTGGGGGACAACGAGGACCTGTTCACCGACACCCTGACGGCCTCGCGTGTCAACTGGATCGCCGGTGCGCCGCCGGAGGCGCCGGTACGCTGCACCGCCAAGGCGCGATACAGCCAGCAGGTGGATGCGCCCTGCACCGTGTACCCGCTGGAGGGCCGCGCCATACGGGTGGTGTTTGATCGGCCCCAGCGGGCCGTCACCGCAGGGCAGGCCGTGGTGCTGTACAACGGGGATGAGGTGCTGGGCGGCGGCACCATCGAGAGCACGGAATAAGCGTTTTTGGACACGGACGGAGAAATGCCCAAAAATTAAACACTGAGGCGCCCTGTGGTCGAATTTTGATCACAGGGCGCCTCCTGTTGCTTGCGGAAATTTTGCGGGAGCGGTATGCTTTGGCCAACAAAGGAAAACATAAAGCATGAGCTTAGGAGGTATCCGTTATGTATTATTCCAGTGGTAACTATGAAGCGTTTGCCCGTCCCAAAAAGCCCGAGGGCGTGGACAACAAGTCCGCCTATATCGTGGGCAGCGGCCTGGCAGCCCTGACCGCAGCCTGCTATCTGGTGCGCGATGGCCAGATGAAGGGCGAGAACGTCCACATTCTGGAAAAGGGCTCCACCGCCGGCGGCGCCTGCGACGGCTGGAGGTTCGAGAACATCGGCTACGTCATGCGCGGCGGCCGCGAGATGGACAACCATTTCGAGGTCATGTGGGATCTGTTCCACTCTATCCCCTCTATCGAGACCGAGGGCGTCAGTGTGCTGGACGAGTACTATTGGCTGAACAAGGCCGATCCCAACTACTCCCTGTGCCGCGCCACCGAGAACCGAGGCCAGGACGCCCACACCGATGGCAAGTTCAACATCTCCGACAAGGGCGCTATGGAGATCATGAAGCTGTTCTTCACCCCCAATGAGGATCTGCAGGACAAGCGCATCACCGATTTCTTCGACGATGAGGTGTTCAACTCCAACTTCTGGCTGTACTGGCGGACCATGTTCGCCTTCGAGAACTGGCACAGCGCCCTGGAGATGAAGCTGTATATCCAGCGGTATATCCACCACATCGGCGGTCTGCCCGACTTCACGGCTCTGCGCTTCACCAAGTACAACCAGTATGAGTCCATGATACTGCCCATGGTGAAGTATCTGGAGGGCTTCGGCGTGAAGATCCACTTCGGCGTGCAGGTGACCAATGTGGAGTTCGACTGCTCCGACCCCAAGCACAAGCTGGCCAAGCGCATCGACATCATCGAGAACGGCGAAAAGGGCGGCATCGACCTGACGGAGAACGATCTGGTGTTCATCACCAACGGCGGCTGCGTGGAGAACTCCTCCATGGGCAGCCAGGACAAGCCCGCCCCCTACAACACCGAGATCAAGGAGGGCGGCGGCTGGGACATGTGGCGTAAGATCGCCGCGCAGGACCCCGATTTCGGCCATCCCGACAAGTTCTGCTACGACCCTGAGCAGACCAACTGGATGAGCGCCACCGTGGAGACTCTGGATCAGCGCATCATCCCCTATATCACCGACATCTGCAAGCGCGACCCGTTCAGCGGCAAGGTAGTCACCGGCGGCATCGTCACCGTCAAGGACTCCAGCTGGCTGATGAGCTGGACCATCAACCGCCAGCCCCAGTTCCGTGACCAGCCCAAGGATCACTGCCTGGTGTGGGTGTATTCCCTGTTTACCGACAAGCCCGGCGACTTTGTGAAAAAGCCCATGCGGGACTGCACCGGTAAGGAGATCTGCATGGAGTGGCTGTACCACCTGGGCGTGCCCGAGGAGCAGATCGAGGATCTGGCCGAGAACAGCGCCAACACCGTGCCGGTGATGATGCCGTATATCGACGCGTTCTTCATGCCCCGCGCCTACGGCGACCGGCCCAAGGTCGTGCCCGACGGCAGCGTGAACTTCGCCTTCCTGGGCCAGTTTGCCGAGACGCCCCGCGACACCATCTTCACCACCGAGTATTCCATGCGTACCGGCATGGAGGCCGTATACACCCTGCTGAATGTGGATCGCGGCGTTCCCGAGGTTTGGGGCAGCGTGTACGATGTCCGCGACCTGCTGGATGCTACGGTGAAGCTGCGGGACGGCAAGTCCCCCACCGACATGGAGTTCAGCTTCATCGAAAAGCTCGCGCTGAAGAAGGCGCTCAGCAAGATCCAGGGCACCGATCTGGAGAAGCTGCTGAAGGAGTACCACATCCTGTAAGGCAGTCTGATACGCAAGAAAAAAGAGACGGGCGCGCCGCGCCCGTCTCTTTTTTGCGGACGGGAGATTTCACCAAACCATACAGGGCACGGACGGGGAATTTCTGTATATTTGAATGATTCTTCTTGCGATAATAAATTTTTCTCTTGCATGACGCATGCATTTATGCTATGCTCCCTTCAACGTTAAGGGAAAGGAAGTGTGCGGCGATGACGACTGCCATGACCATGAATACCGCCGCATCTGCACAGGACACCTGTGCCGCTTTCGCCTGCGCTGCGATGAACAACTGCATGATCATTATTCTGGACGCCGCTCTGCTGGCGTCCATTTTTGTCCTGCTGCTGGACCTGATTACCGGTAAGCGGACTGCGGTGCATCGCTCCCCTATCTGCCGCCTTTTCTGAAAGGCCAACGACAGACAGACGAGACGAGAGGCTCCGCCGTCCGGCGGAGCCTCTTTTTTTGATAAACGCGACCTCCTGCGTCCGGCCAGCGCAGGGGCGGCGCGGCCCCCATCGGCAGGCAGGCCGTGTGTGACCTGACCGCTGATCGTTATATTTATGCATAGAAAGTGAGAAAGCAACCATGGGTTTCCTGAATTTTGTGATGGCACTGAGTCCGATCATTGTTGTGTTGGTGGGTATTCTGGGGTTTCGCCAGTCCGCCAGGCGCGTCGCCCCTGTGGCACTGATCTGGACGCTGGTGCTGGCCTTTACATACTTCAACATGACCGGCGCGACGTTCAAGGAGAACGTGGCCGTGTATGACGCCCTGCTGTGGAAGGGCATCAAGGAGGGACTGAAGATCGTGCTGATGGTGTTCGGCGCCTTCGTGATCCTGAACCTGCTGCGGGCCACCGGCGCTATTGACGAGGTCAAGGGCACCATCGCCCGCATCAGCGACGACCGCCGCGTGCAGGTGGTCATCATCGGTATGATGCTGCCCATCTTTCTGGAGGGCGCGGCCGGTGCAGGCGCACCGGCGGCTATCGCGGCCCCGTTCCTGGTGGCGCTGGGCTTCGACCCCATCACGTCCATCGCTCTGGCCCTGCTGGGCGACGCCACGCCGTGCTCCTGGGGCGGCGCGGGCCTGACCACCATCAACGGCGGCGCGGCCCTGACTGACGCGGGGCTGAGCACCGTGGCGCTGAACTCCGCCATGGTGGGACGCATCCACATGTTCGGCGTGCTGGTCATCCCCTTCATTATGGTGGCTATGACCTTCGGCCGCAAAGGCTTCAAGGGCATCGTGCCCTATCTGACCTTTGCCGGTGTGACCACCGGCGCGGTGATGTTCGCACTGTCCAACTTCGTGGGCGCGGAGGTCACCTCCATGGGCACCGGTGTGCTGTCCATCCTGCTGAGCGTGGCCTACGTGAAGACCGTGGGCGTCAAGACGCCGGAGGAGTACCGCTACCACGTCGACCGCGAGGAGAAGAAGTACGGTGCGTTCCGCGCCCTGTCCCCCTACGCGTACATGCTGGTGCTGCTGCCCGCCGTGCGTTACGGCGTGCCGGCCCTGGTGCCCAACGGCTTTGCCGTCATGTGTACCTTCGGCTACATCGTGTGGGTGGACGTGGTCATCCTTATCTGCGGCTTTCTGGGCGCAATGACGCTGAAAACCGGCTTCAAACAGTACGGCGAGATCTGCAAAAAGACCGTGAGCCACGTGATGCCGGTGCTGGTGACGATGGGCAGCCTTCTGGTGGTGTCCTACATCATGCAGTCCTCCAATACGGGCATGATGAATCTATTGGCCTCCGATGTGGCCGCCGTGGTGGGACGCTTCTACCCCGCCGCCGCCGTGGTCATCGGCGCCAGCGGTTCCTTCATCACCGGTACGGGGCTGGGCTCCAACATCATGTTTGCCGACATGCATATCCAGGCGGCTCAGGCGCTGGGGATGAACCCCATCACCGTGTTCGCCGGGCAGAACGCCGGCGCCTCTCTGGGCAATCTGATCTGCCCCAACAACACGGTGGCCGCCAGCGCGACGGTGGATCAGATCGGCAACGAGAACCTGGTCATGAAGCGGACGCTGCCCGCCTTCGCCATCATTCTGGTGGTCTACATGGTGCTGACCATGCTGTATACCTGTGTACTGTTCCCCCATTTTGGCATGTAACGGAAAATAAACGCAAAGGAGTGTTTTTAAATGACGAAAAAACGTATTGTGGGTGTGATCGGCCTGGGACACGTGGGCGCGCATGTGGCCTACGCCCTGGCGGTGCAGGGCATCGCCGACGAGCTGATCCTGGTGGATCAGAAGGAGCAGAAGCTGGCCAGCGAGGTGCAGGATCTGCGAGACGCCGCAGCCTACCTGCCCCACCGCGTCACGGTACGGGCCGGTGACTTCGCCGATCTGGGCGAGTGCGATGTCATCGTCAACAGCGTGGGCAAAATCGAGCTGCTGGAGACCCATGACCGTCTGACGGAGATGGATTTCACCATTCCCGCCGTGCGGAGCTATGCCCACAAGATCAAGGAGAGCGGCTTTGACGGCGTGCTTATCAACATCACCAACCCCTGCGACATCGTGACCCGCGAGCTGGCGCTGGGCGTGGGTCTGCCCCGGGGCCGCGTGTTCGGCACCGGCACCGGTCTGGACACCTCCCGCCTGCTGAGCGCACTGGCGCGGCAGACCGGCATCGACCACAAGTCCATCACCTGCTACATGCTGGGTGAGCACGGCAGCCAGCAGTTCGCGCCCTGGTCCTGCGTCAGCTTCAAGGGCATGCCTCTGGACAAGTGGGCCGAAACCGACGAGCGCTTCCGCTTCGACCGCGCCGCCCTGCAGAAGGAGTCCATCGGCGGCGGCTGGGTGACTTACATGGGCAAGCAGTGTACCGAGTACGGCATCGCCACCACCGCTGCGCGTATGGCTCACATCGTGCTCCACGATGAGAAGGCCATCATGCCCGCCAGCATGGAGCTGTGCGGCGAGTATGGCGAGAGCGGCCTGTTTGCCGGTGTGCCCTGCGTCATCGGCGCCAACGGCGTGGAGCAGGTGGTGGAGCTGCCCCTGACCCCGGAGGAAAAGGCCACATTCCACCAGTGCTGCGAGGGTATCCGCCGCAATATGGAGCATCTGAAGAAAATCTGAGGAGGCAGAAGCATGAATATCACTGTAACAAAAACCACCCATCCCGGGACGCTGCCGCCGGCGGACACGCTGGGCTTTGGCTCGGTGTTCACCGACCACATGTTCGTCATGGATTATACGGAGCAGGCAGGCTGGCACGATGCCCGAATCGTACCCTACGGGCCGCTGAGCCTCTCCCCCGCCGCCAGCGTGCTGCACTACGGCACAGAGGTGTTTGAGGGCATGAAGGCCTATCGCCGTCCCGACGGCGGCGTGCAGCTGTTCCGCCCCTGGGACAATGTGGAGCGGCTCAACAAGTCCTGCGAACGGCTGAGCCTGTCTCAGTTGGACCCCGACGATGCGCTGGAGGCTATCCGGAGGCTGGTGGAGGTGGATCAGGACTGGGTCCCCTCCGCCCCGGGCACCAGCCTGTATATCCGGCCGTTCCTGTTCTCTACCGATCCGGATCTGGCGCTGCACGGTGTGCATCAGGCCATGTTCGTGGTGATCCTGTCCCCCGTGGGCAGCTACTTTAAGAACGGGCTGGAGCCGGTGAAGATCATGGTGGAGACGGAGGACGTCCGCGCGGTGCGCGGCGGCACCGGCGAAGCCAAGTGCGGCGGCAACTACGGCGCGGCCAACCGCGCCGGTGACCGCGCCATCGAGAAGGGATTCTCCCAGGTGCTGTGGCTGGACGGCGTGGAGCGCAAGTACGTCGAGGAGGGCGGCGGCATGAACGTCATGTTCAAGATCGCCGGTAAGGTGGTGACGCCCATGCTCACCGGCTCTATCCTCAACGGCGTTACCCGCCGGTCCTGCATCGCCCTGCTGAAGAGCTGGGGCATGCCAGTGGAGGAGCGGCTGCTCAGCGTGGACGAGCTGTTCGACGCCGCCAAAGCCGGTACGCTGGAGGAGGCATGGTGCGTGGGCACCGCCGCTGTGGTCTCCCCCATCGGCGAGCTGTACTATCAGGAGCAGGGCTATGTGGTCAACGGCGGCCGCATCGGCGAGCTGTCCCAGAAGCTGTACGACGAGCTGACGGGTATCCAGTGGGGCGAGCGGGACGATCCCTTCGGCTGGACGTACCGCATATAAATAAGCTAACTTCCATGTGTGTACGAGTACCCCCAGGGCCGGAAGGCTCTGGGGGTACCCGGCGTTCCGGGACAGAACGCGGCGTTGAGAAACGGAGTGGAAAATTGTATAATGTGTCCATCCGCAGAGAGAACGCGGAGGCGAAACAACCCCGAACAGAGTGCGCGGACCGGCAAAAAACGGCCATGTCTACGCTCCGCAGACTCTTTTCCGCAGCGATGGGATAGACGTTCGCAGGGCCGGTGCGGCATACTGTGACCACACAGAAAGGAGCGTGACCACTTGGACACTGCAAAGACCGGCGCCTATCTGGCGTCACTTCGAAAGGCGGCGGGCATGACCCAGCAGGACGCCGCCGACCGTCTGGGCGTTTCCAACAAGACCGTCAGCAAATGGGAGAGCGGAGGCGGATTTCCGGACATCACCGTGCTGCCCGCGCTGGCGGAGCTGTACGGCGTCACCGCCGACGATATTCTGGCCGGTGAGCCTGTGCGGCCCGGCAGCGGCGGCGGGCGGGTGGAGCAATATCTGGCCCGACGGGGCGAGCTGCGCTGGCGCATCGGCTTCTCCGCCGCGGCGCTGTTCCTGCTGGCGGCCATCGTGTTCCAGGGCTACGTGTGGTCGTGGCTGCTGGCGGCAGGCGGCGCGGCCGCGATCTGGATCGGCTGGGGCCGGTGCGGCGGTGAGGAGATCCGCCGCCGTCTGGTGCTGCTGCTGCCCTGGGCCGTGGGACTGGTGTGGTATGTCCTGTGCTATTTCCAGTGGGCGCTGCGGCTGGCCACGGCGCTGACGGAGGACTATGCAAATGGTTACAGCGTCATCTACTATCTGGCGTATATGCTGCGGTGGGATATGCTGCTGGTGCTGCTGGCGGTGGTCTACGGCCTGCTGCGGGCCGCGGCGGTGCGGTGGAGCGGGCAGGGCTGTCTGCTGAACCGGCCCTACTTGCAGGTCACGGGCATCCTGTGGCTGATCTCGCTGGCGGTGGAGATCGTCCGCTGGATCGTGACGCTGCCGCCCATGCAGGCGTTTGCCGCCACGACCCTCTCCTCCGGCACCAGGACCTATCAGGCGCTGTGGGATAAGTTTGCCGCCACCCTGCCCTTCCTGTACGTGCCGCGTATCACTGCGGCGGTGGTGCTGACGGTGCTGGCAGTCACGGCGCTGGCGGTCAGGCGGAAGAATGGCGCGGGAGCGGCCCAGAGCAAGGACGAAGCTGCGTAAACCCTCAATTTCACAAAACCCCTCGGAACTCTTTAAGGTTCCGAGGGGTTTTACAGGCAGGTCACGGGGCAGGCTGCGTCAGGGCGTCCGCCAGCGCGCGGCTCAGCTCTGACAGGAAGCCCTCGATCTGGGGCGTCAGCACCTTGCTGCGGTGCAGCACCATCTGCACCGACTGGGTAATATCCCAGCCCGTGACGGACAGCAGCTTCAGCCGTCCGGCCTCCACGTCGGCGCGGACGGTGTACCACGGCAGCAGGGAGAGATACGAACCGCCCAGCAGCAGATCCCGGGCGGCGCTGGCGCTGGGCAGGCGCAGAAACGGCTCGCATTCCACCTGATGCTGGGCCAGCAGGGTCTCGAAGCGCCGATTGTAGGGGGCGTTCTGCTCCATCATGATCAGCTCGCTGCCGGAAAGCTCCCGCAGGGGTACTTCGCTGCGTCTGACCAGCGGGTGGGACGGGCTGGCCGCCAGCACGATGGGCACCTCCGTCTGCTGCCGGATGTGCCACTGGGCGGGCGGCAGCGGGTCGTCGATGACGCACATGGCGTCGATGGAGCCCTGCTGCAGGAGCTGGGTGAGGTTCACAGTGGTATCCACCAGCAGCTCCACCCGTACCTTGGGGAAGCGGGCGTGGTAGGCGGGCAGCAGGGGCTTCATCAGCAGCTCGAACAGGGAGTCCGTGATGCCGACGCGGATGGCGCCGCCCAGCACGGCATCGGATTTGCCGAAGTTCTCCACCGCCGCCACGGCTGCCACGGCGCTGCGGGCGTAGGGCACCAGAGAGCGGCCGAAATCCGTGAGGTATACGTTCTTGCCGATACGGTCAAACAGCGGCATCCCCAATTCCTGCTCCAACTGGCGTATCTGGACGCTGACCGCCGACTGGGAGTAGCCCAGTTCCGCCGCGGCTCTGGTGATATTTTGCAGCGACGCCGCATGCAGGAACGTATTCAGGTTGCGTATCTCCATGGTGAACGCCCTCCTTTCCTTCATCGTACCATAGATCGCGGGAAAATCAATGATATTTTTTAATAAATATAATAGAAACCATTCGTTTTACAAAACTATCCTCCTGCGCTACAATGCAGACAACAAGAGCGGTGCGGACGGCGCCGCCGTATGATGATCGAGAGGAGTGCATCACCATGGAAGGAAAGCTGCACATCAACACCACCGCCGTACACGGCGGCGGACGGAAGGACGACTGCTTCGGCGCCATTAACGAGCCTATCTATATGACCTCCAACTACCGCATCCCCACCGACGGCACGCCGGTGGACTGGAGCGGCATCCACAGCAACATTTATCAGCGCAACCGCAATCCCAACCAGATGGTACTGCAGGACAAGCTGTGCGCCCTGACCGGCGCGGAGGACGGCGCGGTGTTCGCCAGCGGCGTGGCGGCGCTGGCCGCCGTGTTTACCACCACGCTGAACTCCGGTGACCACGCCATCGTCTCCGAGGTGTGTTACAGCGCCACGAACCTGCTGTTTCGGGAGTATCTGCCCAAGAAGTACGGCGTGGAGGTGACACTGCTGGATACCACCGACACGGAGGCTGTCCGCGCCGCTGTCCGTCCCAACACCAAGCTCATCCATGTGGAGACACCGGGCAATCCCACCACCGGCATCAGCGACATCGATGCCATCGCGGACATCGCACATAAGGCCGGCGCACTGCTGAGCGTGGACGCTACCTTTGCCGGCCCCATCTGCATCCGGCCCCTGAGCCACGGCGCGGATCTGGAGATCCACAGCATGACCAAGTACATCAACGGCCACGGTGACTCGCTGGGCGGCTGTGTGCTGGGCCGCACGGCGCTCATCGACCAGATCAAGGAGCTGGCCATGGTGAACTACGGCGGCATCCTCAGCCCCTTCAACGCATGGCTGGTCGCGCGCGGCCTTTCCACCGTGCCGCTGCGGATGAAGCAGCACAGCGCCGTGGCCATGAAGGTAGCGGAGTTTCTGGAGTCCTGCCCCGCTACCCGCTTCGTGTGGTATCCCGGCCTGAAGAGCCATCCCCAGCATGAGCGGGCGGAGAAGCTGATGCACGGGGAGTACTCCGGCATGATCTCCTTCGACCTGAAGGGCGACGAGAAGCAGCACGAGAAGTTCCTGGACGCGCTGAAGCTGGTGACCCACGCCGTGTCGCTGGGCGATATTGAGACCCTGATCGTCTACTACGACCGGAACAGCGACAAGCTGCCCCACTACCCCGCCGTCTATCAGGAGGGCTTCTTCCGGTTCAGCATCGGTCTGGAGGACGCCGAGGACATCATTGCCGACCTGACCCAGGCCATGCAGGCGGCAGGGATGCTGTAAGTCTGACATATATTGTAAAACCCCTCGGGACCTCAAAGAGTCCCGAGGGGTTTCTGCGCGCAGTCAGGGGGTGGACTGCGGCACGGTGTAGATGTTGATATGGTTGCCGGCGGGGTCCTTCATGCGGAACATGTGCCAGCCGTAGGGGCGGAAAAAGGGCTCCTGCGTCACGGCGCCGGCGGCCCGGGCGCGGCGGAAGATGTCCTCCAGCGACGGCACCTCCAGCTGGAAATGCACGGCGCCGTAGGTGGGAAAGGGGTCCTCCTGAGTCAGCAGGACCAGCTTTGCACCGGCCAGATCGTACTTGACACCGCGGTCCTCAGGCCCCTCATCCCAGCCGTAAAACGGCTGAACGGCAAATACCTGCTCGTAAAAGGCGCGGCAGGCTTCGTAGCGCTCCTGGGGCACGTAGAGAAGCAGCTGAAAATCCAGATAGTTCACGGTGGTTCCTCCTTACTGATGACGGCGATAGGGGGCGAATGCGCCGCAGGTGTCCCGCAGCACGCGGTCGCAGACGTCCTCGCCCTCGCGCAGCAGCTTTTCCTCGTCCACGCCGGTGAGGCGGTCATTCTGATAGACAACGCGGCCATTGATCATGGTGAGCCAGACAGGACCGGTGACGCCCAGCTTGGCCAGCATGGAGGCGGGGTCGTGGAGCGCGCCGGCGTACTCCAGACGGCGGACATCCACCATAAAGAGGTCCGCGGCCTTTCCAACAGCCAGACGGCCCAGCTCCGGACGGCCGATCATGTCGGCGCCGCCGGCGGTGGCCAGCTTCAGCATGTCGTAGGGCGAGGGGCAGCCGCCCCGCTGCTTGCTGAGGAACGTCTGCATCAGGTACGCCAGACGCAGGGTGTCCAGCATATTGGAGCCGTCGTTGGTGGCGCAGCCGTCCACGCCCAGGCCCAGGGGAATGCCCGCCTTCCGCATGCCGGGGATGTCCAGTATCTCGCTGCCGCCCAGCATGGTGGGAGCGGGGCAGTGGGAGATGCCCATGCCGCTTTCCGCCAGCAGGGGGTACTCCTCCGGCAGGGTCTCCCGTCCGTGGGCCAGCCAGATGTCGCTGCCGGTGAAGCCGATGCGGCGGCACCACTCCAGAGAGCGGACGCCGAAGCGGCGTACCATGCTGCTGTTCTCCCCCTCGCAGAGGTGGGTGTGCATGTGGACGCCGGCGCTGCGGGCCAGGCGGATGGTCTCCGTGAAGGTGTCCTCGGTGCAGTTGATGGGCTGGCAGGGGGCCAGCACGATCTGCCGCATGGAGAAGGGGGCGGGGTCGTGGTAGAGGGCCAGCAGGCGCTGGCAGTCGTCCAGATAGGCCGCCGTGGTCTCGCACATCTCATCGGGGATAGTGCTGCCCTGCCAGCGGGGCAGCGTGTTGGTGCCCCGGGCCGCCACGAAGCGGAAGCCCATCATATTGGCGGCCTCCATCTGGCGGTCCACCGCGGTGATGCCGGTGGCGGGGGTGTAGCAGTACTGGTGATCCACGGAGCAGGTGCAGCCGTGCTTGATGAGGTCGGCCATGCAGGCGGCGCTGGCGTAGAAGATCACGTCGCCGTTGATGCGGACAAAGACCTTGTAGATGTCGTCCAGCCACTGCATCAGGGTCAGGCCCGGGCGGTCGATGGTCATCAGGTTGCGCACGAAAGCCTGAAAGAAGTGGTGGTGGGTGTTGACCAGCCCGGGGTAGACGTACTTGCCCGCAGCGTCGATGACCTGTGCGCCGCCGGCGCTGAGGTCACGGCCTACGGCCTCGATGCGGCCGCCGGAGAGGAGGATGTCGCTGTGGTAGAGGACGCGGTCCGCGTCGTCGCAGGTGACGATGGCGTCGGCGTTCCGGATCAGTATTTTCTCACTCATGGCGCTCCCCTTGCGGCGGGGTGTTCCGCTCCTTCATGTTGCGGCGGTAGGCCAGCACCTCCACCACATTCTTCTCGGCATCGCAGATCTGGAAGATGCGGTCGCCGTACCAGGTATCGGTAAGGCCCAGCAGCACCTCCACGTCGGGGCGGCTTTCCAGCCAGGTGAAGCAGGCGTTGACATCCTCGGCTTCGATGGTGGTCAGGGCAGGGCCCTGGGGGGTGTTCTCCGTCTTTTGGCGGATGTCGGTAAAGCCGCCGGCGGAGCGAAGGCGGCAGCCCCGATCCTCGGGGCCGCGGTCCCACTGGGTTACCACGGGCATCTGCATGGAGTCACGGTAGAAGGCGGTGATCTTTTCCAGATCCTCCGCAAAGAGGATGGCGGTATACTCGTCGGTGAAATAGCAGCCGCCGTCATCCGGCCCTGCCGGATGGTACTGCTCGGCCCGCTGGTAGACCTCCACCCAGTTGCCCACGGGGTCCTTGATGCAGAAGCTGTACTCGCCCCAGGGGCGCAGCGCCAGTGGGCTGATGACGGTGACACGGGGTTCTTTTTTCAGATTGGCATAGCACAGCTCGATGTCCCTGGCCTCCAGCCGCATGCCGGCGGGGCCCTGGGGCAGCGTGGGATGGCGGCAGATCAGCTCCAGACGGTTGTCGCCGATCTTGAACTTGCAGCCGCGGTCCACGGGACTGGTGTACCAGCCGTACATCTGAGGCAGACGCAGCAGGTCGCGGTAAAAGGACTGGAGGGTGTCAAACTCCCAGGAATAATAGACGATTCGGTATTCTTTGCGCCACATAGCTTTCCCTTTCTGCTTTCAGTGCATCAAAATTTCTTCCCGCACGTTGCGCAGGTAGGCGTATATCTCCACCACGTTGCCGCTGGGGTCGTACATCTGGAACAGACGCCGCGCGTCAAAGTCCGTGTCCCGCAGGACGCCGGCCTCCCGATAGTCGGGACGGCTGCTGAACCGGTCATACAGCTTGTTGACGCTGCTGGCCTCCAGACCGATCATGGACGGACCCATGGCGCAGTCCGCCGTGCGGCGGCGCAGCAGGAGCTGCGCGTCCCCCGCCTGCAGAAGCAGGGAGTCCGCCTGCTCCTCCAGCAGCGGAAGACCCAGCTGCTCGCAGTAGAATTCCCGCGCCGCGGAGAGGTCGTCCTCGTAGAACACACCGGTGAAGGTACCGGTGAACATGTCCGTTTTGTCCACGTCGCCGCCGCAGGCGGCACTGTCGCCTTGCAGCAGATGGATCAGATTGCCGCCGCTGTCCCGCAGCGTCACCTGCCGGGCGTCGCGGGAGAGGATGTCGATGTCCGGCATCTCCTCCAGAATGCGCTCCATGCACAGGGGGAGGTCGATGCACTGGGCCAGAAATTCGCTGCGGCCCTGACGGGGCGCGAAGGGGATCTGGGTGATCTCCAGACGGCCGCTGCCCATGTAGAAGCGGTAGCCCTTCCGGTCCGGCACGATGGACCAGTTGTAGTTGGGCTGGAGGCCCAGCACCTCGCGGTAGAAAAAGACGCCGCTGTCGTAATCCTTCAGGTGCAGGATGTAGCGACATTCGTGAAATGTGATGTTCATGCTTTCGGTCCTTTCGTTGATGCTGCCGCCGCGGCCTTTCGGCGCACACGGGGCGCGGAGAGCGGATGGGGATAGGGGGCGCCGTTGGCCGCCGGTGCGCGCATGCGCATACCGGTGAGCTTGATGCCGATCAGCGCCGCCAGATAGGGCAGCATCTGGGTCAGCTGCGTAGCCACGCCGAAGCTCTGAAGCCGCATGCGCAGCGCGGACATCACGCCGAACAGCAGCGTGGCCAGATACCCGCCTACCGGCGACCACTGACCGAACTGGTTGGCGGCAAAGGCCATGAAGCCGGTGCCGGCGGACATGTCGTTGACAAACACGTTGGCGGAGCTGAGGCACATGACGGCACCCGCCATACCGGCGAACACGCCGCCCAGCAGCACCGCCCGCAGCCGCAGGCGGTAGACGTTGATGCCCAGGGTGGCCACGGCGGCGGGATTCTCGCCCACGGCGCGGATGCGCAGGCCCCAGGCGGTGCGGCGCAGGAGATACTGCATCACCGCCACGGCCAGCAATCCCAGATAGACGCAGGAGGGGTAGCCGCTGAGCATGGTGCCCAGCACGGGGATGTCGGATAAAACGGGGATATTGATGGTGTGGAAGCCCTCCACCCAGGGGGAGATACCGGTGGTATCCCACAGGGCGCGCATCATCATATAGGCAAAGCCGGGGCCGAACAGGTTCAGGCCGATGCCGATGACGATCTGCTGGCCGTTGCAGTAGATGGCCAGCACGCCCAGGATCAGGGCCAGAAACGCGCCGCCGGCACAGCCGCACAGCAGACCCACCCAGGGACTGCCGGTATAGTAGGAGCCTACGGCGGCCAGAAAGCCGCTGAAGATCATGGAGCCCTCGATGCCGATGTTGATGACGCCGGCCCGCTCACTGATGGTACAGGCCAGGGTGCCGAGGGCGATGGGGGCGGTCAGCCGGATGGCGGAGGCGAAAAAGTTGGCAAATGAGATCCAGAAGTCCATTACTCAGCAGCTCCTTCCTGTTTCCGTCGGATGCCGATGCGCTGGCACAAGCGGCCCAGCACGTTCCACACGTCCGGCGAGGCCACCAGCATGACGATGAAGCCCTGCAGCACGGAGATCATCTCCGTGGTGACCTGGCTGGTGAGGCTCATGCTGATGGAGGCGGAGCGCAGCATACCGAAGAGGAACGCGGACAGCAGCACGCCGACGGGGGAATTCATGGCCAGTGTGGCCACGGTGATGCCGTCCCAGCCGTATCCCGGTGAGAAGCCCATGACAAAGCGCTTGTACACCGCCAGACACTGAATGGCGCCGCCCAGAGCAAACAGACCGCCGCTGATGCACATGGCCGCCAGCGTCCGCCGGTAGATGGGCAGACCTGCCTGCTGCATGGCACGGGGGTTCTGGCCCATGGCCCGCAGGGAAAAGCCAAAGGGCGTTTTATAGAGCATCCACGTGACGGCTGCCACGCAGAACAGCGCCACGAAGATGCCGTAGTTGAACTGGGTGCTGGGGAAAAAGCGGGGCAGGATGCTGCCCTCGTTGACCACCACGGTCTCCGTGTTGCTGGCGTCGGGACGCTGGAAAAAGCTCTTGACGATGTACTCAGTCAGCAGGGCGGCGATGGAGTTCATCATGATGGTGGCCACGGACAGCGAGGTCAGGTTCCGTCCGGCGAACAGCGTGGGCAGCACGGCCCACAGCGCGCCGGCGGCAAAGCCGGCCAGCAGGGCCAGCAGCCAGACCCAGGGCGCGGGCAGCGGTATGGTCAGGCCCACGATGACGGCGACGAGACCGCCCACCAGCACCTGCCCCTCTCCGCCGATGTTGAACACGCCGCTCTGAAACGCCACCGCCGCGCCCAGACCGGTCATGATCAGCGGCAGCGTGTAGGCCAGCACGTTCAGAAAGCTCTTGGTACTGCCGAACGAGCCGGCCAGGATGCTCCAATAGACGCTGAAGGGTTCCCGACCGGTAGCGCAGATGGTCAGTCCGAACAGGACCAGCGCCAGTACCAGCGAAAACAGCGACAGCCGTATCCTTGTCTTTTTCACAGTGTCCCTCCTTGAGAAGATGCCGCAGCTCCGCGGATAAAGCGCGGGGCTGAAAGCCGCGGAGACCTTCAGCCCTTTGCCGTATGTTCAGTGGGTCATGCAGCGGCCTGCCACGCCTTGGCGTCCTCGATGGTGCTGGGGACCACGATGGTGCCGTCCTTGATGGCGGCCACCACGGCGTCATACTGCTCCATCACCTCGGCGGGGATCTCGTAGGCGGAGCCGTCAAAGTCCAGATACAGGCTGTCCTCCGCGATGCCCTTCTCGATGGACCCGGCGGTGAACTTGCCGTCGATCACGGCCTGAATGGCCTCCTTGGCGCAGGCGGGGAAGTCACGGATGGCGCTGGCGATGTTGGTCTCGGGGGCGTCGGCGTTCAGGTTGCCGTCGAAGAAGATGGTCAGGAAGTTGTGATCCTTGCCGGCGTTGAGGATGCCCAGGCCGCCGGCGCTGGCGGTGTGGTAGATGAGGCTGGCGCCCTGCTGGTTCATGGAGGTGGCCAGCTCATAGCAGCCGTTGACCTCGGCCCAGCCGTTGGCGTAGTCCACCAGCACCTCGCAGGTGGGGTCCGCGTAGTGGGCACCGGCGATCATGCCGGCAGCGCCCAGGTTGCACAGGGGGATGTCGTGGGCGCCGATGAAGCCCAGCTTATGGGTCTCGGACAGGCTGGCACCCAGGAAGCCGGCCAGGAAGCCCAGCTCCTGATCGCGCCAGGTGTAGCTGCGGATGTTGTCGCCTGCCACCACGGCGTCCAGGATCACGAACTTCTGCTGGGGATAGTTGGGAGCCACGTTCTCCAGGCTGGAGCTCTGGCTGCCGCCCAGACAGATGATGAGGTCGCAGTCGCCGCTGTCGGCATAGCCGGAGATGAGGCCTTCGTACTCGGCGTCGTCCTTGGGCTCGGAATACACCCACTCGATGCCCATGGTGCTCTCGGCATCCTTCATGCCGTTGAACAGCGCGTCGTTAAAGGATTTGTCGCCCAGACCGCTGGAGGCGAACACCACGGCGATCTTGGCGGCGGAGCTGCCAGTGTCGCCGGTATCGCCGGTGTCACCGCCGGTGGTGCCGGTGTCGTCCGCGGTCTTGCCGCAGGCCGCCAGGGCCATCACCATGCAGGACGCCAGCAGCAGGGCCAGCCACTTTTTCACAGTTGCAAATTTCATTTTGGTTCCTCCTTGCATACTTGCACATTCAGGTGTGAGCCGCCGTTTTGCCGGCGGCAGGATCAATAAGAAAATCAGTGGGCCTCGCCCAGCATCATGCGGCCCAGCCCCTCGCGGGTGGCCTCGTCCGCGTCCACAAAGCCCATGATCCGGCCGCGGAACAGGACCATGATCCGGTCGGATACCTTTATCAGCTCGTCCAGATCGCTGGAGATCAGCAGCACGGCGCAGCCCTCCCTGGCGGCGTCCAGAATGCGGTTCTGGATGTTGTCCGCCGAGGCGATGTCCACGCCGCGGGTGGGCTGTGCGGCCACCAGCATCCGGCAGCCCCGGGACAGCTCCCGCGCCACCACGATCTTCTGCTGGTTGCCGCCGGAGAGCGTGCCCACCACCACAGAGCCGTCGGCGGCGGCGATGCTGTACTCGGAGATGCGGGTCTGCGCGTCGCGGCGGGCGGCGGCCCAGTCCTCCATCAGGGCGTTTCTGGCGTAGGGCTTTTCGTCGTAGGTGTTCAGCAGCAGGTTTTCAAACACCCGCATGCTGAGGATCAGGCCCATGCCCTGCCGATCGTCGGGGATGCTGCCCACACCGGCGTCGCGTATCTGCTTGGTGGTGCGGCGGCTCAGCTCCTGTCCGCTCAGCAGGATGCTGCCGGAGGCGGGGCGGCACAGCCCTAAAAGCGCCTGTGCCAGCGGCGTCTGGCCGTTGCCCTCGATACCGGCAACGCCCAGC
Organism: uncultured Eubacteriales bacterium; assembly: GCA_900545585.1. Lineage (GTDB taxonomy): Bacteria > Bacillota > Clostridia > Oscillospirales > Oscillospiraceae > Vescimonas. The sequence continues at coordinate 78,526 of UQZR01000002.1, forward strand.
ACCTCGCCGGCGCGGATGGAAAAGGTGATATCCTGCAAGGCAGTACCGGCGCGGCTGCGGACGGAGAGGTCCTGCACCCGCAGTACCTCCTCGCCGATGGGATGGGGCTGGCGCCGTCCGGTGGGGACGGTCTTGCCCACCATCATCTGCGTCAGCTCCTCCATGCCGGTCTCCTGCGGCGTGGTGGTGCCGATGATCCGGCCCTGCCGGATCACGGTCATGCGGTCCGCGATCTGATAGACCTCGCGGAGCTTGTGGGTGATAAATATGGTGGATTTGCCCAGATCGCGCAGGCGGCGCAGTACGTCGAACAGCGCGTCGGATTCCTGGGGCGTCAGCAGGGCGGTGGGTTCATCGAAGATGAGAATATCCGCCTTGCGGTACAGCAGCTTGACGATCTCCACCCGCTGGCGCTGGCCGATGGTCAGCTTGTCCACCAGCGCGTCAGGGTCCACCTCCAGACCGTAGGATGCGGCCAGCTCGCGGATACTGCGGGAGGCCTCCTGCTTTTTCAGGCGGCCGCCGCGGGTCTTGATCTCCTGACCCAAAGTGATGTTCTCCGCCACGGTCAGGTGGGGGATCAGCATCAGCTCCTGGTGTACCATGCCGATGCCGTGGGCAATGGCGTCGGCGGGGCTTTTCAGCGTCACGGGCTGGCCGGAGAGATACAGCCGTCCCTCATCGGGCTGCTCGATGCCGTAGAGCATCTTCATCAGCGTGCTTTTCCCCGCGCCGTTCTCGCCCAGAAAGGCGTGGACCTCGCCGCGCCGCAGGGTGAAGTTGACGTGGTCGCTGGCCTGTACGACGCCGTTGTAGCACTTGCACAGGTCCACACACTGCAAGACGGTGTCCGGTGCGGCGGCGTGAGGGCATTCAGCCATGGTGGAGTCCTCCCTTCAGGGGCATTACCCGTTTCTCGCGCTCATTATACGCCTGTACCCGCAGGATTTGAAGAACAAATAAACGATTCAAACTCATCGGTTTAGCCGATGGGAAATGTGATGTCGGGGCGAACCTGAGAAAGGAACGGGACGCCTGCGGCGATTGCTTTTTCCCACGGAGGGTGATAAAATAAGGAAAAAAAGGCTTGTCTGACGGCGGCGTTCCGGCGGGCGGCGCGGCTCCGCCATCTGCGGCGGAACGGGTATGAGGTGAAAACGATGACATTAAAGCAAATACTATATGTGCGGGCCGTCAGCAAGGCCGGTTCCATCGGCAAGGCTGCCGAGGCTCTGTTTATTTCGCAGTCCAGCCTGTCCGAATCCATCCAGAACCTGGAACGAGAGTACGACATGGTGCTTTTCGAGCGTACCAGCAGAGGTATCTCCCTGACCCGTCAGGGGGAGGAGTTCCTGAAGGACACGCAGCTGCTGTCCAACATCTATCAGGATCTGGATGACAAGTATAAGAACCGCAAAAGCGACCGCGAGCACTTCTGCGTATCCTCGCTGCACCATGTCTCCGGCATCGATGCCTTTGAGCATATCGTGTCCCAGCCGAAAAACCAGAAGTACCATCTGGGGTACTTTGAGGGAAACATGGATCAGGTGCTGCAGGACGTGGAGACCAACCGCTCCGATGTGGGGGTGCTGTTCTTTACCAGCGACAGCCGCAGCACCATCATCAAGGCGTGCAACCGGCGGAACATCTTTTTCCAGCACATGAAGTACGATCTGCTGCACATCTACGTCCACAAGACCCACCCGCTGGCCGGACGCGGGAGCGTGACGCTGGCAGAGATCCAGCAGCACCCGTTCATCTCCTACGAGGAGTGTCATCCCTCGTCCGCCCGCTTTACGCCCACGCGGCGGCAGTGGGACCCGCAGCAGCAGATCATCTCGGTGTCTGACCGCGCCATGGCCTATTCGGTACTGGCGCTGGGCAGCGCGTATGTGACCGGTTCGGGGTATCTGACCCAGGAGGACTGCCGGCGATCTCTGGTCACGGCGCCCATCACGGATCTGGGGCAGATCGAGATCGGCTACATCTGCAACCCTGCCCGCGCCCTGTCGGAGTTGGCGCTGGAGTACATCGAGTGGCTGAAGAAGATCACGGTGTGACGGAGAGGAGAGGAAAAGCCCTGAAGCCGCAAGGCTTCAGGGCTTTGTTGTGGCAAGAAAGAAAAATCCCACCCCGAATGAGGTGGGATCTGGTGCGCGGTACAGGACTCGAACCTGTGACCCCATGCACGTCAAGCATGTGCTCTACCAGCTGAGCTAACCGCGCAGACAACAATGGTATATTACCGCAAAGTACCGCGATTGTCAACACTTTTCTTGCCATGCCGCCGAAAATTTGTTATACTGGCGGCAAGACTACGCAAGGAGGTGGTGCTACATGGAAAAGATCGCACTGGTGACGGGCTCCTCCCGCGGCATCGGACGCGCCGCGGTGCGGAAGCTGGCAGCGGCGGGCTACGCCGTCTGCATCAACTATCGGGAACGGCAGGACTGTGCTGACGCGCTGGTGGAGGAGCTGACGGCGGCGGGACAGCGGGCCATGGCCGTGCAGGCCGACGTGTCCGTCCGGCAGCAGGTCAACGACATGGTGCGGCGGGTGGAGGACGCCTTCGGTCCCGTGTCGCTGCTGGTGAACAACGCCGGTGTGGCGGGACAGGCGCTGTTTCAGGACATCAGCGACGAACTGTGGCACCGATACTTCTCCGTCAACGTGGATGGCGCGTTCCACACCATCCAGGCCGTGCTGCCCCGGATGCTGCATGAGCACGAGGGCTGCATCGTCAATATCTCCTCCATCTGGGGGTTGCGCGGCGCCAGCTGCGAGGTGACGTATGCCGCCACCAAGGCGGCGCTGATCGGGTTGACCCGTTCACTGGCGGCGGAGCTGGCGCCCTCCGGCATCCGCGTCAACTGCGTGGCACCCGGTGTTATCCGCACCGATATGCTGAACGCCCTACCGCCCGCGGTGCTGCCGCAGCTGGCGGAGGAGACGCCGCTGGGACGGCTGGGCACGCCGGAGGACATCGCCGAGGCGGTGGCATTCCTGGCGGACCGACGGGCGTCCTTCATCACGGGACAGGTGCTTACCGTCGACGGCGGCTTCATTTTGTAATTCACAACAATGCAAAGGCGTACGGCTTGGCCGTGCGCCTTTTTCTTTACATATGCTGCTGGGGCAGGGGCTGGCCGTGGATCATGACGCGGCCGAAGCAGGTGAGGCTGCGGCCGCTGTCGCGGTGGAACGTTACGTCCATATCGGCCCGGGCGCGGTTCAGAGAGAACAGATAGACCATGCCGAAGCCATCGCGGTAATACTGCTTGCACAGCATGTCGCCGTCCACGCAGAAGATGCCTATGTCGCCATTCTGCAGGGGGTCGTGGTTCACGTAGACCACGTCGCCGTCGGCGATCTGGGGCATCATGGAGTCACCCTGGATGCGGACGGCGATCTCTGCGCCGGGGGGCACGTCACCTTCCACGGGGATGAGGGTATAGTCCTCGCCGAATACAGGGGCGGCAAAGCCTGCCGCCGCCGGAGACTGGTACAGCGGGATGGTGCGCCGCTCCTGACGGGGACGGAGCCGCTGCTCCTCTGCCACCATGATGTCCAGTGCGTCCACCAGCGTGTGGACCGTCTGACGACCGGACAGCGGCAGGCGGCGGTATTTCTCCAGCAGCTTCCGCTCCTCATCGGACTGGATGCCGCCAATGTGGCGGAAGCTGCCGCGGTACAGGTAGTTGGGGTCCACCTCCAGCGCGTCAAACAACCGCAGCAGTACCTCCTCCTTAGGGGCGCTGACGCCGGTCTCATAGTTGCCCACCGCCGAGGGGGAAACGCCCAGGCGGGCGGCCAGCTCCGTGCGGCTCAGGCCCAGCTCCTTCCGCCGCTTCTGCAGCTGCTCACAAAAACTCATGGGAAACGCCTCCTCGCCAGATTTCGACAAATTCTGTCCCTATCCTAACCCAGATTCTTGGTTTTGTCAATCTATTTTAACAAGAAACTTGAGAAAATAGACTTGACATTACAAGATTCTTGTGATACGCTGTAAAAGTCAACAAGAAAACTGGTTTTCGAAATAGAAGAGAACCGCTGCGCCGTGACGGGCGCAGCGGCAACGGGATGGGAAGATAAAAAGTGCCAACCGCCTGGCGGTGATCGGTGCTTTTTGGTGGGGGATGGTGGATTTACCCCTGCGGGGCATAAACTTCGACTCCACCTATCCCCACCAAAAAAATATCCCCGCCGGTCAGACGACCGTCGGGAATATTTGGTGGGGGATGGTGGATTCGAACCACCGAAGGCGTTGCCAGCAGATTTACAGTCTGTCCCCTTTGGCCACTCGGGAAATCCCCCATATTCACTTGGAGCTGGTGGACGGATTCGAACCCCCGACCTGCTGATTACAAATCAGCTGCTCTACCAGCTGAGCTACACCAGCATCTCCATCAGCGCAGTTTATTCTAACAGAACTTTCTGGGTTTGTCAACACATTTTTTACGCAAGAAATGAAGAAATGAAGGAGAGTGATCGCGCGTGAAACTTGCCGAACTGTCACCGCTGTATGAGGACAGCGCCCAGCGCATCCAGAGGCGCATGGAGCAGCTGCGGCTGGACCTCCGGACCGCCGACGATCCGGACAGCGTCCGCCAGCTGCGCCGCCGTTTGACGGAGCTGCAGCCCATGCTGCGCCAGTGCCGCCAGCTGGCGCGGCTGACGGCCCATTACTACGACAGGAGTGACCGGAATTATGATCCATTCCGCCTTTGATCCCATGGACATCGCCGGCCTGCACCAGTGGATGCAGCAGCAGGCCGGCGACAACAGCCAGCGGCGGCAGCGGCTGCTGCACAACCTGTCCCGTGCCATGACGGAGGAATTAACACCCCGCCAGCAGGAGATGCTGCATCTGTACTACTACGAAAAGCTGAATATGGCCCAGATCGCGGGGCGTCTGGGGGTCAACAAGTCCACCGTGTCCCGCACCTTGTGCCGTGCGCGGCACAGATTGCATCACATCTTGCAATATAGCCTGTAATTTTCAAAAATATCCCTTGACTTTGCAGGCTCTCGTGCATATAATGCCTTTTGTTACCGGAGAGGAGGGAACAAGGTGTCTGTCTACAATAAGATCCTGCATGAGCGCGGGCTGCGCCTGCTGGGCGGCATCGTGGGCGCCGCCATCATGGCGTCGGCCATCAACCTGTTCATCGTGCCTCAGGGCTTCTACGCAGGCGGCGCCTACGGCCTGTGCCAGGTGATCCGTACCCTGCTGGTGACGCGGGCGGGGGTGAATGTGCCCTTCGATTTGGCGGGCCTGCTGTACCTGTTGGCGAATCTGCCCATGTTCTATCTGGCTTATCGGGGACTGGGACGAACGTTTTTCGCCAAGGCCACCATCGTCACCGTGTGCAACTCCATTTTTTCCGCGCTGATTCCCTCCCCTGCCGTGCCCATCATCGCAGACCCGCTGACCAGCTGCCTGATCGGCGGCCTGGGCGTGGGTTTCGCCGCGGGGCTGGTGCTGAGCTGCGGCTGTTCCACCGGTGGTCTGGACATTCTGGGATTGTACCTCAGCAAGAAGAATCCCAAGTTCACCGTGGGCCGGTTCTGCATCTGCTTCAACGTATGTCTGTACACGCTGTGCCTGTTCCTGTTCAACGCCACCACGGCCATCTACTCCGCTATCTACAATATCCTGAGCAACCTGTTTCTGGATAAGCTGCACCAGCAGAACGTCAACGTGGAGATGCTGATCTTCACCAAGAAGAATAATCCGGAGCTGGTCCGCTTCATCATCGAAAAGCTGGACCGCGGCGTGACGTACTGGACGGCCCACGGCGCCTATACCGGCGACGAGGTACAGGTGCTGTGCGTGTGCCTGAGCAAGTACGAGATCGGCACGCTGCAGCAGGTGATGCAGGAGATGGATCCCAAGGCGTTCTTCATCGTGCAGGAGGGCGTCCACACCGGCGGCAACTACCGGCGGCATCTGAACTGACACAGCATACGAAAAGGCTTCCATCTGGCAGATGGGAGCCTTTTTTTGCATGGAGGAAAGCGCCGAAGCGCCGCCTGCGGCGGAAGAAGCGAGGCTGTTTCGAGGAGGTGTCCTGACTGCCGGCCGCGGCAGAGGCTGGGAGTTGGGTGACACGGCGGTGAGCGCCGAGGAGCACGCGAAAAAAATCACCACTCGAATAGGTGGTGATTTATGTGATTGTCCACAGGTTTTGTTGTCTGCACTCCCGCACATCGCAAGGAAGGGGGAGTGTGAGGGGGGAACCTTTGACGGGTTCCCCCACTCGCGTTCAATCACCCGCCCGCAGGCGACCACTTTTGCGTAGCAAAAGTGCTGCTCCAAAAAGAAAACACCATCCTGACGGATGGTGTTTTCTTTTTGGAGCGGGCGACGAGGAAAGCGCCGAAGCGCCGCCTGCGGCGGAAGAAGCGAGGCGGTTTCGAGGAAGTGTCCTGACTGCCGGCCGCGGCAGCGGCTGGGAGCCGGCTGACACGACGGTGAGCGCCGAGGAGCACGCGAAAAAATCACCACCCAAATGGGTGGTGATTTTTGGAGCGGGCGACGAGGCTCGAACTCGCTTCCCGGCATCCCACGAATGGCTGTCGCCATTCGCAGGAGCCCTGCCTCACCTCTTGATTTGACGCGCTTCGCGCAGGTCGAGGCAGCGAGTTCTCTGGTGCTGCGGCACATTCCAAAAAGAAAACACCATCCTGACGGATGGTGTTTTCTTTTTGGAGCGGGCGACGAGGCTCGAACTCGCTACCTCGACCTTGGCAAGGTCGCGCTCTACCAGATGAGCTACGCCCGCAAACGCAAGGTTGATTATAGCGTATAAACGCTGGTTTGTCAACCCTGCATTTTTTTGTTTTTTCGTTTTCCGCGGATGTTGTCCGCTCAGTGTACCAGCAGGATCTCCACCAGACCCACACTGTCCCGATTCGGATAGAAGCGCACCAGCCAGTCCGCTCCGCCTGCGGAGCTCTCCACCTCACGGATCAGCCGCTCGATGTCGGCGGCAGAGCTGTCGGTGCTGCTGAACTGCACCACCAGCTCCGCCAGACCCTCGTCCTGCGCCTGAGCCAGCAGGTCCCGCAGGGCCGAGGTATTGGTGACGTGGGCGATGCTTGCCATCTGCTGGGCAGTGCAGCGGTAGCTGATGGTGACGGTGATCTCGCTGTAATTGCGGGCGGAGTCGTCCAGCGTGTATTGCAGGTACTCCACAGCGTAAGAGCCCAGGGGCGTGTCATGCTCCACCTCGCGGCAGGCCATCTCCGCCGCGTCCGTGGCGTCCAGGCCCTCCCCTCCATAGTACAGGCGGATGGTGCCCTCCTCCGTGTGGTTGCCCACCAGAAGGAGGATGTCGTTCACCAGATCCTGATAGGTGTCGGCCTGCAGCACGCCGCGGCCGCTGCCCTCGTAATAGGAGGAGCTGTGGTCCTTGACCTCGTACCACTCCCGCTGGAGAAAGCTGCCGCAGCCCGTCAGGCACAGCAGCACCGCCAGCAGCAGCGGCAGCGCTCTTTTCTTCATGGGATGTCCTCCTTTCCGGCGTTTTACAGCAGCTCCAGCTGCTTTTCCTCGCTGTCCTCCGGCCGCAGCAAGGCGCCGGCGGCGGGGATGGTGCGGGTACGGTAGCGGGCCTGGTTGGTGATGCCGGTGTCGGCCACATTGGCCAGCCGCTCCAGATGGTATTTGGGCTTGATATTCATGACCTGCACACCCTGGGTGCCGCGGGTGGTCTTGGGCGCCAGCAGTGCCGTGTGTACCAGCAGGGCCCGGGGCTCATTGGTCAGCAGCGCCAGCTCGCGATCCTCCGTCAGGGGCAGGATCTGTACCAGCGGGAACTTTTCGCAGTAGGCGCCGGTGAGCTTGCGGCGGTTGGAGGTGGTGGCGTAGGCGCTGAGGCTGACGCGGGCCACGCGGCCGTTCTCAAAGGCGAACAGCAGGCTGCCGCTGTAATCCCCGGGCAGGCACAGGAAGATCACATTCTCCCCTGCATCCAGCCCCAGCTTGGCGGGCAGATAGTCGCCCAGCAGCGAGGCTTTCGTCTCGCCGAACTCGCTGGCGCGGGTCTTGTAGACCTGCTGCCTGTCGGTGAAGAACATCAGCTCCGTGTTGTTGGTGGCCTCGAAGTACTGGCTGGGGCCGTCGCCCTCCTTGTACTTCTGGTCGCCGGACATCCGCAGAGACTGGGGCGTGATCTTCTTGAAATAGCCCTCGCGGCTGAGGAACAGGTGGACGGGATAGTCCTCCGGCGCGTCCTCCGCCGGCTCCTCCGGCAGCTCGTGGCTGTATACGATCTCGGTGCGGCGGGGCACGGCGTACTTCTTCCGCACCTCTGTCAGTTCGTCGATGATGATGCGGCGGACGCGTCCGGGTTTGGCCAGCGTGTCCTCCAGATCGTCGATCTCATCGGCCAGCGCCGCCGTCTCCTGCACCCGCTTGAGGATGTACTCCTTATTGATATTGCGGAGCTTGATCTCCGCCACGTACTCCGCCTGCACCTGGTCGATGCCGAAGCCGATCATCAGGTTGGGGATGACCTCGGATTCTTCCTCTGTCTCGCGGATGATCCGGATGGCCTTGTCAATGTCCAGCAGGATGCGCTTCAGGCCCTGCAGCAGGTGGAGCTTTTCCTTCTTTTTGCTGAGGATATAGTACACGCGGCGCTTGACGCAGTCGGTGCGCCACGCTGTCCACTCGGTGAGGATCTCCCCCACCCCCATGACCCGGGGCATACCGGCGATGAGGATGTTGAAGTTGCAGCTCACCGTGTCCTGCAGGGGCGTCAGGCGGAACAGCTTGGCCATCAGCTTGTCAGGGTCCACGCCCCGCTTCAGGTCGATGGCCAGCTTCAGGCCGCTGAGGTCCGTCTCGTCCCGCATGTCACTGATCTCCTTGACCTTGCCGGCCTTCACCAGCTCCGCCACCTTATCCAGAATGACCTCGATGGTGGTGGAATAAGGGATCTCGTAGACCTCGATGACGTTCTCGCTCCTGTCATAGCGCCAGCGGGCGCGGACCTTCAGGCCGCCGCGTCCCGTGGCGTAGATGCTGCGCAGGTCATCGCCATCGCAGATGATCTGGCCGCCGGTGGGAAAATCCGGTGCCAGCAGCGTGGAGGCAATGTCGTGGTCAGGATTTTTCAGAAAGGCGATGGTGGTGTCGCACACCTCGCCCAGATTGAAGCCGCAGATCTGGCTGGCCATGCCCACGGCGATGCCCTGATTGGCGGACACCAGCACGTTGGGATACGTGGTGGGCAGCAGCGACGGCTCCTTCATGGTGTTGTCGTAGTTGTCCACAAAGTCCACGGCGTCGCAGTCCAGATCCCGGAACAGCTCGGCGCAGATGGGGGCCAGCTTCGCCTCCGTGTAGCGGCTGGCGGCGTAGGCCATATCCCGGGAGTACACCTTGCCGAAGTTGCCCTTGCTGTCCACGAAGGGGTGCAGCAGGGATTCGTTGCCCTTGGCCAGACGCACCATAGTCTCGTAGATGGCCTGGTCGCCGTGGGGATTCAGGCGCATGGTCTGGCCCACGATGTTGGCGGACTTGGTGCGTCCGCCGGTGAGCAGGCCCATCTTGTACATGGTGTACAGCAGCTTGCGGTGGGAGGGCTTGAAGCCGTCGATCTCCGGTATGGCGCGGCTGACGATGACCGACATGGCGTAGGGCATATAGTTCTCGTCCAGCGTACGGGTGATGGGCTGCTCCACCACCGCGCCCCGCAGGCCCATCACGTTGGGGTCGGCGGGACGGTGGACGGTTTTTTCTTCCGTTTTCTTCTTTGCCATCAGGGTTCCTTTCTCAGCTGACGTCGATCATGTCCAGGTAGCGGCAGCCGTTTTCCGCGATATAGTCCTTGCGGCCGGATAGGTTGTCGCCCAGCAGCAGGTCAAAGACGCGGGCCGTCTCCTCAGCGTCCTCCGGCAGCACGCGGATGAGCCGCCGTGTCTCGGGGTTCATGGTGGTCATCCACATCATCTCCGGATCGTTTTCGCCCAGTCCCTTGGAGCGCTGGACGTTTACCTTCTTACCGGACAGCTCCTTGAGGATGTCCGCCTTCTCCCGCTCGGAGTAGGCGAACCACGTCTTTTCGCCGCCCTTTTCCCTGCAGGTGATCTCAAACAGCGGCGTCTCCGCAATGTAGACGTAGCCCTCCCGGATCAGGGTGGGGCACAGGCGGTACAGCATGGTCAAAATCAGCGTGCGGATCTGGAAGCCGTCCACATCGCCATCGGTGCAGATGACCACCTTGCTCCACCGCAGGTTGCTCAGGTCGAACTGGTTCAGATCCTTCACCGCTTTGCCGCTGACCTCCACGCCGCAGCCCAGCACCTTCATCAGGTCGGTAATGACGTCACTTTTGAAGATGCGGGGATAATCGGCCTTCAGACAGTTCAAAATCTTGCCGCGGACGGGCATCAGGCCCTGGAACTCCGCGTCGCGGCTCTGCTTGCAGGCGCCCAGTGCGGAGTCGCCCTCCACGATGTAGATCTCCCGGCGCTCCACGTCCTTGGTGCGGCAGTCCACGAATTTCTGGACGCGGTTGGCAATGTCGATCTTCTCCGTCAGCTTTTTCTTCTGGTTGATGCGGGTGCGCTCCGCCGTTTCGCGGCTGCGCTTGTTGATGAGCACCTGAGCTGCGATCTTCTCCGCCGCCTCCTTGTTCTCAATGAAGTAGATCTCCATGCGGCTGCGGAGGAATTCGGTCATGGCCTCCTGAATGAACTTGTTGGTGATGGCCTTCTTGGTCTGGTTCTCATAGCTGGTCTGGGTGGAGAAGTTGTTGCTCACCAAAATGAGGCAGTCCTGTACGTCGGGAAACGTGATCTTCGATTCGCCTCTGGTGTATTTGTTGTTGTCCCGCAGGTATTTATCGATGGCGGACACCATGGCCGAGCGGGTGGCCTTCTCCGGACTGCCGCCGTGCTCCAGAAAGCTGGAGTTGTGGTAGTGCTCGCATAGGGCCACGCGGTTGGAAAAGCACAGCGCCACGCTGAGCTTCACCTTGTACTCCGGCTTGTCCGCGCGGTCGCGGCCACGGCGCTCCGCCTCCCAGAACACCGGCTCTGTCAGGGAGTCCTCCCCCGCCAGCTCGCGGATATAGTCGGCGATGCCGTTTTCATACAGAAACTCCTGGGTCTCGAACTTCCCGGGGACCGTCTCATTGCGCAGACGGAACGTGACGCCGGCGTTCACCACAGCCTGCCGCTTCATCACGTCCTGATAGTATTCCAGCGGCACGGCGATGTCGGTAAACACCTCCAGATCCGGCAGCCAGCGAATGGTGGTGCCGGTCCGCTTTTTATTGGTGGTCAGCTCCGTGCTCTCCAGCTGGCCCACGATCTCGCCCCGCTCGAAGTGGAGGCGATACTCCTTCCCCTCGCGGTACACCGTGACATCCATATAGCGGGAGGCGTACTGGGTGGCGCAGGAGCCAAGGCCGTTGAGACCCAGAGAGAACTCGTAATTCTCACTGTTCTCGTTGTCGTACTTGCCGCCGGCGTACAGCTCGCAGAACACCAGCTCCCAGTTGTAGCGCCCCTCCTTCTCGTTCCAGTCCACGGGGCAGCCGCGGCCCATGTCCTCCACCTGTACCGACCGGTCCAGAAAGCGGGTGACGGTGATGAGCTTTCCGTGGCCCCCGCGGGCCTCGTCAATGGCGTTGGACAGGATCTCAAACACCGCGTGCTCGCAGCCCTCCAGTCCGTCGGAGCCAAAAATAACACCGGGCCGTTTCCGGACCCGATCCGCGCCCTTGAGACTGGAGATACTCTCGTTGTCGTATACGTTTTTCTTTGCCATATTATTCCTCCGGCATACACCGAGCCAATCGTTTTCTGTTATTCTACCGTATTTTTCCCGTCAATGCAAGTCTCGCCGCCGCGGTATGCGCCGCACTTCGTCTAAAAGATCCTCCGACCCAAAAAGGTTTACAGATTCCCACAAAAAATAACAGGAGCGCAACTGGGAAAACCCTTGGTGGAAAAAGGCTTTCCACAGTTTCCACATGGTTTTCCACAACTGTTATGTCAACATAAAACCGGTAAAAAAGTGCGCAAAACCGTGGGATTTACCATAATTGCCGGAGAAATCACCATTTTCTGGTTTTCCGGCGGAATGGGTATTGTTTCCCCTGTTTCCCACGGTTTCCCGCACTTTTCGACAGGGCCTCTTTTCCCCACGACATTGGCCGCAGGAGAATGTGCCGCGGCAAGCGAAAGGACCGCCAACAGGCGGTCCTTTCGGAAAAACCGGATAAACGGACTTACTTGATGGGCTCGCCGGCGGCTTCCTTGGCGGCGATCTCCTTCATGGCGTCCTTGTGGCTCAGGTTCACGCGGCCCTTCTCGTCGATCTCCGTGACCTTGACCCACATCATGTCGCCGATCTTGCAGGCATCCTCCACCTTCTCGATGCGGTGGTCAGCCAGCTTGGAGATGTGTACCAGACCGTCCTTGCCGGGGGCCAGCTCCACGAAAGCGCCGAAGGTCATCAGGCGCACCACGCGGCCGTAGTACAGCTGACCCACCTCGGGCACGAACACGATGTCGTCAATGCACTTCTTGGCGATGGCGCAGCTCTCTGCGTCAGGGGAGGCGATGTGGATGGTGCCGTCGTCGTCGATGTCGATCTTGGCACCGGACTCGGCCACGATCTTCTGGATGACGGAGCCGCCCTTGCCGATGACGTCGCGGATCTTATCGGGATCGATGTGCATGGTCAGCATCTTGGGCGCGTACTTGCTCACCTCGGCGCGGGGCTCGGCGATGCAGGGCAGCATCACCTGGTCCAGGATCTGCACACGGGCGTCGTAGGTGATATCCAGCGCGTTCTTGATGATCTCCATGGTCAGACCGTCATTCTTCAGGTCCATCTGGATGGCGGTGATGCCCTTCTTGGTGCCGGCCACCTTGAAGTCCATCTCGCCGTGGAAGTCCTCCACGCCCTGGATGTCGATGAAGGTGGTGAAGCTGCCGTCATCGTCCTGGATCAGGCCGCAGGAGATGCCGGCCACAGGGGCCTTGATGGGCACGCCGGCGTCCATCAGAGCCAGCGTGGAGCCGCAGATGGAGCCCTGAGACGTGGAGCCGTTGGAGGAAACCACCTCGGACACCACGCGGATGGCGTAGGGGAACTCCTCCACCGGAGGAATGACGGGCAGCAGAGCGCGCTCAGCCAGCGCGCCGTGGCCGATCTCGCGGCGGCCGGGGCTGCGGGCGGGCTTGGCCTCGCCCACGGAGTAGCCGGGGAAGTTGTAGTGGTGCATGTAGCGCTTCTCCGTCTCCTCCCAGATGGTATCCAGCTTCTGGTTGGCGGACAGGGTATCCAGCGTGGCCACGCTCAGCACCTGGGTCTGGCCGCGGGTGAACAGGCCGGAGCCGTGGACACGGGGCAGCACGCCCACCTCGGCGTCCAGCGGGCGGATCTCGTTCTTCTGGCGGCCGTCCACGCGGTGGCCCTCCAGCAGCCAGGCCTTCACGATCTTCTTCTGGAACTTGTAGGTGATCTCGTCCAGATACTGATCCATGTTGGGGTAGTCCTCCAGGAACAGCTCGTGCCACTTCTCGATCAGCTGGTTCCAGCGGGCCTCGCGGACGTTCTTGTCGTCGGTATCCATGGCGGCCTTGGCATCGTCCATGGTGGCGGCCACGATCTTGTCGAACAGCTCCTGATCGAAGTCGGCGTGGGGATAGTCGAACTTGGGCTTGCCGATCTCGGACACCATCTGATTGATGAGGGCGATCTGCTTCTGGTTCTCCTCGTGAGCGGAGCGGATGGCCTCGAACATGACATCGTTGGGTACCTCGTTGGCGCCGGCCTCGATCATGACCACCTTCTTGGCGGTGGACACCACGGTGACGTCCAGATCGCTGACCTTACGCTGCTCGGCGTCGGGGTTAAAGACCAGCTTGCCGTCCACCAGACCCACCTTCAGGGCGGCCACAGGGCCGTTCCAGGGGATGTCGGAGATAGCCAGGGCGGCGGAGGTGCCGATGAGGGCGGCGATCTCCGGCGAGCAGTCGTGATCCACCGCCATGACGGTACACATCACGGACACATCGTTGCGGAAGTCGTAGGGGAACAGGGGACGGATGGGGCGGTCGATGACGCGGCTGGTCAGGATGCCCTTCTCCCCGGGACGGCCCTCGCGGCGGTTGAAGCTGCCGGGGATGCGGCCCACGGAGTACATCTTCTCCTCAAAGTCCACGCTCAGGGGGAAGAAGTCGATACCGTCACGGGGACGGGGCGCGGCGGTGACGCAGCACAGCACGCGGGTATCGCCGTAGCCCACCATGACGGCGGCGTTGGCCAGCTCGGCCAGCTTGCCCACCTCCAGCGTGAGGGGACGGCCTGCCAGATCCATGGTGTACTTGTGATAGTGGGGGAATTGACGCTTGGTGATGATCGTTGACATGACATTTCTCCTTTTTTGTGAATTAGCATCCTGTACCGCGATCCGTCGCCGTTAGCACTTGAAAATGCCCCGAAGCCGCCGGTTTCGACGCATTTTCAACTGCTAAGGGTGAGGATACAGACTGGTACAGAATGTGAAAGAAGGGTGATGCGCGCACGCACATCACCCTGTTTCAACTTACTTACGCAGACCCAGCTTGGCGATCAGGGCACGATAACGCTCGATGTCCTTCTTGGCCAGATAGTCCAGCAGACGGCGGCGCTTACCGATCATCATCTGCATACCGCGGCGGCTGTGGAAGTCGTGGGGATGCACCTTCAGGTGAGCGGTCAGCTGGTTGATGCGCTCGGTCAGGATAGCGACCTGCACTTCGGGGGAGCCGGTGTCGGTCTCGTGGGTACGGTTGGCCTCGATGATGGAGGTCTTCTGGTCTTTCAGCATCATAGTTGTGTTTCCACCTTTCTTGAATTACGCCCGCATCCTGAGCCGTGGGAGAGATGGATCGCTCCGCGCAGCTAAGGCAAGGGGCAGTGCGACATAGTCGCGTACCTTGAAATGCTACCATAAAAAAACCGGTTTGTAAAGTGGATTTTTCCGTAAAATTGCATTTGTTCACGTTTTGTTCTTCACTTTTTGAGGGAGAACTGTTATACTGTCGGGGTCTCAGAGCAGAAAGGGGAGAATTTTTCCGATGAAACGCTATGTATCCATCATCGCGCTGCTGCTGACGGCGGCGCTTTTGACCGCCTGCGGCAGCGGCGCGGACACCCAGAGCAAGGAGGCGGACGCCGCCGTCCAGACGGCGCTGCCGCCGGAGGGCATCACGGCGCTGGTGCTGTCCGACGACAGCCAGGTGCTGCGGTTCAGCCGCGAGGACGAGACCTGGTACTGGCAGGACGACACCACCTTCCCGCTGGATCAGGAGGCTATGCCGGCGCTGGTGGAGGCGGCTGCCGCCATGACGGCGGCCTCGCCGGTGCGGGTGGCGGAGGAGGATCTGGCCGACTACGGGCTGGATGACACAAAGATCACTCTGGCCGTCACGGCGGACGGCGAGACCCTGACCTTTGCCCGGGGCGATCAGGCGGAGTCCGGCGACTGGTACATGCGCTGCGCCGAGGATGGCACCGTGCGCCTGGTGTCCGATAACGCCGTGAAGATCTTCCAGCTGCTGGACGGCAGCATCTACGACATGGCGGCGCTGCCGGTGCTGCCGGTCATTACCGAGGAGAACCTGCTGTCCGCCGCGGTACAGGGCGGGGAGAACGTTCTGGTCAACATCCGCGTGGTGGACGGCGTGCGCAAGGTGGGCAGCCGCGATGTCACGGAGGCCACCGCCGCACTGGTGGAGGAGCTGGGCCGGTTGTCCGTCACCGCCTGCGTGGACTATGATCCCGCCGAGGGCGCCGCCGCTATCTGCGGGCTGGATGCGCCGGACGCTCAGGCGCTGGTGACCTATACCAACGAGCTGGGCACCGAGTCCACCCTGACGCTGACTGTGGGTCTGCCCGATGGCAGCGGCGGCCGCTACGTCACCGTCAACGACGATCCCACCATCTACCGCATGGAGGAGACGTCGCTGGTGCAGTTGCTGACGCTGGCGGAGACCGGCCTGAACTGAAGAAATCCAGAGATACCCCCATGCGTCAGCATGGGGGTATCCTTTCGGCCGCATTTCGGCCGAATAGGCGCCTGCAGGACCGCGTGCTCTCACATGCGGAGCCGGCCTTGCAAAACGCACCCTTTTGTGGTATAAATCAAGGCGAAAAAAGGAGGGCTGCCTGTGCGTATTCTGATCGTGGAGGATGAAAAGCGTCTGGCGGACACGCTGGCGGAGCTGCTGCACCGGCGGGGCTACGCCGTGGATGTCAGCTATGACGGCGTGTCCGGTCTGGACAACGCCCGCAGCGGCATTTACGATCTGGTGCTGCTGGACGCCATGCTGCCGGAGCTGGACGGCTTTTCCCTGCTGCAGCAGCTCCGCGCCGGCGGCGAGACGGTGCCGGTGCTGATGCTGACGGCCCGCAGCGATCTCAGCGATCGGGTGCGGGGTCTGGACTGCGGCGCGGACTACTACCTGACCAAGCCCTTTGAGACGGAGGAGCTGCTGGCCTGCATCCGCTCCCTGCTGCGGCGGGGCGGCGAGACGGCGGACAGCGGCGCCACCGTCTTCGGTGACCTGCATCTCCAACAGTCCACGTTTCTGCTGTCCTGCGGCGACCGGTCCGTCCGGCTGAGCCGTCGGGAGTACGACCTCATGGAGCTGCTGATGAAAAACGGCAGCCAGATCGTATCCAAGGAGCAGCTGATCTTAAAGGTATGGGGCTACGACTCCGCCGCCGAGGATAATAATGTGGAGGTCTACATCTCCTTCCTGCGGCGGAAGCTGGCCCATCTGCGCTCCCGCGTACAGATCAAAACTCTGCGCATGGTGGGCTACTGCCTGGAGGAGGCGGTATCATGATCCGTCGTCTCCGTTGGAAGGTGGTGGGCCTGAACATGGGTATGGTGTTCTGCGTACTGCTGGCCGTGTTCGCCGCCGTGTTCTTCTTTGCCCGCTCCGCCCTGTCCCGCAGCGTCCGCCAGCAGATGGAGGAGGCCGTCCGGACCGGCGTTTACGACCTGTCCCAGCCGGACGGGTCCACCCTGCCCTGCTTCGTGGCAGAGGTCTACGCCAGCGGCACCGTCCGCGTCTCCGGCAACGGCTACTATGACCTGACGGACAAGCCGGCGCTGGCGGCCATCGTCACAGCCGCCCTGTCGGCCCAGGAGGACGAGGGCGTGCTGGCGGACTACCACCTGCGCTATCTGCGGAGCGTGGGGCTCCTGTCCACCCGCATCGCCTTTACCGACAGCACGCTGGAGCAGGCCACCCTCCGCGGCCTGCTGACCGGCAGCCTGCTCATCGGATTTGTGGCGCTGGCGGTGCTGTTCGCCTGCAGCTATGTGCTCAGCGGTGCGGTGACGCGGCCGGTGGCCCGTGCGTGGCAGCAGCAGAAGCAGTTCCTGTCCGATGCCAGCCATGAGCTGAAAACGCCCCTGACGGTGGTGCTGTCCTCGGCGGAGCTGCTGGACCAGTCCGCGTTGCCGGAGCAGCGGCAGTATGTGGATAACATCCGCGCCGAGTCCCGCCGCATGAAGCGGCTGGTGGAGGATATGCTGACCCTGTCCCGGGTGGAGCGCAGCGGCGCGCACCTGCCGGACGCAGCGGCGGACCTTTCCGACATCGCGGCGGACGCCGCCCTGCGGTTTGAACCGGTGGCCTTCGAGGCAGGCCATACCCTGTCCTACGACATCGCGCCGGACCTGACGGTGCGGGGCGACGGGGAGAAGCTGGCCCAGGCGGTGGCCGTCCTCTTGGACAACGCCATCAAGTACGCCGCGCCCCACACGGAGATCCGGCTGGACGCCCTGCGGCAGGGCCGGAACGCCTGTGTACAGGTGGAGAACCGGGGCGCAGACATCCCCGCCGACAAGCTGCCTCATATCTTCGACCGGTTCTATCGGGCCGACGAGTCCCGTACCGGCGGCGACAGCTTCGGTCTGGGCCTGCCCATCGCCAAGGCCATCGTGGAGGCCCACCACGGCGCCATCCGCTGCGACAGCAGCGGCGGCATTACCCGCTTTACCATCACCCTCCCCTGCCAGCAGGGAAAATAGAAAGGCGAAACCATGTTTGACACCATTCTCCGCGGCGGCACGGTGATCGACGGCACCGGCCGCCCCGCCTTCCCCGCCGACGTAGGCATCACCGGCGGGACCATCACCGCTGTCGGCAACCTGTCCGCCGCCGCGGCGGGCCGTACTATGGATGTCGCCGGCCGCACCGTGACCCCGGGCTTCATCGACATCCACCGCCACGCCGACGCCGCAGCCTTTCGCCCCGATTACGGCTCATTGGAGCTGCGGCAGGGCCTGACCACCATCGTCAACGGCAACTGCGGCCTGTCCGCCGCCCCCTTCGGGCCGGACCACGCCGCCGCTATCCGCGCCTACCTGCGGCCCATCACCGGCGATATACCGGATACCCTGCCCTCAGCGTCTCTGGCCGCCTATCTGGCAGCGCTGCGGGACCTGCCCCTGCACACCGGCATGCTGGTAGGCGCGGGCATTCTGCGGGCGGACGCCGCCGGCTACGAGCTGGAGCATCTGGACGAAGCGCACTACCGCGCCATCCACCGCGCCATGGAGCGTGCTCTGGGCGACGGCGCACTGGGCGTATCACTGGGACTTGGCTACGCACCGGAGTGCTTCTACACCACGGAGGAGCTGATCCATGCGCTGGAGCCCCTGCGGGGGCAGGATGTCCCCCTCACCGTCCACATGCGGCAGGAGGGCGCAGGCGTCTGCGACGCACTGGCAGAGATGCTCACCGTGGCGCGGACACTCCGCATCCCCCTGCACATCAGCCATCTGAAGGCCATGGGGCGGGACAGCTGGGGCAAAAAGATCCCCCGTGCGCTGGCGCTTTTAGAGCAGGCGCGGCAGGAGGGACTGGACGTCAGCTGCGACGTCTACCCCTACACCGCCGGCTCCACCCAGCTGCTGCACATCCTGCCGCCGGAGTTTCTGGAGGGCGGCATGGACGCGGTGGTCCGCCGTCTGAGCGACCCCGCTGCCCGTCGGGAGCTGGCCCGGCGCATCGAAAGCGGCAGCGGCTTTGATGACATCGCCCGTCTGGCCGGCTGGGACGGCATCTACCTCACCAGCCTTCACTGCCCCGAGGATCACCCGTTCCTGGGCAAGAGCCTTGCCCAGATCGCGGCCCTGACGGGGCAGGACCCGCTGGACTGCTGCTGCGACCTGCTGGTGCGGGAGGACGGCCAGATCACCATGATCGACTTCATGGCGTCGGAGGAGGACATCATCGCCATCCTGCAAAGTGACCTGTCCAACCTGATCTCCGACGCCACCTATCCCACGGAGGGCATGCCCCACCCGCGGGTCTACGGCACGTTCCCCCGGCTCATCCAGCACTTTGTCATGAAAAAACATGCCCTGACGCTGGAGCAGGCGGTGCGGAAGATGACGGCTTTGCCCGCCCGGGCCCTGCACCTGCGGCACAAGGGCGTCATCGCGGAGGGGATGGACGCGGACCTCTGCGTCTTTGATCCCGCGCAGCTGCGGGAAAACGGCGATTACCGGTGCCCCTGCCGGATGGCGTCCGGACTGGACGCCGTGCTGGTGGCGGGGCAGCCGGCGGTCATACACGATACACTCACCGGCGCACACGCCGGTACGGTCATCAGGAGGGAACTCATATGAGAACAGATATGCTGCAGCAGCTGGAGGGCGTTGTCCGCCGCGCCGGCGACATCGTCCGCGAGGCCCATGACATCGAGCGGGCCACCATGGAAAAGCACGGCGCCGCCGACCTCGTCACCAAGTACGACGTGGCGGTGCAGGGCTTTCTGCAGCGGGAGCTGCTGGCCCTGCTGCCGGAGGCGGACTTTCTGGGCGAGGAAGGGGATCACACGGCCCTGACCCGCCCGTGGACCTTCATCGTGGACCCCATTGACGGTACCACCAACTTCGTCCGCCGCCTGCATTACAGCGACATCTCCGTGGCGCTGGCTCAGGACGGCCAGACGCAGTACGCCGTGGTCTACGACCCCTTTGCCGACGAGCTGTTCTCCGCTCAGAAGGATGGCGGTGCGTTCTGCAACGGTCTGCCCATCCGGGTCAGTGAGCGGGACATGGCCCACGCCGTGTTCCTCTGCGGCTCCACCATCTACGACCGCAGCCTGACGGAGCAGAACTTCTCCCTGATCCGCCAGCTGTACGAAAAGGGGCTGGACTTCCGCCGCTTCGGCGCGGCGGCTCTGGACCTGTGCCAGGTGGCGGCGGGACGGGTGGAGGTGTTCGGCGAGTGCTGCCTGTCTCCCTGGGACTACGCTGCCGGCAGCCTGATCATCACGGAGGCCGGCGGTATCGTCACCGACTTCTCGGATACCGCGCCCAATGTACTGCGGCCCTCGTCGGTGTTCGCCAGCAACGCCAGGTGCCACAGCGTCCTCAAGGAGCTGGAACTGTAACGACGAAAGAGGGACGGCCCGCAGGGCCGTCCCTCTTATTTTCCATGGAAGCGCTTACAGGAACTTGTCCAGCTCCCGCTCCACCTCCGGCATCTTCTTCACAGTGGGGTTTTCGAGGCGCCAGCCGTCGCGGATGACCATGGACAGCCTGCGCAGGGCCGTCAGATCCGCCAGCGGGTCCGCAGGGCACACGATGAGGTCCGCCGCCTTCCCGGCCTCCACGGAGCCGGTAACGTCGGCAATGCCCGCCAGCTCCGCGTTCAGCAGCGTGGCGCTGTGCAGCGCGAAGGCGGGCGTCACGCCGCAGTACTTCACGAAGTAGCACAGCTCCCGCCACATGTCATAGTGGGTGATATAGGGGCAGCCGGTGTCGGTGCCCAGACCCACGGGGATACCTTCCGCCAGACACGCCTTGGCCAGCGCCACGATACCCTCGAAAACCACAAGGCCGTTGGCCTGCTGCTCGTAGGTGGCGTGGGAAATGCTGCGGTCAAACAGGGCGTAGGGCACGGCGGGGGAGATGGTGGACACCTGGAACGCGCCCCGCTCCTTGAACAGGCGCAGGATATCCGCGTCCGGCCTGGCCCCGTGCTCGATAGAGTCCACGCCGTTTTCCAGCGCCACGCGGACGCCCTCGGGGCTCTCCACATGGGCCGCCACCTTCATGCCCAGAGCGTGGGCCTTATCGCAGGCGGCCTTCACCAGCGCCGGCTGCATCCGCAGCACCCCGGGCTCACCCACCACCTCGGCGTCCATGACGCCGCCGGTGATCATCAGCTTGATGAGGTCGGGCTTCTCCGCCGCGATCTTCTCCACGCAGGCCGCAGCCTCCTCCGGCGTGCGGGCCTCGTAGGCCAGGGAGCCTGCCATGTGGCCTCCGGGCACGGATACCGCCATGTTGGACGCCACCACCCGGGGGCTCAGGATGGCCCCTGCCGCCGCCTGATCGCGGATCACGGTGTCGAAGTCGGCCACGCCGCCCACCGTGCGGATGGTGGTGACGCCGCTGAGCAGCTCCGTTCTGGCGTAGCCCTCGCACAGGCGGATGCCCACGCGGCGCATCAGGCCGTTGGAGGTGATGAGCTTCACCAGCTTTTTGGGGTCGGAGGGCTTCTTTCTGGGCTTGCCGGAGGCCGGCAGGTGGACATGCAGGTTGATGAGCCCGGGCAGCACGTACTGCCCGCCCAGATCCACCGTCTCGTACCCTGCGGGCGCCGCTCCGTCGGTGACGGCGGCGATACGGCTGCCGTCCACGCAGATGACCTTCCCCGTCTGGGGCGCCATATCACGGGTGCCGTCCAGCAGCACGCCGTTTACCAGCGCATAGCGTTTTTCGTTCTTATACATTGTCTCAGACCTCCTGAGAGTGAGATCCTGTTTCTTTTCCGGATACATTGGCCACGAATACGCACACCAGAATGATGACCACGCCCAGCATCTGCCACACACTGAAGGGTTCCTTCAGCAGCACCACGCCCGCCAGCACAGACACCACCGTGGTGACGTTGGAAAAAAGCGATGTCTCCGACACGGACAGGTGGCTGTTGGCAAAATTCAGCAGTCCGTAGGCCATTACCGAGGACAAAAGCCCCAGATACAGCACTGCCAGCCAGAACTGCCCGTCCTGCAAGGGCTCCAGGATCATGGGGCTGGTCAGCCCTCCGGCGTGGAGCAGCGCCACGGGGATGAACACCACCATGCCTACCACGAACATGACGTAGGTCATCTCGAACGGGGTGAACAGCTTGGCGGCGCTGTGGCTGATGCCGTAGTACAGCGTGTCGCTGAGCATGGTCAGCAGCAGGAACAGCATGCCCAGCGCCGAGACCATCACCGCCCCTCCGGCGGAGATCAGCGCCACACCGCCGATAGCGCACACGGCGCACAGTACCTGCTTCAGCGTCACCTTCTCGTGGAGCACCAGCACGTCCATCAGGATGCAGCACACCGGCACCGCCGCGATGATGGTGCCCGCCACCGCCGACGAGGTGTACAGGATACCGTAGTTCTCGAAGATGAAGTAGGCCACCGGCTGCACGATGCCCAGAAGCAGCAGCTGATACACCGGCTTGCCCCGCAGGGAGAAGGTGAACAGCGGCCGCCCCCGCAGCTTTCCCACCAGCGCATTGACCAGGATCACCAGCGTCATGGCCGCCACCGCCACGGTGAACCGCACCGCCAGCAGCACCGTGGGGGCCGCCTTCTCCAGCGCCAGCTTGGAGAACATGAAGCTCATGCCGAAGATGACGGCTGCGGTGATGGCCGCCAGCAGCGACAGCGTATGGATCCTTTTCTGTGTCATGACAAGCTCCTTTTGCCCGCGGTGTGCGGGATCTTAATGCCGCTCACTATACCATAAAAGTGAAAAAGATGCAAGATTTCCCACCCCTCTGGTAAAAAATACGCCCGCCCGCGGGAAGCGGACGAGCGTACCGGCGACAGGGAGATGGTGCCGCCACGGGGGGAGGTGAAACCTGAAAAAACGGAAAAGACTTACTTGCCGGTGGCTTTGCTGACGATGCCGACTACCACAAGAAGACCGGCCAGAGCGGCCATCACGAAACTCGGACCCATGCTTCAGCGCCTCCTTTCTGCGGTTTTTCTTAACGTGTCTTTAATGTACCACAAGTGCGGGAATTTGTAAAACGCATCATAATCATCAAAACCATGAAAAAAACTTTGCACCGGGCCGACGGATATGCTATACTTGCATCGGGAAAGGAGCGTGCGCCCATGAGCGTTGCGAAATATCAGATATTCCTCAAGACCGTGGAGTGCGGCAGCTTCACTGCCGCGGCGCGGGAGATGAACTTTACCCAGTCCGGCGTCAGCCACGCCATCGGCTCACTGGAGGAGGAACTGGGTGTGCCCCTGCTGATCCGCAGCCACGGCGGCGTCACCCCCACGGCGGACGGACGGGCGCTGCTGCCCTACTTCGAGAAGATGTGCGCCATGCAGCACCAGCTGGAGCAGCAGGCCGCCGACCTGCGGGGTCTGGAGACAGGTCTTGTCAAGGTGGCTACCTTCACCAGCGTGTCGGAAAAGTGGCTGCCCAACATTCTCAAGACCTTTCAGACCCACTACCCCCATATCGAGTTTGAGCTGCTGCCCTCCAACTTCAACAGCGAGATTGGCGACTGGGTGCTGAACGGACAGGCGGACTGCGGCTTCATCAGCCTCCCCGCCCCTGTTGAGAAGTATCTGGACTGCTGGCTTCTCCAGCGGGACCAGTGGAAGGTCATCGTCCCCTGCGACCACCCGCTGGCGGGTGCGAACCCCTTCCCGCCTGCGGCGCTGGAGCAGTACCCCCTGATCCTGCTGGACGAGGGCGACGACTATGAGATCCAGGCGGTCTTCGACACGCTGGGCATCACGCCGAAGATCCAGTACACCGTCCAGCAGGATCAGACCATCCTGGCCATGGTGTCCAGCGGGCTGGGTATCAGCATCATGGAGGAGCTGATGCTCTACCGCTGTGCCTATCCGCTGGTGTCCTGCTCTCTGCCCCAGCCGTTTTACCGGAACATCGGTATCTGCGTCAAGGACAGGAACGCCCTGTCCAACAGCACCCGGGCCTTCATTGACCACACCCGCCGCTGGGTACTGGCCAATTTTCCCGACGGCTGGAACGCCCCGCCCCCCACTGTCCGCTGAATGCGGAACGAAACGCCGCCCCGTGCCGTCAGAAACGGCAGAGGCGGTGTTCTGCCCGCCCGATGAAAGGAGTGTTTTCGATGAAAAAGCTGTGTGTATTCTGCATGGCCCTGCTGATGCTGGTCATGACCGCCTGCGGCAAGGGCACGTCCGGCGGCGGTCAGTCCGTGGATCTGCGCGCCGCCTATGAAGCAGCCATCGCCCAGGTCAACGAGGAGCTGGGCGACAACGCCCCCGCCCTGCTGGAGGAAACGGCGGTGGAGCTGCTGAACGGCTACTACCCCGGCATCGCGGACATCCAACTGAAGCAGTCGGTGTTCTTCCTCTCCCCCACTGCCACCTCCTGCGAGGTAGCCATGGTGGAGGTGGCTGACAGTGCCGACGCAGCCAAGGTGCGCGACATCTTCCAGACCCGTGTGGACACCATGGCCAACGATACCGTGTATCCGGACGAGGCCGCCATGTGGAAAAACAGCGCCGCAGTGTCCGTCAACGGGAGCTACGTGGTGCTGGAGGTGCTGCCGGAGGGCTGCACCGTTCCCGACGCATTTCTGGCCAGATTTTGACGGGACGCTGCATTTTCCCGCCCTATGCGGTATAAAGAAGTGTCTGGCCGTCCGCGACTTCGTCCCTGCATAGGATGACGCAGGCGGAATCCATAAAAAGAGAGAGGTCCTGCACAGCAGGACCTCTCTCTTTTTGTATATTTCGCGTCTCTTACTCGCGGCGCAGGGCCTCAATGGGGTTGAGCTTGGAGGCCTTCACCGCCGGTACGAAGCCGAACACTACGCCGATGACCATAGAGAAGGCCACGGCGATGATGCAGGCCGGTACGCTGATGGCCACCGGTGTGCCCATGATGTGGGACATCATCTCCGCCAGGCCGATGCCGCAGGCCACGCCCAGGATGCCGCCCATGCTGGTGAGCACGGCGGCCTCCGTCAGGAACTGCCAGCGGATACGGCTCTGCTGTGCGCCGATGGCGATCTTCAGGCCGATCTCGCGGGTACGCTCCGTCACAGACACCAGCATGATGTTCATGACGCCGATGCCGCCCACCACCAGGGAGATGGCGGCGATCCAGATGAGCTGCCGGTTGGAGCTCTCGGACAGGCTCTGCAGCTGGCTGGCCTGCTGCAGCAGGTCCTTGGACTGGTACTTGTAGGTGTCGCCGGAGATAACGTGGCTGTTGAGGTATTCCGCCACGTTGTTGCCGGCGGTGGTCATGTCGTTGGTGGACACCGCCCGCACCGCCGCATACTGGGGCTCGTCGTAACGATAGACGATGGGCCAGCAGCTGTCGGGGATGAAGATGGTGCCGGAGGTACTGCCGGAGTACATGTAGTAGTCATTGATGCTGTTGATGACCGGCTCCGAGGACACGCGGGAGGACACCACGCCCACCACGGTGAAGGGCTCGCCGCTGATCTCCAGAGTGCCTCCGATGGGATTCTCGCCCTGAAACAGGCTCTGGGCGCTCTTGGTGTCGATGAGCGCCACCTTCCGGCAGCTGGCGAAGTCCGACTCCACGAAGGATCGGCCGTAGTTGACGGCGTAGTCCGCCGCAGACAGGAAGTGGCTGTCGATGCCGTACAGAGTGCCGCTGAAGGACGTATCGCCCACGTACACGCCGTCGGGCCACTGCCGCTGGTGGTACAGGGACACATCCGCCACGCTGCCCAGCTGGCTCATCTCGCTGCGCATGTCCTCCGTGATGGTGCTGACGCCCTGGGGGATGTCGGAGTAGTCCAGGCTTATCTCATTGCCGTCCTGAGTCAGCTGCACGCGGACCACGTTGTTGCCGGCGCCGATGAGGTTCTGCTTGATCTGCTCGTTGGTGCCCTGAATGGTGGATACGATGGTGATGATGGCCGCGATACCGATGATGATGCCCAGCATGGTCAGGAACGACCGCATCTTGTGGCTCCACACGCCCTGAAAGGCGAGATTGATATTTTCTAACATCGCTTCGCCCTCCTTACAGTCCGTTGTACAGCTCGTCGGCGTTGGCTTCCACCGTGGCGGCGCCCTCCCGCACGTCCTTCCCGTAGGGGAACGCCACATAGTCCTCCAGCGACAGTCCGCCGCGGATCTGGGTGTAGCTTCCCCACAGGTCGCGTCCCGTCTGGACCCAGCGCTTCTCCAGCCTGCCGTTGTCGCCGCGGGCCATTACGTAGCTCTTGCCGTTCTCCGTGCGGATGAACATGGTCTGGAGATAGATGGTATTGCCGTCGGTGGTGACGGTCTTCTGATAGGACATATCCACATAGTCTCCGGGCTGCAGGTTGGCGTCCTCGGAGACGAATACCTTAAAGGGGTAATAGGACACGTTGCTGTTGCCATCGCCCCAGTTGCTTCTGTTGTCCGTGGGGAAGTCGCTGATCTCCACGATCTCACCCTGACAGCTGGCGCCGGTCATCCAGCTGCTGATGTCCACCGTGTCGCCGAGCTTCACCTTGCCCAGGTCCAGCTCGCCCAGCGTGCCGGTGATGTAATAGCCGCCGCCGCCGGAGACCTCCACCACAGCCTCGCTGTTGTTATAGGCCTCGTCCGCCGGCCGCACGGCCTTGACCACGCCGTCGATCTCGCTGTATACGGTGCCGTCGCCCAGCTCCTTCTTTTTCTTGTCCAGCCCGATCTGAGCCTGCTTCACGGAGCGCTGGCCGTCGTAGACCTGCTTTTCCGTGGTGGCGATGAGGGACTTCAGCTCTTCCTTGGTCAGGGACTCGTTCAGCAGCTTCTCAATGGTGGCCAGCTGCTCCTCGCGGTCCTTGATCTCCGCGGTGGTGGGGGTCACATAGCCGTCCTGATAGGCGGGCAGGTCGTTCATCACCTTCAGCTTCACAGGCGTCTCCGTGTCCTCGGCCACGATGTACATGCCGTAGCAGGTGATGGCGCCGTTGTTCACGTTGCCCGCACGGGTCACCAGCACCACGTAGGCGCTGTTCCGGCTCTTGGGCAGGATGTCGTTCCGGATGATGTCGTCCGTCAGGTAGTACTCCTTGGTGCGGGTATCCTCCAGCCACTGGTAGTACAGGGGCTTATCCTTGCTCTGGCCAAGGCTGTCGCCCAGACGGCCCTGCTTCACGGGGGAACCCCGTCCGGCCAGCTGGTCCTGCTGGGAGCGCAGCTTCTCCAGAATGGCGGCCACGCGGTCATACTCCTTCTGCAGCTCCTCGCGGTTCTCCGCCTTGCGGTACAGGGACAGGTTATTCTTGGCTGTTTCCAGCTCCAGCTGCATGCGCTCCAGCTGGATCTGGGCGCCCTCCACCTCCGCCTGAGACAGCGTGGTGTCGTAGGCCAGCAGCTTGTCGCCCTTCTTTACATTCTGCCCCTCTTTCACGTACACCTGACTCACCGTCTGGCTCTGGGAGAGGTAGATCTTCTGCAATTTATCGGTGCTCACCGAGCCGCTGGTGTTGGCGGTGTCGCCCCAGTAGTCGGTCATGGCAAAGCTGGGCACGTCGAACACCTTCACGTCGCCGCGCTGGGCGTTCCGCGCCAGTGTCAGGCCGCCCCATACGGCGGCGCACACGGCTGCGGCAATGCCCACGATCAGCAGCGCCTTTTTCAGGGATTTACTCATGGAATGCACCTCCTGACAGCACACCGTCGCGAATGTTCATAATGGTGTGGGCATGCTGTGCGATGCCCTGATCGTGGGTGATCATGATGATGGTGGAGCCGCTCTGGTGCAGCTGCTGGAACAGATCCATCACCTGTGCGCCGCTGGCGGAATCCAGCGCGCCGGTGGGCTCGTCAGCCAGCAGCAGCTTGGGCCTTCCCACGATGGCCCGGGCGATGGCCACGCGCTGGCACTGTCCGCCGGACAGCTGATCCGGCCGGTGATCCACGCGGTCGGACAGGCCCACCGTCTCCAGCGCCTGACGGGCACGCTCCAGCCGCTCCGCCTTCTTCACCCCGCCGTACAGCAGGGGCAGCGCCACATTCTCCACCGCTGTCAGCTTGGGCAGCAGGTTGAAGGACTGGAACACGAAGCCCAGCTCCTTGTTCCGCACCTCCGCCAACTGCTTGGGACTGCACTTGGTGATGTCCTGCCCGTTCAGCAGGTAGCTGCCGCTGGTGGGCACGTCCAGGCATCCGATCAGGTTCATCAGCGTGGTCTTACCGCTGCCGGAAGGCCCCATGATGGCAAGATACTCCCCCTCCTCCACCTCAAGGTCGATGTGCTTGAGAATGTGGTTCACGGATTTCCCCATGGGGTAGTCCTTGCAGATGTCGTGCATTTCCAGGATCATACTCAGCCCTCCACCGGTGCGTCCGTGACGGCGCCGTCCGCAGCGGGCGCGGTCACGTCGCCGCCGTTATCCGCGCCGGACATATCCGCCATGCCGCCGTCCGTCATGCTGCCGTCCGTCATGCTGCCGTCCGTCATGCTGCCGTCCGTCACGCCGCTGCTGCTGTTATCGGGATCGAAGGTGCTCTCGTCGTAGGTCACGCAGGTCATGCCGGCCTTCAGCGTCTCGTCGGGGAAGGCGATGTAGTCCGCCGCCGTCAGCCCGTCGGTGACGACGTAGGTGTCCAGCTTCGCGTCATGCTCCCCCAGCGTCACGCTGCGCTTTTCCAGCTTGCCGCTGCTGCTCTGGGCCCACACCCAGGGGGAGGAGTCCACGTCGTTGATGAAGTAGGCCGGCAGGTGGATGGCGTTGGCGTCCTGGGCGCCCTGCCCCAGATCCGGCTCGATGTACACGTGCTGGCCCATCAGCAGCCCATCGCTGCTGCTAAGCTCCACATAGAACGGGTATTTGCTGGAGTTACCGGTGTCGCTGCTGCCGCTGTCGTAGGTGTTGTTGCTGCTCTGGGCGGGGTTGTTCCAGTCGATGCTGGAGATGGTGCCCTGCCACGTCTGGTCGCTGACGCGGGAGCGGATGATGACGCTGATGCCCTCGCTGAGCACCGATGCGTTGTTCTCGTTGACGTAGCCCTTCACGCGGTAGCCGCCGGTCTGCACGATGGAGATCAGGGGCAGAGGATTGTTGTTGTTGTCGGTGCCGCCATTGGCGTTGACGCTCTTGACCTCGCCGGCCACCTCCGCCTTCACGGAGCTGTTCTGCATGTTCTTCTGCAGCTTCTCGATGTCGCGGTTCTTTTCAGCGATGCTGCGATTGGTCTTCTGCATTTCGTTGTTGTAATTCCGAATGTCCAGCAGCAGCCGACGGCGCTCGGTGTCATCCGTGGTTTCGTCCAGCGCGTCCTCCGCCTGCTTCTTCTCTTCCTGCTGTGTTTCCAGCTGAGACTTCAACTCCTCCAAAGACAGTTGGGCATCCTCTAAATCGATTTCAAGCTGGCTCATATCATAGGTGAACAGCACGTCGCCCACGTTGACGGCGTCGCCCGCCTTGACCTTGATCTCGCCGATGGTCATGGAGTCGTCCTTTTTGATGTTGGTCTCGCCCAGCGCGCTGACCACGCCGGCAAAACGGTCCGTCATACCGGCGGAGCCCAGCCCGCAGATCATGGAGACGGATTGCACGGATGCTTCGCCGGCGCTCTGACCGCAGCCGGCGGCCACGCCCAGCAGCATGGCCAGCGCCAGAATGAAAGCAGCTTTCTTCATGGTGTTATCTCCTTTGCCTTTCCTCTGCGGTGCGCCGCAGTATTCCACATACATGTATGACGGCGCACCGCGGAAAAATGTTCCGCAGAATTTGTGAAAAAGCGTCGTCAGATGCTTGATTCCATCTTACCATGGCGGCCCCGTGCGAATGTGAACGGAATATGAACAAAGCATTAAGGCCCGACTAAGATTGCCGCCGAAAATGTTGACAGCGCGGCGGCCCATGGCATACAATATCACCATTCCCATACGCCGCCTCTGTCTGCGCGGCGTCTGAAAGCGGGAGGGATCTCTATGACGAAAAAACGCATACGTCAGATGAACAGCGCCCTGCGCCGCCGCCTTACCGGCCGCCCTGCGGCGGACTGGCTGCCCCAGGGAGAGTCGTTTGCCCGCCGTCTGGAGACGGAGGGCTATATGCAGCGCTTTGTCCCCCTGTTTCAGGGGCGGCGTCTGCGCTGCGCCGATGTGCTGGTCCTGTGCCGTCCGGAGCTGGATGCTCTCAGCGGCGGAGCTGCGCCGCAGCAGGGCTGGCTGGCCTATACCTACGACTTTGCCCGCCGCCTGCTGTATCCGGAGCGGGACACGCCGGAGCCCTTCGGCCCCGGAGCCGTGTTTTTCCTGTCGGTGCTGCAGGTGCTGTTCGCCGCGGAGAACGAGGTGCTGCCGCCGAACCCCGCCTGGACGTTCCGGCTCCTGACGGAGGCGGAGCTGTCCGGCAGCGCCTGCGCCGTCAGCTACGTCCAGATGCTGCGCTGTTGGAAGCGGGAGTACGTCTATGAGCTGATGCGTCTGGGGCTGGAGGCCACGCCCTACCGCACGCTGGAGCACATCGCCGGCGTCCACCACGTGGCCATGACGGCGGGCCGCGCCCTGCACCGCGCCGGTATCCCCGTGGATCTGGCGCTGGTGTCCGGCAGCGCCGCCGGACACGATATCGGAAAATTCGGCTGCCGTCCCGGGGAGCGGGTGCCCTACCTGCACTACTACTATACGGATCTATGGTTCCGCCGCCGCCGTCTCACCGACATTGGCCACGTGGCCGCCAACCACTCCGTCTGGGATCTGGAGCCGGACTACCTGTCTGTGGAGTCGCTGCTGCTGATCTACGCGGACTTCCGCGTCAAGCAGAGCGTAGGCCCCGATGGGCGGGAGATCACCCGCATCTCCTCCCTGTCGGAGGCTTTCGACGTGATCCTATCGAAACTGGACGCCGTAGACGATGCCAAGCGGCAGCGCTACATGCGGGTCTACGCCCGCCTGCGGGATTTCGAGCAGTTCATGGCCGACAAGGGCGTGGACGTGACGCTGCAGGGCCATGACACACCGCCCCGCCCGCAGAAGCAGACGGCCCTCATGACCGACGAGGAGGCTCTCCACGCCCTGACCATGCAGTGCGTGGGCCACAACATGGAGCTGATGAGCCGTCTCACCGGTCAGCGCAGCTTCGCCCAACTGCTGGAGCTGGCCCGGGGTGAGACCAACTGGCGCCGCCTCCGCGCCTATCTGGGCGTGTTCGAGTCCTACTCCCTGTATCTCCACATTCCCCAGAAGGTCCAGACGTTGGCCTTTCTCTACGAGCTGCTGATGCACCGCGAGGGCGACATCCGCCGTCAGGCGGCGGCGCTGCTGGGCGAGATCATCGGCGGCTTCCACGCGGGCTACGCCAAGGAGCGCCCTGCGGGCAGCCGCCCCGACCCCCGCGCCATCACCGACCTGGACCAGTGGAAGCTGTATCTGGAGAAGATCATCTACCCCGACCATAAGCTGATGCCCCAGCACCGCCGCTGGATCGGCTATACCCTGAAATTCGCCGTCAACTCCCTTCTGCAGCACAGCGCGGGACGGGAGGAGCGGTTCCTCTCCCCCCTCTTTGCCTACTATCGCCACCCCGAACAGGTGGCGGACACCGTGGCCTTCCAGCTGCTGGACACGGCGGCGGCTCTGCCTGCGGCAGCCTATTCCCGCCGCCACACGGCCCTGCTGCTGCACTTCGCTCAGGAGCTGTCCGCCCACGACTCAGTGGAGGTACGCACCGCCGCCGTGCTGCTGCTGGACCGGCTGCACCGGCTGTCGCCCCGCTCCGCCGCGCCCCTGCGGGCGCTGGAGCACATCTCCTGCGACGGCAGCAGCACCCTGCGCCTGCTGCGGGAGGACGTGCTGTCCGGCGGCGCCCCCGTCATCCTGGCGGATGACGCCGTGTCCGAGATCTTTCTGGACAACCTCAAGACCGCCACGCCGTGGCTCACCAAGCAGGCCAATATCCGCCTGCTGACGGATTTTGCCCGCAGCGGCGCCAGCCCTGTCCTCCACATCGCCACCCACCTCTCCAACCTCATCAAGGTCAGCGACCGCGTCACCGTGCGCCATAGTGCCGGTAATGCCCTGCTGGAGCTGGCGCCCCGCCTGACGGCGGACCAGCGCAACGAGGTGGCGGTGGAGCTGTGCCGCGGCCTGGAGCTGGGGCAGCAGGAGTTCACCAAGTATATCCCTGACTATCTGGGCCGCTTTATGCTGTGGCTCCCCCCTGCCGAGCTGGATGAGCTGCTGGACGACCTCTGGGTGAACCTCAGCGCCGCCGACAGCCGCGTGGCCGCCTCGGTGCTGGATACCGTGGGCGTGGTCTACGAGGCCTACGACACCTACCGCACCCGCTTTCCCGAGGCGGACGAAGCCTATCGCCGCCGCCGTCAGCGGCTGCTGGGCATGCTGATGCGGGGTCTGTACGGCATCGACGACGCCGTGCGCCAGGAGGCGCTGTACGTCCTGGGCCGCAGGGTGTTCGGCTCCGCGGAGCTGGGCGACCACGAGAAATGCCGCGCCTTCGTGCTGACGGAGCGGAAGCTGCTGGCCGCCTACGACGAGGAGCCGGATCACGGCCTCACATTCTACTACCGCGCCGCCATGCTGGGGCGGCTCTACCGCTTCATGACGGAGGAGCAGCTGTTTCGCGAGGGCTTTGATTTCGGCCCGCCCCGTCCCATCGCCTTCTTCCCCGGCACCTTCGACCCCTTCACCCTGTCGCATAAGGGCATCGTCCGCGCCATCCGCGACGCGGGCTTTGAGGTGCTGCTGGCCATTGATGAATTCTCGTGGTCCAAGCGGACCCAGCCCACCCGTATCCGCCGCCGCATCGCGGCCATGTCCGTGGCCAACGAGTTCCACGTCCACATCTTCCCCGAGGATTTTCCGGTGAACATCGCCAACCCCGCCAACCTGCGCCAGCTGCGTCAGGCGTTTCCGGACCGCGGCGTCTCCATCGTGGTGGGCAGCGACGTGGTGGCCAACGCATCCTCCTACCGCAAGCCGCCGCAGCCGGGCTCCATCCACACCTTCGACCACGTGATCTTCCGCCGCACCGAGCCGGACGCCGCACCGGCGGATTACACCTGCATCACCGGCCATGTGCTGGAGCTGACGCTGCCGCCCCAGCTGGAGGAGATCAGCTCCACCCGCATCCGCGAGGCGGTGGACGCCAACCGTGACGTGTCCAACCTCATCGACCCCATGGCACAGGAGTTCATCTACCGCAGGGGCCTGTACCTGCGGGAGCCCCAGGATAAGCCGGTGCTGCGGACGGAGGATCTGGCCTTCCTGCCCTGCCCCGCGCCGGAGAGCCGGACGGAGCAGCTGCTGCGCCAGATCTTCCCCGATGACGGCGGCCCCATGCTGGAGCGTCTCCGCGCCAGCGGCGACGAGCTGCTGCTGCTGACCGACGGCGTCAGCGGCCATGTGCTGGGCGCGGCGTCCTACCGCTGCCTGGACTCCCAGCACCTGTTTGCCCGCCTGAACGATGCCGCCCTCAGCGCCGTGGTCCGCCAGAATGCCGGCGGCCGCACCCTGCTGGTCAGCGGCCTGTTCGTCCCCCGGGGCGACCGGCAGCTGGACTTCGGCCAGCTGCTGCTGACAGAGGTGCTGACCACCGCACTCAGCCGCGAATATACCTACGCGCTGTACTGCCCGCTGGAGGGCGCCGTCTCCGGCTATGGCCGTCAGCTGGCGCAGCTTCAGGGCTTTGTGCCTGTCCAGCATCGGGAGGGCTACGACGTCCTGGGCGTGGACATGCGCTGCCCCATCGTCCTGAGCCGCAACGTGGAGACGGCCATCAAAGCCCCCCTCAGCACGTCGCCACGGGTGCAGACCGCCATCGCCGAGGCCCACCGCCGCCTGCAGAGCATGCTGACGCGGCTCCAGCCCGGCTCTCTGGTGCTGAGCCTGTCTGCCGGCGTCATCTACCACCGCCTGCTCCAGCGCATCACCCGGTGCAACAGCGTGCCGGCGGAGCCCA
This sequence comes from uncultured Eubacteriales bacterium, assembly GCA_900545585.1. Lineage (GTDB taxonomy): Bacteria > Bacillota > Clostridia > Oscillospirales > Oscillospiraceae > Vescimonas. Next base: position 112,480 of record UQZR01000002.1, read on the forward strand.
CGACGCCCCGTGTGCTGGGGCCCGACATCTGCGTGCCCTACGGCAAGCTGCTGCGCGGCGTGGCGGTGCCCAACACCGTCACCAAGACCCTGCGCACCGACAAGGTCTACGAGGCGGACCTCAGCACCTATTCCATCGAAGCCTATCCCGATTACTCGCCGCTGCCGAATCAGGTCCGCACCATCCGCGCCTTTGACCGCCCCGTCATTCTGGTGGACGACATGCTCCACGACGGCAAGCGCATCCGCCGCCTGGCTCCCCTGCTGGAGGAGACCCACACACCGGTACACCAGGTGCTGGTGGGCTACCTCACCGGCATGGGCCGCGACCTCATGGAGCAGCTGGGTTATCCGGTGGACGGCATCTACTACCTGCCCAACCTGCGGATGCGGTTTGTGGAATCCACGCTGTATCCCTTCATCGGCGGCGACACCGTCCGCCGCGCCGAGCCGCTGTCCGGCGGACTGCAGCCCTCGGTGAACCGCATCCTGCCCTACGCCTCGCCGGAATTCGGCCCCATGGACGGCCGTACCGCGTGGGAGCTGAGCCTTTGCTGCCTGGAAAACGCGCGGGACATCCTGCTGGCGCTGGAAACGGAGTTCCGCAGCCTGTACGCCCGCACCCTGACGCTGAACCGTCTGGGCGAGGCGGTGATCCTGCCCCTGTGCCCTGACAAGGGCGGCTGCATCGCCTACGATGCCAGCCGTGCCGCCTCCGCCTGTCTGGAGGGGGATATCGAGGTGCTGAAGCGGATGCGCCCCGGCGACTGATACGAATGGCTACGAGAGGAGAACGACCATGGAGCTTTTCAACAAGGTTACGGCTGGGCGTCTGGCCCTGCCGGAAAAAGTGCGCGTGAACCTGCTGGCCTTGGGCGATGTGGGCAGCACCCTGCTGCTGGGCCTGCGGCTCATGGGCGGGGATGTCGTCTCATCCATCGGCATCTGCGATGTGCGGGAGAACGCGGCCCTGCGCTGGGAGTTCGAGCTGAACCAGATCCAGCCGCCCTCCGGCGCGGCCCTGCCGCCGGTGGAGATCATCTCGCCGGAGCAGCTGTTTGACGGGGACGTGTTCCTGTTCTGCGCCTCCCGCATGGTGCCGGACACCTCCGTCACCGGCGGCGACGTGCGCATGGCCCAGTACGGCCTGAACCGTGAGCTGGCGGCGTCCTACGCCCGCATGGCGCGGGACAGGGGGTATCAGGGCCTGTTCTGCGTGGTCAGCGATCCGGTGGACCCCCTGTGCCGCGCGGTGCTGCGGGCGGGCGGCGGGCCGGACGGTACGGGCCTGCGGCCCTGTCAGGTGCGGGGCTTCGGCCTGGGCGTCATGCACGCAAGAGCGCTGTACTTCGCCCGCAAGGATCCCCGCTTTGCCGCCTACCTCACGGAGGGCCGCGCCTTCGGACCCCACGGGGAGGATTTGGTGCTGGCCAATTCCATCGACCGCTATGACGACGCCCTCTCCCGTGAACTGACGGAGCGGGTGGCCCACGCCAATCTGGAGATGCGGAAGCTGGGCTTCAAGCCCTACGTGGCCCCGGCCCTCAGCTCCGGTGCGCTGAGCCTGCTGGCCCTGCTGCGGCGGGAGTGGCACTACTCCTCCGTGTATATGGACGATATTTTCATGGGCTGCCGCAACCGGCTGACACCGGACGGCACCATCGAGACGGAGCATCTGACCCTGCCGCCGGCACTGGAAGCGCGGCTGGCGGAGACGGCGGCGCGGCTGCGCGCCATCGACTGAGGAGGTGCGGGCCATGCTGACGGTGTTATTGCCGGAGAACCGGTACAGCCCGCCCCTGCGGGAGCTGCTGGAGCCCCTGCTGCCAGAGGGCAGCGTGTTCCGCGACCCCGATGCGGGGCTGGAGGGCCTGACGGGGCAGCGGCTGCTGTTTGCCGTGGCGCTGGATGAGGGCGGCTGCAGCGAGGCGTATTACCGGATGCTCTCCCGCCTGCGCCGCAGCACCACGCTGCTGCGTGGCTGCGTGGCGGGTCTGGTGGTCACCGGCGTGGGGGAGTTTTACACAAAGGACGTGGCGCGGGACATGGTGTTCGCCGCCAACCAGTCCGGCTGCGCCTTTCTGGGGCGGCCGCTGGTGGAGGCCACTGGCTCCCTGCGGAACTTCCGCACCCAGGCCCAGATCGGCGGCACCGATGAGGTCACAGCCTTTCACGCCGCCGTGGCCGAGCTCATCGGGCGTCTGGCGGACTGGGAAAAGCCCGCCCCCATCCGGCACATCCTGGCGCTCCACGCCTCCCAGCGCAGCACCTCCAACACGCTGGCCCTGTGGGAGCTGGTGAAAAGCGCCCTGCCGGACACGGTGACAGTGGAGGAGATCTGCCTGCGCAACGGCACCATGGCGGACTGCAACGGATGCAGCTACACCGCCTGTCTCCACTTCGGCGAGCAGGGCGGCTGCTTCTACGGCGGGCCCATGGTGGAGGAGGTGTATCCCGCCATCCGGCGGTGCGACGCGCTGGTGATGCTGTGCGCCAATTATAACGATGCGCTGGCGGCAAACCTGACCGCCTGCGTCAACCGGATGACGGCGCTGTTCCGGCAAAGCCGGTTCTACGATAAGCGGCTGTTCGGGCTGGTGGTGTCCGGCTATTCCGGCGGCGACCTGCTGGCACGGCAGCTGATCTCGGCACTGAATATGAACAAATCCTTCTTCCTGCCGCCCCACTTCTGTCTGCTGGAGACGGCCAACGAGAGGGGGAGCCTTGTGAAGCTGCCCCACATCGCCGACGAGGCGGCGCAGTTTGCGCAGCGCATGATGAAGAATTAAAAAAATCCTCCCGATTTGTCAGGAAAAATCGGGAGAACGGGGAAAAGCAGAACAGGACAAGGGGCGGATATGCGAAAAACGCATATCCGCCCCTTGTCCTGTTGGGGGAGAAACGATCGCGTCAGAAATTTGGCTTGTCATGTTTGCTGCGGAGGGCCTCGTTCAGCGTCCGCCAGCCCAGCATGGCGCACTTTACCCGCGCCGGCATGTGGGCCACGTCACGCAGAGCGCCGGCCTCCTCCAGCTGGTCGATCTCATCCTCCGATGCCTCGCCGCGGATCATCTTCTGGAACAGCTCACAGAGGCGGAGCGCCTCATCCTGCGGGCGTCCGATGACCATGCCCAGCATGATGTCCGCCGACGCCTGGGACACGGCGCAGCCGCTGCCCACGAAGGCCCCATCGGTGATGGTCTGGCCGTCGGTCTTGAGCTTCAGGCGGATCTCATCGCCGCAGCTGGGGTTGACGCCGGCCAGCTCGATGTCCGCATCCGGCAGGTCGTGCTTGAACTCCGGATGGAGGATGTGCTCCGTCAGGATCTCGTTATAAAAGCGGTTAGTTTCCATAGCCCATACGCTCCCTGATGGTGGACAGGCTCTGCAGCAGGCGGTCCACCTCGTTTTCCGTGTTGTAGAAGGCGAAGCTGGCCCGCACCGTTGCGCTGTATCCCAGATGCTGCAGCAGCGGCTGGGCGCAGTGGTGTCCGGCGCGGACATCCACACCGTCGCAGGCCAGAATTTCGCTGACATCGTGGGGGTGGACGCCCTCCACGGTGAAGGTGACGATGCCGTTATGCTCCTCGGCTCTGTCGGAGCCGATGACGTGGATATGGGGCATATCGGCCATGCCGGTCAGCGTCCGCTGCGTCAGGGCCAGCTCCTGCCGGTGCATGGCGTCGAAGCCCACGGACTCCACATACTCAATGGCGGCGCGGAGCCCCGCCGCGCCGGCGGCGTTGACGGTGCCGGCCTCGAATTTGTGGGGCAGCTCGGCAAACACCGCGCCCTCACGGGTAACGGACTCGATCATCTCGCCGCCGGTGAGGAAGGGGGGCATCTCCTCCAGCAGGGCACGCTTGCCGTACAGCACGCCGATGCCCATGGGGCCGTAGACCTTATGGCCGGAGAAGGCCAGGAAATCCACGTCCAGCGCCTGCACGTCCACAGGGATGTGGGGCGTGCTCTGGGCGCCGTCCACCACGATGACCGCGCCGTGCCGGTGAGCTATGTCGGCCAGCTGTCGGATGGGGTTGACGCGGCCGATGACATTGGAGACGTGGGTCACGGCCACCAGCTTCGTCTTGCCGGTGATGACAGCCTCGGCCCTGTTCAGGTCCAGACTGCCGTCAGGCTCACACTCCAGAAACTTCAATGCCGCGCCGGTCTGGCGGCACACCATCTGCCAGGGCAGCAGGTCGCTGTGATGCTCCAGAATGGAGACCACTACCTCGTCGCCGGCCCTGATATGGCTGAGACCGTAGCTGTATGCCGCCAGATTCAGACCCTCGGTGGTGTTGCGGGTGAACACGATCTCCGACGTGCTTCCGGCATTGAGGAAGCGGCGCACAGCGGCCCGGGCGTTCTCATAGGCATCGGTGGCCGCCACGCTCAGGGGGTACAGGCCCCGCAGGGGGTTGGCGTTCTGCTCACAGTAAAAGCGGTTCACCGCGTCCAGCACGCACTGAGGCCGCTGGGCCGTGGCCGCGTTGTCCAGATAGGCGATGTCCTGCGCCATCAGCAGGGGGAAGTCCTTTCGATAGGCGTTGGTCATGTCACATACCTCCGTTCAATTCATGCTGCACCGTCTCGGCGGTGGCGTCGTCGCCCAGATCGTGGGCCAGACGCTCCACGGCGGCACGGGCCATCAGGCGCTCCGCCGCATCGCGGTCGAAGCCGCGGCTCTCAAAGTAAAACAGGGTGTCGTCATCCAGCGCGCCGATGGTGGCGCCGTGGGTGCCCTCCACGTTTTCCTCGGCGCAGAGGATCAGGGGCACGGTCCTGTTCACCACATCATCGCCCAGCAGCAGCACCGTCTCCTGCTCGCTGCCGGTGGAGCCGGCGGAGCCGTTCTTGAAGTCGATGGTGCCGCGGAACACCTTTTTGGCGCTGTCGGACAGAGCACCGGACACGTCGATGTCGCTGCGGGTGTTCCGGCCCACATGGTCCACGGCCAGATTCAGGTCGATGACCTGCTGCTTCCGGCCCAGATAGCCCATGGCGGCCTTCAGGGACGCACCGTCGGCCAGCGTCAGCCGGTCGTCGGCGTAGGTGTTGCCCCGGCCGGGAAGCAGGCGGTACAGCTCCACGGAGCTGCCCTCCGGACAGTGGGCCGAGACCTCGCTGCGCAGGACGGCGTGCTCATCCATGACCTGCACCTGCACCAGACGGATGACCGCGCCCCTTTCGGGCCGCAGCACCGTCCGGACATGGAGGTGATCGCCGCCGCGGAACGTCTCGTACACGGTGACGCGCTGGCCCCGGGCGGCGGTGATCTCCACCGTTCTGCGGGCGTAGGGGGCATCGGCGGACAGCTCCAGCCGTCCGTCGGCGGACAGCACCTCCGTGCCGCCGTCCACGGCGCCCGCTTCGTCCCAGAGGAGGGCCGTTTCGTTGACGCCCAGCCGGTTCCAGGTGCGGGTGGGCAGTTTATTTACCAGAATCGTTTCCATTTACAGACTCCTTTCCCGCTTAGCCGATGCTGCCCTTCATCTCAAGGCGGATGAGGTTGTTCATCTCCACGGCGTACTCCACCGGCAGCTCCTTGGAGACGTTGTCGGCAAAGCCGCTGACGATCAGGGCCCGGGCGTCCTCCTCCGTCAGGCCGCGGCTCATGAGATAGAACACGGCGTCGCCGCTGATGCTGCCGATGCGGGCCTCGTGGCCGATGGCGGCGTCACGGGTGCGGACATCCATGGCGGGGATGGTGTCGGAGCGGGACTCCGAATCCAGCATCAGGGACTGACAGGATACCGAGGACTTGGCGCCCTTGGCGGTTTTTTCCACCACCACGCTGCTGCGGAAGGTGCTGACGCCGCCGCTCTTGCTGATGGAGCGGGTGTTCATATACGAACTGGTATTTTTGCCGATGTGGACCACCTTGGCGCCGGTGTCCAGATCCTGCCCCGCGCCAGCGAAGGTGACGCCGGTGAACGTCATGCGGGAGCCGTCGCCCTTCAGGACGCTCATGGGGTAGAGACAGCCGGTGTGGGAGCCGAAGGAGCCGGACACCCACTCGATGACGCCGCCTTCCTCTACCAGCGCCCGCTTGGTGTTGAGGTTATACATGTTCTTGGACCAGTTTTCGATGGTGGAATAGCGCAGCTTGGCGTTCTTCTTGACGTACAGCTCCACGCAGCCGGCGTGGAGGTTGGCCACGTTGTACTTGGGGGCGGAGCAGCCCTCAATGAAGTGGAGGCTGGCCCCCTCGTCCACGATGATGAGGGTGTGCTCGAACTGGCCGGCGCCCTTGGCGTTCAGCCGGAAGTAGGACTGGAGGGGGATGGACACCTGCACGCCCCTGGGGACGTACACGAAGGAGCCGCCGGACCACACCGCGCCGTGGAGCGCGGCGAACTTGTGGTCGGTGGGGGGCACCAGCTTCATAAAGTACTTGCGCACCATGTCGGCGTACTCGCCGTGAAGCGCGCTCTCCATGTCGGTATAGACCACGCCCTGAGCTGCCACCTCGGCGCGGACATTGTGGTACACCAGCTCGGAATCGTACTGGGCGCCCACGCCGGCCAGAGACTTGCGCTCCGCCTCGGGAATGCCCAGACGCTCAAAGGTATCCTTGATGTCCTGAGGCACGTTTTTCCAGTCGTTCTGCATTTTTGTGTTGGGCCGGACGTAGGTGGCGATATGGTCCATGTCCAGACCCGCCAGCGACGGGCCCCAGTCCGGCAGCGGCGTCTCGTTGTAAATTTGCAGGGAGTGGAGACGGAACTGCTGCATCCAGACGGGGTCGTTCTTCTCCTGAGACAGCTTTTCCACGATGGCGGGGGTCAGGCCCGCCTCCATGCGGTAGGCATCGTGCTCCGCGTCCCGGATGTCGTATACGCTGCGGTCGATGTCGTCTACATAGGTCTTTTCGCGCATGACGGCACCTCCGTTCACTGCCGCTGAAGGCCGGTGAAGCCCTTTTCGTTGATGGTGTCTACCAGCTCCGGCCCGCCGTTCTTTACGATGACGCCGTTTTCCATGACGTGGGCGGCGTCCACCGGCAGGGATTCCAGAATGCGGGTGCTGTGGGTGATGATGAGCAGCGCGCCATGCTGCTGCTCGCGGTAGAGGCGGACGCCGTGGGACACGGTGCGTACCGCGTCCACATCCAGGCCGGAGTCCGTCTCGTCCAGAATGGCCAGGCGGGGCTCCAGCATCAGCATCTGCAATATCTCGGCCTTCTTCTTCTCACCGCCGGAGAAGCCCACGTTCAGGTCGCGGTCGGCGTAGCTCTCGTCCATATCCAGCAGGGCCATGGCGTCCTTCAGCTTTTTCTTGAAGTCCCACAGGCGCAGGCGGCTGCCGGTCTTTTGCTCCAGCGCCGTGCGGATGAAGGCGCTGAGGGTGACGCCGGGAACCTCCAGCGGGTTCTGGAAGGACAGAAAAATGCCGCGCCTGGCACGCTCGTTGACGGGAAGCTGGGTGATGTCCTCGCCGTCGAACAGGATGCGGCCGGCGGTGACGGTATAGGCGGGGCTGCCGGTGATGGCGCAGCCAAGGGTGGACTTGCCGGTGCCGTTGGGGCCCATCAGCACGTGGGTCTCCCCTGCGCCGATGGTGAGGTCCACGCCGCGGAGGATCTCCTTGCCCTCGACGCCGGCGTGCAGGTTTTCTATGGTAAGAAGCGGTTTTTGCATGTTCGTTGCCTCCTGTGTGCAATTTACCTACTAATCTACTGGGGATTATAGGACGAATAGCCTATCTTGTCAATAGGGAAATGGAAAAAGAAAAGCGGAGCGGCAAAAGCCGCTCCGCAGGGGGTACGCAGGGGGTCAGGGCAGGTAGGTCAGCTGCACGGGGATGTGCTGCTCGGCGGTGAAGTCGAACCAGCGGCCGTCGAGGGACACGGAGGTAACGGTGTCCACGTCCACCATACGGTTGAAGATGTATACCGCGTGAGCGAAGGGGGCGGTCTCGCCGTCGCCGTAGATGTAGCCCAGCACCCAGTTCATCAGGTTCTGGCTGTCGCTGCTCACCGCGTAGGAGGAGCCGTCGGCATAGTGCAGGGTCAGCTCCTGGACGGTCAGCTCCTGCGCGGGGGAGGCATTGTCCATGGTGATGCCCACGGCGGAGATGCGGGCCGTTTCGCCGTTGGCGGCGGTGAAGGTCCGGACGGGAGCATAGGCGCGGGGCTGGATGGCCACGGCGTAGGGCTCCTTGCCCTCCGCGCCGCCGTCGTAAACGGTGAAGTAGAGGTTGTCGCCCTTCTGATACGTCTCACCGGCGGCAAAGTAGGCCACCACGTCCAGATGGGTGGCGGTGCTGGTGGTCTTGTCCACGTGGAGCTTGACATTGATGCTGCCGCCCTGCTGGTAGTCGGGGGAGCGCAGGTACATGCGGGGCTCCAGCGGCAGGCCGTAGACCTCGCCGTAGCCGGCCTCCTCATAGGACACGCCCTCGGGATCGTCCACGGCGTAGGTCAGGATGCCGCAGCCGCTCTCGTCGATGAGGAATGTCCCCAGTGTGATGGTGGTGCTGCCAACGGTGAGGCCGGCGTCCAGCTTGGACAGGTAATCGCCCACCAGGCGCTGCACCGTCTCCACATCGCCGGGGATACGCTCCATGTCCGGTACGGTGATGAGCTCACCGGAGTTGCCCTCCACCGTGGGGGCGGAGGCGTCCATATCGTCGGTGAAGGCGTGGAGCGTGGTGTCGCTGACGCCGTCGGCGGGGGTCACGTCCGCCTTGATGAGATGCACTACGCCGGCTGCTGCGGCCACCGTCAGCATCAGGGCGGCGGCGATGGCGATGACCACACCCTTGCGCAGGGTGCGGTGGGTCTTTTTGCTGTTCTCCATGGTTTTCTGAACCTCCATCAGTGTGTCGGGGGAGGCGTGCAGTGTGGAGAAGGTCTTTTGGAAAAGCTCGTGCTCTGTCATGTCTGCGGCACCTCCGATAAAATGTGTTTCAGCTTCTCTCTGGCGCGGGCCAGCCGTGTGCGCACCGTTTCCTCCGGTATGTCCATGAGGCCGGCGATCTCCTTCTGGCGGTAGCCCTCGTAATAGTACAGCAGCACCGGCACGCGGTAGCGCCGGTCCAGAGCCATCACCGCCTCAAACAGCTCCTGACACTGGGGCTCCTCAAAGGTCAGGCTGTTTTCATAGTCGGCGATGTCCTCCGTCCTGTGCCACGGGGCGCGGAGTATATTTTTGCACCGATTGACCGTAACGCGGATCAGCCAGTTCTTCACATGGGCGTCGTCATCGAACGCCTTGTCCGTTTTGTACAGCTGCAGCAGCACGTCCTGGGTCACATCGTCGGCGTCGGCGGGGGAGCGCAGATAGCTGTACGCCACCCGGAACACCGTATCCATATATCGCTCTGCCAGAGGGGAAAACTGTTGCTCTGTCATAGATCGATCTCCTTGCTGTCTGAAAGGCCCTTCATACTACATACACGTGGGGACGGTGAAATGTTTCATCGACAAAAAAATTTTTATTCCCGGGCATGAGCACATCATGTGGAAAACGAAAAGCACGGCATGGCGCGAGGCATTCGCGTCATGCCGTGCTTTTTACGCTTCCGATGGCGGCTCCGTCTCAGGGAGTCTGCACGTGGGGGACGGATGCTTTCTTCTTACGGACACGGGGGGGGGGGGACAAATTTTCGTAACGTCTGCGCCAGCAGGGACGCGTCTATCGGCTTGGCGACATGGGCGTTGAAGCCGGCGTCCAGACTCTGCTGGATATCATCGGAGAAGGCGTTGGCGGACATGGCGATGATGGGGATCTCCGCAGCGTCGGGACGGTCCAGCGCGCGGATGGCCCGCACGGTGTCCAGACCGTTCATCACCGGCATCATGATGTCCATGAGTATCACGTCAAAGGCGCCATCCGGCGCGTCGGCGAAGGCGTCCAGCGCCTCCTTGCCGTTCCAGGCGCGGGTGACGGAGGCGCCGCGGTCCAGCAGCAGGAACTCGGCGATCTCCATGTTCAGCTCGTTGTCCTCCGCCAGCAGGACGTGGATGCCCTCCAGCCAGGAGGAACCCTCCGTCTCCTCCTCATCGGGGTCGGGGGCGTAATGGCGGTCGATCTCAAAGGGCAGGGTGACGCAGAAGGTGGTGCCCACGCCCTTCCGGCTGGTGAAGGTGATCTGGCCGCCCATGGCCTCCACCAGACGCTTCACGATGGACAGGCCCAGGCCCGTGCCCTGATAGCGGGTGCGGGCATCGTCGGACTCCTGCATGAAGGGCTCGAAGATGTGCTGCTGGAACTCCTCGCTCATGCCGATGCCGTTATCGGCGCAGGTGAACTGGTAGACGGCGCTGTCGCCGTCGGCAGGGAGCGCACGGCCGGTGAGCCGGATGCAGCCGCCGCTGCGGCCGTACTTGATGGCGTTGCTCACCAGATTCATCAGGATCTGGCGGAGGTGGGAGGGGCTGCCGATGAGACGGGGCGCGTTATCGGTGTCCCACAGGCACTCCACGGTGTAGGCGATGCCGTGCTCGGCGGCGTAGGGCTCGTTGGTGACGCGGACCTCATTCAGAATGTCCGCCAGAGCGAAGGACTTATGCTCCAGCTGGAGCTGGCCGCTTTCCAGCTTGCTCATATCCAGAACGTTATTCACCAGATCCAGCAGGGTGTTCAGGGCGGTGCCGGCCCGCTGGCGGCATCTGGTCTGAAGCTCCATGTCATTGGGGGCCTGAGCGGCCATGGCCAGGTAGCCCTGAATGCCGTTGACGGGGGTGCGGATGTCGTGGCTGATGCGGCGGAGGAACTCGCTCTTGGCCATGTTGGCCAGACGGGCGGACTGGGCCTCCTCCATGATCTGGGCCTGGTACTCAGCTTCCTTTGTCTTTTCGCGGTTGATGTCCTGGAGCACCACCAGAACGTGGAGGGGGGTACCCTCCTCATCGAAGTCCACCGCCGTCACGGTGACGCGGCACCAGTTGACGGCATCGCCGCGGTAGGCCTGATAGTCGACGTAGAAGCTGTGGCGCACATCGGAGAGGTTGTCCCTGCGGAGGGTTTCGCGGATGGCGGCACTGCTCATCTGGCGGTCAAGCTCATCGCGGTACTGCTCCAGCACCAGCAGATGGGTGAAGCGGTCCTTCAGCTTGGAGTAGCTGAAATCCTCCGGCAGGAAGCCGTCCAGCCATGGGGCCAGGAACACGGTGTCGAAGCGGTTCAGCTCCAGATCCACATAGAAAATGGTGAAGTAGATGTTCTCCAGAGAATGGAGCATGTTCACCGTCTTTTGCAGCTGGCTGTTGCTGCGGCGCAGCTCCCGCTGGCTGTCGGACAGCTCCCGGGTCTTGAGGCCGAACAGCAGCACCCAGAAGACGCCGTACAGCGCGATGAACACTGCGGCGGCGGTGAGGGTGGAGGAAAAGACGGACAGGGCGGGGAAATAGATGTACAGGCCGTAATCCTCGCAGGCGGAGCGGGCGCCGTAATACAGATGTCCGCCGCAGCGGAACGATTGCAGGGCGCCGCCGCACTCCAGCCGGTTCAGGCAGTCCAGCACGGCGCTGTCATCGCCGATGCCGGCGGTGCTGGAGGCCAGCACCGCGCCGTCGCGGGTGATGAGGTAGGCGCCCTTGCGGTCCAGATGCAGGCCGGTGAGCAGGGTGGCCATGTCGACCTCCGTGTCGGCGAGAAGGCCGTTGGGCTGCTGGTAGAAGCCGATGACCACGCCGGGGGCGTCCCGCCGCGCCACGGCGCAGACATCATAGGAGACGCCGTCCTTCTCCAGACGCTGGGTGTAGATCTTGGCGGAGCCGATGAGACTCTCCAGCCGGGCGGAGGACGCGCCGTCCGGCCAGGCCATGCCCGCGTACTGACGGGTGTAGCCGGAGGCCTCCAGCTGCAGGTCCGCGTTGAGGAGGGCAACGCCGCTGAGCCGTATCTCGTCCACGAAGTCCTCCAGATAGGCGTTGGAGGCGAGGGTGGGGTCCAGCTCCAGATGGCGGCTGAGCGCCTGTACGCTGTCGGCCAGACGGAACAGGCTCTTGGTGCCGTCCGCCGATTCCAGCTTATGGAAGCTGATGCACTGCAGGCGCAGAGTGTCCAGCGTGTTGTCCGTCAGGGCCTGAGTGCGGCTGAGGCCGTTCCGGCCGGACAGGTCCAGGGTCAGGAGGAACAGCAGGATGCCGGCGAAGATGATAGGGACAACCCGCCACTGGAGGCGGGAGACGGTTCGCTTGATGTTGTTCACGGCGTCGTCCTCCCTAATGCGGTGTCGGCGCCCAACCCGAAGGACGCAGCGATGCGTTCCGTGGTGCCGTCGGCTTCCATGTCCGCCAGCGTCTGGGCCAGCAGGTCCCGCAGGGCGGTGTCGCCGCCGGCGGCGAAGGCCACGCCCAGCTGGGCGTGCAGCAGCGGCTCATCCAGAAAGCGGTAGGATACGCCGGCCTTTTCCAGCGCACCGGCCAGCGCCTCGGCGTGGCTGGCGCAGGCATCCACATAGTATTTGCGCAGGGCGGTTGCCACCTGATCCATGTCCACCAGACAGTACAGGGCGCGGAGCTGGGGAATGCGGGCATCGGCGGGGTCGGAGAGGATGCTCTCGGCCTTGGAGCTGACCTGCACCGCCACGCGGCGGTCCGCCAGATCGGCCAGAGTGTAGATATCGCTGTCGGCGCGGACGGCCACCACCTGATCGCTGTACAGGTAGGGGCCGGCCCAGAGATAGGCGTTCTCCCGTCCGTTCATGGAGAAGCAGCCCCACAGGCAATCCACCTGGCCGCTTTCCAGAAGGAGATCCTTCTCGTCCCAGCTGATCTGCCGGAACACCGGCTCGTAGCCCATGCGGCGGCAGGCCTCCGTGGCCAGAGCCACATCCACGCCGGCGGCCTGACCGTTTTCGTCCAGATAGTTATAAGGGCGGTAATCGTCGCTGCCGATCACCAGCTCGGGGAGATCCCCGGACGGCTCCTCCTGAGCGCCGCAGGCGGCGGGCAGCAGGGCCAGCATCAGCACGGTCAGCGCGATGAGATATTTCCTGATGTTCACTGCTCCGGCGCCTCCTTGCTGTCGGGATCTGTGTCGGCATCGCCGCTGCGGCGGGACAGCAGGCGGGCGATGGCCAGCTCCAGTGCCTGTACGCTGACGGGCTTGGCGATGTGGCCGTCCATGCCGGCCTCCAGCGCCGCCTGACGGTCCTCCGCAAAGGCGTTGGCCGTCACGGCCAGAATGGGGATATGGGACAGCTGGGGGTCCGGCAGGGTGCGGATGCGCCGCGTGGCCTCGTAGCCGTCCATTCTGGGCATCTGCACGTCCATGAGGATCAGGTCATAGTGACCCGGGGCGGACCAGCGGACCTTTTCCACGGCTGCGTCGCCGTCGTCCGCTTCCTCCACCAGGAAACCGGCGCCGCTGAGGATCTCGCGGGAGATCTCGCGGTTCAGGGCGTTGTCCTCCACCAGCAGGACGCGGCGGCCCGCAGCGTGGAGCCGCTCCCCGCCCTCCGGCAGCTCCGGCGCCGCATCGGCGGCAGTGCCGGTGCGGAGGGTGTAGGTGCAGACGAACTCGGAGCCTTTTCCCGGCTCACTGCGGCAGGTGATGGCACCGCCCAGCTCCTCCACCAGACGCTTGGTGATGGCGAGGCCCAGACCGGACCCCTCAATGCCGGAGACGACGCTGTTGTTCTCCCGCTCAAAGGCGTCGAAGACGCGGCGGCGGAACTCCTCGCTCATGCCGATGCCGTTGTCCTTTACGGTAAAGCGGTAGTCCGCGGTGCCGCTGCCGCTGCCGGTCTGGCTGACAGTGTAGGTGATGTGGCCGCCGGCGGGAGTGTACTTGATGGCGTTGCCGATGAGGTTCAGCTCGATCTGGTTCATCTTCAGGGCGTCAAAGTACGCCACGGGGTCCTGTACGTCGCAGGCGACATCCAGCGTCAGCTGCTTTTTTTGCAGGTCCGCCTGAAACACGTATTTCACATTTTTCAGCATGGCGGGGATGTCGTGGGCCCTGATGTCCAGCGTCATCTTGCCGCTTTCGATGTAGGCCAGATCCAGCACGCTGTTGATAAGGCGCAGCAGATACTGGCCGGAGAGGTTGATCTTCTGCAGGCAGTCCGCCACGCGGGCGGGGTCGTTGACGTATTTTTCCGCCAGAGAGGAAAAGCCCATGATGGCGTTCATGGGGGTGCGGATATCGTGGGACATATTAAAGAGAAAGGTGCTCTTGGCGCGGTTGGCGCTTTCGGCGGCCTCCTTGGCCTGCCGGAGCTCCGCGGTGCGGCGCATATCATCATCGATGCAGCGGGTCATGGAGATGGAGTACACATCGCCGGTGACGTTTTCCATCAGGATATTCCGGGTCTCCATCCAATGAACCTGCCCGTCATCGCCGGTCTGGCGCACCTGCACGTGGAGCAGGCGCTGGCCCCGCCGGTAGGCGTCCAGCTGGGCATCGCGGTTCATGAGGGCATGCAGCTTTTCGAAATCCTCGGGATAGGGCATGGTGGGCTTCAGGGAGTCCATCATCTCCTCCATGGTGAAGCTCTGGAACAGGCCCTCGTTGACGACGCTGTGGTTATAGACGGTGAAAGCCTCGTTTTTCGTCAGGTTCTCCTCCAGAATGAAGGGGTACACGGTGCTGGCGGCGGAGACGATCAGGTCCATGCTGGTACGGGTGCGGATGCGCTCGTGAGTCAGCTCCGTGATGTTGCGGACGCCGGACAGCAGGCGGGGCTTCCCGGGATCGCTGCGGTCCAGGATGAACTTGCTTTGCAGATGCTGGAGCTCGCCGCCGATGATGGCGTCATATTCGATATAAAGCTCCCGCTGGCGCTCCAGCAGGGGCAGCAGCGTGTCCAGCCGGGCGGTGCGGAGAAACCGGTCACGGTCCTGAGGGCAGACGAACTGCCGGGCGAACTTCTGCATGCCGTGGGTATAGTCGGCGTCGCCGCCGGTCCAGTCCTCCAGACCGCAGCTCTCCCGCAGGCGGAACAGTTCCTCCTGCTGGGTGTTCAGATCCACGCTGATCAGGCAGAGGTAGTCGTCGGCCACGCTTTGCAGCAGGGAGGTCATGCGGTCGCGGGAGCGCTGGGCCTGGGCGGCGGATACCTGCTGGCGGGTGAAATAGAGCAGCTGGGCTCCGATCAGCATCAGGATCACGACCAGCACCAGCATAGTGAGGTGCTGGTCCCTGTTGATCTCCGCCAGCATCTGGGCCGCCACCTGGGAGGGGAACAGCTGCAGGAGGGACCAGCCGGTGCCGGACACGGGCTGGATGCCGCCCTCGGACGCGCCGCCGCTGCCCACGAAGGAGAAGGTCATGGCCGTCTGATCGACGGCAGCCTCCAGCACGTCGCGGGCCTGGGACACCTGGAAATGGGAGAGAGCGGCGTCCAGATCCTCCATGTAGGCAAGGTTCGCGCGGTACTGGCCCAGAGAGCGGCCATTGGCGTCCACCAGCATGGTGAAGGCGGGGCAGCCGTAAAGCTCCGTCTCCAGCACGGCGGAGACAGTCTCCTCATCCAGGAGGCCGAGCAGCACGCCGATGACCTCATCGCCCAGCTGCACCGGCGCGTAAAAGCCGATGAACCTGGCGCTGTTGAAGCGGGACGCGGAGACGGAGATGATGCCGCTGCCGCCGCGGATGCCGTCCATATAATAGACGCGGTCCGCCACCAGCGCCGTTTCCCCGTCGCTGGTATAGCTGACGCCATCGGCATCGATAAAGCGGATGCGGTCAAAGCCGGAGACCTGTTCCAGCTGGGCCAGATGGGTCATGTCCGCGCCGTCTTCGCCCAGCGCCTCACCGTACAGGCAGGCGGCGGAGGTGATGGCGGACAGCTTGTCCTGAAACACATCGCCCGCGTGCTGGGCCGTCCGGCCGCTGAGCACGCCGATGTAGACATCCAGCCGTTCCATCTGGCGCGTGTAGGTCCGGTGTGCCGCAGCGAGCAGCAGCACCATCACGGCAGCGAGCAGCAGGACGATATTAACCGCCATGTGCCTGACAAGGCGGAGGTGATTTTCCTTCATGGAACGGCCTCCCTTATACCGGCGCGTCACGTCTCCAGCTGTGCCAGGGTCTCTGTGACCAGCGCGTACTCCCGCGCCACGGCATCGTGCAGCGCACGGACGTTGGCCGGCATCACCGCACTGCCCCGCAGGGCCTCGGTCATGGCGGCGCAGGCTTCGGCCAGACGGACAAGGCTCAGGTTCAGGGCGATGCCCTTCAGGGTATGGACGGCGCGGAAGGCTTCCTCGGCGCTGCCGCTGTCCACAGCCGCCGTCAGGCGGGCCATGCTGTCGTCGCGGGGCAGCATCCGCAGGAACCGGCCGATAAAGGCGTCGTTCTGCAGGCGGGCGGAGGCATCCTCGTAGCTTCCGCCTACGGCGGCGTAGAATTCAGTCAGTGTCATGGGTATTCTCTCCTTATTCCGTACAATATGGTTTATTCCTCATACACGACGGCGCAGTTTTTGGTGCGCTTGGCGCGGTACAGAGCCAGATCGGCCTTGCCCACCAGCTCGGAGACGCGGGCGGAGCCGTATGCGCCGCCGATGCTCAGGGACAGGTGCAGATCCGGATACTCCGGTATCGTCAGGGCGGCCACGGCACGGCAGATGTCCTCCAGCTTCCGCGCCAGCACATGGGCGGGCAGGCCGTGGAACAGCAGGAAGAACTCGTCGCCGCCGTAGCGCACCAGTTCGTCCCCGCTGCGCAGCATGGAGCGCATGGTCTGAGCCGCGTGGAACAGCGCGGCGTCGCCGGCGGGGTGGCCGAAGCGGTCGTTGATCTCCTTGAAGTTGTCCAGATCGATCATGGCCAAGGCGTACTCGCCGGTGAGGCTGCGCAGGCGCTCGTCGTAATAGCGGCGGTTGAAGACCTGGGTGGCGGAGTCGGTATACACCTGACGGTTGCGGACCAGCAGCTGGTTCAAAATATTCTCCTCGCCGCTGCCGACCATATCGTCAGGGCGGATGGGGTTGACGCACTCCAGCGCGTAGGGGATGCCGTCCACCTCTACGCAGACGGCGATGACATAGAAAACGTCGTTGCCGATGGTCTCCACCTTGCTCTGGGTGGTGCGGGTACGCACCGCGTCCTGTGAGATACAGTGCTCACAGCGCCGGTTCTTGCCCCAGATGGCATAGCAGTGATCGGTCTTATCCACAGAGTGGCCGTGGGCGTCGGAAGTCACCTGCATACAGATACCAGGGTCTACCAGCCGCACGGTCTGGAACATGGCGCGGTAGCTCTGCAGCACAGGGCCCAGCTGCTCCGCCGTGACGCGAAGCACGTCGTCCCGCCCCATGGTGACGGGCAGCAGGAGCTGGCGGTCCGCCAGATGGCCGACGGCGCGGTCATAGCGCTCCAGCCGCTCACAGTTGTCATCCATGTCGATGACTCTGCCGAACAGGGCGGAACAGCGGCCGTGCTCTGCGGCGGACCGCAGCACCAAAATGGCCAGCTGGCAGCGCCGGGGCTGTCCGTTCAGCACCAGCTGGGCCGCCATCTCCAGATACGCCTCCTCCATGGAGAGGTCCGCCAGGCGGCGGCGGACGGCATCCACCGTCTCCGCCCCTACCCGCGCCAGAAAATCCGGATCGTCCAGGGGCTCCACGATCATGGACGGCAGGCCCGTCTGCTCTGTGGCGCCGCGGGACAGGCGCAGGGAGGAGGGGTGGGGCGTGTATTCAAACCAGATCTCCCCGCTGAGAGCGGAGAGGAAATCCTGCTTGGCGTAGGCGTCCTCCAGCTGCCGGGTCATGCGGGCGGCGGCCAGATCCTGCCCGCGGTACAGCTTCTCCACCGTGCGGCGGGGGGAGCGGCGGCCGGCGGCCTTGCGGTCCACGCCGCGTCTGGCGGCTTCGCCGACCTCGTCCAGACAGGACAGCAGCAGGGGATTGAACGAGCCGCAGTCCCCGTTATGGAGCATGGCCATAGCCTGCTCGTGGGTGCAGGGCGCCTTATAGCTGCGCTGGTGTACCAGCACATCGTAGGCATCGGCCAGGGAGACGATCTGGGCGGCCAGAGGGATCCTGTCGCCCTTCAGGCCGTCGGGGTAGCCCTCACCGTTCCAGCGCTCGTGGTGCCAGCGGCAGATCTCCATGGCGTATTTGGTCAGCTTCTCCCCCTGATAGACGGGGAGCTCCGCAATGAGCTGGGCACCGATGACGGTGTGGCGCTTGACGATCTCGTATTCCTCCGGCGTCAGACGGTCCGGCTTTTCCAGCAGCTCACGGGGGATCATGAGCTTGCCGATGTCGTGGAGGCTGGCGGCCATGCAGACCGCTTCCACATCGGCGGGGTCCAGCGGGTGTACATCCTCCCGCGCCAGCAGGCAGCGCAGCAGCAGACCCGTCAGGTAGCCGACGCCGGCCATGTGGCGTCCGCCGCCGCAGCAGCGGTGCTCCACGGCGGAGCTGAGGATGGACACCATCTCCTCCGTGTTCTTCTCGTGGCGGTAAGAGTAATTGGACACGATGTCTATGAGCTGCTGCTTCTTGGTGTGCAGCAGGATGGCATTGATGATGCGGCGGCGGATGATGCCTGTGGTGAAGGGGCGGTTGATGTAGTCCGACGCGCCCAGCTCAAAGGCGCGGTCGATATACGCGCTGCCCGTCTCCGCCGAGATCATGATGGTGGGGACCGACTCGGTCCAGCCGCGGCGCTGCATCTCCTCCAGCACCTGAAAGCCGTCCATCTCCGGCATGACGATGTCCAGCAGCAGGGCCGCGATCTCGCCCTCGTACATCTCCAGCGCGGAGATGGTCTCATGGCCGTCCACAGCCTCGATGATCTGGAAATCGTGATCCAGCATATTGGCCAGCATGGCACGGTTCATCTCAGAATCATCTGCGATCAGCAGTTTCCTGCGATTCATACGATAACGCCCTCCCTTTCACCGGATGCCGTACCTTCCATGGCGCATCCGGCGCCTTTTTTGCGGCCGCACCCGCGGCGCGGCTCCCGAGGCATATAAAAAGCCACCCTGTATTATACCGCACGGCGAAACGAATGGCTACCGTTTATCCATGAAATATTAAGCGAATATTCGCCTGCGCGCAGGCTTCTGCCTGAAATAATTGGAAGAAACAGGAAAAAAGCCGATGCACCGGCGGGGAAAGGCGCTGCGGCGCCGTCGCCGGGCAGACGTCAAATTCAGGAGAGTTTGGCTGAAAGTTTGGTTATTCATAAAGTAAAGTTTGCTGGGCAAACGGAAGAAAATGGATTATAATAAACCGGTACAATGGAGCAGATAGGATGAGGGAAATGGAACAAAAAGGAAATGTCACATATCCGCGGCCCCAAATGGAGCTGGTATGCGTTCTGGACGAGGCGGAGCAGGCGGGGCATCTGATGGAGACCATCGTGGCGGAATTCACGGAGCACCCGTTTTCCATGCCTGCGCTGTGGGCCTGCCGGGACCACTTTTACCGGCTGGACGCGGCGGCGCGCAGGAGCCATCCGGCGCTGCCGGCCGTCTTTGCCCTGTTGGCGGCCATGGCGGGAGATCTGGATCTGGCCAGGGAGTATGTGAGCCTGCTGGGCACGACGCCCAGGCACTGGCGGGTGCAGGAGCTTCGGGAGAAGGATTATTACCGCATCTGCACGGAGCTGGTCATGCCGTACATCAGCGACGGCATGTTCCTGCGCATCGTGTTTTTCCTGGTGAAAACGGGCATGGTGCCGGTGAGGTCGCTGACGCTGTCCGCCTGCCGTCCCAGCATCATCAACGGGTTTCGGGATTTTACGCGGTTCGGCCCGTATCTGGAGCGGCATAAGGACGCCATTACCCAGATGATCCACCAGCTGTACGGCAGCGTGGGGAAGAACGTCTATGAGATCATGCTGGCGGAGTGGTACTATCAGAACAACGACTGCTTCAACGCGCTGATCCTGGCGACGGGGACCATCCCGCTTATCGAGAGGGAGAGCGATATGCGCTGCCTGTTCGTGGCGCTGGCGCTGCAGATGCGCATCCTGCTGATGAACGGGCAGGCGCGGACGGCCAAGCCTCTGGGGGAGAAGATCAGAGACCGCATCCAGGAGACGGGGCGGGAGGAGCTGACGGCCAGCCTGAACGCGCTGGAATGTCTGGCGGCCTGCTACGATGGGCAGCAGGAGGCGGTGACCCAGTGGCTGGAAAACACTGCCCCCGATGAGAATCGGGACATCTATATGATGGACATGTTTGCCTGGCTCACCAAGGTGCGCTGCTATTTGCAGGTGGGGAAAAACATGGCCGCCTACGTGCTGGTCAGGCAGCTTATCACCCTGCTGGAGCCGGGGAAGCGGCACATGGACCTGTGCGAGTGTCACATGCTGCTGGCCGCCGTGTACTACAAATCGGGGGACAAGGACCGCATGTGCCGGGAGCTGGAGACAGCGCTGGCGCTGGCGAAAAAATACCGGTAC
Organism: uncultured Eubacteriales bacterium; assembly: GCA_900545585.1. Taxonomy (GTDB): domain Bacteria; phylum Bacillota; class Clostridia; order Oscillospirales; family Oscillospiraceae; genus Vescimonas. The sequence goes on from UQZR01000002.1 coordinate 132,805, forward strand.
ATACGGCTGCTGGCGGACGAGGGCGCCTGCATGGTGCAGATGCTGTTCATCTACCAGCGGGAGCGGGGCGCGGACGACTTTACCGACCGGATCATGGAGCTGGCGGGCGGCGTGAGCCGGTACTTTCCCAATTATCTGAAGTCTCCGGCGGAGTACTACGAGACGCTGACCGAGACGGAGAAAAAGGTGCTGCGCCTGATGGCGCTGGGCATGAGCAATGACGAGATCGCGGAGCGGATGGACCGGAAGGCGGGGACCATCAAGTTCCACAGCAACAGCATTTTCAGAAAGCTTCGGGTGTCAAACCGGCAGCAGGCGGTGAACCGCGGAAGAGGCATCGGCCTGCTGTGACATACGGCAGCCGTGAAAAAACAGAACGGAGGTTATGCACATGATCAAAAAAGGAGTATCCCTGCTGATGGCTCTGGCTCTGTGCCTGACGCTGCTGCCCGCATCGGCGCTGGCGGCGGAGGCGCAGGGGCAGGCCGGTCAGGAGCAGACGGTCCTGACGCAGGGAAACGACGGGCAGACGCAGGCACCCGGTCAGGATGGTGCGGGCGAGGACGATAAAACGTCCGACGAAGCACCTGACAAAGCGCCTGACAAAGCGCCTGACGAGGAGCCTGACGAGGAGCCTGACGAGGCGGTTTCGGCTGTACAGGCGCTGATCGACGCGCTGCCGGCGGCGGAGGACATCTCGGACGCCAACGCGGACGAGGTATCCGGCCAGCTGGACGCCATCGACGAGGCGAAGCAGGCCCTGACGGAGGAGCAGGCGGCCCGGCTGGACCTGACCGGATACGATGCGGCGGCTGCCGCGGTGCTGGCGCTGGCAGGGGAGCCTGATGCCAGCGAGCCTGCGCTGCTGGCCGCCATCGCCGGCACGCAGCCCGGCGGCAGCGGCACGGCGAAGGACCCCTATCAGATCACCTGCGCGGCGGAGCTCATCTGGCTGCGGGACGCGGTGAACGCCGGTGAGGCGAGTACCTGCGCGGAGCTGCGGCAGGACGTGGAGTATGTGGATGAGGTCTGGACGTCCATCGGCACCAGCGAGCACCCGTATACCGGCACCTTCAACGGCAACGGCCACACGATCCGTGTGTGGCTGGATGGCTGGGGACAGGCCCTGTTCGGCTATGTCGGCGCGGACGCGAAGCTGACGGATATCGCCGTGACGAAGCGCCAGAGCAAGAATTATTCCATCAGCGCCAGCGCTCCCCTGGCGCGCAGCAACGCCGGTACCATCACCCGCTGCCGGTACAGCGGCGGTATGACGGCCAAGGACAGCCTGGGCGGTCTGGTCTATACCAACAGCGGCACCATCGAGGCCTGCTGCGTGTACGCGGGCAGGCTGAACCGCGGCAGCCGCATCGAGATGTACTACGGCGGCTTGGCAGGCGGCATCGCCTATGAGAACACGGGCACCATCGCCAACAGCTATTTCTACGGAGACATGGTGCAGGCCCAGTCCGGCGATACGGTGCGTGACATCATCGGCTGGGGCGCCATCGCCAATAAGAACAGCGGCAAGGTCTCCAACTGCTACTACGGCGCGGACAGGGACGACGGCTACGGCGGCAAGACGGAGGACCAGTTCCGCGGCGGCGAGGTCGCGTATCTCCTGAACGGCGGCACGGCCCGGGACGACTGGCGGCAGAACTGCTACGCCGGTGACAACAGCGACGCGACCCCCGTGCTGGACCGGAGCCATGCCCAGGTCCGGAAGTCCGGCAGCAGCTATGTCAGCCTGTATCCCCACGTCCACTGCATCTGCGGCGGCGATGCCGTGTCCGGCGGCCATCCGCAGCACAGCAACGTGACCTACACCGCGTGGACGAACGACGAGGCGGCCAGCCAGTACGGCGACAGCAGCCATACCGCGGCCAACTCCCTGCCCAAGGATCCGGGCTATTACTATCTGACGACCAGTGTGACGCTGTCTGACAGCGACACATGGCGTCCCGCGGACGGCACGGTGCTCTGTCTGAACGGCCGGACTGTCAATGAATTTGCTTTTTATAAGCCCGACTTTGACGCCATCACCGTCGACAGCGGCGTGACCTTCTCCCTGACGGAGTGCGCCTCTATCCAGGGGTACATCTATTGCGCCAGCAGCAGAGCGGTCCACACCGTGAACAACAGCGGTACGTTCAACATGTACAACGGACGGCTGCGGGGCACCACCAGCACGGCCGATGGCGCGGCGGTCTACAACAACGGTACATTCAATATGTACGGCGGCACCATCAGCAACAACGGTACCAGCGCCCGGGGCGGCGGCGTGTATAACGCCAGTGTGTGCAACCTCTACGGAGGCCTCATCACCAACAACGGCAGCGGAGGCGGTGTGTATAACAACGGCACGCTGACCGTGGGCGGCACCGCGACGGTCACGGGCGGCAGCCCCAACGTCTATCTGACGGACGGAACGACCATCACGCTGAACAGCGAGCTGGATGAAAGCGCCCGCATCGGCATCACGGCGGAAAAGCAGGGCAGCCTCGCCGATACGGCGGCCATCACTGTGGTCGAGGGCGGCGCGGCATCGCTGGTATGCTTCTTCCCCGATGATGACGGCACCTATGACCTGTCCTTCAACGATGACGACGACGTCCTCCTGCACCGGATCCGCGACCACACGCACTGTGCCTGCGGCCACAAGGGGAAGTACGCCAGGAGCATCGGCGATCACACCGAGCACATGGACCGCGAGTTCGTGGCGTGGACAGATGAGCTGGTGAAGGAGCAGTACGGCAGCGGCACCACATACAAGGCGGCGGATACCCTGCCCAAGGCGGCGGGTTACTACTACCTGACAAGCGACGTGGATCTGGGTGCATACCCATGGGCGCCGAAGGACGGCACCATCCTCTGCCTGAACGGGCACAAGATCACCGGCAGCTGGTCTACGGCGGTGCGGATCGATTCTGATGCCCATATCGTCCTGACCGACTGCCGGGCCAGCGGCTCCATCAGAAACACCAACACCAGCGGTGCGGCGCTGAAATCCTCGGGCTCCAGCATCTCCCGGAACGGCATCGCCGATATCTTCCGCATTTCCCTTTCCGGCACCAGCGTGGGCGTCGAGAACTATACCAGCAATACCGTCAACCTGTATAACAGCACCGTTTCCGGCACCAGGTCCGCCATCTACAACACCGGTACGGTGAACATCGCCGGTACGGTCAAGGCCACCAGCGATACCGTCGGCAGTGGATATTACTGTGTGAACAACCTGGGTACGCTGACTGTTGACGGCACGCTGACGGCGGATGGCGGCAACATAGGCGTGGCCAATCGGGTCGAGGACTCGAGGAGCGGCACCATAACCGTCAACGGTACGCTCATCTGCACCGGCGACAGCGACGGCCTGAGCAACAGAGGTACGGCGACAGTCGCCGGTACGCTGACGGCCACCGGCAAGAGAAACGACGGTGTGTATAATTACGGCGGCACGCTGACGGTCAACGGTACGCTGACCGCCACCGGAAATGCCAGCGGCAAGCAGACCGACGGCCTGGATAACAGCAACAACGGTACGGTCACGATCAACGGCACGCTCACCGCCTCCGGCGGCCAGTTCAGCGTGTACAACTACGGCACGCTGAATCTGAGCGGCACGGTCAATGCCACCAAGAATGTGTTCCTCGGCACGGGCAGGACCATCACCGTGGTGGGCGAGCTGGACGACGCTACCAGCATCCCCATCCAGACCGCGGCTACGCCTGAAGCCGGCAGCCCCGTGACCATCGCCACCACGGAAAATGCCGACTGGATCAAGGAGGGCAGCTTTGTCAGCTGGACCCCCGGCAAGTACGCCGTCAGCCGCATCAACGAGGGCAAGACCGTGGTGCTGCGGGGCCATGAGCACGACTGGAGCTATACGCTGGGCAGCGACGGCACGGCCATCCGCGCCGAATGCGGGAATGCGGACGGGCTCTGCGGCAATCCCAACGGCGGCAGCGTCACCATCGCGCCGCCCAGCGGCGGACTGATCTATGACGGCAGCGCCAAGGCGGCCAGGCTGACCAAGACCGGGTGGACGGCGGCGGACGTGGGCGAGATCACCTATCAGAAGGACGGCAGCGCCCTGTCCGCAGCGCCCGTTGATGCGGGCACCTACACCGCCGGCATCACCGTGGGCGGCCAGACCGCCAGCGTGACCTATACCATCCGGCAGGCTGTCCCGCAGGCAGGGGACTTCGCCTTCTCCCCTCCCGATACGCTGACCTATGACGGCAGCGCCAGAACGGCGGCAGTGGCGGCCAGGGCCGGTATTGCGGGCATGGGCGGCGTCACGGTGAAGTACTATCGGAACGGCGTCAAGGTGGAGCAGCCCGCCGATGTGGGCACGTACAACGTCAGGATCGACGTGGCGGAGGGCAAGAACTACGATGCCGCCGCAGACCTGACGGACGACAGCTGGACGTTCACCATCGCGGCCAATGAGACCGCGCCGGCGGTGACGCTGAGCGGCGACACCACCTATACCGGCGGGCAGATCAGGCCTGTGCCCACCGTGAAGATCGGCAGCACCAAGCTGACCGAGGGGCGGGATTACACCGTCGCCTATGGCGAGAACCGAGATGTCAGCACGGGCGGCACCGTGACCATCACGGCCATGGGCAACTATGCGTTCAGCGCGGTGGCGGAGAGCTTCGCCATCACGCCCAGGGCCGTCACTGTCAGCGGCATCACGGCGGCGGATAAGACCTACAACGGCAGCGCTGACGCCGTGCTGGATGTCAGCGGGGCGGTCATCAGCGGCAAGGCGGAAGGCGATGAACTTACCGTTTCCGCCGATGGTACCTTCGACAGCAAGGACGTGGGCACGGACAGGACCGTCCGTATCTCCGGCCTGACGCTGGGCGGCGCGTCCGCGGGCAACTATCGGCTGGCGGCCAGCGGCCAGCAGGCTTCGGCGATGGCCGCCATTACCCCTGCTGTCATCACGGTGACGCCGGATGCCGGTCAGGGCAAGATCTACGGCGCGGATGACCCCGCGCTGACCTACATCTCCGCCGGTGCGGTGAACGGCGAGACCCCCGCCTTCAGCGGCGGACTGGTGCGTGACGCAGGCGCGAACGCGGGCAGCTACGCCATTACCGGGGGCACTCTGGCGCTGGCGGACGGCAGCGGCTTCAAGGCGGACAACTATACGCTGAAGCTCGCGGATGAGGTGGTGTATTTCACCATCCACAGGGCGGCCTATGGCGACAGAACGGTGAACGGTTCCGCCATGTACGACAACAACGGCACTGTGGACCTGAGCAGCCTGATCGCGGAGGGCGGCACGGCGGTGCTGGGCAGCGTGACAGATGATGCCGGTGTGCTGGCCGGTACGTGCTCGGTCAGCGAAGGTATCCTGCGCTTCGGCTTTGCGGACGATGCGTCCAAGGTGGGCAGGACCGCCAAGGTGAAGGTCAACGTCACCGGAGCCGACAACTATGAGGACTACACCATCACCGTTATCCTGGCGGTGGAGGCCAAGCTGACGCCCAGTCCGGAGGGCGCGCTGACGCTGAGTCCCGCCGAGATCACCTACGGCGAGAAGCTGGGCGCCATCGCCATCAGCGGCACGATGCAGGCGGACGGCAGGACCGTTGCGGGCACGTTCACCTGGCAGGAGCCCGACACGGTGCTGGATGCGGGTACACATGCAGGCGCTGCGTGGAAGTTCACGCCGGATGACACCAAGACCTATGTGGAGGCCACGGGCACTGTGGCCGTTCAGGTCAACAGGGCCGCGCAGAGCGCCGCCGTCAGCATGGCGGACTACACCTACAACGATGCGCCCAGCATGCCCAGCCTGACATATAAGGTGGGCGATGGCAGCGCGGTCTACTACTACGGCACCGAAAATGCCGCCAGCGGCGGCACGGAGTGGGAGAACATGCAGCCCACCACGCTGGATGCCGGTACCTACTACATGTACGCGGTCATCGGCGAGACGGATAACTACAAGGAATTCACCACGGCGGCTGTGCAGTTTGTGGTGAAGAAGGCGGCGCCGGACTATACGAAGCCCTCCGGCCTGACGGCGAAGTACGGGCAGAGGCTGGGCGACATCCAACTGGTGAATCCCGAGGGCAATCTGGCCGGTACATGGAGCTGGCAGGCACCGGAGACGGTGCTGGAGCAGCTGGGCACCCAGAGCTTCGACGCCGACTTCAGACCCGACAGCGACAACTATAAGGGAGTGGTCGACGCCGCCATCGATGTGACCGTGGGCCCGGCGGACGGTCGGAATCTGAAGACTGTGGAACTGGTGCAGAAGTACACGGACACCGAGGAACACACCTACGCGCCGGACTGGTCCGCGCTTCCCAAGGGACAGCAGTGGACGTTCGACAGCGAGGCCAGCGAGGTGCTGCCCAGGCAGGACTTTGCGGCGGACGGCAGTCTTCTGACCTACGCGATCCCCGAGGGGAAGGCGCTGGGCGACCAGATCACCATCACCCTCAAGGCGTCCTGCGCCAACTATGAGGACTTCACCATCACGCTGCACATCCTCCTGCGGGAGAAGGACGATCAGGCGGCGCTGCGTGTCACCGGCGGCACCACCGTGGTCTACGGTGAGAAGCTGCAGCTGGGCAGCAGCGGCGGCTCCGGCACCGGCAAAGTGGCCTACGCCGTGACCAACGGCACCGGCGAAGCCGTCATCGACCCCGATACGGGCGTTCTCACACCGGTGAAGGTGGGCATCGTCACCGTGTCGGTCACCAAGGCGGAGGACAAGGACTACAAGGAGGCTGTCAGTGATGCGGTGATCGTCACCATCACCAAGGCCAGGCCCACCGGTCAGCCCAACTACACCAAGATCATCACCCGCGGCAAGACGCTGGACGACGCGGCGCTGACGCTGGCCGACAGCACCATCTCCCCTGCGGACGGCGTGCTGGAGTGGGTGGACGATGCGGGGAACGTGCTGCCGGGCAGCACCCGCGTGAAGGCCAACACGGCCTACAAGTGGCGCTTCACCCCTGCGGACGGCAACTACACCACCCTCAGCGGTGAGATCGAGCTGTATTACAAGCCCAACGGCGGCAACCAGTACGGCACCGATCACACCATCAGGGCGTCCGCCGGCGTCAACGGGACCATCTCCCCTGTCGGCTGGACCTCCGTCGGCGAGGGTGGGGAGCAGACCTTCACCATCACGCCGGATGCGGGCTACGCCGTGGCCAAGGTGCTGGTGGACGGCAGGAGCGTGGGTGCGGTGACATCCTACACCTTCCGGAATGTCACGCAGGACCACACCATCGAGGCCGTCTTTATGAAGGCCAACGGCAATCCCCAGACCGGCGTGACCGTGACGCGGAACACCATTGGCTGCGGGAGATAACGCCATGAGAAAGTTCACGCGCACCCTCTCCTGCACCCTCATCGCAGCGCTGCTGCTGACCGTGGCGGCCACGGCCGCCGCCTGCGGCAAAAGGGCGGAGTATCCCACCGTTTCGGAGGTGACGGGATCTCAGGCAGCCGGCGAGGTCATCCCCGCTGTGGACCGGCAGGAGCAGTTGGCCGCCGCCAAAAAGGCAAATCCTGACGCCGTGGCGTGGCTGTATATGCCCGGCGCGGAGGTGGACGATGCCGTGATGCAGGCGGCGGACAACGGGTACTACCTGCAAAAGGACGAAAACGGGAATTTCAGCGAGTGGGGCTGCTACTACGCCCATTGCGACGACCATCTAAGCAGCCGGAGCGCGCTGGATAAGAACACCGTGATCTTCGGCCACTCCGCCACCAACTGCGACCCGGACGGTCCGAAATTCACCAAGCTCCACCGGTACATGGATGCGGACTTCGTGCAGGAGAACCCCTACATCTACCTCTCCGTGGAGGGTGACGACATGGTGTTCCAGATCACGGCCTGCTTCATCACGGACATCAGCTTCGACTATATTTCTCCGGACCTCGCGGGTGAGGAGCTCACCGGCCTCCTCCGGCAGGTGGAGGAGAAGAACTGGCTGGCGTTTGACGGCGTGACCTTCGGCGAGGAGGATACCATCCTGACGCTGTCCACCTGCTGCCGGAAGTACGACATGGAAAATACCGGCGACCAGCGGCTGGTGGTCATGGCGAAGCTGCTGCCGGAGGGCGCAGCGGCGCAGGACTTCACTGTGCGCCTGGCCTCCGAGCCGGCGATGCCCTGAGAAAAGCGCAGCAGGAAACAGGAAAAGGCAGGCACCCAAAGGGTGCCTGCCTTTTGTGCTGTGTGCAGGCAAGTCCTCGAAAGAAAAGGGGTACATGCAGCAAGGCGCAGCCCCTTTCGCCTGCCCAAAAGCTGGTCGATCTCCCTTGCCCCAAAGACACCGCACAGCAGCTCATCCCGAAGCTGCCGCAGCTTACAGCGAGACGGACATTTACTTTTCCTTGTGCAGCATCCGCCACAGAGTAGAGCGGCTCACGCCAAGTTGGACCGCCGCCTGACTTTGATTGCCGTGGACTCGGCGCAGGGCGATCTCTACCAGTTCACGGGTCATCTCCTCCAGAGTACGATTTGTGTCAAACGCCGGGGCCTCGGACATGGGCTGAGGAGACTCTAACAGCAATTGCCGGCGGACACTTTCGGCGGAAATATAGGACCGTTCTGCCGTCAGCGTCAGTTGTCGTATGACTCGTTTCAGCTGGTCCATATTTCCGGGCCACGGATAGCTTTGCAGAAGCTCCATCGCCTCCGGCACAAAACCGATGACTTGATGGGCGCTTTCGGCATTAAACTCGTTGAGGTACAGACTGCACAGGGCAGGGATCTCAAAGACGCGTTCCCGCAGAGGAGGCATCCGCAGCGTCAGACAGGAGCACTGCTGGCGCAGGACCCGACAGATGGGACAGTCCTCCGCCTGAGGAGTGTCTGTGACGACCGAAAACAGAAAACGGTTGTTCCTTCCCGATAGAATATGCCGAGCCAGAGAATCCGCCTGCTCCCCGGTGAGGCAGTTGCTGTTCTTAAAATAGAAGGTGCAGCCGGTATCGTATAGCGGGGAGTCCGTTCGCGTGACAAAGCTCTGCCAGAATCTGCTGTCCGCCCGGTCGCAATCCACCACGCAAAGAGGGTGGTCACGATGCAGCCCGTTGGTATATAGAACGTTGGCGGCCCGATCCTTGTGCGTGCTGATCTCGCCAAGGATCAGCACAGGAGAATGGGAAGCCGCATAGCGCTGGAGATTTTGGTGAAGGGCGGAGTTGATGTATTTCTTGAAATACTGCGGCGAAATATCTTCGCAGCTAAAAAAGCTCACGACATCGCTGCGGGTCATGTCCTCCGGCAGAGGCTCGGCCTGCAGAAAGAAATAGGGGGAACCCTCCAGAAATACTCGCTGACAGGAAATCTTCCACGGCTGTTCCTGAATTCGCCGGATCTGCACACCGCCCTCCGCGGCGTCCGCATGTGCGGCGATTTTCTGCATCATTTTGCGCAGCCGGGGCTTTCGGGCGAGAGAGGGGCTTTCCCAAAATACCGTTTGATCCTCCTGCAGAACCGCCAGTTCCCATTGGTGCTGACGGGCTTGACGCTCCAGCAGTGCGTCCCGGACACGGACGGCGGTCATCAGCTGATGCAGCTGCAGCGCCTGACGGATCGAGTTTTCCAGACTTTCTACGCCGGAGGTGATCAGAATAGCGTCCAGCGAATGCTGCCTGGCATACTGCGTCGTCACCATATCGCCTATGATCAGGGTGACGTCCCGCTGAATTAGCTCATCTACCGTCTTTTCCAGCGTATCTCCCTGCGCGATCGGGTAAATTGGCACATCATATTGCAGCACGCTGCACAGAAGTGTCGCCATGCGGGCAATGTTGGGATAGGCGACCAGAGCATAACGGCCGGTGTAGTTTTCCGCCAGCTTTAAGGCGGACAGTACATCATAGCTGGATAGCTGGATCTCCACCACCGGGATGGAAACAACGGACCGCAGCACCTCCGCTGTGCCGCCGCGGGAGATGACGATATCAAACTCCTCCTCGTCGATCTCCTGCACCAGCCGCGCTCCCTCACCGAGGTCGCCGACCATCACTGTCAGACGGACCTCCGGTCTGTCCTTGCAGATAAGCAGCAGAATATTCTTCATGCTTTCATAGGGCGCTATGACCAGAATCCTGCACGGGATCATGCGATTCACCACCTGTCTTATTTTGAAACACATTTTTCATGTTACAGGTTTTATTTTACATCAATTATAAAAGTGTTGCAATATGAAACTTACTTTTTTGGTTTTACCATTGATTTGATAAAATCTCCATGATAAAAAAGGGACAGAAAGTAAAAAAATACGGGGCGCAGACCCCGAGGGAGGTACATATGGAGATCAAAGGTATCATTGCCGCCATGGCTACCGCCATGTATGAGGATGGCAGCATCAATGAGTCCGAAATCCGCAATCAGGTGAACCGGCATATTCAGGCCGGCGTTGACGGCATCTTCTGTCTGGGTACCAATGGAGAGTTCTATATCCTCAGTACGGAGGAGAAAAAGCGGGTCATGCGCATCTGCGTGGATGAGGCGCGGGGGCGGGTGCCCGTCTATGCGGGGACCGGCTGTGTGGGTACGCAGGACACCATTGACCTGTCGCTGGCGGCGCAGGAGATCGGCGTAGATGTGCTGTCCATTATCACCCCGTATTTCGCGGCGCTGAGCCAGGAGGAGCTGTACCGCCACTATGCGGATATTGCCGCCGCGGTGAAGCTGCCCATCGTGATGTACAACATCCCCATGCGCACCGGCTGTGCCATTGAGCCGGAGACGGTATCCCGGCTGGCGAAGGACTTTTCCAATATCCGGGGCGTGAAAGATTCCAGCGGAAAGTTTGAAAACATTCTGGCATACATACACGGCACAGATCCGGAGCACTTCTCCGTCCTTTCCGGCAACGATGCGCTGATCCTGAAAACGCTGCAGAATGGAGGTAAGGGCGGAATTACCGCAGTTGCCAATATTCTGCCGGAAATGATGGTGAGTATCTACCAGAATTGGAAGAGGGGCGACATGGCTGCCGCTGAAGCTGCCCAGCAGGGGATTCAGCCCATCCGTGACTGCTTCAAGTATGGCAACCCCAACTCTATCGTTAAGCGGGCAGCCAACCTGATCGGGCAGCCTCTGGGTCCGTGCCGCAAGCCCTTCGGAATGGTGAGCGAGGAGACAGACAACGCCATTCTGGATACCATTGACCGATACTATGCGGCCTACAAACGCTGACAAGGAGGTGCGGAGATATGATTAGTCTGAAGCTGCCTGCGTGTACCCACTTGGGGGAGGGCAGTGTGAAAGCTGTCCCGGAGATCATTCGCAGGGAGAACGCGAAAAAGGTTGTCGTGTTCACCGATCAGGGCGTGCGGCAGTCCGGCGTATGCGACGTGCTGCTTCGTGAACTGACAGATGTTTCCTATGAGGTGCTGGACGATATACCGCGGGAGCCCAGCTACTTGGACGTAGAGAAAATCGCCGGGCAGCTGGAGGCAATGGCGTGCGACCTGATCGTGGCGATAGGCGGCGGCAGTGTAATGGACACAGCGAAGCTGTGTTCCATTCTCAAGGGCGCGCCCTATACCGTCCGAGATCTGCTGCAGGACCCCACGCAGGGGCGCAAGCAGGTAAAGACGGTGTTCCTGCCCACCACCTGCGGCACCGGGTCGGAGGCTACCTGCAATGCCATTGTAGCCATCCCGGAGGAGAGTGTGAAAAAGGGCATCGTCAACGATGCCATGATCCCGGACTATGCGGTTTTGGATCCGCTGACGATCCGCCATTTGCCGAAGGCTATTGTAGCCGCCACCGGTGTAGACGCGCTGGCCCATGTAGTGGAGTGCTATACCTCGCTGAAGGCCACGGATTTCAGCAATATGTTTGCCCTGACCGGCGCCAAGCTGATTTTTGAAAATCTGGTACGCGCCTATGAAGATCCGGACGATATGGAAGCCAAGACAGCCATGATGCTGGGTGCGTTTTACGGAGGCGTGGCCATTACAGCCAGCGGTACCACTGCCGTACATGCGCTGAGCTATCCTCTGGGCGGCAAATTCCATATTGCCCACGGCGTATCCAATGCGATCCTGTTTGCGCCGGTGATGCGCTGCAACCGTCCCGCCTGTGAAAAGGAGCTGGCGCAGCTGTGCGACGCGGTGTATCCCGAATGCCATGGGCAGAGCGCCGAGGAAAAATCTCTGCGTGTCATTGCCGCCATCGAGGATATTATCCGCCGCACGGATATCCCCACGGATCTCAAGCCCTACGGCGTGCAGCCGTCCGACATTGATTTTCTGGTCACCTCCGGCAGCCAGCAGCGGCGCCTGCTGGACAACAATCGCAAGGAACTGACGCTGGAGGAGATCCGGGCTATTTATCAAAGCGTCCTGTAAGGGCCGCAGAAGAATCACAAGGAGGCGTTAACCATATGAATCGTCCGATTTTGGGGATCACCATGGGAGATCCCGCCGGCTGCGGTCCGGAGATCACCGTCCGGGCTTTGTCCGATGCCGCGGTGTACCAGCGGTGCCGGCCGTTGGTGATAGGCGACATCAAGTGCATCCGCGATGCGCTGCGGGTGACGAACCACTCGGAGCTGAAGCTCCATCAGGTGGACAGACCCAGTCAGGGGCTATATGAATTCGGTACCATAGATGTGCTGCATCTGGAGCTGGTGGACTGGGACAGATTTTCCTATGGCAAGGTGGATCCCATGTGTGGAAATGCCGCGTTTCAGTGCGTGAAAAAGGTCATCGAGCTGGCTATGGCGGGCGAGGTGGACGCTACCGTTACGAACGCGCTGAACAAGGAGGCCATGAATCTTGCCGGACACCATTTCAACGGGCATACCGAGATCTATGCCCATTACACCGGAACGGACAAGTACACCATGATGCTGGCACACGATGACCTGCGGGTGGTACACGTATCCACCCATGTATCTCTGCGGCAGGCCTGTGATCTGGTAAAAAAGGAGCGGGTGCTGGACGTCATCCGCATTGCCCACAAGGCATGTCTGGAGCTGGGTATCGAGGCGCCCAGGGTGGGCGTATGCGGCCTGAACCCCCACGCAGGTGAGGACGGTATGTTTGGACGGGAGGAGATCGAGGAGATCGCTCCTGCCATTGAACAGGCAAAGGCGGAGGGGATCCAAGCCCTTGGGCCCCTCCCGCCGGACACCGCCTTTTCCAAGGCGCTGGGCGGCTGGTATGACATCGTGGTCTGCATGTACCACGATCAGGGGCACATCCCTTTGAAGGTCGTGGGCTTCGTATACAACAAGGAGCTGGGCCGCTGGGATGCGGTGGCAGGCGTGAATGTAACGTTGGGCCTGCCCATTATCAGAGCCAGCGTGGACCATGGGACCGCTTTTGGACACGCCGGAACCGGAGTTGCAAATGAACTGAGTCTTGTAAATGCCATGGATTACGCCATCCGTATGGCAAATGCCAAAAAAAACGTATCCGCCGTGAAGTGAGGGGCCTGTATGTATTTCATCATTGCCGATGATCTGACCGGCGCAACCGATACGGGAATTCAGTTCCAAAAGCGCGGTATTGCCACCACGGTGCTGGTGGAGCCGCCGAAGGAGGCGCTGCCCTGCCCGGGCGAGCGCACTGCATGGTCTATCAATGCAAGCTCCCGGGAGCTGTGCCCGCAGGAGGCAAGGGACCGCACACAGGAGGTCCTGCGGCGCATGGTCCTGCGCGATCAGGATACATTGTTTAAGAAGGTCGACTCGCTTATGCGGGGAAATCCTGTGGAGGAGTTGGAGGCTGCGCTGGAGGCTTCCGGCCGCCGGATCGCGTTGGCGGCGCCCAGCTTTCCGCGGATGGGGCGCACCGTAGATGGCGGCGTGCTCCGTCTGCCGGATGGTTCTGCGAAAGACCTGCTGGCCCTGTTCAGGGAGCGCGCGCACATGGCGGTCTGCCACATCCCGCTGGCGCGCCTGCGGGCGGAAGGAGCCGGTCTGGCTGCCGACCTCGTCCGGAGGGAAGCACCGCTTCTGTGCCTGATCGATGCCGTGACAGAGGAGGATCTGTCGCTGGCGGCGGGGATCGGGCAGGCGCTGGATACGCCTCCCGTGTACTGCGGCAGTGCGGCACTGGCAGAGGCGCTGCCGGTGAGAGGAGAGCAGCCCGATGTACCGTGCCGACAGGCTGCCAAGCGTGTTTTGGTGGTCACCGGCTCCCAGAAGAAGGAGACGGCGGCACAGGTCCGGCGCCTGGAGGCTGTCTGTGGACTGCACAAGGTTTTACTGGATTCAGCGCGCTTACTGCACGAGCCTGCTCCTGAGGAGATTTCCCGCACTGCACAGAGACTGACAGAGCTGCTGCGGCAGGAGGACGGTGCGATATTGGCTTTTGACAGCCTGTTTTGCAGCCAGACTGGATTTGCGGATGACGATGTCGCCGCACGGAAGGTGGGCAAGAGCCTGGCAGCCAAGCTGGGTGAGGTGCTGGGGCGTATCGATCACACGCTGTATGATGGATTGATCTTAGTTGGCGGTGACACCGCTGTGGCGGTGTGCCGCAGCTTGCAGACCACGCAGCTCCTGCTTTTAGAGGAGGTGCAGAGCGGGACCCCTGCCGGACTGTTGGCTGACGGTCCGCTCCGGGGGATACCGGTCGTCACAAAATCTGGTGCATTCGGGGATGAAGATACCCTGCTGCACGCGTGGAAATATATCAGGAGAGAAGGCGAGTAAGGAGGAGATCACACAAGAATAGCAGTGCACACGTCCCAAAAATCAAAAGTCGCGTTACCCCAAACAACCATTCTAAAAGAAAGAAGGAATCACTATGGCAACCCTCGAAAGCAAAAAAGCCGCTACTCTGGGAAAGAGATCCATCATCGGCATGATCCTTGGCCTGGCACTGGGCGCGATCCTGTGCTTTGTCCCGAACGGCTATGTCCGTGATGATATCGTCATCAATACCATACTGAACATTGTCGGCAATGGATATCTGAATCTGATCAAGATGACCATTATCCCCTTTGTTTTTGCATCTCTGGTCATGGGCATCTCCAGCGCTACCGATGTCAAGCAGGTGGGACGTATCGGCGGCAAGATCCTGATCATCTATGTAGCTACCACGGTGATCGCCTCCGCCTTCGGCATTTTGGGCGGCATGATCCTCAAGCCCGGCGTAGGCGTAGATCTCGGCTCTTTTGACCTGTCCAACACCTACGAGAACGTCAACACCTCGTTTGCCAGCGTTATCCTTGATTTTATCCCCACGAATATTGTAGAATCCTTTGCGAAGGGTAAAATGATCCACATTGTGGTCTTTGCCGTGTTCTTTGGTATCGCCCTGAGCCTTATCGGCGAAAAAGCGGCGGCGGTGAAGGCTTTCAACGAGTCTCTGGCAAATACCATGCTGAAGATCGTCAATATCGTCATGCAGCTGACTCCCTATGGCGTGTGCGCTTTGATGGCCAAGACCGTTGCCAACCTGGGCTTCACGATCATTGTGACGCTGGCCAAGTACTGCGCCTCCGAGATTTTCCTGCTCTTCCTGTTCGGCCTGATCGTCTACGGTCTGATGCTGAAGATCTTTACCGGCCTGAGCTATGGCCGCTTCCTCAAGAAGTACAGCCGTATCGCGCTGGTGCCCTTCTCCACCTCCTCCTCCAACGCCACCCTGCCTTATTCCATCGAGTTCTGCCGCAGCATCGGCGTTTCTGAGAAGGTAGCGTCCTTCACCCTGCCTCTGGGCGCCACGCTGAACATGGACGGCAGCGCCATCATGCAGGGCATGACCGCCGTGTTCGTGGCGCAGCTGTACAACATTGAATTGACCTGGCCCATGATCGTTACCATTGTGATCGCCGCTACCCTTGGCACCATCGGCTCCCCCGGTATGCCCGGCGTGGTCATGGTCACGCTGACCGTGGTGCTGCAGTCCGTGGGCTTCCCGCTGGAGGCGATCGCCATCATTGTGGCGATCGACAAGTTCCCCGACATGTTCAAGACGGTGCTGAATGTGCTGGGTGACGCTGTGGACACTGTGATCGTTGCCAAGTCCGAGGGCGAGTTTGACGCGGATGTGTTCAACGGCCGGAAGGAAGCGGATGTCAGCGTGGGCGAGTGATTCCGCGAAACCGTTCCACTTTATATGTAAGGAGTATCCGTTATGGTTATCAGCAGTAAATTTCTGGATGCACTGACCCCCTCATCCATTCGAAGCATTACGGCCAAGATCCGCGACAAGGCAAAAGACGGTATTCAGGTGGTGTCCTTTGCCGGCGGTCTGCCCAGCAAGGAGTTTTTCCCACTGGAGGATCTGCGCCGCATCACCGACCAGGTTTTTGACGAGGAGGGCGGCGAGGCGATCCAATATGCCGCCTCTGACGGCTACGACCCCCTGCGTCAGTATCTGGTGGAGTTTATGAAGCGCTATCAGGTCAACAATATCGACTACAAAAATATCCTCATTACCAGCGGCGCCCAGCAGGGCTTGGCTTACCTCGCTAAGGGCATGATCGAGCCGGGATCCGTGGTCATCGTGGAGAACCCGTCCTACCCGGGTGCGCTGGACACCTTCCGCTCCTACGGTGCGGAGATCGTGGGTGTCGGCATGGATGACGACGGTATGAAGATGGATGCGCTGGAGCAGGTGCTGCAGCAGCATAAAAAGGTGGCTTTCATCTACACCATTGCAGATTTCCAGAATCCCACCGGGCGCTGTATGTCCGTTGAACGGCGCAAAAAGCTGGTAGAGCTGGCAGAAACGTACGACACCTTCGTTGTGGAGGATGGTCCGTACAGTCTGATCTCCTTTGACGGACAGGTCATGCCGGCTATCAAGAGCTTTGATACGTATGGGCGGGTCATCTATTCCGGGTCAACCTCCAAGACCATTGCACCGGGGCTTCGCATAGGTTGGCTGATTGCCGATCATGAGAGCATTACCAAGCTGGTATATCTGAAAATGCGGGATGACCTGCAGGTGAACAACATTGCCCAGCGTCAGGTGTACCACTACCTGAAGGATTGCGATTTTGACGGCCATCTGGAAACGGTGATCGATGTGTATCGCCGTCGGAGAGACGTGATGGCAGAGGCTGTCCGCGCCAGTTTTCCGGAGGGTACACGGGTCATCCTGCCCGGCGGCGGCCTGTTCATGTGGGTGGATCTGCCCGAAGGCACAGATGCGTTGGAGATGTTTGACTTCGTCTTTCAAAAGAACATTGCCTATGTGCCCGGTCAGTTTTTCTGCTGCGACGGAAGTGGCAAGAATGCCATGCGGCTAAACTTTTCCACCACGGGAGAGGAGGATATTGCCCGCTGTATCCCCATTCTTGGTGAAATGATAAAGCAATATCTGAAAAAATGAGCTTGATCAAATAAGCGATGCTGCTTTGCCGCTGCGAAGAATCTCTGCTGTTCCGGAACGCGCGTGAAGTATACGTTTATCAGAGGGGGCGAACCCATGTAGGTTCGCCCCCTCTGCTTTTTCAAGACTCCTTCAGCCGGCGGGAGAATCCCTCCGGTATGATGGCGCCGCTGCCGCGATCTTCTTTCCGCTGGCCGTTTCTCTGCGGGAGAGCAGGGCCAAAGCTACCGGGACGAAAAGAAAAACCACCCCGAAGGGGTGGCTTTTGGTGGACCTGAAGGGATTTACCCCTCCGGGGCATAAACCTCGAATCCCTAGGCTCACGGCAAAAATAAAGCCACCCTTGCGGGTGGTTTATTTTTGGTGGACCTGAAGGGATTCGAACCCTCGACCTCTCGGATGCGAACCGAACGCTCTCCCAGCTGAGCTACAAGCCCGTAATTACCCTACTATTATACACGTCCTGCGGGAAAATGCAAGAGCTTTTTCAGGGTTCTTTTTGCTGCGTATTCAGTATTGCTAATACGCAACATAAATATTTCATATTTCACTTATGCCGAATTCGTGCTATACTATATCTGTTGCGCAGCGATAAGTGCTGCGCGGCCTGAAATGATATGCAAAGGAGCATCCGCTATGAGCAGAACCTTGGGTACTGTGGTACGGGGCGTTCGCGCTCCCATTTTCCGCGAGGGCGACAACGTGGTACAGATCACTGCCGACACCGTGCTGAACGCACTGAAGGACAACGGCATCACCGCCCGTGACGGCGACATCGTGGCCATTACTGAGTCCGTGGTGGCCCGCTGCCAGGGCAACTACGCCACGGTAGAGCAGATCGCCGCCGATGTCCGCGCCAAGACCGGCGGCCAGACCGTGGGCGTCACGTTCCCCATCCTTAGCCGCAACCGCTTCTCCCTGCTGCTGCAGGGCATCGCCGCCGGTGTCAAAAAGGTGGTGCTGATGCTCAGTTATCCCTCTGACGAGGTGGGTAACCACCTGGTGTCCATGGACCAGCTGGACGAGGCCGGCATCGACCCCTGGCACGATGTGCTGTCCCTGGAGCAGTTCCGCGCCGCCTTCGGCGCCGTCATCCACCCCTTCACCGGCGTGGACTACGTGGACTACTACAAGACCATCATCGAGTCCGCCGGCGCTGAGGCGGAGATCGTGTTCGCCAACCGCGTCCAGGCGGTGCTGGACTACACCGACACCGTCATCTGCTGCGACATCCACACCCGCAAGCGCAGCAAGCGCCTGCTGGCCGCCGCCGGCGCCAAGGTGGTGCTGGGGCTGGACGACCTGCTGACCTCCCCCGTGGACGGCAGCGGCTACAATCTCCAGTACGGCCTGCTGGGCAGCAACAAGGCTGATGATGACCGCGTAAAGCTGTTCCCGCGGGACGCCAAGCCCGTGGCGGAGGCCATCGGCAAGGCCATGAGCGAGGCCACCGGCAAGCGCGTGGAGGCCATGGTCTACGGCGATGGCGCTTTCAAGGACCCCGCCGGCAAGATCTGGGAGCTGGCCGACCCCGTGGTATCCCCCGGCTACACCAGCGGTCTGGTGGGCACGCCCAACGAGCTGAAGCTGAAGTACCTGGCAGACAAGGAGTTTGCCGGTCTGTCCGGTCAGGCTCTCAAGGACGCCATTTCCCAGAAGATCCGCGAGAAGGACGCCAAGGTCAGCCTGGTGGGCAACATGGTGTCCGAGGGCACCACGCCCCGCAACCTCACCGACCTCATCGGCTCCCTGTGTGACCTGACCAGCGGCTCCGGCGACAAGGGCACTCCCATCGTCTATATCCAGGGCTATTTTGACAACTATACCAACGAGTAAGCTGTTTCTATCTCCTCACAAATGGAACAGAGAGGCGCGGGCCGTCAGGTCCGCGCCTCTCTGCTTTGTTCTGTTTTACGCTTCACCGTAGGGCAGCTGCACCAGCGCGTTGTCTGCACGCTGGTAAAGCCGTCCGTCCCGGGCATAGTACGTCTCGTTGCCCTCGTCGCATGTCACCGTCCACACAGGGGTGATGATATAGCTGCTGACGCCCTTGTCGTAGCCAAAGTAGCCGGTGGGCGTCGGCAGGCTGCCGTCCGGCTGGACGCTGCGGACATAGCGGCCGATGTGGATGTGTACCGGCAGCGTGATCTCCACTGCGCCGCTGGGCATGGTGTAATGCGCCCGCTCCGCGCCACGGTACGTCTCCGGCATGATGATGGCCAGCCCCGCGGTAGGAGCCTTCTTCAACTCACCGGTGAGGCCGCCGATGGCCGTGACCTTCACGCCCTGCACCGTATCGGGGATGACGTAGTCGATGGCGTCGCCGGTGCCGTCCCAGCGATAGGTGCTGGCAAAGGCCGCCCCGTGGTCCTTCCGCAGGTAGAGCAGGACACCGTTTTCTTCCACGGCGTCCGCCGCATCGTAGTTCCGCAGACTGGCCAGCCACAGGGCACCGGCGGCCAGCACCAGCGCCGCGGCGATGCACAGCAGTCCTCTTTTCATGACACGGCCTCCTCTGTGTCCACCGTGGTGGTGTTGGTGAAGTCCAGGCTGCCGATGAAGGACTGCATACGGGTGCAATAGCCCATCGGAGTCAGGCTGCGGCTGACATCGCGGCCATCCACCGTGACGTAGATGACGATGTTGTAACGGTATACGTCCCATGCCTCCGTCTCCGCCGAAAGGGTATCCTCCTTAGCCGCGGCGGCGTAGACATCATCGCTGTTCGCGGCCATGGCGGCCAGCACATCACTGTCGGAGACATCGTTGGCGTCCTGCTGGGCCAGACGGCACAGCTCCGCGGCCTGCTCACGGGTCAGGTCCACCGTGGCGCCGGTGTGGTAGTCCTCCACGTAGCCGCTGCGGACGGCGTCCAGCCCGGAGGTCTCCAACCAGTCGATGCCCATGGCAGAGCGGCGGAACTGGGGCATATTCAGCAGCTGGTTGGTCAGGCGGTACGTCTCCGTGCCGGAGACGCAGGCAATGGTGTAATCCCGCCGGACGGCGTCGCCGTTTTTCAGCTCATAGCGCAGGCGGATGCTCATATAGCGGTCCGAGGAACCGGTCATATCCTCGCCCTGAGCCAGGGCGGCGCGGTGCAGCGCCTGCACCCGCTCCAGCACGGCGGGATCGTCCGTTTCGCAGTAGCTGCTGTCACCGGCGTAGAGCTGGACCGACACGGTGTCCACCTGGGACGCGCCGGGTATGCGGTTCTGGACGTCGAAGAAGTCCTGCCGGATGCACAGGGTGATGGCGGCCAGTGCGATCACCAGCGCCAGCGCCTCCTTCCAGCTGCGGCGGAAGACGCGGAACGACTTTTGCAGCAGCATTTGAGCGGCGAAGAAGCACAACAGGCCCATGACCGCCTGGCACAGCAGGAGCTGCACTATGCCGCCGACCAGACCGCCCAGCAGCGCTACGCTGAGGAACAGGCCCAGGCCCAGACCGCCGCACAGACCCACGGTCCACCGGACGATGGGCCGCAGCCAGCGGAAGGCGATGGCGTCACCGGCGGCCTCACTGGGCCGTCTGCGGTACAGAAGCCAGCCCAGAGCCAGCAGCGCCAGTCCCACGATGGTATAGACCAGCAAGGAGGTCATGCCGCCCTCCGGCAGGACGCGGAGGTAGACCTCCTCCCCCTCTCGCGGTACCAGAACGTCGGCGTAGCCGCAAACGGCGGTGGACAGGCGGGCGATGGGCGTCAGCCAGATCACCGCCATGGGGAAGGTGGTGCTCTCAAAGCCGAAGTAGAACCAGCGCTGAAGGAACTGCACCACGACGCATACCAACAAAACAATGCAGTTGGCCGCGCCGTACAGCACCGGTATGGCCAGCAGCCAGCCGGTGGCCATGGCGCACAGAGTACCCAGAGACAGGAAGAACAGCTCCAGCAGCTCCGTCACCAGCAGCCACAGGCCCAGCGCGGCCCAGTCCACGCTGCCGGAGGGCATCATCGCCAGCGCTGACAGCAGGAAGATCAGCAGATTTCCCGCTGTCAACAGGCCGAAGCCGCTGAGAAAGTGGGTGAAAAACTGGGATGTGCGGGTGACGGGCAGGGTGTGCATCAGCCCCACAGCCCGGGGCGTCATCAGATAGGCATACACCGCCATGGGTATTACCGCGCCCGCCAGCACCGCCAGCACCAGCGAGCCGGTCATGGCGGCATAGACGTGGTTGTGCAGCTGCGCTGCCAGCTGGACCGTCTGCTCAGACTGGAAACGCAGATAATCCCGGGCTGTCTGCAGCAGGGGGATGGGCAGGATCATCAGCCACACCAGCACATAGAGAAAGCCGGCGGGCCAGTAGTGACGCACGTCGCTGCGCAGCAGCGTCCCGTTACAGCAGGATGTCTTTCGCGGCATAGTCCACACCTCCCAATTCATAGATAAAGATCTCCTCCAGTGTCAGCGGGATGGATTCCAGCAGGATGGGCTCCGTGATCTCCATGCGGCGCAGGATCTCGGCGCGGCTGCCCCGCACGATGTAGGTATACACCCGTCCCACGTGGCTGCGGTGCAGGATGTTCAGCTCCGACGGCAGCATCGGCTCCGTCACGCCGGCGTAGGCCACCTGCAGCTTCACGGTGTTGTCCTGCAGGTCGGAGAGGCTCCGCTCCAGCAGCACCTGCCCGCGGTTCAGGATGCCCACGTGGTCGCACACGTCCTCCAGCTCGCGGAGGTTGTGGCTGGACACCAGTACCGTGGTGCCCCGCTCGGACACGTCACCCAGCAGCAGAGACCACACCTGGCGGCGCATGACGGGGTCCAGCCCATCCACCGGCTCATCCAAAATGAGGTACTCCGGCATGCAGCACACCGCCAACCAGAACGCCGCCTGCTTCTGCATACCCTTGGACATGCGGCGCAGCATCATCTTCTCGTCCAGTGGGAACACCTGCTTCAGCTTTTCATAGCGCTCCCAGCTGAAGGCGGGGTACAGTCCCGCGAAAAAGCGGGCCATCTCACGAATATTGGCCTGGGGGAAATAGTACCAGTCGTCGCCGATCACTGTCATCCGCCGCTTGACGGCGGGGTTCTCGTATACCGGCTGGCCGTCCAGCAGCACCTCGCCGCTGTCCTGACGGTAGATACCGGCCAGATGCCGGATGATGGTGGACTTGCCCGCGCCGTTGGGGCCCACCAGACCGTACACCGCGCCCTTGGGAACCGTCATGTTCAGACTGTCCAGCGCCCGAAAGCCGTCAAAGGTCTTGACCACGTTTTTCGCTTCAAGCATGTGTCTCTCCTCCTCTCCACAGCTGCAAAAGATCCTCCTCCGTGCAGCCCAGCGTCTTCAGCTCCTCCAGCAGAGGGGCCGCCTGCGTTTTCAGCTCACGGATACGCCGCTGCTGCTCGCCGCCCTCGGCGGCGGCAAAGCTGCCCTTGCCGGACACGGAGTAGATGTACCCCTCCGCCTCCAGTTCGCTGTATGCCCGCTGGATGGTGTTGGGGTTGATGGCCAGCTGTGTGGCCAGACTCCGCACCGACGGCAGCTTTTCGTCCGGCGGCAGCAGCCCCGTCAGCATCATCCGCCGCAGATTGTCCTTCACCTGCTGGTACAGGGGGCGGCTGTCCCGATAATCCAGGGAGATCATCCGCGCTCACTCCTTCCTGCCATTGCGTATTAACTGTATTATGCGTGTTAGTACAGCCAACATACCATGGACAGCTGCGGCTGTCAAGGGAAAAATGGAAAAATGCAGGAAGCACCGTCCGAAAGGGACGGTGCTTCCCGCATACTTTTTCCCGATACGGGGCAAACTGCCCATATCCTGAATTTGCTATGGAGGGAATTTTTATGGAAGCCATCGTATTGCAGAAGGCGTGTATCCGGTGCGGCCTGTGCCCCACCATCTGTCCGGAGGTGTTCTCTCTGGAGGACGGCGAATCGGCGCAGGCGGCGACCGGGCCGATACCCGACGGTTTGAAGCTGGCCGTGCAGGAGGCGGCGGATGCCTGCCCCGCGGCGGCTATCGAGGTGCGGTAAGCCTTACCGGAGGACGGTGCCGTCCGCCAGGGTGATGGTGTAGCCGTTGAAATTGATGGCGCCGTTGTTGGTGAGGCGCCGGACGTAGAAACGCTTGACGAACCGTGCCTCCTGTACCAGCAGGGTCACGGCCAGATAGGCGGCGGCCAGCGTTACCATGGCTGCGGCCGTGGCCCGCCCGCACAGAATGTCGGTAAGGCACTGGGCCATGCGGCCCTCAAACCAGGGCCCTGCCAGAAGTCCCACGTTGTATAGCAGGCCGGACGCGCCAGACAAAGCAGATAAGGTGCAGATGTCTTTGCGTTGACATTTTCTTCCCCACATGATACCATCAAAAACGGTGAAAAAAGCCAACGTTTTCATAAAGGAGAGAGTTTATGGAGAAAAAACCAACCCCCCGGGCGGTGGCTCTGCTGCCCGTGGCCGTATTCCTGGTGCTGTATCTGGTGCTGGGCATTATTCTGGAGTATGTGTTGAAAATCAAAATGGGCTTCTATCAGATCCCCATCGTCGTGGCCTTCTTGGTGGCGCTGCTGGTAGCGTGCCTGCAAAACCGCGGCGTGAGCTTTGATGAAAAGCTGGAGCTGATGGGACAGGGCATCGGCGATAAGAACATCGTCACCATGATCCTCATCTTCCTGGTGGCGGGCATCTTCGTGGGCGTCACCGGCCGCTCCAGCGCCGAGGCCGTGGCCTACTTCCTGCTGTCCATCGCCCCGGTGAAGCTGGCGGTTGCTGTGCTGTTCGTGGTGGCGTGCTTCGTGTCCATGGCCATGGGCACCTCCGTCGGCACCATCACCCTGCTGGCCCCCATCGCCGTGGCGGTGTCCGCCGATTCCGGCTTTGACCTGCCGCTGTGCATCGCCTCCGTCATGGGCGGCGCCATGTTCGGCGACAACCTCAGCTTTATTTCCGATACCACCATCGCCGCCTGCTCCACCCAGGGCACGGAGATGAAGGACAAGTTCCGCGCCAACTTCAAGATCGCCCTGCCCGCCGCGCTGGCGGCGCTGGCGCTGATCATCGTGGTCTCTCTGGGTACCGATGTGCAGAGCGCTGTATCCGGTGGTCACGATCTGGTGCTCATCATCCCCTATGTGCTGGTGCTTATCGGCGGCATCATCGGTCTGAATGTGTTTGTGGTACTGCTTATCGGCATTGCTGCCGGCGCCGCTATCACCCTCATCACCGGTCAGGTCACGGCGCTGGAGCTCATGGGCAACATGGGCGGCGGCGTGTCCGGTATGTTTGAGACCATTTTGGTGACGCTGCTGGTAGCGTCCCTGTGCGGTCTCATCCGCGCCTACGGCGGCTTTGAGAGCATCCTCGCCTTCATCCGCCGGGTGTTCCGCGGCAAGCGGGGCGGCCAGCTGGGCATCGGCCTGCTGGTGGGTCTCATGGATATCGCCACCGCCAACAACACCGTGGCCATCGTCATGGCAGGCCCCATCGCCAAGGAGGTGGCGGAGGAATACGGCATCAGCCCCAAGCGCTCCGCCTCCCTGCTGGACACCTTCTCCTGCATCTTTCAGGGTATCATCCCCTACGGCGCCCAGATGCTGGTGGCCATTTCCACCTGCGCAACCCTCGGCTACGCCATCAGCGCCTTTGACATCATCCCCCTGCTGTTCTATCCCTTCCTGCTGTGCCTGTCCAGCCTGCTGTTCATCCTGTTTGACAAGAAATAAAGCATCTCATTTCGTGTACTTACAGCAAGAGCCCACCTTCTTGAGAAGGTGGGCTCTTGGCGTAAATGCTTCCGCGATACCTGTATGACGCGGCGCTGTGGCCGCTGTCCGCTGAAATCGCCATGCAAAAAAGACAGCTTCCAAGGGATATAGGTTTAAGCGCGGCAAATGCTCCGGCACACACTCTGCCAGAACCCGCCGGTTGGCTCCCCGCTATTCTTCCTTCAGGTGCTCCTCCATCCAGTGCAGGATCTCGCTGAGTCGGCTGATGCGGTTGGAGGGCTTTCCCTCTCGGCTCAGGCCGTGGTTCTCGCCGTAGAACATGCACAGCTTGCTCTCCACGCCATGGAGCTTGAGCGCCGCGAACATTTCCAGACCGTTGGCCAGCGTGCAGCGGTAATCCTTATCTGCGTGAATAAAGAGTGTGGGCGTCTTAACACGGTCGGCATAGGTGAGGGGCGACGCCTTCCACAAACGCTCCGGATGCTCCCAAATGGTGCCAAGCTGCTGGTCAGGCACATAATAGTAGCCGATATCCGAGAGGAGATAATCCCCCACATAGTTGGCAATGCTCCGCTGGGACACGGCACAGCGGAAACGGTCCGTGTGACCGATGACCCAGTTGGTCATAAAGCCGCCATAGGAACCGCCGGCAACGCCCATTCGATCTGCGTCAATTTCGGGATACCTCCGCAGAACCTCATCCGTGAACTCCATCAGATCCCGGAAGTCCACCTCTCCGTACTTGCCCTGAAGATCGGCAAAGGCATTTCCCTTGCCGCAGCTTCCCCTGGGGTTGCAGTAGCATACGAAAAAGCCGGAGGCCGCCCAAAGCTGCATCTCGTGGTGGAAGCCCGGGCCAAACACCATCTTCGGCCCACCGTGAATATGAAGGATGCCCGGATACCGTTTGCCCGGCTCGTAGCCCACCGGCTTCATCACGAAGCCGTCGATATCCACGCCGTCCGTGTTGAGGAAATACAGCGTCTCGCCCACCATTCTCTGTCCCGTGACGGAGCCGGAGAAGCAGTCGGTGACCACCTCGGAGTTGACCCGGCGGTCATAGCGGCCCAGATTTTCCTCGCCCTTTTCGTCCACCACAAAGAATGTGGGGTGCTCGTACACGCCGTAGTCCCGCATGACCAGTCCCAGACAGAGCGCCTTCCGGCCCAAATGCCCCACATAGTCGATGCTGTATTTGTCGGGCGTGATCAGCGTCTCCGTCTCGTTCCGCGCTGTTTCTCCTTTAAAAAATTTCTTATCTCACAAGGTGCGTCGTTTACAGGTATTACTGAAGCGACAGACCGTTGATCGCCTTTTCCATCTGCTCCAGAGCCTTTGTCAGGGTACACCGGGGACAGGCCACATTCATGCGCAGAAAAGCCTCTCCCTGCTCACCGAATTCATAGCCGGCGCAGAACGCCACCTTGGCTTCGTTGATCATGAAATGCTCCAGTGCCATGCCCCGGTAGGGCAGCTGGGAGCAGTCCAGCCAGACCAGATACGTACCCTCGGAGGGGATCATACGGATCTGAGGAATGCGCTCCCGCAGAAACTGATCCAGATACGCCTTGTTGTCGGAGACGTAGGCGATGGCCTGATCCAGCCACTCCTCGCCGTCGTTGTAGGCGGCTATGAGGGCGGCCATGCCGAAGATGTTGTCCAGCCGCGTCTGGGCAATGGACATCTCCTCATTGAACTTGCACCGCAGGTCGTCGTCTGCCAGCACCAGGGTGGCCATACCCAGTCCGCCCAGATTGAAGCCCTTGTTGGAGGAGTAGCAGACCATGGAATGGCGCAGCACCTCCTCGCCCAGCAGACCAAAGGTGGTGTGGGGATGCTCCGGCGGCACGAAGTCGCAGTGGATCTCGTCCACCAGCATGAAGATGTTGTGCCGCAGACAGATCTCCGCCACGCCCTCCAGCTCCTGACGGGTCCATACCCGACCGGTGGGGTTGTGGGGGCTGGAGAGCACCAGTACCTTCACGCCGGAGGCAGCCTTGGCCTCCATGTCGGCGAAGTCGAAGGTGTAGCGCCCGTCCTTCCAGACCAGCGGCGTCTCTACCAGCTTCCGGCCGCCCCGGGTGACCATGTCAAACAGCGGGTCGTAGTTGGGCATGGGGACCATGACCCTGTCGCCGGGCTTGGTGAGGATGCGCAGCATCACGTTCATGGCGTAGATCACGCCGGGAGGCGCAAAGGCCAGATGCTCATAGTTGACCTCAAAGCCGTGGCGCTTTTTCAGCCAGCCCATCACCGCGTCATAATAGGGCTTCTGGCGCACGCCGTAGCCGTAAACCGGGTGGGCGGCGCGCTTCTGTACGGCCTCCACGATGCAGGGGGCGCAGGCAAAATCCATGTCCGCCACCCACATGGGGATCACATCGTCCCGGCCGAAATAGTCCATATCGCAGTCCCACTTAAAGGAGAAGGTATTTCTGCGATTGATGGGGGTATCAAAATCGTATCTCATGCGGCGCCACCAACCAGTGCAACGACGACCCACAGAATGATGGACACTGCCGCCGCCAGCAGCGCATAGGGGAGCTGGGTGCGGACGTGGTCAATGTGGTCGCAGGCGGCGCCCAGAGAGGAGAGCACCGAGGTGTCGGAAACGGGGGAGCAATGGTCGCCGAACAGACCGCCGCTGACAACGGCGCCCACAGCGGCGTAGACCAGCGTACCCAGCTGACCGCCGGTGAAGGAGTAGGCCATGGGAACGGCGATGGGAATGCAGATGGCGAAGGTGCCCCAGGAGGAGCCGGTGAAGAAGGAGATCACGGCGCCCGCGATGAAGGTCACAGACAGGAACAGGGCGGGGGTCATCCAGCTCTCGCAGACGCCCAGCAGGAAGTCGGCGGCGCCCATGGACTTGGTGATGGTGTTGATGCAGTAGGCCAGGGCCAGGATCAGCGTGGCGGACATGACGCTCTTCATGCCCTGCACGGCGGTGCTCACCAGATCGGTCACGCTCTTGAACACCTTGCGGATGCTCAGCTCGATGGACATATAGATCACGGTGATGATGAAGCACTCCAGGATCTTCACGCCGCCCTTGGCGATGTACGTCCAGATGGCGGTGCCTACCAGGATCATGATGGGGACCAGGAAGTCCAGCATGACGTTGGGCTTTACATCACTGTCGTTGCCTTTCTGCAGCTCCTCCAGCTCGGTGCCCATCATGGGAACGGCGCCGTCACGCAGCAGCTTGCCGGTAGTGCGGGCGCGCTGCTCCGCCTTGCGCATGGGTCCGAAGTCGGGGAAGATCTCCAGTGCGGAGAGCAGTGTGATGAGTACCATCAGAATCGCGTAGAAGTTAAAGGGGATGGCGCTGATGTAGACGCTCACGCCCTGCTCGTTAGAGGTCACAGGGCCGCCCAGATCCGCCACCAGACCGGCCACGTAGGCGCCCCATGCCATGAAGGGCATCAGGGTACACACGGAGGCGCAGGTGGAGTCGAGGATGAAGGCCAGCTTCTCTCTGGGCACACGCATCTCATCCGTCAAGGGACGCATGACCACGCCGCGCAGCAGGGGGCTCATGTAGTCGTCGATGGTGAACAGGCCGATGAACCAAGTGGCCAGCTTCACGCTGCGGGGGGATTTCACCTTACCGGCGATCATCTCCGCAAACGCCTTGACCACGCCCGCCTTCATGAAGAACGCGATCATAATGCCGATGAATACCTGAATGAGCAGGATCCAGATGAAGTCCTCGTTGCCCAGAGCCTCCTCCGCCAGAGCGGAGAAGCCGAAGGCGGGGTCATGCCCCAGCAGCAGAACGCCGGAGAGACAGCCCATGAACAGGGCAAAGACCGCGTCCTTCTTCCAAAATGCCAGCAGCAGGGTAAGCGCAAGGGGAATCAATGACAAAATACCGTAGTTTGCAGCTTCCATTACAAATACCTCCTTAAAAATATAACGCGGGGGGGGGGGATGACATTTGGACACCCATATTATAAAATTGTTAAATTATTTATTTTAAATTTTAACACCGCCCTTGTAAAAAAAACATAATGTGCATAAAGTTTTTTAATTTTTTTTATAAAAAGAAAGATAAAATGATTTGAGTGTGATAAATTGAAACAGATAAGAGATTAATAACATTAGCAATATAATATGTAAATTTAAGGTTATGTCAACAGTAAGATTTAGTCAGGTTACATTTGCTACTAAATCGTGGGTAGCAGAAGCATGGGAAAAGATGGTAGTGGAATTGTTTAGCGGCCGTGTCGTAGCGGAAGTCAAACATTTGGATGAAGTATGTGAATCAAAGTGGGAAGTAGAATTGAAGAAGCTTCAAAACGAGGTTCTTTCTTTATGTCATCATGAGATCCTTCTAATGCTCGCGAT
>UQZR01000003.1 GCA_900545585.1 uncultured Eubacteriales bacterium
GGTGTAGACACAGCAAGGGAAGATAACGAGTTTACCCCTCTGCGGAACTGGTTCAACGAGTTTTACGCCCGCGACACTTCAAAGAAAATCCGGGCTGTCAAACAGGCAAAGGCGCAGAAAGGCGAGCGCGTCAACGGGCAAGTGCCTTATGGGTACATAGCTGACCCCAACGACCGCAATCATCTATTGCCCGACCCGGAAACGGCGCACATTGTAAAACAGATTTTCGCTATGTATGTGCGCGGCGACCGTATCTGCGAAATCCAGAACTGGCTACGGGAACATGAGGTATTGACTGTTGCAGAATTGCAGTACAGGCGCACAGGAAGCCACAGGCACCCCCGCCCACACC
This sequence comes from uncultured Eubacteriales bacterium, assembly GCA_900545585.1. Lineage (GTDB taxonomy): Bacteria > Bacillota > Clostridia > Oscillospirales > Oscillospiraceae > Vescimonas. The sequence continues at coordinate 353 of UQZR01000003.1, forward strand.
CGAATTGTATTTACAACTGGCCGGATAAGACGCTCTATGACATTCTGGCGCGTAAAGAGTATTTGGGGCATACCATTACAGGCAAGAGCTATAAGGTATCTTACAAATCGAAAAAGACGAAGAAGAACCCGGAGGAAAAGCGTTACTTCTTCCCCAACACACACGAACCCTTGATTGATGAAGAAACCTTTGAGCTTGCACAGAAACGGATTGCCACCAAACACCGCCCTACAAAGGTTGATGAAATTGACATTTTTTCGGGGCTTCTCTTTTGCGGGGACTGCGGCTATAAAATGTATCTGCAACAGGGAGCCGGGACACTGGAACGCAAACACGCCTACACTTGCGGCAAGTATCGAAACAGGATAAGGACTGGCGAGCTTTGCACTACCCATTATATCCGAAAGAGCGTCCTTAAAGAACTTGTCCTTGCCGATTTACAAAGGGTATTGTCCTATGTGAAAGAGCATGAACAGGAGTTTATCGAAACCGCCAACGAGTGCAGCGCAAAGGCAGTACAAAAGACGCTGACGCAGCAACGGAAAGAGCTTGACAAGGCGCAGAGCCGGATTAGCGAGCTGAATATCTTGTTCCGCAAGCTCTATGAGGACAACGCTTTAGGGAAACTTTCAGATGAACAATTTGCTTTTCTGACTTCCGGCTATGACGAAGAAAAAAAGACGCTGACCCGGAGGATTGCGGAACTGTCACAGGAAATTGACAACGCCACCGAGCGCAGCGCGGACGTGAAAAGGTTTGTCGCACTGGTACGCAAATACACCGCCATTACCGAACTGACCTACGAAAACGTCCATGAATTTATTGACCGCATTCTTATTCACGAACTGGATAAGGAAACGAACACCCGCAAAATCGAAATCTTTTATAGCTTTGTCGGCAGAGTTGATACAGGCGACAAGCCTACTGAAAGTATCTCCTATTTCAGACAGATTGGAGCCGACGTAAAGAGTTATGCTATCTAACATACATCAAAAAGAGGTAAGATAACACCCTCTGCAAAAAAGGTTACGTTATCTTACCTCAACAAAATTCGCGCCGGAATAGCCATCGTCCACATAAAATCTGGTGTTCTGGAACCCATTCTCATCGGCGTACTTTTGCAGGATAAGTTTTTGGTTCTGGATACTGTTGGAGTCGCCCTCCAGATTATCATCTCGGGACAGACGGCAATAGAGCGCCGTGATCTTTTGGTTTGGCTGTAACATATTGACCTCCTTCATAAAACGCCAAACCGATTGAGAGATTGCAACCATACAATACCCTCAATCGGTTTGTTTGTCTATGCGAACCTGTTTTTCAGGCGGAAATATTTTTTGCGTCCTGCTCCAGGTCGATGACCTGTTTCATAAGATCGACCGTAGATTGCGTTCCTCCGAAACTGAATTCCGCGAACACAATGTACTCTCTGCCGCATACATGCTGTCGGCGGCTTTTTATAATCTTGTCGTCCCTTTCTTCCACTGCGGTATCCCGCACTGCCTTGGCAGAGGGAATATCCTCATCTCCATGCTTTTCTTCACTGTAGGAGCGGGGACGCTCATTGTATTTGAATTTATACGCCATATCGTTCCTTTCCCCTGACGCTACAGTCAGGCAACAAAAATAGCAGACCGTTACATGGTCTGCTGCTGTGTTTGTTCTGCCTGCTGATCTTCGGTCCACTGCTGTTCTGTAGATGATTGCTCATCCTGTGTGAGCACCATGGCTACGCCGGCCACCAGTCCGATGACAGCGCCGATATTTTTGGCTTCCTGTTCTGCCTGGATACGGCGGTAACGTTCCTCGACATCTTCGTTACCATCATCCAGTAACGCTCCAGTTACCGCCAGACCATACAGTCCAGCGTGGAGCGGCTTCATAGAAACAGGTTGCGGATGTTGCTGACCACTGTCGCTGTGCCATACCCCATCCCCAGCAGTGCCGCCACGATGAGCAGTACCAGTACGATCCATTTGGCCACTACGATCAGGTCGAAGTCCGGAAGCCAGTCCAGCCATTCGCAGGAATGCTTTTCTTTCTTCTTCCCAGCCTGTTCCAGCAGAGTGGTCATCTCCGTCAACGATTTCTGGATCTTCGCCATGCTGTTCTGCACCGCTGTCAGGTCTGTGTGTGATCTCAGGTTTGGAAGATACTCCCGCATTCCACGCACTTCCCACCCGATGGATTCTGTCTTCTGTGTCAGCATCGTCAGAGCCTCCGGCAACGGACACTGGATGACAATGGGCGTGATCGGTGAACTCGACTCCTGCGCTGTCGGCTGCGGTGAAGGCTCGGGCCGGTTCAGGGCCATGAGCTCGTCCATAGATAATTTCTTCTCTGATCCTGAATTCATATTCCATGTTCTCCTTTAGATATTTGTCACCGAACAGCAAACGGTCCCGACACTGCCAGCCACTCGGCGTGGTATAGGTGATATTCTTTCGGGACTTTTCCCAGCGAACCTTGTAGCCCTCGCTCTCCATCAGCGCAATGAACTCCTCGCGGTTGGAAGCGTGGCGCATACAGTCATTGATGATATTCGTGAGCTGCAGCTTCTTGCTCTGACCGCGGGCTGCCGTGTGATACTCTCCGATGGTCATAGTCTTTGTTTTCTGCTTTTGTTCCCTAGGTTGAAATACAGGAAGTGAAAACTCCTTGCAGACCATGTCGTTACGTTGCCGCAGTTCCTGGAGCTGCTCCTTTGCGATATGCAGTTTCCGTCCGGTATCGAAATTGACCGAGTTGATGAGGAAGTGGGAATGGATGTGCTCACGGTCTGTGTGGGTGCAGACCAGAACTTCGTATCCCTCATAGTACTCGGCCAGCTTCAGCGCGGCCGCGTGAGCGGTGACCGGGTCGACTGCTTCGCCTTTCGGGAAGCTCTGTACCATGTGATAGAACAGTACACCGTCCGTCTTGTGGTAGAGCCGCTTGGTGGTCATGAAATCCGCGTAGACAGATTCCGGCTGACAGTTGATACCTGTGACCAACTGCTGCCCCTCGAACTCGGTCTTTTTATCCTGCATGGTATACCGCATCACGGCGCTCATGCATCCGGTGGTCTGGCCCCGCTTGTAGTTTGTGAAGCTGATGATAGCCATAGCTTACCAGCGCTTTCGTTCAAGGATCATCCGAACGGCACCACAGAGTTCAGAGAACGCCCGACATACGCTTTCCAGATCGATCACGGTCACTCGTCCCATGTGCGCCAGGGTGACGAGCTGGTTCAGATTTCTGCCGATGGACTTCAGCTCCTTCAGCACTTCTTTCAGGCCGTCGATGACCACCACCTGCTTTCCCAGGCAGCAGGCAGTGACGTAGTCGCTCATGGACATCCCGGACTGCTTCGCCAACTCCTTGATGGCCTCCCGGTCTGTGGACGCCATGCGGGTGCTGAATTTAACATCTTTTTTCATGTCGTTTCCTCCAAATCGTAGATAAAGTGGGCCCGGGCTTCTGCCCGGAATTCATGCGGAAGTCGGGCAGCGGCGTTGCCGCAGACCAGACAAACGCGATGCTGGCCACCTCCAAGGAGGTGATTTCCCTGCACCGAACACCCGCGCTCCGCTTTCGGCCACAAATGGCCACAAACGGCGTTTCTTTTTCCCTGCGGGTGTTTACTCGCCATGCCCGGCAATCTCCCGCAAATCGCCGCACAGCGCCCCAACAGGGTCAACAGGGGCGACCACAGGTACACCCTGGGCATCGTCACTTTCGGCACGGCGCAGCTCGATGAGCCGCTTCCCGTTGCTGCGGCGCACCATACCGAAAATTCCGATTTTGCTTAGCGCGTCAAGGCTTTGCAGGATCAGGCGGGACACTTTCTTAGGCGAGATACGCTCCATACCGACAGGGTCGATTTTTTCAGACAGCTCTGTGGGAGTGCCGATAAATTTCGTACGGTCGCGCATCAGTTCAGAGACCAGATAGGTGATCCGGTCGCCCAGTAGCTCCGGCTGCGTTCTGCTGTCTGCTACCATCTCCCACACGTTTTCAACGTTGCGTTCCAGAGACAACTCCCGGTATTCAATGTCACGACCGATGCAGGAGAGCTTCGCCTTACCGCTGCCGCGCCGATCTTCCACCAGAGTAAAACTGGAATCCACCGCCCCGCTGATGGCTGTCGTACCGGAGATGCGGTTGAACACATCATCGGCAGTTTCCTTTCGCAGATGATGGATCAGCAGGATGGCGATGCCGTGCTTGTCCGCCAGCCGCTTCAGCACGGACAGGTCCCGGTAGTCATTGGCGTAGGTGGCATCGTGGACGGGGCGGACCATCTGCAGCGTATCGACGAGGACCAGAACAGTATCCGGGTGAGCTACGAGGAAGCCCTCCACCTGCTCCTCCAGCCCCTGGCCGATGGGAGCGCACTCCGTACAGAAATGGACGCTGTCCGGCGCGTCCTCTGTGATCTCGAAGAGGCGGTTCTGGATGCGAAGGACGGAGTCCTCCAGGCAGAGATAGAGGGTGGTGCCCTGCTTCACGCTCATTCCCCAGACCGGTTCTCCCTTGGCCACCGTCACCGCCAGCCACAGGGCCAGCCAGGACTTGCCCACCTTGGGTGAACCCGCCAGGATATGCAGACCCTGAGAGATCAGCGTGTCCACCACAAAATTGGGCGGCTCCAGCGGACGGTCCATCAGCGTCCTACCGTCCACCGTGACCAGAGGACGGTCCATTTTGTTGCTCATAGTCAGTACCTCCAATTCAAAATATCTGAATACAAAAATCTCCCACCTCGAAAGAAGTGGGAGTAGTATTCTTTTAGAGGAGCAGTGCCCACAGGACTTTTGAGCATCCCCTTGCCCCTCTGCTTGTATTGTGGTGGAAAAGATGGTATCCTGATAAAAAGCATGGACAGATCAAAAATCAAGTAGGACAAATTATTGCAGAGTAGGGGGCCAGCGGAAATGGAGGGGAGCATCATATTCTATACCTACGGCAGCACCTTGGAGCTGAACGGGCAGCAGTTTGAGGCAGGCAGGCTGACCGAAGATCTGCTGAATCTATCACCGGATGACTACCACCCTCTGCACGAACGGATGGTGCGCATCCGTACCCTTATGGACATCTACGAGTATGTCCGCAAGAGTGAACTTTGGTGGAAACTGAATGATGAGATGGAGTAGCTCTGTCAGGAACTTCGCCGATATACTGTGTTCCGCTTGCTACCGGACGATTGCTATGACGCTTTCTTTTCGGTGATACGGGAGATCACAGGACAGTTCAGCTTGTTTCCTCCCGAGGAGCACAGCCTTTCAGAGGATGATCAGACAAAACTTCTCAGCGCCTCAGCGGAAGAATTCTTCCAGAGCGATGATGGGGACAGCGATCCTGAAATCTCCTTGGGACTGCTGGATCTGTTTCGTCGCAGAGAGGGCAGCGAGGAAAAGGGCGAGTTGTTTTATTACGAGATGTTTCGCCTCCTGGGAGCGTGCGAAGATACCTGGAGTGCCTACAAGAAATACATCGACCGCTACATGATGTATCTTCACGACATCCGTGCCTTTGTTCCTACCATCCGGAATTTCATCAAGTTTATCCTCTCCACACTCACGACCAATGGGCCGGAAAGTTATGCGGCAGCGCTCTATGGTTTCTATAACGATGATCGCACCGCAGAGAAGCTGATCGTCAACCCCATCACTTACCACGGGGACTGCTACAGGAGACACGATGAATATATGCTCTCCTATGTCCCGCGGGAGCTGCCGGACGGCTCCATGGCCATCTGTCAGGAGCATGTGACGGACAGCTTACAGGCGCTGATGAAGGCAGACTATATGCTGGCCCTGAATAGCGGACACAACATCCGCCGCTGCATCATCTGCGGGAAATACTTCATGCTGAAGAGCGGCGTCCACGCTTTGTACTGCGAAGGGGCCTGTCCCCACGCTCCTGGCTACACCTGTCGGCAATTTGGCACGGTGGAAGTTCAAAAGGAACTGGCAAAGAACAACCCCAAGGTGAAGGCCAAGCTGACTGCCTTTTCCAGGATCACGAAGGATATGTAGCGGGGAGCTATCTCTCAGGAGGATGCCAGAAGAGCCAAGGATCATGTGCGAGACCGGCTCTACGATGCGCTGCGCAGCCCGGATATCTCTGTTGAGGAGTTTTCTGAACAAATATCTACTGCGCAAGTGTATGAATATTGCCGCATCACCAGAGTGAGCAAGCCCCGAGGGCGTCCACCGAAAGCAAAGGCGGGTGGGACCCATGACCAATGAGGAATTGGTCCGCCGATATTACGGCGGTGATGAGCGCGCGCTGGAGGAGTTGTACCGCAGGAATCTCGGGCTGATCCGGCGCATCGCCCGGGAGACTGCCAGAGAGTTCAACTGTCTGCATATGGACAGGGAAAGACCGGGAGAGTTGTCCGGCTATACGAAAACGATTCTGGAGGATCTTTGCGGCGAGGGTGCGTTGGAATTTCTGACACGGGTCCAGAGCAGAGAATACGATGAGAGCCGTGCTGTGCTTGCCACCTACCTGTACCCACATCTGAAAGGCCGGATGACCCGTTGGCTGGAGCAACATATCGGAAATCTTTCTCTGAGCAAGCACGAGATGGATGCTGTCCGGCAGGCACAAAGGCTATATCATTCAGGTCAGTTCAGCATCGAAGAGATCGCGGAGAAAATGGATGTCCTTCTGGAACAGGCTGTCAAGCACATCCGTTACAACACCCATTTTGTTGGTGTCAATGATCTTATCCCTGGGAGCTATGACGGTGATCCCTTTGAGCGGCTGATGCCTGGGAATCTCTCTGTTTCTGCGGAGCAGGTCGTGTATCGAAAAGTCTGCATTGAGCTGCTGCAGGAACTATTTGATGCTCTCTCGAAGAAGGACAGGGACATCCTCGGAAAATTCTACGGCGTATTCGGATTTGAAAAAACTTCGCTGAAGGAAATCGGCATGTACCACATGATGAAGGAGTCCGCCGTGGAAAAGGCAAAGGAGCGTGCTGTCACAAAGCTGAAAAAAGCCTATCCGGGTAGCAGGCTGCAGATCTGGAGGAATGTTCATCGTATGATACGCAGACCGATCCTGCCAGCGAAGGATGACAGAGCACTGCGGCGCAGCTTCACGACTTCGACCCTACGAAATCAGGAGTCTGGAAGATCGTAGTTTCGATACAGTCTGGTGAGAATTTTGCGCAGACAGGAGACCGCAACAGTCCCCTTTAGGACATGTTTAGGAAAAATCAAGAGTCATACTCGCTTTTTTATACGTTCCGTGCTATAATGCAGAAAAACACGAAAGGCCGGCAACTATGGCTACACATATTTTAGTCGTCGATGACGAGACTGCGATCGCAGATCTGGTGGAGGTCTATCTGAAAAACGAAGGCTTCACCATCCACAAATTCTATAATGCCTCCGACGCCCTGGCTTGTGTGCGGACGACACGCTTGAATCTGGCGGTGCTGGATGTGATGCTGCCGGACATGGACGGCTTTACCCTCTGCCAGCGCATCCGGGAGGACCACCTGTTCCCCATCATCATGCTCACCGCAAAGGTGGAGGATATGGACAAGATCATGGGGCTGACCTTGGGAGCGGACGACTACATCACCAAGCCCTTCAATCCTCTGGAACTGGTGGCCCGGGTCAAGACTCAGCTGCGCCGCTACACCCGGTACAACCCCAGGGAGGGGACAGTCCAGGAGGTCACCGAATACGACTTTCGAGGCCTTCAGATCTCCAAGGCCACTCACAAGTGCGTCCTGTTCGGCGAGGAACTGGCCCTGACGCCCTTGGAATTCTCCATTCTCTGGTATCTATGTGAGCACCGGGGGAATGTGGTGTCCAGCGAGGAACTGTTTGAACATGTTTGGGGCGAGGCGTTTATGGACAGCAACAACACCGTCATGAGTCACATCGCCCGGCTACGGGAAAAGATGCACGAGCCCAGCCGAAAGCCCAAATTCATCAAGACCGTTTGGGGGGTGGGGTACACCATTGAGTAAGAAAGGAAATACCCGCAGCCGCCGGAGATCTTTGCGCATCTGGGGCGGCTACCTGCTGGTCCTCATGGCTTGGGTGGTCGCAGTGATGGCCTTGGCATTCCTGGGCTTCATCATCTGCGCCAGCATCACCTGGCAGCCCTCGCCGCTCTACGACTTCCTGAATTGGGTTCGAGACTACATCGTTCTGGTCTGCATCGTCACAGTGCTGGCGGGCTGGGTGGTCATCAGCTTCTATTTTATCTCCAAGCCCATCAAGCAGCTGGACGTGGTGGCCAATGCGGCAGAGCAATTATCCCGCCCCAGTGAGGAGCCCATCCAGCTGCCGGATTCCCTGGAGGACATCTCCATCCAGCTGAATCTGGCCCGGGAGCAGGCTCTCCGGGACGCCCGGGCAGCCCGGGAGGCAGAACAGCGGAAAAACGACCTAATCGTCTATCTGGCCCACGACCTGAAAACGCCCCTGACCAGCGTCATCGGCTACCTGACCCTCCTGCGGGATGAGCCTCAGATCTCCCCGGAGATCCGGGCCAGGTACACCGGCATCGCCCTGGAGAAGGCGGAGCGGCTGGAGGACCTCATCAACGAGTTCTTCGACATCACCCGCTTCAACCTCTCTCGCCTGGAGCTGGAGCGGCAGAGCGTGGACCTGACGCGGATGCTGGAGCAGGTCGCCAGCGAATTCCGCCCCATTTTCGCAGAATCGGGGCTGTCATGCAGCCTGGATCTGCCGCCCAAGCTGCACTATTCCTGTGACCCGGATAAGCTGGCAAGGGTCTTTGATAATCTCCTGCGCAACGCGTCTTATTATAGCCTGCCGGACAGCACGGTGGAAATTGCCGGACGGATAGAGGCCGGGAAAATCGTACTCACCTTCTCCAATGCGGGAAAGAACATCCCCCAGGAGAAATTGGACCGGATCTTTGAACAGTTCTTCCGTCTGGACAGCTCCCGCGCCACCCGGACAGGTGGTGCGGGCCTTGGCTTAGCCATCGCCAAGGAGATCGTGGAGCTCCACGGCGGGACCATTCGGGCGGACAGCACTGAGGATCGGATCACCTTCACCATCTGTCTTCCGTCAGACCATTCAGAAGCGCCGTAAGAAAATCACAAGAATTTCGCAGAAAACTTGCAAGGCATCCGTTGGTAGATAGACAAGTATGAAACGCCTGGTTCTGGTACCATTTCAGTATCAGAACCAGGCGCTTTATTTTGATTAGGAGGTCTTATCCCATGAAAACCATTCTCGTTCTCTTCGGCGGATGCTCCACGGAGTACGAAGTTTCTCTCCATTCCGCCTATGCGGTGCTGTCCCACATGGACCCCGCCCGCTATACTCCTTTGGCTGTGGGCATCACACGGGAGGGGCAGTGGCTCTGCTATACCGGCGACCTCTCCCGGCTGGAGGACGGTACTTGGCAGCAGGCGGCAGACTGTATCCCCTGCACCCCGCTGGTGGAACGGGAGGCCCACGCTTTACTACTGCTGGACGGCTCCGGCCGCCGTCTCCTCTTTGACGCGGTATTCCCAGTCCTCCACGGCAAGAACGGCGAGGACGGTACGGTACAGGGACTCTTTGAACTGGCCGGGGTCCCGGTCATCGGCTGCGGGACATTGTCCAGCGCCTTGTGCATGGACAAGGACCGGGCCCACCAGCTGGCGGCTCTGGCCGGCATCCGGGTCCCCCGGAGCCACGTCTTTCATTCCAGCGATGATTTCAGCCGGATCGCCCAGGCAGCGGAGGAACTGGGATACCCGGTGTTTGTCAAGCCGGTCCGGGCCGGTTCCTCCTTCGGTATCACCAAAGTCTCCGGGCCGGAAGAGCTGCCCGCCGCCATGGAGGAGGCATTCCGCCACGACAGCGCCGTGATCCTGGAGGAGACGATCCCCGGCTTTGAGGTGGGCTGCGCGGTCATGGGCAACGAGGAACTGACCGTGGGTCTGGTGGACGAGATTGCGCTGTCGGAGGGCTTTTTCAACTATGAGGAGAAGTACACCTTAAAGACCTCCGCCATCCACTGTCCCGCCCGCATCCCGCCGGAGAAGGCGGCAGAGATCCAGGCAGCGGCAAAAACCATTTACCGTGCCCTGGACTGCCGGGTATTCGCCCGGGTGGATCTGTTCCTCACCCCGGATGGGGAGATCGTCTTCAATGAGGTCAACACCATCCCCGGCTTCACCGCCCACAGCCGCTACCCCAGCATGATGCAGGGCATCGGCATTTCCTTTGGGGAGCTGGTGACCCGCCTGATCGAGTTGGGGGTGGCGGGATGAGAACCGTGTCGATTCCCCGGGAGCAGATTTTTCAGGGGCCGCTGGTCCTGGTCAACCGGGCGCATCCCCTGCATGAAAAAGAGCGATCTGCGCTGACCTCGGTGGACCCGCACCACCCCGACATTCTTCTTGAAAGCCGGGCACGGCAGCTACTGTCTGCCTGTATCCAAAAGGCGGGGGGACAGCGGGAGATCGTGCCGGTGTCCGGCTGGCGGAGCCAGCAGGAACAGCAGCGGATCTGGGACGACTCCATGGCGGAGCATGGGGAGACATTTACCCGCCAGTATGTGGCCCTTCCAGGATGCAGTGAGCATCAGACCGGCCTCGCCATCGACCTGGGAAAGGCTGCCGGATACATCGACCTCATCCGGCCTGCCTTTCCCTATGACGGCGTCTGCGGAAGATTTAGGCGTCTGGCGGCCCGGTACGGCTTTATCGAACGCTACCAGCGGGGCAAGGAGGAAGTCACCGGGATCTCGGCTGAGCCGTGGCACTTCCGCTATGTGGGGGCGCCCCACGCCCAGCTGATGGAAACCAACGGGCTGTGTCTGGAGGAGTACCGGGACTTTTTGCGGCAGGGTCCCCGGAGCGTCGCTCTGGAAAACGGCCGCATGGCCCAGGTGTTCTATGTGCCCGCCGCCGGAGCCGTCACAGAGGTGGAAGTGCCGGAGGGCTGCTGCCAGATATCCGGCGACAATGTGGAGGGATTTATCCTGACATGGTGGGGGGATACCCATGAGAACGGCTAAGAAAACCGTCCCGACTTTGGACCTCTTTCGTCTGGCGGCAGTCCTGCTGGTGGTGATGAACCACACCTCGCCCCTGGCGGATGTGTCTGCCATGGCTGATTTCTGGCTTACCCGGGTACTGGCCCGGGTGGCAGTCCCATTCTTTCTGATGACCACTGGGTACTTTCTGAGCCGGAATCACTGGGCTGGTGTGGGGCGGCAGCTGAAAAAGCTCTGCCTGCTCTACGGCGTCTGCATCCTTTTGTATCTGCCAGTGAATCTCTATGCCGGCAGCTTCACCGGTCCGGCGGATGTTTTGCGGAAACTGCTGGTGGACGGCACCTTCTACCACCTGTGGTATTTCCCGGCGACCATTCTGGGCATCGTCATCGCCCGGTGGCTCAGCCGGCTGGGCCTGCGGGTGGCTCTGCCTGTGGCGGCGCTACTCTATCTCATCGGTCTGGGCGGGGACAGTTACTATGGACTGGTTTCCCAGATCCCGCTGCTTCGGACCCTTTACGACGGCATTTTTACACTGTGCGGCTATACCCGCAATGGCCTGTTCTTCGCGCCACTGTTCCTTCTGCTTGGGGCCGCCGGAAGGCGGTGGAACCAAAAGCTGTCTCTGGCGGGCTTCTTCCTCTCTCTGGCAGCCATGAGCGCCGAGGGGCTGTGGCTCCATCGCATGGATGTCCAGCGCCACGACAGCATGTACCTCGCCCTCCCCCTGTGCATAGTATGCCTTTTTTCTCTGCTGCTGGGCGGAAACAAGGGCGAGTCCAGGAAAGTCCGGGAATTTTCCACAGCCATGTATGTGCTCCATCCCCTCTGCATCGTACTGGTCCGGGGAGCGGCAAAGCTACTGGGACTGGGAGAAATGCTCATTGAAAACAGTGTTCTCCATTTTATTGTGGTGCTGGCGCTCAGTGCGCTGCTCTCCGCCCTTTGCCTGCTGAGGCTTCAAAAGAAGCCCAGCCCCACCGCTCGGGCCTGGCGGGAGGTGGATCTGGCGGCCCTTGGGCACAACGCCCAGGTGCTGCGGAACACATTGGCCCCGGGGACAGAGCTGATGGCGGTGGTAAAGGCGGAGGCCTACGGTCACGGCGGGGCAGTGACCGCCCGCACCTTACAGCGAGCGGGCGTCCGGGCCTTTGCCGTGGCCTGCCTGGCCGAGGGGATTGCTCTGCGAAAGGCGGGCATCCGGGGGACGATCTTGATCTTAGCTTATACCTCCCCGGAGGAAGCTCCGCTCTTGACACGATGGCATCTGACCCAGACGGTGGCGGATATTGACCACGGGCGGGCCTTGGCAGCCAGAGGGCGGCGTGTCCATGTCCATCTGGCCCTGGACACGGGGATGCACCGGCTGGGCATCCTGGCGGAAAACCGGAAGGAGATCCTGGAGGCATTCCGGCTTCCAAACCTGGTAGTGGACGGTGTCTTTTCTCATCTATACGTCTCGGACAGCCTGGAAGCCGAAGATGTTGCCTACACCCAGGAGCAGCTGACCTTGTTCTATGATACGGTGGCCTGGCTCCGAACTGCCGGATATGATCCCGGCAAAGTTCATATCCAGTCCAGCTATGGACTTTGGAACCTCCCAGCTCAGCCCTGTGACTATGTCCGGGCTGGAATCGCACTCTATGGAGTTCGAAGCGATGATGCGCCTGTTCAGCGAAGCCTTGACCTGCGGCCGGTTCTGTCTCTCCGGGCCAGAGTGGCCAGTATCCGCACTGTGCAAGCCGGAGAGAGCGCCGGGTACGGGCGGGTCTTTCAGGCAGAGCAAGAAACCAAACTGGCGGTGGTCACCATCGGCTACGCGGACGGTCTGCCCCGGAATCTGCCTCAGCGGGGCGGCCAGGTGCTGATTCAGGGCCGGCGTTGTCCTATGGTGGGGCGGATGTGCATGGACCAGTTGCTGGTGGACGTCAGCGATCTTTCGGAGGTCGCTCCTGGCGATACAGTGACTATTATCGGCCGGGATGGCGGTCAGGTGATTCGGGCAGAGGAACTGGCTGCATGCTGTGGGACGATTACCAACGAACTGCTCTCCCGGTTAGGCATGCGGTTACCCATTGTTTCTGGTTAAAGAGCGGTAGGGAATTTTACAAAGATTCCGGTTCGGATTTCAACATGAATATACCTTTAAACAGGAATAGCCACCAACCACGATGAAATGGTTGATGGCTATTCCCGTTTGGTCGACACCAAGAGATTCTCTCAATCGGTTTAATCTGGTGTTTTCAAGATGTCCTTATGAGGAGTCGCCCTTCGCAGCGTCCGTCTTTTTTACTTCTCCTGATGTTCCAGTGCCGCGGCCACGAACCCCTGGAACAGAGGATGGGGCCGGTCGGGACGGCTCTTAAACTCCGGATGGAACTGGCACCCCACATACCACGGGTGCTCCGGCAGCTCCACGATCTCCACCAGATGCCCGTCCGGCGACGTACCGGCCATGCGCAGACCCGCCGCTTCCAGCTCCGGCCGGAACTCGTTGCTGCACTCGTACCGGTGGCGGTGCCGCTCCCAGATCTCCGCCGTACCGTAGGCTTCTCTGGCGCGGGAGCCCTCCGCCAGCACGCAGGGGTACTTGCCCAGCCGCATGGTGCCGCCCTTGTCGGTGACGCCCACCTGATCGGGCATCAGGTCGATGACAGGATGGGCGGTGGTTTCGGAAAACTCGGCGCTGTGGGCGTCGGCGCAGCCTGCGGCGTGGCGGGCGAACTCGATGACCGCGATCTGCATGCCCAGGCAGATGCCGAAGTAGGGTACGCCGTTCTCCCGAGCGTACTGCGCCGCCAGGATCATGCCCTCGATGCCGCGGTCGCCGAAGCCGCCCGGCACCAGAATACCGCTGCAATCCCCCAGCACCTCGCCGATGTTCTCCGGCGTCAGGGTCTGGGAATCCACCCATTTGATGTCCACGTGGCTGTCGCAGGCAGTGCCGGCGTGGAACAGAGACTCCACCACGCTGAGATAGGCGTCGTGCAGCTCCGTGTACTTGCCCACCAGCGCGATCTGCACCCGCTTGCGGACACCGTGGATCCTGTCTACCATAGCCTGCCAGTGGGCCATATCCGGCACGCCGCTGCCCAGTCCCAGCTTGCGGCAAACCACGCGGCACAGCCCCGCCTTCTCCAGCAGCAGCGGTGCTTCGTACAGTGTGGACGCCGTGACGTTGGGGATGACGCAGTCCTCCTCCACGTTGCAGAACAGGGCGATCTTCCGCCGCACGTCCTCGGTGATGGGCCCATCGGTGCGGCACACCAGCACGTCCGGCTGGATGCCCACGCTGAGAAGCTCCTTGACGGAGTGCTGGGTAGGCTTGCTCTTCAGCTCTCCGCTGCCCGGGATGGACACGATCAGCGGCACGTGGATATACAGCACATTGTCCCGTCCCTTTTCCGCCGCCACCTGCCGGATAGCCTCCAGAAACGGCTGGCTCTCGATGTCGCCCACCGTGCCGCCGATCTCCGTGATGACCACATCGGTCTCTCCGTTGTCCATGGCGTAGACGCGGCGCTTGATCTCGTCGGTGATGTGGGGGATGATCTGCACCGTGCCCCCCAGATAGCCGCCCTGCCGCTCGCGGTTCAGCACCGCCCAGAACACCTTGCCGGAGGACACGGAGGCGTTGCCGTCCAGCGCCTCGTCCACAAACCGCTCATAGTGTCCCAGATCCAGATCCGTCTCGGCGCCGTCGTCGGTGACGAACACCTCGCCGTGCTGATAGGGGCTCATGGTGCCCGGGTCCACGTTGAAATAGGGGTCGAACTTCTGGTTGCGCACCCGCAGGCCGCACTGCTTCAGCAGCCGTCCCAGCGACGCCGCGCAGATGCCCTTGCCCAGGCCGGACACCACGCCGCCGGTCACAAAAATGTACTTCATCCCGCCATCTCCCATTTTCAAAAATATGCTCCTATCCTACGCTCCGCGAAAAGTGATGTCAATGGTTCGATTCGTCAATATTTCGCCTGATTTCACCGTCAAAATGTGGAATCGCGGAGAAATAGCTGCAAAGCCTCATTTTTTTCTTGCATTGGCCGCTCCATCGTGCTAAAGTAGAAATAGTCTCACCCCTGCCGCCGGTGAGTACGCAGGAAAAAGCCGCCCGTTGGGCGGCTTTTCGCTTGTTCTTCTCCGGTCACGCAGGCAATGCGCGGGTGCATTTCCGGCGTATTCCGCCGCGTGGACAATGCAGCCCCGGAAGCCGTCGGTGTTCAGGGCGTTGGTATGGCGACGGCCAACGATCTCGTCAAAGCTGTACGTCATGAGGATGGCTCCTTTCTCTTTTCAGCGGCGGGCCCGTGTCCCGCACGGCTTTCTATGTCGCAGCTTACCGCGAATACCGCCCTGCGGTACAGAGAAAATCCGGCTTTTTCTGAAAAAATCAAAAGTGTAGAAATTTTGTTCGCCTTTTCTTGACGGGCTCCATCGCCCAATTTATAATGAGCATCATATGCAAGAGTGCAGGGAGGCGGCAGACATGTATTTCACCTACGGGGAGACAGAGCTCTCCTACCTGCGGCAGAAGGACAAGCGGCTCGGTGAGGTCATCGACCGCGTGGGCCCTGTCCGCCGCGCGGTAGACACGGATCTGTTTTCCGCCGTGGTCCACCATATCGTGGGCCAGCAGATCTCCACCAAGGCCCAGGCCACCATCTGGCAGCGGATGCAGGACGCGCTGGGCAGGGTGAACGCCGAGAACGTCCTGGCCGCAGGTGTCCCCCGGCTGCAAGCGCTGGGCATGACCTTCCGCAAGGCGGAATACATCACAGACTTCGCCGAAAAGGTCCACACCGGCGCCTTTGATCTGGACGCCGTGGCGCACATGCCCGACGCGGAGGCCATCCGCGCCCTGAGCGGCCTGAAGGGCATCGGCGTCTGGACAGCGGAGATGATCCTGCTGTTCTGCCTGCAGCGCCCCGACATCCTCAGCTATGACGATCTGGCCATCCTGCGGGGCTTGCGGATGGTCTACCATCACCGCAGCATCGACCGCAGGCTGTTCGAAAAATACCGCCGCCGTTTCAGTCCCTACGGCAGCGTGGCCAGCCTGTATTTGTGGGCGGTCGCCGGCGGGGCCATTCCGGAGATGAGGGACTATCAGCCGCCAAAACAGGGGAGGCGCACACCATGATGTTTACGCAGCATTACGATTCCCCGCTGGGCAGTATCCTGCTGACAGCGGATGAGATGGGGCTCACCGGCCTATGGTTCGACGGGCAGAAACACTTCGCTCGTGACCTGCCCGCCCAGCATACGGAGCAGGACACCCCCGTTCTTTTGGAGGCCAAGCGCTGGCTGGATGTGTACTTCACCGGCAGGGAGCCGGATTTCCTGCCTGCGCTGCACCCCATTGGCTCCGCGTTCCGCCGCCGCGTGTGGGATCTTCTTCTCCGCGTTCCCTACGGCCAGACCGTCACCTATGGCCAGCTGGCGCAGCAGCTGGCGGCGCAGCAGAGCCTTTCCCATATGTCCGCTCAGGCGGTGGGCGGTGCGGTAGGCCACAACGCGATCTCCATCATTATCCCCTGCCACCGCGTGGTGGGCACCGGCGGCAGTCTGACGGGCTACGCCGGCGGCATCGACAGAAAGGTGCAGCTGCTGACGCTGGAGCATGCCGATACGTCCGGCTTTTTCGTGCCGAAAAAGAGCACCGCTCCTTGAACCGCCGCAATAGCAGTAGGGAGGGGTCGGCGAAAACCGATCCCTCCCTGTATTTTCCACATATTTCCCGCGTCGAGTCGCTCCGCGAGTTCCTCTCGCCGGAGTCTTTTTTCGTTTTTCTTTCCCTCAGTCCCGTTGGCGCGGCTTCGCGCTCATGCCTCCGCTGCGGCCCACAGCCGGCGGGTGATGCCCAGAAACAGCTGCGCAGCCTCCAGGCTTACCGCCTTTTTCTGCAGCGCGTGGATGCGGCGCTCCGGCAAGGGGAACGCCGCCGCCAGCCGCCGCCCGCCTGCGGCGCACAGCCCATCGGCCACGCTGCGGGGCACCACGGCCCAGCTGTCCCGCTTGGTCATGAACATCTGCAGCTGGCTCATGATCTCCAGCTGGATCCGGGGCACCGCGTCCACACCCCATAGCTCCTGATGCCAGCGGGCAAACTCGTCGGTCCACTCCACGTACACCTCCTGTCGGACGGGCAGCTCGTCCGGCCCGATGCCGTCGGAATAGCAGGAGCCTGCCGCGCAGATGAGGGCCATAGGTTCCGTCATCACCAGCTCCGCCCGTATGGCATCGGTGCGGGGCACGTCCGAGGTGAACGCCAGGTCTGTCTCGCCCCGCAGCAGGCTCTGGCAGGCCGCCTCCACGGTCATGTCCTGTATCTCCAGGTGGATGTCGGGGTGGTCCCGCATGAACTGCTCATACACCGGCGGCAGCAGATACGTGGACACGCTGTTGAGAGCGGACAGCCGCAGACTGCTTTTTCGGTTCCCAATGGCCAGCATACTGCGCACGATGTCCTGATATTGCAGGGACAGCTGGTAAAACCGCTTGCCCTCCTCAGTCAGGACCATCTCGCGGCTGCCCTTGTGCCGGAAGAACAGGGGGCACCCCACCTCCTTTTCCAGCGTCCGCAGACGGATGCTCAGGGATGACTGGCTGATGAACAGCTCCGCCGCCGCCTTGGAGATGCTGTGCTGCTTGCAGACGATGAGAAAAGCCTCGATTCCCGCGTTTGTCATATGGTAACGCCTCATTTCTATTGAATCCGCTCAATAGGATAGCATGATAAATTGTATTTTACAACCCCTCTATCTCTCATTATAATAAGGACGCAATTTGAGGAGGGATATTGACCCATGGAGCATACACCATTGAAAGACCGGCCTTGGATGCCGCTGGCCATGGCCGCCCTGGGGCATATCATCTGGGGCTTCAGCGTCCTGTTTTCCAAGGTAGCCATGGAGGTGGCCCAGCCGGACGTGCTGCTGTCCATCCGTTTTCTGCTGTCGGCGCTGCTGATGACGCTGATGATCCTGTTTGGCAAGGCGAAGGTATCCCTCCGCGGAAAAAATCTGAAGCCGCTGCTTCTGCTGGCCGTCACGGAGCCTATGTACTTCTACTTTGAGAGCTACGGCATCCTGTATACCAACGCCACGTTCGCAGGCGTGGTGCTGGCGGTGGCGCCGGTGGTGGCCATTCTGCTGTCCGTGCTGTTCCTGAAGGAGTACCCCACCCGCCGCCAGGCCGTGTTCTGTCTGCTGCCGGTGGCAGGCGTCATGCTGATGACGGTCTCCGGCAGCTCCATGGGCATCATTCGCCCTCTGGGCGTGGTGTTCCTGATGGGCGCCTGCCTGACCTCCGGCGCGTATAAAACGGTGAATCGCCGGACGGCTCAGGAGTTCACCGCTTTCGAGCGGACATATGTCGTGATGCTGGCCTGCGCGGCGGCGTTCACCCTATCGGCCCTCCGTACCATCAAGGGCGACCTCGCCGCCTACGTGCGGCCGTTGTCGGATCCGAAGTTCCTGATCTGCGTGGTGGTGCTGAGCCTGTTCTGCTCCATCCTCTGCAACAACATGGTCAACTACGCGGCGGGGAAGATGTCCGTGGTGAAGCTGTCGTCCCTGGGATCTCTGACCACCCTGTGTTCCATGTTTGCAGGCGTAGTTCTCCTGCATGAGCCGCTGACGCCCGCCCTGCTGCTGGGTTCGGTGCTGATCCTGGTAGGCATCCGTCAGGTCACGAAGCAGCAGTAATTCGCATAAAAACGGGAAAGCTCAGGAGAGCTTTCCCGTTTTCCCTTAGATATGAAACATATTCACCAGGAACACCAGCGCCAGCCCATAGTAGGTCACCACGGCCACCAGATCGTTGACGGTGGTGATCAGCGGGCCGGAGGCCACGGCGGGGTCGATGCGGATCCTGTGGAACAGCATAGGAATAAGAGTTCCCACCAGACTGGAGATGACCATGGCCACCACCAGCGACACCCCCACGCAGCCGGAGATGAGGAATGCGGACAGCCACGCGTAGCCCTTGCACACGCGGACGTAGACGCCCAGGAACGCCAGAGCCATTACGCCCAGGCACCCGCCGTTCAGCAGGCCCACCCGCATCTCCTTGCCCAGCAGGGCCAGTTCTTCCCGCCACGTCAGCTTCTCGTCCATCAGCACGCGGATGGTGACGGCCAGCGACTGGGTGCCCACGTTGCCCGCCATGTCCAGCACCAGCGACTGGAAGCAGATGACGACAGGCAGCACCGCCACCACCGACTCGAAAACACCCACCACGGACGATACGCCCATACCCAGAAAAAGCAGGGCGATGAGCCACGGCAGCCGCTTCTTCATGCTGACCAGCACCGGCTCCCGCAGGTCCTCCTCCGAGGTCAGGCCGCCCAGTTTGGCGTAGTCGTCGCCCATGGCGTCGTCCACCAGTTCCACCAGCTCCTGCACCGTCAGGACGCCCGCGATATGGCGGTCCTCCGTCAACACCGGCAAGGAGTCCTCCTCGTAGTCCGCGATGCGCTCCGCGCAGTCCGCCGTCCGCTCATTGGCGAAAACGTAGGGATAGCCGCGGCGGATGATGTCCGCCAATCGATCGTTTTCCCGTGCAATGATGAGATCCTTCAGGTCGATGGCGCCGGCGTACACACCGCCTGCATCCACCACATACAGCGTGGCGATGTTGTCGTGGACTCCCGCCTGCCGCACCAGCTCGCTCATGGCCTCGCGGATGGTCAGCGTGTCGCGGATGCACACAAAGTTGCCGCTCATCCGGCTGCCGATATCCTGGGTCAGATCCTTCTTTACCATATTGTTCATCATAGTCGTGTCCTCCTTTGGCTCTGAAAATAGGCGCAAAAATGCACCGCCTCAGCGATAGATGCCGCAGCAAGACGCCTGAGATGCGGTGCAGAAGAACACGACAAAATGGAATGTGGTCAGTTCAAGTCCATGAATGACCGCATCCGAAGCCCATATTCCCACGCGCCGCACATCCGGCTTCGTCCTGTACTTCCGCAGCTATCCATGAACCTTCACCTCCGTTCAAAATTCGCCTTTTCGGCGTACCGCTCCATGGTAGCAGTGTCGTCGGGAAATGTCAACCTTTTTTCGCGGCCCTCTCCCGCGCAAAAATTTTCAAATGCATCTTGACAGAAAGCCAGGTGCAGGTACTATTATGAAAATACAACAGGGAAACTTGAAACGCAAGGAGTGGTTTACGATGAATAAAAAGGTACGGATCATTTCCTCCAGTCCCCGCAGGGGCGGCAATTCCGAGACACTGGCAGCGGCGTTTGCCGAAGGCGCACAGGCGGCAGGGCATCAGGTGGAAACCGTGTATCTGCGGGAAAAGCAGATCGGCTACTGCAAGGGCTGCTTCGCCTGTCACGAGCTGGGACACTGTGTCCTCCGGGACGACGCCGCGGCGATCATCGCCAAAATGCACGACGCCGATGTGCTGGTATTCGCAACGCCCGTCTACTATTACTGCGTCAGCGGTCAGCTCAAGACCCTGCTGGATCGCGCCAACCCGCTGTACGACAGCGACTATGCCTTTACGAAAGCCTATCTGCTGGCGACGGCGGCGGAGGACGCGCCGGAGACCTTCGATGGCACGGAGAAGGCCGTGCAGGGCTGGGTGGACTGCTTCCCCCGCTGCACACTGGCAGGCACGGTGTTCGCAGGCGGCGTGAACGGCGTGGGCGAGATCGCCGGGCATCCCGCGCTGGAGCAGGCCTATCAGATGGGCAAAGAAGTCTGATAAGACAACATCTGAAGCACTTCCCTCAACCGCGCAAATATAGCAAGTCCCCAAGCCGTTTTGACGCAACGGCTTGGGGACTTTTTCGGTCGGAAACGGCAGCTTCGCTCAATACTTGAGCATGACCGTCCTGCATTCCTCGCAGATGGACGCCGGAACTCTCGTCCGGTGGCTGGCCTTGAGGTCTGTGATCTTCACAAAGCCATCGGCATTCTTCGCGTTCTCAAATACACCCGGCACCTCGTTTGCAAAGCTGAACGCGCCGTCCTTGCTGCAAAAGAGGTATCCCTCCCGCATTTCCTTTCCACATTCGGGACATTTCATGATCGCACCTTCTTTTATTCGTTGGATTTCTGACCTGCACGCAGGGCCTCCTGCATCCGCTCCTCAAAGACCTCCGCCTTGATGAGCGCGATGCCCTGCTCCTCGTCGCCGAGGACGACCAGGCGGTCGCCTTCGCTCAGATGGAAGGTATCCCGCGCTGCCTTGGGGATGACGATCTGCCCCTTGGTGCCCATCGCCACCGTTCCCCACAGGTGCTTGCCCACCGGGGCGGGCGCCACCCGCGTCCTGCCGATCTCCTCATCCTGATGGACGAGGGCATCGATAGCGACCCCGTAGAATTTTGCCAGCCAGTCGCATTTTTCAATGTCGGGGATCGTTTCGCCCTGCTCCCACTTGGAGTAGGACTGGCGCGAGATGCCGATGACCTCCGCCACCTCCTCCTGCGTCATACCGCGGAGGTTTCGCAGGAGCGCCAGATTCTCTGCCAGCATATTGACCACCTCCTTGTCTGTGCCATCATTATACAGCACACAAAGGAAAGCTTCCACCATCCAAACTTGTCAGAAAAGTGCTTTATGTGTTCGTTTTGCCTGCGCGATCATGCCGTTTAGAAGCTGTCTTCTCAGCCTCTCTCCTCGCGATTCAATTATCTGTTGTACTTTTTTCTGCTGACAACCGTTGTGCCGATGGCTGCGCCGCCGCTGGCAAACAGCAGAGCGATCCACAGCGCAAGGTTGCTTGTGTCGCCGGTACCCGGCGATTTGGGATCGTCCTCCGGCTTCGCCGATGCGGAACCGCTCTTCCGCTTCGCCGTTACGGTGTCGGCTCTTCTGATCTCCTTTGTACCGTCCCTGTCGCTGAAATACCTGCCGCAGCCTTCGCAGTACCAATACTCGATATTGCCCTCGGCGACCCAGGTCGCCGCCTTTGCCGGGATGTGCTTTAAGTCGGCGTGGTTCTCCGCGTCAAGCTTGCCGTATTCCGCACCGCAGACCGCGCACTTTGCCTTGTCCCTACAGGTCGCTTTCCCGCCGGAGCAGTCTTTGGTTTCGGAACCAGCGCAGCCGTCTACCGTGCATTTTCGGGTGTGCGTACCGTCGCCGTTGGACGCCCATTCACCGTAAGTGTGCCCGTCGTTGACCGTCACGGTCATTTCTGTGGTATTGCCGGCCTTGTCGGCAACTATGATCTTCTGTCCGCCGTTTGCCGGAGCAAGGCGGAAGCTGTCGCTTTCGTCAAGCTCGACCGTTGTGCCGTTTACGGTAACGGTATCTATATACTTCTCGGTAATTGCAACCGTCCGTGCTCCACAATAGGTCTTGCCGTTTTCTACGCCGCTGATGACAGGCTGCACATTGTCAAGCGTCAGGCGGTCGGAACGAAGATAGGTTATGTTCAGGCTCGCGTCAACAAGCATTACATAAACAATATACTCTCCGTTGGGTTCTATGCGGAACGGCTCATCGTACCCACGGTACACAAGAGATTCCAGCTCCTCTTCGGAGAGATCCTGATCGGTCACCAAATAGGAGATAAATACGGTTCCGCTGTTGTCGGCGGCGTTTATCGTTACCTCCTGCGCATCCTTAAAGAACAGCCCGAAGGTGAGCTTATTCAAGAATTCCTGCCATTTATCTGTGCCTATGATAATTTCGCCCGTCGGCTTTTCGATGTCTTTCCAACGTGCGGTGATTGTGATGTTTTCCGCAGGCATGGTTGCGGGGATCACCTTATCCCAACCGATGAAAGTATAACCCTCTCTTATCGGGTCGTCGGGCCGGATGGCCGCCTCGCCCGCCTGGACGATCTGCTTGGCATAGGTCCCGCCCAGCTTTCCGTACTTATAAGTCACGGTGACGGGCTTGCCGTTGGGGTTGGGGATGTTGGTCTTGTCAGTAAGCTCGCTGCCGGTGTTCATGGGCTTGCCGCTGAGCTTTGCGGTCTTTTCCATAGTCAGCCCGCCATAGAATGTGCCGCCGGAGACATGGCACTCCGTGCGGACGGGTTTGTAAAAGCTGCCGCCGGAGAGGTTGCTGCAGAATTTCCAATAGTTATACTTGGATACGTCGGCCATGTCGTCACGAGGATCCAGCACGGTGACGCTGCCATGGAAAATACCGCCCCGGATGTCGCCCTCGCAGTAGACATCGCCGGTGAAGACTGTGGTAGGCTTCCCGTCCGTGTGGTCGATGGCGTTGGTGGCCTTTACGGAGTCTAAGTAGTTATTTTTTGTGCCAATCTTGTTCGTTCCCACATACACCGTGCCCTCCACCCGGCCGCCGTTGGCATAGAGGAAGTTGCCGGGATAGTTGACGATAAGGGGGTTGTCAAGATCCGTATAGACTGCGGCGCCGTATTCGATGGCGCCTGCCTCGGTATCGTCCTTTTCGGTGGCCGTGCAGCCCGTGATGCGGGCGTTCTCCCCCAGCTCCAACTCGGCAAAGCCGATCAGGGCCACGCCGCCGCCGCGTTTCGCCTCGCAGCCGGAGATCACAGCGTCCAGAACAGACACCGGGCCGTTTGTGTGGCCGCCGATATACAGGCCGCCGCCGCGTCCGCTTGCCTTGCAGTTCTCGATGCGGCCGCCGGTGATCCGGGCGGTGCAGGAAACTGCGGCGATGCCGCCGCCGGACATGGCAGAGCAGCCGGCGATGACGCCGCCGGACATGGTGACGGAGCCGGCCTTGGCATAGATCGCGCCGCCGCTGGCACCGTAATCGGCTGAGACAGCGCAGTTCCGGATGGCGCCGCCGGTCATGGTGACGGAGCCGCCCTCGGCATAGATGCCGCCGCCGAACGCTTGATTCGCTCCGCTCTGGACGCCGCAGGCATAGATGGTGCCGCCCGCCAGCACGAAGGATGCACCCGTCTCCACATACACGCCGCCGCCATAGTAATTGTAGGACTGTCCCGCGCCATTGTCATACTTAAACCCCTTGCCGCCGGTGATGAGGCCGCCTGCCGGGAGCGCCGCGTCGGTATGGGCCGCCGCGGGGTCGCTGTCGTCCAGCGTCAGGGTGCTGCCGCTGGTGACGCGGAAGATGCTGTCGGGCTCCGCTTCTTCGGCATAGCGCAGCACATAGCCGTTCAAATCTACCGTGGCCTCGCCCGTGACCGTCAGTGTGCCGGAGATGGTCACGTCCTCCGCCAGCGTATACACGCCGTCTCCCAGGCCGTTGGCCAGATAGGTGTCGATGTTGTCCGCTTTCAGCTTTGTTCCGGCGGTTCTGGCAAGCGCCCGCGCTGATACGCCGGTATCCTCGCCCACGGTGTAGGCCGAGTCCTCCGCCAGTGCCGTCACCGGCAGCAGCGTCAACACCATGCAGCACATGAGCAGGATACTAAGTATTCGTTTCTTCATGTTGTTACCTCCGTTTCGCCGTCCTTCGACAGCTTAAAATCGTATTTCATCTCCAGCATGGCGAATAGCTTATACATGACCTTGGTGGCAATTGCCCTGATATCCAGTGATTGGATAAAGGCCAGCACCCTTGCCTGTTCCTCCTCCGGCACCTGATACACCCGCATGGTCGCCGTCAAAAAGCGGCTGAGCTTGCGTTCCAGCGGGAAATGGATGTCGCATTTCCGTGCCATATAATTGCGCATCAGCCCCGCCGTGCCGATTTCCATCTCATAAAAATCGCTGTCGCTGTAATCCGGGAAATTCCCGCCGAAGATCTGCTTCAGCTCTGCCGTGGTATGCAGGTAGATATACTCCGATGTTTCAGGCAGGGAGTAGGCTTCGATGTAGATTTCCCGCAGATTCTCGTTCAGCTCGGTAAGAGTGAGCTGTATCGCCGTTTCCACCGCATAGGCATACACCGGCGGCAGCTTGCTGTCCGCAATGCTTCTCGCCACGCCGAACTGCCCGCCGAACATCGTTTCGGTCAGCTCCAGCAAAATTCTGTCCTTGGTGGGAAACAGATTCAAATAGCTTCCCCTTGCCACGCCTGCCTCCTCCACGATCTGGCTGACAGAAGTGCTTTTATACCCCTGCTCCAGAAAAAGACGGACGCACACGGTCAGTATTTTCCTCTTTGTTTCACTGCTGTCTCTCCGCAAAAATAGCACCTCTTCCCAAACGTTTTAGTACACATACCAATAGTATATTATATCATGCGCAAAAAGGCAAGCGGTATTTGAAGCTCACCACCGCAAATTGTGACTTTTCCTTGACGGGACCGTATGGTATGCTGGGAGCCTTTTTGCTTCTGCGCCGATGTATAATATGGCAAGATGGCTTCCGCAAACGCAAAAGCCATCTTGCCATATGTTCCATATGTTTACATGTTCACCAAGCGCAGGTCATGTTATGGTCAGATTACCATCAGTTGACAAGGGCAGACACGGTTTTGACGGGCAGAAATGCGCCCATACTGCGTCAAGCCCCTTGGCAATACGGCAAGTATTCCCTGCGGGTCTTTTCTTGTCTGGACACATTTCTGCTCCGGCAAAACTGCTCCGCACCTGTCAGCGATGGATTTTCCAGGGATTTTTGGTTTTTGAGACGCAGGCGGGCGCGTGCCCGCCAAGGCGAAAAGGGCAAAAATCGCCGAAAAGGCGCGGTGACAGGCGTGTCTGCCCTTGTTAACTGATGGTATTTTCTGCGCTTCTAAATATTACTCTGCCTGCAAGTACGCCTGCACCGCATACCTTCAGCTTTCGCGTCAATCATCTATCTCTGTCTCGTGCTTGAGAATGGCGCCGGTGGCGGCGTTGATCTCGTAGCTGTACTCCATGCCGCCGGACTTGAACTCGACCTCATAGACGAGCGCGCCGTCCTCGTCGTCCAGTTCGATCTCCATGTCATACGCTTCATTTTCACTCACGCCCGCGTGGTTCAGGGCGATGGACTTCGCCTTGGCATGACCGATATCCGCGCCGCCGGACGGTGCAGTGGGCTTTGCCGCCTCATCCCCTGCGGGAGCTGTGGCCAGCAAGTCCTTCTGCCCGCTGAGCACTTTCCCCGTGTAGGCGTCCACCAGGTACTCAAACTCACCCCATGCCGTGTGCAGCTCCACCTCGTAGTGTGCGGGGGATTCGTCCAGTTCGGAATCGACCTCCGCCGTGACGGAGTCCAACGCCGTTGTCCCGGCATACTGCTCCGCAGCGTAAGCGGCGGCATCCCTGCCGATGGGCATGGCGGGCGCGCCCGCTTCCGCAAGGTCCTTCAGCTCCTCCACCGAGAGCTTCGCCAGCGCGTCAAACTTCAGCGCCGGGTTGATGGCGAGGACGCGGTTCACCAGCGCCGCCTTTCCGGTGGAAATGTTGTTTTCCCGGGCCTGCTGCTCCCGCGTCGCGTCCTGCGTCAGCGTCTGCGTCAGGACGGCGGCCTTCGCTTCGCTGGTCTGCAGCACGCCGTCCACGGCGCTGGTCAGCTCACGCTGGAGCTTTTCCGCACGGGCTGCATCCTTGTCCTCCACCGAGATCATGATGGCGGAGGAAATACTGTCGAGATAGCCGTTTCGCACGAGACTGCCCACGATGGCGTTCACCGCCACATCCAGCTTTGCGCCCTTGAGGTCAGCCCCATTACTCATATCCGCCAGGATGGCTTTTGCATCCTCGTTGAGCGGCGCGCAGGCCAGTACCTTTTCGCTCCGATTCACCTTCAGTTCGATGCTGGGGTTCACATCCAGCGACACCACGGACGCCACCGCATGCGCCTGCTGATAGAACACGCCTCCGCCGCACAGCAGCATCACCGCGAGGCAGGCAGCCACAAGCGTTGTCCATTTTCGATTTACCGTTTTCTTTGTTGTCATGGGAATTACCGTTCCTTTCCGCGCTTCACAGCGGGAGAGAACGCCGCTCACATCGTCCGGCGCAGTCTTTTCAAGCGCCGCAGCCAGCCTCTGCTCCAGTTTCTCATTGGTCATCGGGCGTCATCTCCTTCCAGACAGCTGCGCATCTTTTTCAATGCTCTGTGATATTTCGACAGGACGGTGGGAAGCGGCAGCTCCAGCAGCGCCGCGATCTCCCGGTGCTTCATGCCCGTGACCGCGTGGAGCAGCACAATGCGTCGCTCCTCCTCGCCAAGCACAGCCAACGCACCTTGCAGCAGTGCGCGCTCATCGGCGTCCAGTCCGCACTCCCGCGCGGGAATGGCGTCCCATTCCTCCTCGCTGAGGGCGGCATGGCGTTCCTCCCGCCGCAGGCGCATCAGGCACAGGCTGCGGCACACAGTCAGCAGCCAACCCATGGGTGAGCCGATGGGACGGTACTGCGCCGCGCAGTCCCACACCTGCACGTAGACGTCCTGTGTGAGATCCTGCGCATCCTGCGCGTTTTTGAGGTAGGAAAGCGCAAGGCCGTACACCGCCGTCCGCGTGCGCTGATACAGCACTGCCAGCGCGTCACGCTCCCCGCCGGCAATGTGGAGCAGCAACTGCTGCAGCTCGTGTCGATCCTCCGCCGGCGCATATTCGGTTGTCATCAGCATACTGAGCATGGGCTTTTTTCTCCTGTCATCCGTGTAATGCGCGGAAAGGGCGTTTTATTGCATTCGGAATTAAAAAAATTTGGTTGGGGTCCGCTGAGCACCTCATATGAACCCCGCGTGGAACTGGCTGCGGCAGGCATAAAAGAAAACAGGCAGCCTCGTTATAAGGCCAACTCCTTTCACATTATTCTTATGTTGTTTCCTGCATCCCGTCCGTCCGATAAATCGAATTTGCATGTTTCTCATAACGATTGGAGATTGTCTTATCAACAAACTCTTCTGTGTCTTTTGACCCCAATACCAGAGCAAATGTTCCCGCGGCCAATATACCCGCCAACATGAATTCCGCAATTCCCAAAAGGATAAAATTCATGTTCGTGCAGCAGGTATGCCGGAACACATAAGGCGTGATGTGCGGCAGAGGCTTGTCTGGATGCAGCTTTTGATACTTCTTTGCCCAGCGCATTTCATTCTCGATGTGCAAAGCGACCTTCGGACTGTCGTTCTTGTCCAGCATGATGAAGCCGTTGTAAGCGTCTACCATAAAATGCCATTGATTGCTTCTTGCAGCGAAAAGGGAACAGCTCAGCTTCCAGCCAAATACCCGGAAGCTGAGCTGTTTGTTGGCCTTTAAGGCATGATAAGGCGATTATCGTGCGCGTTTTCTCTTATAGTGGACAGCGCCGGCCAGCGTAAGGGTACTTGCCAGCAGCAGGGCGCTCCACAGCGGAAGATCGCTGCTGTCCCCAGTGCGGGCGCTGGCAGTGCCCTTGACGAAGATGACCTCGATGGTATGGGTTCTGCGGACATTCTCAAAGGTGTAGGACTTTACCGCGCCGATGCTCTTGCCGTCGATCTTGACAGTGGAGACGGCATAGCCCTTGTCCGGGGTGATGGTGAAGGTCTGATCTCTGCCCTCACGGACGCTGACGCTGCCGGAGGGGGAGATAGAGCCGCCAGCCCCGGCGGTTGCCTCGATGGTGTAGTAGCTGTAGCCGCTGCTGTCACCGCCGTTGGACTTGTGATGCAGCAGCTCGATCTCGCCGGTCAGGGTCGTGTAGTTGGTGTCCGTGGGCGTAAAGCGCCACTTGTAGGTCGTGTTGACTTTGACCCTGGTATCGTCGGGCAGCGCATTGCCCTTGTCATCCAGCCATTCCAGCTTGCCGTCATTGGGATTCAGCGTGCTGCCCTCGGTGGTCAGCGCCGCGTCCCTTAACGTCTTGCCGCCGGTGGTGATCTTGGTGTAGTTCGGCTCACCGGTGGGAGTGGCCGGTTTGATCATGAGCACGAAGGGGGCGCTGGTGACATCGTTGTAGTCGTTGTCGCCCGCCTTGGCAGCGATGACGCTGACAGAGCCGACCCTGACCGGAGTCAGAACGCCGGTATTGGGATCAATGGCCGCTTTGCCGGTGCTGTGCGCAGTGTCAATGCGGTAGGTCACAGCGCCTGTGCCGTTGCCGCCGCTGGTGGTCAGCGTCAGCTTTTCACCATAGATCACGGAAGTGTTGCCGGTGATGGTCAACGGCTTCTGATCGTCCTTTTCTGTCAGGGTGATGTTCAGCGTGATGGTGAAATCCTTATAATTGTCGCAGGACGCCTTGAGGGTGAGGGTGATCTTGTCGCCCGCCTTGCCGCCGGAAATCGCGTAGGTCAGCAAACTGCCATCCGCTGCGAAATCTTGCTTGGTAAGTGTGACATTCGAGCCGGTGCTGACGCTGTATTCACTGTTATAGCGCCACGTTTGTCCGCCGGGAAGCCCCGACCAGTCTGGTTTGTAGGTATGCACGGAGGCGTCCGTGTACTTCTGCGCCAGCTCGACCGTTTTGAGGCTGCCGCCATCCGCCGGTCCGACGGTCACGTCAATGGCGACGTTGAGCACTTCGCTATAGGTCTCATTGTCGGGCTTGAAATCAGCATAGAAGCTTCGGGTACCCAGTTGATCCAGCACCGTCTCCGGTTCTTGCCAGCGCCATGTGCCGGGTGTATTTCCCTCCGGATTGGGCAGAGCGATCTGGCTGAGTTTCTGGCCGTATTTGGCTGTCAGGCCGGTGGGTTTCGTGCAGGTCGGTATCGCCTTCATTACCCAAAACTTCACACAATCCGTGGTGAACGACTCGTAGTTCTCCGTCTCGCCAAGCTCTGCGTACATATAGTAGCGGGTTCCGGCACTCAGCGTGTCCGGCTGAATGTTCTTCCACTCTGTGCCGCCGCTGTTGGAATTGGTGGTGTTATAGTAGTAGGTCACTTGAGCCTTCGCGTCACCCGTCCGGTCTGTCAGGCTTGGCGTGCTGGGCGTCTCGCCGTAAATGTAGAATTCCATGCTGACCTTGCCGTACTGTTGGGCCTTGTCGACCTTGACCGTTGCGGTGCCGGTTGCTTCCGTATAGGTATTCCCATCCTTCGGCGTGAACTTCCATCCGACATCATGACCAAGCGTGTTCGCATCCAGAATCGTATCGTCCGGCAGCTGCCACGCGAACGTCCCTTCAACCGCTGCGCCGGTGGCGGGATCCTTCATCGTGCCCGAAATCCGGCTCTCGCTCAACGTCTGACCGTAGGTGATTTTGCTTGCGGTGATGTCGCCATTCGGCTCGGGCGTGATCCGGTTCACCGCGTTGAGGACGAGCGTCAGTCTAAAGTCCTTGTAGTTGGTGGTGGTGACCGTCACCGTGGCGGTGCCGATCTGGCCGGTCGCTGTTCCCTCTTTCGCATAGAGACCTACCAAAGTCAGCTTGCTCCCCTCAAATTCCGCTATCTCCGGGTCGATATAATATCCATGAGCGGTGAAGTTGATAGCAGTCTGCCGATTCCCCAAATCGTAGCGCACGGTGCCGTAATCTCCATGGGGCGCGGCGGGCAGCAGCTGCTGGAAGTCATAGGTGTACGTCCGCTGCGTGCCGTTGATCACATTCAGTGTGCCATGTTGGATATTCGTGGGTGCGGCAGCTTGATCGATGGGGAAGTCCCGGCTTATCGACGCGATGATGTAGTTGCCGCCTTCAACATCCTTGATGGTCACCCGGCCGGTACCGGCGTTGGTGTTGTTGGAATACTCTGCCGTGTATTCTCCCTCCGGAATGACCGCATCTCCGTCCTCGAGGGTCACGGCCGGCTCCAGCGCATCGCCGGTGTAGGTGCAGGATGCGACTTTCATCGTGGGCGTCACGGTTTTTGGCGTGATCTTCCACTCGACCATGGCCGTGCCGGTGTAGTTGCCGGTACCTTCGATGGTCAGGGTGATGCTGTCGCTGACATCGGTGGCCGAGCCGCCGCTTTTGATAACATAGGTGATTCTTGTTTCATCCCAGTCCTCCAGCGTCACGCCGGTGATCTTCGGCGATTGCTCCGCCGCGTTGTACTCGAGGCTGGTAGCTTCCAGCGTGATGGCTGCGCCCTCGATGGACTTGGGGGCGACGGGGACTTTCACGATGCCGGTTGCGGCTGCGTAAATGCCGCCGTAGGATTCGTCCGGGGTGAATGTCCAATCGAAGTACACATCGCCGGTGTTAATGGGTCTGTCGTATTTATTCAGCCACGCGAAGGTGCCCTTGACCTCTTCTCCTGTGGTGGGGTCTTTCATCGTGCCCTTGACTGTGAGCGTGCTGTTTTCCAATGTCTGGCGGTAGGTGATGCCCGTCGCGCTGATTTTGAAGTCATCTGACGTTACAGGCGTGATCTTCTCGCCAATAACGACCTTGATGGTCAGCTCAAACTGCTGATAGTTCGCGGTTACAACCGGGGCGGTTATCGTGCCGATCTGCTTGTTCACATCTGCGGAGTGCGCGGCCACGATGGGCAGAGTCAAAATGCCGTCGTTTGACACGAACATACCGTTGTTACTGTCGAGGTAGGTGCTATCCGTAAAATGGTAATCACACCCTCGATACTGGATTTTGCCGTACTCGCAGCCCGAAGTCAGCTCCGGCAGGAGCGTGGCCAGATCGAGCGTGTAAGTCTTTGCCACGTCGTTGTAAACAAACAGCGTGATCTCAGCCGGGGTCACAGTGGCCGGATGGATCTGAAAGCGGTCATCATTGGAGGTGAAATTGATGTTGTCCGATCTGACGTTCGCCGCCTCGCCCTCGAACACGTAGTTGGGATCTGTGAGCGTCAGAGTGAAGGAAATGGTCTCTTTCGTGCCGGCGTCCGGCGAATCCTCATAGGCAAAGTCATCCTGCCGCGTGGTAAAGCGGGCGTCCGTGATCGTATAAGCGCTCTCGGGGAGGGAAATCATGTTGCCCGCAGCGTCGAGGAACGCCAGATTGGCCTTGGGAAGCGTAACGCTTGCGCTGCCGTCGTAGGTCTTGGAGACAGAAGTGACGTTGCAGATGCCTTTGATCTTCACCGGGCTGACGGTTACTTTTATGGACTTAGCAGCGGTGTCATTGTAGCCCTCAGCTCCTACGACTTTGTAATAGACCGTGTACGTTCCGGCATCGGCGGCGGTGGGAGTGGCAGTGCTGAAGCCGCCGCTCGTGCCCAGACGGTACTGCATCTCGCCGTACTTCGCGTCCACGCTGCCTTTCGTGACGAGTTCCTGCTCATTGCCGTTGTAGGTCAGGGCGTTTGCCGCAGGCGCGGTGATCGCGCTGGCCGGGATGGCGGCCTTGGTAACGGTCAGCTTCTTTTCGGCGCTCTGCACCGTATAGCCGTCCTTGGCGGCGGTGAAGGAAATCGTGTAGCTGCCGAAATCGTTGAAGGTGTACTCCGCGACGTAGAATTTGGTGGTGCCAGTGCCGACTGTCGTATATTTCACATCGCTGCCCGACAGCGTGATGGGCGTTGTTTCGCCCGTCTTCAGGATGGAGAACGTCACCGTCGCGCCCTTCGTATTGCAGCTGGCGCAGAGCTGGACGGTCGTGCCGCGCTCCACCTTCGGCGAGCTGCCGGTCAGGTTCTTACCATCGACCTTCAGATTCAGGGTCTTGGTGGTGATGGGCAGGCCATTGATAATAACGTTGTTCAACTGCGAGTCCTTGACATCATTCGGGGCGTACCACTGGTGAGTGCCGTCCGCGTTTGTGACCCTGAAGCCAAGGCGGGCAGGCTGCTGCAGGATATCCTTCCACTGCGTGGTATCGGCCAATGTCAATACGCCGATCACGGCGGGATATTTCGACCCGGCGAGTTTTACTCCCCTGTGGGCAACGACCGCATCAATGCTGACTGAGGTGGTGTTTTGTGTGTTGCTGAAAGTGGTGGTGTTGCTGCCCGCAGCCGCCTTGACCGTCACCGTGCCCTTGATGCAGTGGCCGTTCAGGTCAAGTCCCGTGTCCTGCGTGCCGTCGATGGTGTAATCGCCGGTCACGTCGGCCAGCAGCTGAAGGGTCGCGCCACCGTCTCTGTCTGCATCAATGGCCGTTTGTAAATTGGCAAATCTCCGCAGCAGTCTGCTGCCCTCGCCATTGTTCAAGGCTGTTTCAGCCACCGCGGGCACGTTGCAGTAGGGGCAGGCAGTGGCGGTTTTGTCAAAGCCGTTCTTGCCGCCGTGGGCGCAGGACTTTACCACCAGGTCGCAGGTCTTGGAAGCGGCTTCCTTCAGCGTGAGCTGCGTGTCGCCACAGTAGTAAGCAAGCCCTGCTTTCTGGGGAAGCAGATCGCCCAATGTGATGCTGTTATTCAGCCGCAGATCTTTTCTCAAAATCTTTCCGCCGTGCAGCTCGACTTTGCCGCCCCAAACCTCCAGCTGGAGCAGGGTGGTGCTGTCATTCTCCGGATCAAATACCAGTGTACCGCCGTCCCGCACGGTCACTCCCACCGCGCCGTTGCCGCCTCTGCTGTCAATGACCGTCAAATTACCGGTGAGAGCCTGACCCGTGGCCGTAGAGCCGCCCACATTCAAGCTGTACCCATCCAGGCTATGTCCGTTCAGGTCCAGCGTGAGGGTCTTGCTGGCATATATGCCGTAAGGCAGCCTCCCGTTTGCCAGCAGGGTGATGGTGCTGCCATCTGCGGCCTCGTTAAAGACCTGTCGCAGCGTATCATCGGTGCCGTCTTGAGTGGTGGTCTTCATGTACAGCTTGTTCGATGTGATACCCACGCTATCGGTACACTCCACCCGCACCGCAAACGGCGCGCCGCAGCGAGCACACTTATCGTCGCTGGTATACTCGTCATGGGTACACGCCGCGTGGCAGATGTCGCAGATGCTGTTCGTGAAGCGATCGTGTGGGCATACGAAGCCGCAGTCGCAGGTGTAGATGTAGGTTTGGAGCGCATCCGGGTCGGGATTCTGAGTACACTTTGGGCTATGCGTGTGCGCCACAACGATGACATCCTCGGTCAGATTCTTCACATTGCCGTTGACGAGTTCAGTTGGTTTATCTTTCTTCGCAAAAGCAAGCCCCTCGCCCAGCAGCCCCAGCACATTGCTGTAAGTATCTATAGATCGCTCTACAGAAACGCTGTATGTACCGTTGCTTGTGATAATCGTGCCTTCCTTCAGGCCACCCACCAGCTTGCCCCAGTTCTGGATGAGCAAGCCGCCGGTAAGGGTTGCCTTGCCTTTGAATTCCAGCGTACCTCTGTCCTTGCTTTGCTCATTGTTATCTACGAAGACAGCAGGCACCGCCGCTTGTGCAGGCTGGGAAATCGCTGCATCATCGCCGATGATCAGCTTGCCGCTCTGTATATGCAAAGGCGAAGTGCCCTCAAAGGACAGGCTCTGCCCATTCATCATGAGCGTAACGGTTTTTTCGACAGGCTCCCCCTCTGCATCACGGCAGAAGCTGATCGTGTCATCATCGTTCAGCGTTGTCAGCATCGTCACGGTGTCGCCGTTCTGCGCCGCGTTCAGCGCCGCCGGGAGGGATTCGTATGTGCCGCCGTCCGTGCCGTCCGCTCTTGTGATCGAAGCAGCCTCAACGGCAGCCTCGTTGACCGTGAGCTCCACCACATTGGAAATATTTTCATTGTAGTTTCTGGTCTCGCCGGTCTTGGCGTAGATGTAGTAGGTGTTATTGCCTTCCTCGTCGAGACTGCTGACTGCGGTGTTTTCATCGATTGCAGAAATGACACCATTGTCCTCGTACTCCGAATTGCCAACTATTGTTTGGTACTGCGTATAGTAATATGTCACCGCAGCATCTTCCTGCACACCGCTGATGAACAATAGCGGAAGGAGCTTTTCGCCCACCGTACAAGTCGTCTTGGTAAGAGATACGGTCAAATCGGGATAAGCCTTGTTGATGGTGCCCCTGATCGTAAACGTTTCTTCGCCCGCCCTGAGCTTGTACTTCGTTGCTGCATCACCGATAAGTTCCAACTCCACAGTAACGGTATGATCACCCGCGTCCGCGGAATCGAACGTCTTCTTGGCAGTAAAGTCCGTTCCTTCTTTGAGTATGATGCTATTTGTACCGTCTGTAAACGTCAAGTCGATCGGAATCGTGCTGCCGTTCGTCGTGCCGTCATAGCTGCGGCCAATGGAATCGGGCTTGCTTACGCACCAGATCTCCGTAAGCGCGTCCGTTTCGGAATTGGGCTGTTCGCCTTCGCCCGTGTTGGTTAACTGTCCGCCGCCTTCGGTCGGCGCTCCGGTGGCGGTCGGCTGACCGCCCTCCGCCGCGGCCGCCTCGCTGCTGATGGCACTGCCGTTCGTACCCTCGGCAAAAGCCGCTGTGGGCAACAGCGTCAGGCAGAGCGTGAGCGCCAGAAATAAGCTCAATACTCGTTTTTTCATAAGCTCCTCCTTTAGGATGTGTGTATGGGGTTTATATCCAGCCCGTTCAGGCACAGGCATAGCATTTATAGATCATCCGGAACGAGCCGCAGCTTTTTCGCGGCGGTCTTGGCCTCCGCCCGGCGCTTCACGTCCAGCTTGTCGAGGATGTGGCTGACATGGGTCTTCACCGTGGGCAGCTTCACATCCATGATCTGCGCGATCTCGGCGTTGGACTTGTCCGCGCAGAGCAGATGCAGAATTTGCAGCTCCGTGGGCGTCAGCTCCTCGCCGGGGGCAAGGCGGGGTTCGAGGAAATGCGGGTAGAACGCCGCCTGCGTCCGCACCGCCGCCATCAGCCGCTTGCGCCATGCCTTGTCGCCGTCCCAGTCCAGTGCCTCCAGCAGCGGCAGCACCGCCGTGCCGTATACGCTGACGGTGCGGATGAAGCGGTACTCCGCCGCCGCGTCCAGCGCCGCCGTCAATCGCCCGCGCCACCGCTCGTCCTTCTTGCGGTGCAGGGCGATGGCAGTCAGGACATTCAGGTGAATGCCGTCGATGAGGCGGGCGCAGTTTTGGATGTACGGCTCCAGCGGGGCAAGCGTCAGCTGCGCCGCGTCCGGTCTGCCGTCCGCCAGTTCCACCATGGCCTGGGTGAGATATTGGTAGCGCCGCATGACGTTCAGGCGCGTGGGTTCGCGCGGGGCTTTTTCCCGATACCACGCGTCCGCCGCGTCAAGGTCGCCGGTTTGCAGGTCAATGCGGCAGAGCATGGCGTCCATATTGGGCAGAAAGCGTGTCAAACCGCGCTCGGCAAAGCATTCACGGAGCACCTCGATGGTGCGCCGCGCGTCGGAGGGCTGTCCGTTCGCCAGCTGGCTGCGGGCCAGCAGTCCGCTGACGGCGAACTCCATGTCCGGCGTGCCGCGGTTGCGGACCTCGTTCAGCTGCGGGAGAAGGGACAGCATCCGACCGGCCACGTCCTCCCCCTTTTCAAACTTGCTCTCGACGATGGCGCAGTCCGCAAGACCCACGCCGTCCCGCCCCAGCACCGCCTCCACGGGGAGCCGAAGGGTTTTGTAGAGCAGGTCGTCCTTTTTGCTCCACGGGGAGAAGTCCTTGCCGCCGTTCATGATGCTGGGCAGCGCGCTTGTGACGGAAAAGGACGGCAGCGTCACTTCCTTGTTCGTCAGCAGCCGGAACACGGCGGGAATGGTTTCCGTCAAGCCGGTCACGCCCCGCTGGGGCAGGGAGATGTCCAGCCACGCAAGGCGGCTGCGGGCCTGCTTTCCGGCGGCGTCCTGCCTGCCGCAGCGCTCGGCAAATGCTTGCAGCTCGCCGTACCAGCGCTCCGAGCCTTCGTAGTCCATCGCCAGCGCGCAGAGCATGCTCATGCCCTGCATCAGCGAGGGAGAGGCGAGAATTTCCGCCTCCGGCAGGCTGCGGTAGTATTTTTCCATCTCGGCATAGTGCCCCATGCCGGGGTGCAGCTCGGCATTACGCACCAGCAGCTCGGAGACCTTGGAATGGTCACCGCCGCTGGTGTAGCATTCCAGGGCGTGGGCGTAGTCCTCCTTCAGCTCATAGTACAGCCCGCCCCGGCTGAAGAGCGCTTTGCGCTTTTCCTCGGTATACTCCCGTTCCATCTCCCAGCGGAGAAAAGCTCGGAACCCCGACCAGAAGTGGAAGCGCTGGCAGTCGTCGTAGCGCAGCATAGTGGTGTATCGAAGAAGCCAGTCCAGCCGTTCGCCGGCATGGGGATCGCCGCTGACCATCCGCGCCATTTCCAGGTCAAAGCTTTCAAAGGGAGCCAGCTCCAACAGGAAGCGCCGCACCGGCAGATCAAAGCGCCGGTAGATGGCGGTCTCAAAGTAGAGAAACACCTCCCGGAACACCCGCGCCACCAGCTCCGGTGTCCACGGCTTGTCCGGGGACATGCACCGCGCCGTGATGGCCACACCCAGCGGATAGCCCGCGGATTCTTTCAAAATTCCGTCGATCTCGCTATCTGTTACGTTTGCTCCCGAAAGCTGAAACAGTCGCCGCACATCGTCCGCGTCAAAAAGCAGGTCGTCGGCCTCCAGCACCGTCATCAGCCCCGTGTACTGAAACGCCGTCAGGCAGCCGGGCGGCACACCGCGCGAGAGCAGCACGAAATGGCGCTCCGAACTTGAGCGAATCAGTTCGCAAAGAGCCTGCTGTCCGGCTTCCTCCTGCATGAGCTGAAGATCGTCGATCAGCAGAATGTCCCAATCCTGCGCTGACGGCGGGATCGCGCAGTCTGGATCCGCCGCACTTTGCCGCAGCACGTTCCGCCCGCGCAGCAGCGCGTCCGCCAGTACGGTCTTTCCAAAGCCGCAGGGCGCGCTGAAAAAAAGGACTCTGCCGTGTGCCATGAAGCTGTCAAACCGTTTCTGAACGGAGGGCTTTATGATGATATTTTCGGTCATTTCTTCCCTCCCTTTGATACAAAGCGAGATTGTCATAAGCCTTTCGCTACTTATCTTAAGTTATATTATACGAGTCTGTTTCGAAATGTAAATCATCCCAAAGGATGAGACACGCTGCACAGCAAACTTCTGTACATGTCAGCATTTCATGAGACATCCAACATTGGCTTCACCTGTATTGGATTTTCCCGCACAGGCGCAGGTTTCTGTGCCGGCTCCTTCGGCAGCTCCAAAATGGTGTACTCGATGGCGCCAAGCTGCCCGTTCTCGTTGCGAACGCGCACCCGGACGAGATAGCCGTGTGCCTCCAGCTCCCGGGCCCCGTCGCTGTCCCGCAGGTGGTAGTTGGACATGACCGTGTAATCTCCGGTCTTTTCGATGCGGAAAACTGCCATATCCGGCGCCTCCTTCCTCTGGTTTTGAAAAGTGTTGATTTTGACGCAGAAAGTCTCCGTCCTGCCTCCCGGACGCTCCCCATGGGAAAACACCCACGCCGCCTTTCAAGCGGCGCTCTGAGAGGAAAAAACAGAGGTTTTTGCACCTTAGAAAGAGAAAAGGCCGCAGCCTCCATAGCAGAGGTTGCGGCCAATCTCTCATAAGAAAATATATCCTTACGAACGGAATGTGTTCGTTTTGCCTGCGCGATTATGCCGCTCAGCACTGTCAGGCGATTTGCACCACCGTATCAGGATGCCCCCAAGCCGGTCTACACGCCCACCGTTCAAATATCCACGCTTTCTATCACAAACCCGCCTGACTTCCATCGGGCGGGTTTGGTGTTAGTTGAAGTATTCGCTTACATCAGCTTTGTCGTTATACTGCTTGCGGACGCGAACCAGCACAGATCCGTCGCTCTGCTCGGTTTCCTCGGTGATCTGATACCGGGTGCGGCTTCTGTCCATCGTCGCCTTGTAGTGGCTCACTTCGTCGTGGTTGACCTTGAACTGCTGCTCACGGGTCAGACCGTAATCGTCCTTCTGTGCAAACACCAGTGTTTGCAGGATGCACGCTGCCTTTACGCGCTTCATTGATTTCACCTCCCTCAGCCTCCGCCCGGTCAGAACGGATGCCCTTTTTCAGAGAGATGATCAGTGAACAAACAGCCTGTGCGCGCCAGTCTGCCGCCAACGCCCACTGCACCGGATGCACTCCCGTGATACCTTTGTATGGCTTTATTTTATCAAATTCGAAACTCGATTTCAAACGAATTTTTGAGAAAATGTCATCTCAATACAGCTCCGCGATGATGTCCACGCACTCGTCAACGATGCTGTCACCGGCAAAGGAAACGGTCTGAACTGTGAACGGATTTTGATGTTTAGAAATCATTATCCTTGAAAAGCTTTATGATGGTTATTACGACCACCCACAGCAGAAAAGACAGCATTGCCCCTATCTGGACAGCAGGGAACGGTAGTCAGCGGTCAGCGTCAGATAGCCGCGCTCATTGTGAGCAATACCCGCCCAATCCAGCACCGCCGCCAGCACAAACACAGGGTCAAACACATATTTTCCAGCAGGGGCTTTGAAATAGTATTTGCCAATGGCACCGACAACAGTATCCTCCGTGCAGCCACCTTCGCCAAGGGGAGAATTGCGTCCCATCCCCTTGCGGGCAGAGCCGCCCTCACGAAGCAGCAGATCCACGATAACATCAAAAACATCGTAGGTAAGCGGCGGCTTCATAGGCAGGTCGCTGCAGAGGAAGGAAC
Source organism: uncultured Eubacteriales bacterium (assembly GCA_900545585.1). Classification (GTDB taxonomy): domain Bacteria; phylum Bacillota; class Clostridia; order Oscillospirales; family Oscillospiraceae; genus Vescimonas. The sequence continues at coordinate 39,590 of UQZR01000003.1, forward strand.
AGCCATCCTTAGCGGCCCGGATAATGTACGGCTTGCCGGTAACAGAATACACCGTTGTCCTGCCGCCATTTTCGTAGAGCTTGCTCCGCACAATGTCAGAAGCCTTTGTACTGCTGCTTTCTTTTGGTGTAAAAAGACTCATGTCAAATGCCTCACTTTCTTCCTCGCCGCGTAGGTTTAATTGCAGCAGCAACTCATCGAGTTTTTTCTTGGCTGTGGGGTAAGAGATGCCCAGCTTGTTTTGCACATCCTTCATGCTGCCGCGGCAGGCGAGAAAGGTCTGCAAAAACCGGGCGTATTCCGGGGCAAGGCACTCATAAGGGGAAAGGGGTTCATCGGTGGGGAACTCTGCCTTGCAGCCGGGGCAGCTCAGCCGTGCTAAATGAAGTGCCGCCCCGCACACAGGACACTGACCAGAGAATTTCATAGCGATCTCCCTCCTTCACTTTCAAGATACCATAATATTTCATCTATGTCAATAATATAATCAAAAATATTAAACCTATTTCCGGATAGGATGTAAAAATGGTGCTGTCCTGCACGGGCGGCTACAATGGTGCCTCATTGTCCGCAGGGGGACAATACTTCAGCCCTGCGCGCTCATCTGTGACAAATCTTGTCGCTCGTATATCATGTTATCTTTTTGAAAACAATAAAAAATGCGTAAGTCCCAACATATCCGGACTTACGCATTTCTGCTACACGATTTGCCTATGAAGTTTTCTCCCATCTTGCCATTTCTCACCCGATTCCGCAAAAAAGCGTGTGGCTGCTCTGCAACTGGATTTACGCAGAAACGCCACACGCTGTACGCCTATTATAGCAGAGGCTAATCGGGATTTCAAATGATTTTTTCACATCCGATGCCGCTTTTTATTCCATATTATTTCGAGAAGACTGCTGCGATGTGATGCTGCACAACAATGCTTTCTCAATCATGTCCACCTTCTGAGGCCGTCCCATCAGCCGATAGTATTTGCACCATAACTGCGGCGATTGCAGCGGGATGACTTCTGTCCCAAGCGGCATTTTCTCCACGATCTGTTCTTCACGCAGAGAACAATCATAGACCGTTCCCTCATGCACGATGGCAAAGCCTGCCATGACATCGACCTCGATCGATTCTATGAGGAATTCCATAAAGGTCTTCGTCCGGCACATGGGATTCGGCACGGGGTCAGATGGGCGGAGCTCGCCCATTTCCAATAAAATCGTGCGGACACATTCGGCGTCATGGTCAGCAACCATTAAATCAACATCGTGGAGCGCAGAGGTGATGCCCTTGAAATACAGCAGCATCGACGCGCCCAAGGCCCACTGCACACGGGCAGATTCGCATATCTGCTTCATGTCTGCCACCCGATATGCTCATTCTATCAAAAAACGCAGAATAATCAAGTTCACCGACGAGCGCGGGCAGCTCATCCGTCCGGACACCTTCACCAAGCGGCTGCGGAAGATCTATGCCGCCTCTACCACGCTGGACATCTACACCCACGCCTTCGACAAGAACAAAAAGGCCGCCAGCGCAGGATTGCAGGGAATGCTGGAGATATGACGAAAGATAACTCAGTCGGATCGCAAAATGTTCAGTAGTGGTCAAATCAGGTTTCAATTCTCCTAACTTTCCGCATATAAAAACCGTCTCAAGCAACTTGCTTGAGGCGGTTTTTGTAATTGCTCCCGGGTTTTGTTGTCACCGCTGCGCATCGGGCAGTTCGTTCTTCACATACTTCTCCCATACATGCAGGCGGTCGCGCTCGTCGATCTGCCGCAGCACTCTGGCGGGCACACCGGCAGCGATACTGTTGGGCGGGATGTCCCGTGTCACCACCGCGCCTGCGGCGATGATGCTGCCCGCTCCGATGGTCACGCCGCCACACACCGTCGCACCGGCGCACAGCCAGCAGTGATCCCCGATGGTGATGGGTTCGGCATACTCCAACGCATGGCAGCCGTTGGGGTAGTCTGTATAGGCTCGTTCTTCGGCGATAAACGGATGGTTGGGCGTGGCCAGCGTCACATTGGGTCCAATGAGCACATTGTCCCCCAGCGTAATGGGCGCTACATCCAGAAATACGCTGTTGTAGTTGATGAAACAGTTCCGCCCCACATAAATATTCACGCCGTACTCGCAGTAAAAGGGTGCAAACGCCTCGAAATTCTTCCCTTTTGCGGAGGGGATCAGGCGCTCCAGCGCACGCTGTTTGGTCTTTGCGCACCACAGCGGGAGGCGGTTGAACCGGTCACAGCGGCGCATACCAACCCGGTGCCGCTTGGCAATCTCCGGATCGACAGGCGTATAGAGCTGCCCCGACACCATCCGTTCCCATTCACCGCTCGTCCTGCTCTTATCCATGATCAGTCACTCCTTTATGTGCGCCTGTACCGGTACAGATACAGGGCCGTTTCCAACGCCAATCGCTTCATCGGATCGACCGGATCGGCCTCCAGCAGCAACCATAGCTGTTGGAGCCGGTAACTCACGGTGTTGTAGTGCAGGTGCAGCTCCCGCGCCATCCGGCGCTGGTTGCCCATACAGCGCAGCCAGCTCGCCAGCGTGTCCAGCAGCTCTTGCCGCCGCGGCTCTGGCTGCCGCAGGAGCGTTCCCAGCTGCCGATGGATATAGGCGTCCGTTTCCGCCGGGGAGGATTCCTCCAGCAGCCGTACCACCCCCGCTGGGTCGTCTGTCACGCAGGGTGCTTCCGTTCGCGCCGCCATGTGGAGCGCCGCACGGGCACTGCGGTCTGCTTTCTGAAAGCCCATCGTACCGCCGTAGGGGCGGCTGACGCCGCAGATAACGCCGTGGACGGCGGCAAAGTCCGCCATCACCTGCCACAGCGGTATCTCCAGCGCGAACAGGTCGTCCGCCTCCAGCACCAGCAGAAGGCCATCCTCCAACAGTGCCCCCCACATGTCCGCGCCCAACGCCCGGCAGCACTCTTCTGCCTCGTGCAGCCAAGAGCGCCGCTGCAATTCCGGCGCATCAGCCCGTATCCACATCAGGATATGCGGACATTCCAAATGGATACCGGACTCCGCCGCCTGACGCTCCATCGCTTCGCTCAGCGGCGCGCCAGAGATGAGATGGTGCAGTAGTACGGCCAGCTGCCGCTCCTGCTCCGCCGGTATTCGCCGCCGTGCGATCTCGCGGGACACCGCATCGGCCAACTCGGCAAAGCGCATATCGGTCGGCAGTTGGAGCAGCGGCAGTCCCAGTCGGTCAGCCTTCTCCGCCAGCGCCGCCGGCAGGGGGCTGGGCAGGTAGCGCCCCGGCTTGATACCCACGCCGGACAGGCCTTTTTCTGCCGCCGTGGGCAGCAGCGCATCCACGGCCTGCGGATCGTCTGCGATGGCAAAACCAGTGGTGATGAGCAGTTCTCCCTGCGCCAGCCAGCGCGCGTAGTCCGGTGTGTCCGTCAGATTGACACCGCTGACTCTACGGCCAAGTCCCGCCGCGCCGCCGCAGACCGTGCAGCCTGCGAACACGGGCAGGCGCAGCACCTCCTGCAGTGTGGGATAGTCCGCTGTGTGCTGTGATGTCATGGCTTCTGCCCCCCCTTGTGATACTATCACAATTTTCAGAGAAATGTTCATTTATTTTTGCCAATGGAACAGACCGTCCGTTGTTTTATGATAGTGGTAGTAAAACGAACGGAGGTATATTCCATGGCAAAGCAAATGAAACAGGATACTCCCTTAGTCCCCCGCAAGCGGAGACTGGCCGCGCTGATAGCAGCCACCCGGTGCGCCGGAGAGAAACGTGACACGCTCTCCTGCCATGCCCGCCGCTGCACCGCCTCATCCATGGCGCAGGGTCTGAAGCACTACGCCTGACGCGGCGCACCCCTTCGGCAGACTCCCCCGGCACAATGTGCCGGGGGTCTGTCCGTTCAGGGCTTTCTGGATTCCTTCTTCAGCAGGGACGCCGCCGTGATGATGGTCAGTACCGACTCTGTCACCATGCCGGAATACGACCGTACCGCAATGACATACACCAGCCACGACAGGCCGCTGGCAATGCCCGCCACCTGTATCACCCACCGCCTGGACTGGAAGAACGGCAGTAACGCCGCCAACGATGCCACGATGGGCAGTACCGTCACTGGCGTCTCATAGGTCACCACGGCAATCAGCAGAAATACTGCCACGATGGGTATCGCGGTGACCAGTTTACTCCAGTTGAATTTCTCCTGCAATAGGAAAAGCAGCAGCACGACAATCTGGAAAAAGCTGCACAGTGCGCCGGAGCGTGCGTGGAGCAGCGTGTAGTGGATGGCGAAGATCAGGTTGGCCACCACCTGCCACAGCAAGATGGTACGCTTGTCATTCTGCCAATAGCTGAGACCCATGGCGATCAGTGCGCCGAACCCGATGAGTTGGTAAAATATGTTCATCCGTCGTTCCTCCTAATAAAAAACGCCGCACACCCTGTCGGATGCGTGGCGAAAAATAGAGGCGATGCTCCAGAAAAATCCACACTTATTTTGGAGTTTTATTATACCATGGGACAGCCGTATTTGTCAATTGCGGCAAAGGACAACCTCCAAAAGCCATGGGCTTTTGGAGGCGAGTGTAATTGCCCACAACTTTTGTTGTCCGCACTCCCGCATATCGCAAGGAAGGGAATGTGTGCAAGGGAAACCTTAGTCGTGTTTCCCTTGCGCGTTCAGTCACCCGCCCGCAGGCGACCGGTTTTGCGCTGCAAAACCGTACCAACACGAAAAAAGACACGCTTCTGCGTGTCTTTTTTCGTGTTGGTACGCCCGACTGGATTCGAACCAGCGGCCTTTAGAGTCGGAGTCTAACGCTCTATCCATCTGAGCTACGGGCGCATATTGGGTTGTGTGCTGTCCATCAGCCAGAGTATTATAGCAGTTCTTCCGCCGGATGTAAAGCGATTGAAAAAACTTTTTTCAAAAAGATTGTTAAAAAAGTTGACAACTATCGCCTCATGCGGTAGAATATCACTATATTTCAGGTGCCCCCGCACCGCATCCTATCCCAAAAGAAGGTTTTTGTATGAAGAAACAGAAGATCTCCGACGCGGTGATCCACCGGCTTCCCCGCTATTACCGCTATCTGGACGACCTGTATAACAAGGGTGTTGTCCGCATCTCCTCCAACTCTCTGGGCGCAAAGATGGACATCACCGCCTCCCAGATCCGCCAGGATCTCAGCTGCTTCGGCGAATTCGGCCAGCAGGGCTACGGTTACAACGTGGCGGAGCTGCGCGCCGAGATCGGCCACATTCTGGGCATCGACAGCGGCCACAAGATCATCGTCATCGGCGCCGGCCACCTGGGCCACGCGCTGCTGCAGAACTTTGATTTTGATAAGGTAGGCTTCCGCATCGACTCCGCCTTTGACGTCTCTCCCGCCCTTGTGGGCACGGAGATCCGCGGCATCACTGTCCGCGCCATGGACGAGCTGGAGGAATATGTCTCCAACTACCACCCCGACGTGGCGGTGCTCACCGTACCCCAGAACGTGGCCCAGTCTCTGGCTGACCGGCTCATCGCCCTGGGCGTCCGCGGCTTCTGGAACTTTACCAATGTGGAGCTGTCTACCGATGAGCCCGGCGTGTTCTTCGAGGACATCCACTTTGTGGACACCCTCCTGACCCTGAGTTACCGTATCTCCCGCCCGTAAGGGCACACTTTCCCGCGACCGGCATACTATGGGAATGAGACCGGCAAGACGGTCAATTCTTCATAGGAGGTCACACTATGTGTAATCAGAATTCCTGCTTTGGCGGCGGCAGCTGCTGCTGGATCATCATCGCCATCATTCTGCTGTTCCTGTTCTGCGGCAACGGCTGCGGGAATGGCTGCGGCTGCGGGAACAACGCCAACAACGGCTGCGGCTGCGGCTGCTGACCCACTCCGCCGGATCATCGGACTCCCCCGCCTTGCGGCGGGGGAGCTTTTTCAGAAAGGACGTACAAGCCATGGATCTCTCCTCCCTGCGCCGTGCCTACACCGGCCACGTGCCCGACCTGATGGGCGCACGCGGCGGTTCCGCCGTGCTGGTCCCGCTGGTGGACACGGCGGACGGCCCCAGCCTTCTGTATGAAATACGCTCTGCCACGGTCCGGCAGCCCAATGAGGTCTGCTTCCCCGGCGGCAAGACCGAATCCGGCGAAACGGCGGTGCAGTGCGCCCTGCGGGAGACATGGGAGGAGCTGGCCATCCCGCCGGAAGCGGTGGAGGTCATTGGCGAGATGGACTTCCTGCACATCCGCTCCAACTGCCTGCTGCGGCCGGTGCTGGGCCGCGTGGACAGCGCTGCGCTGGCCGATATACGCCCCTGTGCAGCGGAGGTAGCCGACACCTTTCTGGTGCCGCTGGCCTGGCTCCGCGACCACCCGCCCACTGTGTATATCCACCGCCAGCCGGTGTCCATCTCCGACTTCCCCTATGAGGACGCGGGCGTCTCCGCCGACTACCTCTGGCGGCCCTATTATATGGAGGTGCCGGTGTACCACGGTCTGCCCCACCCGCTGTGGGGCCTGACCGCCCGCATCACCATGGATGTCGTGGCCCATCTGTAAATGCCGCATCTCCCCTCGATATTGTGCGAAAAGTCCGTGTTCCCAGTGGAATACGGACTTTTTCCATCTGTTTCGGCTCACGCCTTCTCCGGCGCGGGCAAGGCGTATTTTTCCGCGTAGGCGTTGAACCGGCGGCGGTAGTCGCCGTCGCTGTGGCGCACGTTGTGCAGCGTCTCGTGGAGGTTCAGGTCGTGCTGGGCCGCGTCGATAACGCAGCCGGCGATGTTGGAGCAGTGGTCGGAGGTACGCTCCAGATCCGTCAGCAGGTCGCACCAGACGAAGCCCGCCTCGATGCTGCAGCCACCCTGCTGCATCCGCAGGATGTGCCGCGTCCGCATCTGTTCCTTCAGTGCGTCGATGACCTGCTCCAGCGGCTCCACCTGAGCGGCGGCGGACACATCGTTGCCGCGGAACGCCTGCACGGCGCTGGACAGGATATCCTGCACGGCGCCGGACAGCACTGCCAGCTCCTCCTTTGCCGCGCCGCTGAACGTCAGCCCCTTATCCCGCAGCTCCTCTGCGGATTCCAGCACGTTCACCGCGTGGTCGGAAATGCGCTCCAAATCACCGATGGTCTTCAGCAGCTCCGTGGCCTCCTCGCTCTCCTCCGCGCCCATCTGCTGCGTGCTGAGCTTCACCAAGTAGGTACCCAGTACATCCTCGTAGTGGTCACAGCGCTGCTCATCGCGGCGGATGCGCTCCGCCAGTTCCGGCGTATAGTGGTCAAAGCTGTCCAGTGCGGCATCCAGCGCACCGGCGGCACAGGCCGCCATCTCCTCCGCCACGGCACGGCAGCGCTGGAGCGCCAGCGGCGGCGTGGCCAGCAGGCGCTGGTCCAACTCCACCGGCTTTTCCGCCTGCTCCTGCGGGCCGTCCGGCACGATGCGGATGGCTAATTTTTCCAGCAGCCCGCCGCAGGGCAGCAGCATGGCCGTGCAGATGACGTTGAAGCAGGAGTGGGCGATAGCAATGCCGTACATGGTGGCGCTGTCATGGAGGATGCCGGGATCGAATATGGCCTTGACGACGCAGAACCCTGTCAGCAGCACCGCCACGCCGATAACATTGAACAAAAGGTGTACCACAGCCGCTCGTTTTGCGTTTTTACTGGTGCCTACGGAGGATAAAAGCGCGGTGACGCAGGTGCCGATGTTCTGCCCCATGATGATGGGGATGGCGGCGGCATAGCTGACCTGCCCGGTGACAGCCAGGGCCTGCAGGATACCCACGGAGGCGGAGCTGGACTGGATGATGCCCGTCAGCACGGCGCCGGCCAGCACACCAAGCAGCGGGTTTTTGAACAGCAGAAACAGCTGTGAAAAGGCGGGCACATCGCGCAGGCCCGCCACCGCGCCGCTCATGGTGTCCATGCCGAACATCAGGGTAGCGAAGCCCAGCAGAATGGCGCCGGTGTCCCGTTTTTTCGGGTCTTTGCCGTTCATGTAGAAGAAAATACCGATCAGGGCCAAAATTGGTGTAAAAGAGGTGGGTTTCAGCAGGTTTACCCACACATTTCCCCCATCAATACCGGCTAAACTCAGCAGCCACGCCGTCACCGTGGTGCCCACGTTTGCTCCCATGATGACATTTATGGCCTGCCGCAGGGTCATCAGGCCGGAGTTGACGAAGCCCACCACCATCACCGTGGTGGCCGATGAGCTCTGGATCACCGCCGTGATGGCAAGACCTGTCAGAAAACCCGTGAATACGCGGCCCGTCATCCGGTCCAGCAGCGTCCGCAGCTTGCCGCCGGCGCGGCGCTCCAGCGACTGGCCCATCAGGTCCATACCGAACAGGAACAGGCACAGGCCGCCGATCATCGTCAGCACATCAAAGATACTCATATTGTTCTCTCCCGTTTACTCATTCTCATATTTTACACATTCCTGACCGATACCATCGTAACAGGTCAATGTCAAATCCAACGTATCGGTTTTGTAAAATCCATGTAAAATTTTATCGCCTGCGGCGGCGAGCATCGGGGCGAGAGAAGTCGCCGGAGCGGGACACGGCAGAACAGGACAGCGCGGCGCAGCGAGGCGGGTGGGGCGAGGGGCACAAAAAAGAGGGCACGCGGCGCGTGCCCTCTTTTTTCTTCTCCCTTTTTACAAAAGTGTGTCTGATGCATACTAACTCATAATTATACGAAACACCACGCTTTTATTCATTTTCTATTCATTTCCGGCTAATGGGTATTCATTTTTACTCTAAGTTATCATGCAATTTATTAGAATGGAATTTTTGAAAGAGCCAGCACCTTGAATGGGCTGACTCTTTCAATGTCACTTGTAGTTGACAAACTGGAATTTTCAAATTAGTCTTTGCAAATAACCTTTGAATCTTCACCATCAATTACAATTCCCTGACGGTTGTTAATTGGGCATAGATTCAAATCCGAAAACTCAGTCATTATTTTCTCGGTAACTTTCTTAAATGGTGCTGTAAGATAATGCGGAAGAACATAGAAATCAATCAAATCAAGCCCTGCATCATCTTCTTGTGAGTAGTCCTCCGGCTTTTCATCCATTTGCTCGATATATTGGATGCTTGGAGCGCATATAATTGCGCCTGCCGACTCGCCGATCATCAATTTTCCATTTGCCAATTCCTTTTTCAGCAGTCCATCAGTTCCCGTTTTACGGAGCTGGTCCATAAGAAAGAAAGAATTTCCGCCGGTAAAATATATCACATCTGCTTCTTCAAAAACAGACTGTATCGTTGAATAAGCCTCCGTTGAAATATCAATTTCAGTTACGATTGCTCCCAACTTTTTGAATAATTTTCGAGCCGAGCCGACATAACCGGTGTAGCCTTCACGCAGTGAAGCTGTTGGAATAAATGCGACTTTCTTATTTTCAATTTCTTCCTTTATCAGACTTCCTACACTTGAAAAGTGCGAACATAAAAATAATTTCATCAATATTCTCCTTTATAAATTTCGATTTGTATAACAGTAGTCTAACACACGTTGTTTAAAAATACTACAGCCAAGCCAATGTCTGTAATTTGCCCTAAAATTTCATTTTATGGAATTTGGACTACTTGATTTTCTAATTGCATACGCAATTCGTGAAATGTATCATTATACTGTTGATACATCAGACACACAAATGTAAATAGGGACTTTTTCTTTTGACGCTTTTGGCAGATATGCTCGAGGATCGCTTTTGTTTTTTCGCAGCGATTTTCAATGAGCTTTTGCAGCTTTCACAGGACGCCGAAGTGCTCCAGCAGGATCTTCAGGCCGATGAGGATCAGGATGGCGCCGCCTACAAATTCCGCGCGGTTCTTGTACCGCGCACCGAACAGGTTGCCCACGAACACACCGGCCACGGAGATGGCAAACGTGGTACAGCCGATGAGGGCGGCCGCGGCGTAGATGGGGACGGTCAGCTCCACCATGGAGAAGCTGACGCCCACAGCCAGCGCGTCGATGCTGGTGGCGATGGCCAGCATCAGAAGCTCCCTGTGCCGCAGCTCCGCCGGCTCCGGTTTCTCCTCTTCTTCCTCCTTTGTGGACAGGCTCTCGCGGATCATGCTGCCGCCGATCCAGGCCAGCAGTACAAAGGCGATCCACGGGGCCATCTTCGTCACATGGCGGGCAAACTGGGACCCCAGCAGCCATCCGGTCAGGGGCATGACGGCCTGAAACACGCCGAAATACAGGCCAATGAGCAGGGTCCGCTTCCGGTTCACCCTGGGCATGGCCAGCCCCTTACAGATGGCCACGGCGAAGGCGTCCATGCTCAGGCCCACGCCCACCAAAAAAATCTCCAGCAATGTCATCGTATCGTCCCTCTCCTCTATAAGATCACCGGTACCGGCCGGTCTATCACAATGCTGTCCGGCGCGACGCGGCAGGTATACGCCGCCGCCTGCACCCCCGCGGCTACCGCCTGACGCAGGGCCTCGCCGAAGGCGGGGTGGGTCGCATCGTTGGGCGCGAAGTCTGTGACCTCCGCCATCTGTATCACAAAAAACACCGTGGCCCGATGGCCCAGCGCCACGGCGCTCGCCAGCTCCCGGAGGTGGCGGACGCCCCGCTCCGTGGGGGCATCGGGAAACAGGGCGTGGCCGCCGTCCTCCAGCGTCACGCCCTTCACCTCCACCAGGTGCAGACCCTGTGGCCCCTGCAGGCAGAAGTCCAGCCGCGACCGGCCAAAGGTGAACTCCGGCTTCACCAGCCGGGCCGCAGGGTCAAAGATATGCGCCCACTCGGCGAATACGCGGTTGGGCGCCTGGGCATCCATGTTGATGAGCTTATCGCCCTTTTCCACGGCGATGAGATCGTAGGCCGTGCGGCGGTCAGGGTTGGCCGCCCGCTCCAGATACACTGCGGCGTCCGGCGTCAGCAGCTCCCGACAGCGTCCCGTGTTCTTCACATGGCAGACCACCGTCTCCCCGCCGGGCAGCGCCACATGGGCGATGAATCGGTTGGGGCGGGTCAGGAAGCGGCCCCGTATCACCTGTCCGTACTGCATGCTCTCCCGCCTCCTCTGATGATATAGGCTTGTATCGTATCACAACCGGCGGTATTTGGAAAGCGATATATCCGCATTTCTGCCTATTCTCCCGAAAAATACGAAAATTTTCAGAGACCGCGCAAAAAACTCTTGCAAATCGGAAAACAATCTATTATAATAGCCGTGTCAATCAGACATGCACCTTTAGCTCAGTTGGTAGAGCACCTGACTCTTAATCAGGGTGTCCAGGGTTCGAGTCCCTGAAGGTGTACCAGCAGAAGATCACCGACCCCATCGCCGGTGATTTTCTATATGGCCCGTTGGTCAAGTGGTTAAGACAGAGGCCTCTCACGCCTTTAACATCGGTTCGAATCCGGTACGGGTCACCACAAAATAAAAGGACACACGTTGTGTGCCCTTTTATTTTGTGGTGACAGTTCTTTTGCGGCGCAAAAGAACTGCGCCTGCGGGCGGGTGACTGCACGCGCAGGGGAAACCCGATGACGGTTTCCCCTGCACACGTCCCTTTCCCTGCGTCCTCTTGCCGCTTCCCGCGGTCCCACATACGCCACAGCGTACATCCGCCTGTCGGAAAGGCAGGCCATTACTGCATACAGGAGAATTTTATGGCCAAAAATATTCGCTTATCCGACCACTTTACCTATGGCAAGCTGCTGTGCTTCACGCTGCCGTCCATGGTGATGATGGTGTTCACGTCCATCTACGGCGTGGTGGACGGGCTGTTCGTATCCAACTTCGTGGGCAAAACGGCCTTCGCTTCGGTGAATCTGGTGATGCCGTTTGTCATGATCCTGGGCGGCATGGGCTTCATGATCGGCACCGGCGGCACGGCGCTGGTATCCAAAATTCTGGGCGAGGGCGATCCGGACAACGCCAACCGGACGTTCTCCATGACGGTGCTGTTCACGTTGGCGCTGGGCGTGGTGCTGTCCGGCATCGGCATCGCATTCATGGGCCCTGTGGCCCGCTTCCTGGGCGCTACGGACGCCATGATGGCGGACTGCGTGCTGTACGGCCGCATCGTCACCGGCTTCACGTTCGCCTTTATGCTGCAAAACGTGTTCCAGAGCTTTTTCATTGCGGCGGAGAAGCCCAAGCTGGGTCTGAAGGTCACTGTGGCTGCGGGTGTCACCAACATGGTGCTGGACGCCCTGTTCATCGCGGTGTTCAAATGGGGCGTGGCCGGTGCAGCGCTGGCCACCGGTCTGAGCCAGTGCGTGGGCGGTGTGCTGCCGCTGGTGTACTTTCTGCAGCCCAACACCAGCCTGCTGCGCCTATCCCCCACCCGCCTGCGTATCCGCCCTATTCTGGCCGCCTGCGGCAACGGCTCGTCGGAGCTGATGAGCAGCATCTCCTCATCGCTGGTAAGCATGCTTTACAACTTTCAGCTGATGCGGCTGGCCGGTGAGGACGGCGTGTCCACCTACGGTGTGCTGATGTACGTGCAATTCATCTTCATCTCTCTCTTCGTGGGCTACTCCATCGGCTGCGCGCCTGTGGTAGGCTATCACTACGGCGCGCAGAACCACGGGGAGCTGAAAAATCTGCTGGGAAAGAGCGTGCTGCTGATGGGCGGCGGCGGTGTGGTGCTGACGGCGCTGGCGATGGCGCTGGCCCAGCCCATGGCCCACCTGTTCGTGGGCTACGATGCCGGTCTGTTCGCCCTGACGGTCCACGCCTTCCGGCTGTTCGCGTGGTCGTTCCTGCTGGCGGGCTTCAACATCTTCACTTCCGGCTTCTTCACGGCACTGAACAACGGCGCCGTCTCCGCCGCCATCTCGTTCCTGCGGACGCTGGTGTTCCAGTCCGCATCGGTGCTGATCCTGCCCGTTTTCTTCGGCGTGGACGGCATCTGGTGGGCCATCACCGTGGCGGAGGTATTCGCGTTCCTCATCTCCGGCATGTTCCTGCTGCTGAAGCGGAACAAATATCACTATATGTAAGACTTGCGTTTTCTTCAACATACTGATATACTATGTAATTAAGAAAGGGGGGACCCAAATGCTGGTTTCCACCAAGGGGCGGTACGCCCTGCGTGTCATGCTGGAGCTGGCCCAACGGCCCGCGGACAGCTATACGCCGCTGCCGGTGATCGCGGAAAGGCAGTCGGTGTCGGAGAAATATCTGGAGAGCATCGTGGTTCTGCTGTCCCGGGCAGGACTGGTGGAGGGCGTCCGCGGCAAGGGCGGCGGCTATCGTCTGACCCGCAGCATCGACCAGTACTCCGTGGGCGAGATCCTGCGGCTGACGGAGGGATCGCTGGCTCCCGTCACGTGTCTGGAGGGGGCGGAAAACACCTGCCCCCGTGCCGGTCAGTGCCACACCCTGCCCATGTGGGAGAAGCTGGACAGCCTCATCAACGGCTATCTGAACAGCGTATCACTGGCCGACCTGCTGAAGCAGACCGACGGCAGCAGCCTGTAAGCGAAAAAAAACAGGACCGTTTCAACGGTCCTGTTTTTTTGTGCTCAGAACACGCCGTAGCCCTGGCCCTGGGTGATGATGTAGGACCAGAGCACAGGCCCCACGGCGCCGGTGGCGCTGTACCCCAGCGAGCGCTGGACGGCACGGACGGCGCGGGCCGTCTCCTGCCCGTACACGCCGTCCACGGCGACGGTAGGGAGGGTACTGTCCCGGGCGGCCATCTGGTTCAGCCGCGTCTGGAGCAGCGTCACCTCCGGCCCCGTGTCCCCCAGCACCAGAAAGCGGCCCGGGTACACCTCCCGCGCAAACTCCTGATAGTCGGCGGGCAGGGTGTAGAGCGTCTGCTCATACACGTTCTGCAGGGCGTTCCACGTATTGCGGCCCACCACGCCGTCTACCGTCAGGCCGTAGGCGCTCTGGAAAGCGTAGACCGCGTCCAGCATGGTCTCGTCGAAGGTGTCGGTGATGGGGATGGGCGGCACCTGGGGCAGGAAGTAGCCCAGAAACGCCAGATAGAACCGCACCGTCTCCACGTTCAGCCCCGTGTCGCCCAGCCGCAGCACCTCCGGATACACCCGCTGTGCCTCCGGGATGGTAAGTCCCTCGCTGGTGATCTCCGACAGGCTCTTGACGCCATTGTAGATCATCTTGATCTTGTACCACGTGGCCTTGCCCACGATGCCGTCCTCCTCCAGGTTGAAGATGCGCTGGAAGGCGCGGACGGCATCCTCCGTTCCCTGATCGAACACGTTGGAAATTTCGGTGATACGGGGAATGGCCGGATAGTTGCGGCGGATACGCTCCAGCTGCTGCTGGATGGTGCGCACGTCCTCCCCCACGGAGCCGCGGGTCAGCGGGCGGCCCGGGTACGACGGGGTGCCGTCCCCTACCGGCGCGTTGAACACGATGTTGATATTGTCGCCGAAGTAGCGCTGCAAGATCTCATAGGGCGTCAGGCCCTGCTCCGCCAGGTCCACGCTGCCCCACTGGGACAGACCCGGGCACTGAGTGCGGACACCATCACAGAACTGGGCGTACAGCGGCTCCACGTTACCCTGCCGCACGATGTAGTCGTTGAAGCTGTCGTCCACCAGCCGGTCGATGTTCTCAAAGGTGCTGCGCCCCGGGACGTAGGCCTGATCGTAGCGGGTAGAGCTGGTAATGTCGAAATCGTAGCCGCGGCCGCGGTAATACTCGGTGTAGATGCGGTTCAGCGCCACGGAGATCTGGGCCAGAATATTGGCCCGCAGAGCGCTCTCCGGCCACGTAGGGTAGATCTCGCTGCTGGCCACGTTCTTGATGTAGTCGGTAAACGGCACCGTCACGTTCTCCGCCGTCTGATCCGGCGGGCCCAGATGGACGGTGATATACTCCGGCACCACAGGAAACGGCATGGCTCCTCCCTCCTCTCAGGCCAATTCCAGTGACACCGCCAAAATCGTCTCGATCCGTGGGAACACCGCAACCTGTCGGGCGTCCACCGTGCTGTACTGCGGGTGGCGCACCGATGCCTGATACGCGGTGCCGCTGATCCCCGCCGTCTCCGATGACTGGGACCAGCCTGTCGGCAGGGCCGGCAGGCAGATGCCCTCCACGATGCCGGAGCTGTCCGTGACCCCCTCGTAGAACACGGTGCGCTCCGGCCCGAAATACCGGTAGATCTCCACCTGCGCCCCCTCCACGGGGAACAGGCCCCGCCCCGTGGACACCTGCACCCGCAGGGTGCCCCGCTCCGGATGGGCAGCCAGGAACCACTGCTCCGGCCCCTTCTGCACGCTGCTGCTCTCCATATCTAAAGCCTCCCTTTCCTTGTCGTCTCCCTTCATGCTATGCGTCAGGACGCAGGAGGGTGCAGAAAGAGGGAGCGGTCCCTGCGGGACCGCTCCCTCTTTTTTATGTTGGCTCAGAACGCCCAGCTGCCGTTGCGGAAGATGGGGACGGTGCGTCCGTCCTCGCACACGGCGTCGATGCTCATGTCGGCAGAGCCGATCATAAAGTCCTCGTGTACCATGGAATCGTTGACGCCCAGGGCGCGGCACTCCTCCAGCGTCTTTTCCTCGAAGCCGCGGATGGTGTCGGCAAAGCCCATGCCCAGTGCCAGATGGCAGGCCGCGTTCTCATCGAACAGCGTGTTGTAGAACAGCAGGCCGGACTGGCTGATGGGGGAGTCGTAGGGCACCAGCGCACACTCGCCCAGATATGCGCTGCCCTCGTCCATAGTGATGAGCTTGGTCAGCAGGTCGTTGTTCTGCGCGGCGTGCCACTCCACGGCCTTGCCCTCGTGGAATCGGATCCAGAAGCCGTCGATGAGCTGGCCCTGATAGCTCAGGGGCTTGGTGGCGTAGACGATGCCCTCCGCCTTGCCCCGCATGGGAGAGATAAAGCACTCCTCCGTGGGGATATTGGGGTTGAAAACGATGCCCTGCAGGCTCTTTTCACAGCCGCCGCAGAACTGGGCCTCGGGGATCATACCCACCTGAAAATCGGTGCCGTTGGCGCTCTTGTAGCGCAGCTCCCGGATGTGCAGGCCGTTGAGGTAGGCGCAGCGGTCGTGCATATCCTTGTTGTGGGCGTCCCAGTTGGCCACGGGGTCGCCCTCCAGAGCGCGGCTGGTGGACAGGATGGCCTCCCACAGCTTCTCCACCGCCTGAGACTTCCGCAGGTTGGGGAACAGCTTCTTGGCCCACGCCTCGCCGGGTACGGCGGCGATGCACCACTGGTACTTGTTCTCGATCTGGTCGCGGTACTTCTTGATGATGGGGTACTTGCGCTGCTGGCTCTTGGCCATCTTCTCCTGATTGATGCCGTTGAGACCGTCCGGGTCCTCGCTGAGCAGGTAGATGCGGCAGGGGATGGTGTCCACATAGTGCTGCCAGCGGGCCTCCTCGTAGTTGTCCAGCTTGGACAGGCTGGTCAGCGTGCGGTAGCGGAAGTGCAGCTTCTGGAGGGGCTGGTAGCTCCAGTCCACCACTACCTTGCTGGCCTTGCACCTGTAACACTCCTCCACCAGCATCTTCACGAACTCCGGCTGGTCCAGCTCGGCGGTGATGAACACCTCCTGACCCGGCTGGATATTGACGCCGCTGCGGGCGATCAGGCGGGCATATTCCCGCAGGATACTTTTCTTCATGGAAAAACTCCTTTCGTGTCTTTCAGCTGCGTACTATTCTACCACCCGATGCCCGTTTTGAAAAGACATCTTCCGAAAAAAATCCGGTATTGTCCCAAAAATCTCTCTAAAAGGGACAAAAAGGGACCCGCGGCGTTGCCGCGGGCCCTCCCCCGTTTTTCTGTCTATCATGCGCCCACATCCAGCGCCAGCACCTGCTCATAGGCATCCGCACCGGCGGGCGAGCCGATGGGCAGCACCGCGTAGAGATGTCCTGCGGCGTCCGCGTAAGCCGGTACGTCCCTATTGATATTGGCATCGGACAGCGTCCACATCCGGCGCTCCGCCGCGGCATCGCCAGTCTGTCCGTACAGCGCATCGAACGTATCGGCGGCGGCCTGCCGCACCGCATTCAAAAACGCCGTCTCGTCCACGCCCTGCGCCGTCAGCAGCTCCGATGTGGTGAGCCGGACGCCTCTGGCCGTATCGTAGAGATATACGCTGTACTGGTTGCTGTCGAAGCTCCAGCCGCAGGATACCACCAGCGACAAAATGTCGCCGCAGCGATAGCTCTCCCACATCACGTACAGGCAGGACAGGCTGACGCCGGAGGCGCGGTCATCCAACGTCTCCTCCACGATGGGGCCGTACTCGTCGGCGATGGCCGCGTTGATGGCGCGGGCATCCGCCGTGTCCGCCAGCAGCTGGGGCACGCGGTAGGTGTAGTGCCCGCTGTTGCCCACGCCGTCGGAATAGTCGAAGGACTCGTTATACAGCAGCCCCACCAGCGGATCGGCGGAAGTACCGTTCTCCGTGCCGTAGAGGCTCTCGGCGGCCAGCCGGATCTGAGACAGGAGCTGCAGGTCCACGCCGGCATACTTGGCCGCCAGCGTGTTCAGATAGTTCTGCACCGTGTTGGGCGCCTGCCGGTACCGCTGGGCCAGCGTGTCCATAGCGCCCTGGGCATACGCGCCGTCCGCGCCCAGATAATAGGCGCACAGGTAGCTGAGGGGGCACGTCTCCCAGTCCGGCATGTGCTCCGTATCATACACGATGCCGTAATCCGCCGGGTCGATGCTGACGGGGTCGTTGTCGCCCTCTGAGGGCCACGGCGTGATCTCCGATGCCGCGGCGCCCTCCGCGGTGACCTCCGCCAGCAGGGGGCCCAGCTCCCCGGCCCAGAATCGCACGGTGAAGCCCTGAGCCGTGGGGATCTGGATACCCAGAGAGAAGGGCTGGCACAGGACGGTATCCTCCCCGTTCTTCTCGATGCGGACATCCTCTGCCACGGCGTTTTTGGGGCCGTCGTCCGTCTGGGCATACAGTGTAAAGTCGTTGAGCAGCGATGCGGTGCCGCCCTCCCCTGCGTACCGGGCCGACGCCGCAGCGGGCAGCGTGACCCGCATCTCGCCGTTGAGCCAGTCATTCTGATACGTCACGTTCACCAGCTCGGCCTTCACGCCGTCGTCGCGGGTCATGGACGCGGGACCGAAGTACATCTGCCGCCCGCCGCCCACAGAGCCGCTGTCCAGCCCGATCTCCAGCGCCGCGATAAGCTGCCGCAGGCCGTCCACGCTCTGCCGCGCCGCGGCGATGTCGTAGGTGCCGTCGTTGGTGACGCGGCCGGACTCCACGCCGTCCATCTGCCACGCCACCCAGTCCAGATTATCCACAAGGGCCATGGCCAGATAACCGCCGGCCTCCATTTGCAGCGTGATCCCTTCGCCGGCCCCCACCACGTTCTCGTAGCTGGTGCCGTAGCACAGCGTCAGGCCGTAGGGCTCCTGCTCCGTGCTGAGCCGGATGGAGAAATCATCCCAGATACCCGCGCCCAGCTGATCCAGCCCGATGGCGCTGATGATGCCGCCCACAGCGCTGTTGTCGCCTACGTAGGGCGTCCGCAGAGCGTACAGCGTCTCCGCGTCCCAGTCGCCGTCGGCGGCAGGCTGCTGTCGCTGGGGACTGGTCAGGAAGCACACACCGATGACCGCCGCCGCGATCAGCAGCAGCACCGCCGCCCACAGTGCCGGTTTCCGATAGCTCATGGCGTTCTTCACACGCTCCTTCACCGCCGTCTCGCCGAAGGCCAGGGGGCACACCGCCGCCGGACGCTGCCGCACGGCGCAGGCCACCAGCGCACGGGAGTAGGCCGCCCGTCCCGCGCCGTCCAGCGTCCGCAGTACCCGCTCATCGCAGGCGTTCTCCATGTCGCGGCCCAGCAGGACATACGCCGCCCACAGCACCGGATTGAACCAGTGTACCGTCAGCAGCAGGAACGCCAGCGGCTTCACCACGTGGTCGCCCCGCCGGATGTGGCTCCGCTCGTGGGCCAGCACCTGAGACAGGTCCGCCTCGTCCAGCCCCGCCGGTATATAGATGCGGGGGCGGAGCATGCCCAGCACGAAAGGAGTGCCCCACCGGTCGCAGCGGCAGACGTTATCCTCCACTCGCACCGCCGTCCGCACCTGCCGGTAAAGCCGCAGATAGCTGACCAGCATATACGCCAGCATGAATGCCGCGCCCGCCAGCCATACCGCCGTCAGCACCTCCACCGTCATAACGGGGCGGGCCGCCTGCACCGGCTCCGCGGACGTGACCGGTCCCACAGGCTGGACGGGTGTCAGGACCTCCCCGCCGCTGGGCAGGATGGCGTCCGCCGTCTCCTGTGTCTGGGGCAGCTGCTCCAGCGCCGCCGTCACGGGGCTCTGCTCCGCCTGCAAGCTGACGCGGCTCTGCAAGGAGACCGGCACGATCAGCCGCACCGCCACCAGCGCCCACAGCATGCACACCGCCCACTTGGGCGCGCGGCGCAGCGCCAGCCGCGCCAGCATCACCGCCAGCGCCAGCACGCCGGCCTGCCACGAAAGCTCCACCACTCTCAGAAACAGATCAGTCATGATTTTTCTCCTCAAGATCGGCGATCATCCGCCGCAGCTCGTCTGCCTCCTCCGCCGACAATCCGCGCCCGCCCACGAACGCGTTGAGAAAGCCGGGCAGACTGCCGCTGAAATTCCGCTCCACAAAGGCGCGGCTCTCCGCCCGCTGCACCTGGTCGCGGGACACCAGCGCCGTTACCACGGCGTCCTCCGTCTGCACCACGCCCCGCTCCGTCAGGCGCTTGATGACGGTATAGGTGGTGGATTTTTTCCACCCCAGCTTCTCCGCGCACAGGTGCGCCAGCTCGCTGCTGCGCACCGGCTGATGCTCCCACAGGATCTCGCAGAACCGCAGCTCGCTGTCAAAGATCTTCGGTGTCTCCACCCGCATCTCCTCCTTTCGATAGGTCTACTTAGTTAGACCTCTTGCCGGTAGTCTAACCCATTAGACCCATCTTGTCAAGAGAAATTTGCATCCCGCCCCGATTTATGCTACACTCACCCCGTAAGGAGGTGACGACCATGGACATTCTCTATCAGGACGACCGCATCGTGGTGGCGGTAAAGCCCGTGGGCGTACTGTCCACCGATGAGCCCGGCGGTATGCCGGAGCTGCTCCGCGCCCAGCTGCACACCGACTGCATCCGCACCGTCCACCGGCTGGACGCCCAGGTGTCCGGTGTCATGGTCTTTGCCCGCAGCCGTATGGCGGCGGCCCTGCTGTCCCAGCAGATACGGGAGCGCCGCTTTATCAAGGAGTATCTGGCTGTCCTGTGCGGCACGCCGTCCCAGCCCTCCGGCATCCTGACGGACCTGCTGGCCCGTGATCCCCAGCGCCGTCTGACCTATGTGGCGGACACCCCCTCCCCCAACGCGCGGGAGGCCCGCCTGTCCTTCGCCACTGTGGACAGCTCCGACGGTATGACGCTGGTGCGCGTCCGGCTCCACACCGGCCGTACACACCAGATACGGGTACAGTTCGCCTCCCGCGGTCTGCCTCTGGCAGGTGACCGCAAGTACGGTGCGTCCGACGCGCCGTATCCCATCGCCCTGTGGTCCTGCCGCCTGTCCTTCGTCCACCCCCAGACCGGCGAGCCCGTGACCTTCACCTGCCCGCCGCCGGACACGGCGCCCTGGGACCTGTTCCCCCTCCCCGAAATGCTGTAAAGGATCGCAAAAGCCCTCTCCCGCCAAGCGGGAGAGGGCTTTTCTCAGTTGTCCTTTTTCGTGGTATCCGTCTTTTTGGAGGTGTCGGTTTTCGTGGTATCCGTTTTGGCCGTATCCGTCTTGGCGGTGTCGGTCTTGCCCGTCGTATCCGCCGCGGCGTCGTCCTCCGCCGGCGCCACGCCGATGATGCGGTCGGCCAGGCCGGCCTTTTCCGCCTCCTCGCGGGTCATGCGCAGGGGCTCGGCAGAGTCCTCCACCAGCTTGGCCATCACCAGATAGCGGTGGGCGTCATCGCCGTTCTTGCACACGGACAGGACCAGCACCTTGTCGCCCCACTTGGGCAGATCGTCGCGGTTGACGTTGACGCTGCCGGCGGAGGGTGCAAAGCCATTCTTATGGTCGCTGCCGGAATAGCTCTTGTCCGTGGCCGCCTTGTCCAGCGCCGCGAAGAAGTCTGTAAATACCTGCTCATCGGTGAAATCGTGGTAGTACAGGATGTGGGTGGTGTCGTAAGGGATGCCCGCGAAGATGCGGTACGTCATCTTCCGCCCGCTCTGATAGACCTCCACCACCGCCTTGTCGTCAAACTTCAGCGTCTCGGCGTAGCTCTGGAGGCCGCCGAACATGGTGCGGTTGGCCATATTGTGGCCGTAGACCACGGTGACGGGATCGTCCAGCTTCGTATCGTTGTAGGTAGCCTCGGTATACAGCGTACCGGCCTTGTTGTCGTTGCCGTCCAGGTCACGGTACAGATACCAGCCGTCATCCACCGGATGCTGGGCGATGAAGCCGCCCTCGCGGATGGCGCAGCCCGTGGCGTTGGGGATCTTCATATAGGCGTAGGCGTCGGGCCACGCCTTCTGCGCCGTCTCGAAGTCCACCGGCACGTCGGCGGCCTCCGGCTGCACCAGCACGATCTCCTGCGCCGGGTCGGTGTCCGGCTTATCCTTGTTCTTATCTTCCGTACCGTTGTTCTTACCGCAGCCGGCCAGCAGCGTCAGTGCCGCCAGCAGGGCTGCGCCCGACAGAATATACCCTTTCTTTCCCATGATGGTCTCCTTTCAGCAGTGCGGATACCATCAGCTGACAAGGGCACGCATGCCTGTCACCTGATGGCAAGAAATGCGGGACAGCGCGCCCGCTGCCCCGCACCTCTGCGCTGGGGGTATCTTACCATATGCCGCCCGCAAATGCAAGACCCATTCGATCGCTCACAGCGACGCTGTCTCATCGTAGCCTTGGAGCATCAGGGTAAACTGCCGCTTCTGCATGGGCGTCATCCGGTCCTTGTAGGATGCCAGCAGGGCCTTGGCCTCCGCCAGCTTACCCTGCCTCAGATAGCTGGCCGCTGTGCGGTGCAGACTGGCGGCAGCCACGGAGCTCAGTGACTCGCCGCTGCTGCCGGAGCCGCTGCCGGAAGGACCGGAAGCGCTGGAAGGACCGGACACGCCGCCGTATGGCAGCCCATCGCTGACCTCCGCGCCGGAGGCCGACAGCTTCTGCTCCTGCTGGGCCTTGCTGCGGTAGTGGCCCAGCATGGTCTCGTAGAGCTTCCGATCCTCCGCGCTGGCGTTGTCATACTCCTCCTGCGCCAGAGCCAGCCGCTTCTCCCACAGTGACACATCGTCCTGCCAGCGGCCATAGGCGTTCTGCTCCCGCTGATCCAGCAGGTCGTAGCGGGCGCGAAGGTCGTTCCCCTCCTGCTGATAGGCGCTCCGCGCCCGATCCTCGAACTCCGGCAGCAGGGCCATCAGCTCCTGCATGTATCGGCTGTACGCCTGCTGCCCCGCGCCCTGGGCATAGCTGGAGCCGTACCCGCCGGTAAGCGCCGCCGCCTGACCCATGGTGTCCTCCATGGCGGCGCGGCCCCGCTGAGTGTACAGCTGCGTATACTGCTGAAAGCCGCCGTCCGCCTCCGGATCGTAGGAAAATGGCGCACGCCCCGTCAGCTCCTCGTACAGCTGCGCCAGCTGCTGCTCGTACAGGGACTCATAGGCCCCGGGCCGCTGGGATGCCACGCTGTCGCGATGGGCCAGCGCCTCCTTTACGCTGTCCGACGGCTTGTAGCCGGCCTCCAGCTCTGCCAGTGCCTTGGCCGTTCTGGCCGTAGGCGCGGCCTTGGGCACGGATGCCTGCGGCTCCTCCGCCGCCGATGCCGACGCGCTCATCAGGCTGCCCCACGTCTCGTCACCGGCGATGCCGTCCCGCTTCAGGGAGTTCTTTTTCTGATAGTCCCGCACCGCCGCGCGGGTCTTTTCGCCGAACACACCGTCCTCGTCCAGCTGATAGCCCTGCTTGTTCAGCTCGCTTTGCAGGCGGCGCACAGACTCGCCCTGCGAGCCATAGCCCACCATGGTATATGTCGATGCCATCGTTCCGTCCTTTCTCCTCAAGTGATCCTGCGCCAGGCATAGATACCCGCCATGCCGCAGTCCACGCGCTCCCATTCCGCCCCCTCCGGCGACGGTTGGGGCTCCGTATCCTCTGCCGTCAGCCGCACGCAGCCCACGGGCCACAGCGCGTCCGCCAGCGCCTGTCCGCCCAGGGTCAGCCCGCCGGACACCTCCACATCGCCGTAAAACACCGCCGGCCACGCGCACTCCAGCGCTTCACCGGTGCTTCTCTTGCCGAAGGCCGCGCCCCTGCCGCCGCTGTGCAGGTGCAGCGTCACCGGCGATACCGGCGGCAGCAGCTGCCGCACCGTCCGGACGCCGCCCGCCGTATCCACGGCGGATACCTCCGCCTCATAGGCCGCGTCCGCCGCCAGGCCGCCGCCTACCACTGTCTCCGCGCCGCTGACCAGTGTGGTATAGCCGCTCCAGCTGCCGCCCGCAGGACGCCAGCGCACCCGCACCCGCACGGTGTTCCGTCCTCCTACGGAGGCGCAGGACGCGGTGCCCGTCACCTTCAGGTACGCGCCGTCCTCCGCTGCCGTACCGCCCGCCTTGCACCGGATGACCTCCGCCGCCAGTGTAGGTCGGTGGTAGGCATACACTGTCACCGCCTCGCTTTCCGCCGTCACCGAGCGGCCTCGGCTGTCCGTCACCACTGCGGAGGGGATCAGCGTCCCTGCCGCAGCAATGGGTGCTGTCTTTCCCGACAGTCCCGCCACGGTCTGACCTCCGCAGGTAAAGCGGCACGCCTGCACCGATGCGCCGCCGGCCCCTGCCGCCGTCACCGTGTACTGCACGCGGCTGAGTCCCTGCACGCACACGCCCCAGCCGCTGACCACCGTGTTATCGCTGACCGCCGACACCTGCACCGACGCCGTGGGCGCCATAGACGGCGGCACATAGACGGTAAACGCCGTCTGCACACTGCCCACCTGCTCTGCGCCGCTGTATACCGCCATGGACATGGTCCCTGTACCCCGCAGGGCGTCCGGGATCTGCTGCGCCAGTTCCTCCGGCACGCGCCAGCGGTACACCGCCCTGCCCGCCGCATGGCTGACCTGCCGGACATCGCCGCTTTCCAGCGTGCCGGACGCCCCGCCGAAGGCGTAGGAGAATCGGAATGTGTACCCGTTCCCCGGCTTTACCACCGTCAGCGTGCCGCTCTGCCCGATGACAGCGTCCCTCGCCGTCAGTTCGAACCCCGCCATACTCACGGTGCGGCTGCTCCTCTGTGCCGCGTTCATCTCTCACCCTCCGATCCAGCGGATTGCCAATCCGTCCCCGTTGTCCTCCATGCGCCAGCCGCCCACATCCGCGCCGCCCAGCGCCGCCATACCGTTGACGTGCAGTCTGCCGTCCGCCACACGAGCTACCTCCTGAGCGTCCTGCCGCAGCGACAGCTCCTCGCCGGTAAAGACGGCACGGAAGCCGTTAGGCTCCACCTCCGTCTCCCCGTCTGCATCACGGCAGGCCAGCCCGAACCCCACCGCCGTGCCGTACACCGGCGCGGTCCCGTCGTACCCTACGACGCCCGTCCGAACGCAGGCCGCCGCGTTCTCCCTGTACCGGTCGAAGGCGTCCGCCACCGCTGCCAGGCCGTTCCTCAGCGTCGCGGCAAAGCCGTAATACGCTCCCAGCTTCTCCGGCTCCGCCTCCAGACGGCCGCTGAGCGCCGCCGCCTGCCCATCAAAGCTGTCCGCCGCCACGTATTCCGTCTCCACTTGCGCCGCCAACTCCTCCACGGCCCGCTTCAGCCGCTCCTCCCCACCGGCGATGAGGCTCCGCAGCTTCCGGTACTGCTGCTCCGTCCCCTTTCCGCCGGAGGACGCGCCGGTGCCCTGCTCCAGCCGCTCCAGCGCCAGATTCAGCTGCTGGGCCATCTGGAACAGATACGAGTACTGCTGCATCACCTGCTGCTGTACGCTGCCTGCGGGACACGCGGGCATAGGGATGGTGCTCACGGGCCGTCACTTCCTTTCTCATACACCGCCGACATGCTGAACACGCGGCACCGGCCGGTGCCCTGCAGCCGCAGCCGCACCTGCCTGCATCGTCTGGGCCGCAGGTGCAGCAGATACCCGCGGGTCTGTCCGTCACCGCCGATGACCTGTCCCAGCGTCTCCCAGCTGCGTCCGCCGTCATAGCTGGCGCTGGCCTCCAGCCGCGCCCGATCCTCCGGCTGCACCCGCAGCTCCAGCCGCGCCAGATACTTGTTCTCCGGCTGAGAGAGTCCCAGCTCCCCCGTCTCCGCCATCCACCGCAGCGCCGTCTCCTGCTGTCCGCTGCCGCCGGTCATGTCCAGCAGCCTGCCGTCCCTCGTCAGACCGTACAGCGCCCCGTCGCACACGGTGAACGCCATGATGTCGGCGTCGTCCTGCCGGTGCCACAGTCCCCGCGCCGTATCGTATACCAGCAGGTGCCGCTTCCCGTCTCCATCCCGCGCCGCCAGCCAGTACTGCCCGTTCCAGCCCGCCGCCGCGCCGTCCTGATACCGTACACTGCCCAGCGGCATGGACACGCAGCCGGGCATACTGCCATCGAAGGCGTACACACCGCCCAGCCCCAGGTAGAACAGCGTCCCGTCCACCACGGCGGCCGCGCCGTGGCACCCCTTCTTCACGCCCGGGCAGCGCAGCGTCACGATCTGATGCGCGCCGGTGGCGCTGGGGTATACCCGCTCCATACAGTCCTCCTTGAAGAAGATGACGCCGCCCAGACACGCCGCCGCGCCGGTAAACGCCCCGTCAGAGCCGCGGGACGCCGCGTAGCTGTCGGTACTGAGCCCTGCGAAGCTGTTCCAGTTCCGGAAATCCCCCAGCTTGCTGGCGTAGATCTCGTTCACCGGCCGCCCGTCCACGATGCCGTACTTGCAGCCCCACAGCCGGTTACCCTGCTCCACCACGAAGTCCATGTCCGGCACGCGCCGCGCCGCCGTCACCTCCGCCGTCTGGCTCCCCACCTTGGCTGTCGCCGCCGGCACCGCGATCCAGTCATCGCCCGCCGCATCCAGCACGTGCAGGCCGTTGAGGGTCTGGGCCTCGCAGCCCTCCACCGTCACGCCGTCTCCGGCGGCAAAGCCCCGTCCGATACCGGCGGCGGATATTTTGGTACACACGTTTTCCACGTCCAGCCACGCGCTGCCGTCGTACCGCTTCATCACCGGCTCGGCGTCGGAGGTATCCAACCACAGAGTGCCCGCCTCCGGCGCATCAGGGGCCGCCGCCCCTGCGGCATAGTCCCCCAGCTCCTCGCCGCCGCTTCTGCACAGCGCCGTCGTCACCTCTCCCGCGGTGACGTTCCGGTTCTCCATGCTGCCGAAGTCCGACAGGTCCTGCGTGTTGATGTACTTTCTGTCCGGCCAGATCAACAGGTACGCCCCCATGTTCACCAGCTGCTTTTCGCCGTCGGACAGCGCCAGCCCCGTCTTTTCTCCGCCTACGTACAGTGCCGTGCCGTCCACCCACACCAGCGCATCGCGGCACGTCAGCCCGTTGGGCTTACTCAGTACCGCAGCCTCGCCTCTGGCCGGACGGGTCTCCAGCGCCGGGTACCCGCCGCTCCACAGATTCTCCATATTCTGAAAGCAGCCCATGGCGCTGCCCGCCCGCCGGTCCAGCCCCAGGAACCGGTCCACCGTCACGCGCCGCTGCGCCGGCGCCGTCAGCTTGGGAAAATACATCCCCCCACCTCCTTAAAACAGGCGCAGTGCCGCCGCGCTCCGCTGAGGCCGCTCCCTGCGGCACCGATAATCCTTGTAGGTCAGAAAGGCGTTGTTCCATTGGGCCGCCGCGTTGTTGTACCGCGCCATCTCGCCGTTGGCGTAGTGGATCTGCGCCTCCACATAGTGGCGGTACAGCTCGTCGTAGGGCGCCTCCGCCGTCAGCGCGTACTCCTCCGTCACCTGCGGCAGCGCCCCCGTGACCTGCTCCGCCTCCCGCAGCACGAAGCCCTCGGCCTGCGCCAGCCACTGCATCTTCTCCTCTCTGCCGTACTGGTTGGGCAGCAGGGCGTCCACCCTGCCCAGCATCTGCCCCGCCGTCATTCTGTCCATGTCAGTTGGCCCGCTCGTCCACATAGCGGCGAGCGGTCTCCGCCATCATGCGGCTGTTCTCCAGCACCTCCGCCACGTAGTTGGGCACCTGTACCTGCACGCCCTTCATGATCTTCCAGCTCCGTCCGTTGACGGACACGATCACGAAGTTCTCCTCATTTTTTCTGCCGCGGGGCAGGAAGATGGACACCATATTTTCCTTCATCACGCCGTTCTCCTTTCATCGTTTCCCTGAGCTGCGGGAGGGGCCTGCCGCCCCTCCCGCGCCCTGTCAGTTGGCCTTGTCCTCGCCGGAATAGCTGGAGCCGCACTCCACGCGCACCATGTACTCGTCGTACAGGATAGCGGCGGCGTGGACGCCCTTCCAGCCCACGCTGGAGCGCTGGTCCAGGGGGTCTGCGGTGCCGGAGGAGCCGCGGGGCTTCACGATGACCTCCGTGCCCTCGCTGAGATCCACCACGCCGTAGGCGCCCTTGCCCAGGAACAGGCAGCCATACACGGCACAGCCGTCCCTGCCGCCCTCGCCCGGGCAGATGGCGGCCTTGTCGGTGGCAGTGACAGCCTGCTCCAGCACCAGCTTGGCCGCAGTGTTGGACTTCACCTTCACGCGCTGGCCGCCGATGAGCACATAGCGGCCCGCCAGTGCGTCGGCGGCCACAGTGCCGCCGGTAAAGCTCACCTCGGTACTGTTGGCCGCCGCACCGCTGACCGTCAGGGTGCGCGCGTTCTGCGCCAGATCCTCACCTCGGTAGATCTTGGCCTCGGTGGTCTCCACAAAGCGCACACCGTGGAGCTCGCCGATCTCGCCGGAGAACAGCTCCGTGGCGGCAGCGTACTGGTGGGCGGCGATCCACGCCTCGTCCTGCCGCAGGTCGAAGGCCACGCTGGGATGGATGATGCACACGTACTTGCCGTCGAACGTGGGTGCATTCATCTTCTTCAGCTGGGTGGCCGCCTTGGCCACCAGCTCGCTGGTCATCTTGCACGTCCCGTCCAGCGCGTAGCGGCTCAGCACCTCGGCGGAGGTGCCGTCTGCCTTCTTCTGGGGCGCGTAGATGACCTGATTGCCCTGCTGGATCTCGTTGCGGGTCACGGTGTCCAGCGTCAGGCCCATGTTGCTGCCATGGCGGTCGGTGATCTCCAGCACCACGTCGTCGATGGCCGTCAGGTCCAGCATATCGGACACGGTGGTGTAGTCGCCGTACTGCGCCAGATCCTTGGTGATGTAGCTCACCGAAATACCGCTGCCATCGGGGGTCACGCCCTCGGTCAGCGGCGTCAGCGCTTTGTCGAAAGCACCGAACTTACGCCACTCCACGGTCTTGCCGCCGCCCACCGGCAGGCCCTTGGTGGCCGCGAACTGGTTGTGTACCAGCTGGGGCTTGGCGTTCTCCAGCAGCTCCATGCCATAGTAGGTCTTCATCTCGGCGCTGAGAGCGCCGGTGGTCTGTGTGTTCATCTCCCCTGCAAACAGCTGCAAATTCATCTTCTCCATGCTTGTCCTCCTCATTTTGTTCAGAATCGTATCTTCTCTCCGTCCTGTACCCGTTTCCGGATGTCCGCCAGCTCGCGGCTGGTCAGTCCTCTGGGATCGCTGCGGGTCACGGCGCGGCTGCCGCCGCGGTTCTCCGCAGGCCGCCCGCCGCCGGAGGCGATGGAACGCGCCATCTGACTGCGTGCCTGCGCCGCGGCATAGCCCATGGCCGCCTTCAGAAGCTCCTGCCGGTGTACGATCTCATAGGCGGTCCTGCCGTCCACACCTGCCGTCACCAATCGCCCGAACCGGGGTGATGCCATCTCCCGCCGCCAGTCGAAATCAGGATACACCTGCCGGATGCGTCCCTCCTCCGCCTGCAGGCGCAGCACCGCGCCGGCCTGGGACTCCCGCCGCGCCTGCACCTCCTGCCGCAGGCGGGCGTTCTCCTGCCGCAGTCCCCGCAGCCGCCCGTCCAGAATTTTCTGCACACGGGCGTCAAACTGCTCCTTGTACTGCCCGCGGATCAGGGCGCTGAACGCCTCCTGCTCCCCGGCGTCGGGAGCCGCCTGACCGCCTGTCTCTCCGCCCGTCTCCTGACCGGCCTCTGCCGCCTCTGCAAACGTCTGCCAGTCCATCCAAAGCTGCTTCATAGCCTCTCCTTCCCGTGGTAGGTCACGACCCTGTTACCTGCACACACGCGGGATACTGCCGTGCCAGCTGCGCAAGCCCGCACCGCACCAGAGCAAAGGCAGCGCCGCAGTCCCCTGCACCCTCCACCTCCGCAAAGCCCCTGCGGATGCACACCCGCGCCGCCTGCCCCGTCTCCTCCAGGCTGCCCGCCAGTGCGTACACCAGCGCCGACACGGCGGCGCACACGATGTCCTGCCCTGCCGGAGCGTGCCCCGCGTGACCGCATACCGTCACATGCGTCCCGTCGAACACCGCCCGTATCATCGGGGCCTCACGGCCTCACGGGACTGCTTTCTCTGCCGCTCCATGGCGTCCGGCGCGCTGCCCGCCTTCACCGCGCCCACGTCGGGCGCCTCGCCGCCGTTCATCTCCTGCTCCAGCGCCTGCGCAAGACTTGTCCCCTGTTTGGCGTCCAGCAGCTGCACCGCCGTCAGCAGCTGCCGCTGGAGCCACGCCACCTGCCGGGTCCGCTGCTGTCCCTGCCGGATGACCGATGCCAGCTGGTCCTTGTTCTTGAACTCCATCAGCTCCAGACACCGCAGGGCCTGCTCGGCCATATCTGCGCGGAAAAACCCCATCTGGAACAGCTGCAGCGCCAGCTGGTTGTACTCCATGGTCTTGTAGGGTGTCTCGTCCTGCGCCGCGATCTCCAGATCGAACTCCGGTACCCGATAGCCGCCCAGCGCCAGGGCCTTGGGCTGCATACCGCCGTTGTCGAACATGCGGAACTCCCGCTCCGCCCCGCGGCCCAGCAGCCGGAACTGCCGGGGTGCGCTGTAAAACTGCCGCACCAGCTCGATGCACAGCGTCATCACCTGCGCGAATGCCTGGTACCCGTCGTCGATCATATTGCGGGACAGCTTGCCGCCCGCCTCCTGCAGGGCCGCGATGGCCGTGGCCGCCGTGACGCCGCCTGCAGTGCCGCCGCTCATCACGTCGCGGTTGCCCGCCGTCTCCTTCATCTCCGCCACCTTGTTCTGCAAGACGGCCACATACACGCTGTCCAGCGTGGGCACACGGATAGGCGCGATGGAATCGGCCCCCAGATTGCCGTTGGTGTGGACGAAGGGCTGCGTCCAGTCGGCGTACTCCTCCTCGTTCACCGCCCCGTCGGAGCGGATGAAGAACCGCGGCGTGGCGGCGGCCAGCGTGTTCTTCAGGATAGCCTGGTTCATCAGGTCGATCTGCTTCTGCGCCGGCTTGCACAGGTCCACGTAGCCGTAGCCGCAGGGCGTCCCCTCCTCGGGGAACAGCACGTCGAACACGAAGGGATACTGCCCGTGGTCGTACCATCCCCGCTTTTCGTACTGCGGGTCGTTTTCCGAGGCGTACAGCACCGTCTCCCCCACGAACTTGCAGTAGTGCAGCACCTGCCGCCCCTCCGCCTCCGTGTGGTAGTACCAGTCCACCACCAGCGACTGGTCGGAGGTATCCACCCGATCATCGTAGAGATAGCGGCTCACTTGGGACGCGCCGCCGCGTCCCAGCTTCCCTTCCAGCTGGGGATAGTCCCGCAGCAGCCGGTGGTTGGGTGTCAGCTCCACGGAGAAGAAGTTCTCCGATGCCTGGATATCCTGCACTCCCGGCTCCCAGAACAGATTCAGCACGTCCATGCTGCGGATGTCGATGTCCCCCAGCCCGTGGAGCTTTCCCTCGTCCCAGAACACGCCGTACACGGCGCAGCCGGACTTCAGCTTGTTCCACCACGCCCTGGCATACTCCTTCTTGAACCGGTTGTTCTGCAAGATCACCGGCAGGATGCGGGTCAGCTTCTCCGCCTCCTCCCGATCGTCCGGCTCGCGGGGCAGCACCGTAGGCTCGGGATAGCTGTCCATGGCGTCCGCGTGCTTGGACAGGATGCAGTTCACCAGCCAACCGCTGGCGGGGCGGGGATCGTGGGGATTGCCGCCCCGCCCCTCCTTCTCCATCTGCTCCCAGTGCCGCATCTTCCAGAACTGCTCGTTGTCGATGATGCGCTTGTCCAGATTCTCCTTGCCGCGTCGGTATTGCCGCAGGATCTCCGCCGCGCGGACCACCTCCTGCGTGCCGATCCTTGGCCGCATGACCTCCTGTTCCATGTCGCACCTTCCTTTCCTTGTTACTGCCTCTGCCCGCCACAGGCCCAACGTTGCACGCTCCGGTGCAGCGCTCCTCAAATTCTTCTCACGCCGCCCCAGCTGCCGAACCGCCCCGACCGCAGGTCCAGCGGGTCCTCCGCGATCTCCCGGGCCGCCGCCCGCACCGGCGCGATGGGCCGCGTCATGCAGAAGTACCGGCTCTCGTCGGCCACATGGTCCTCCTGTGTGGTGTCCACATCCTCCGGCACCGTCTCGCTGTATAAAAGCTGCGGGATGGTGCGGATAAATGCCCGGCAGTGCTGGAATACGTACAGCATGGGGTACCCCTCGCCATCGAAGCTCATGCGGTAGTGCATCTGCATCCACCCCGCGATGCGCCGGTTGTCCCCCTTCACGAAGAAGATACGGTGCTTCAGCGCCGTCTCATAGATGCTCTCGCCGCGGCTGGCGTCCCAGATGGCGGGGTCCGCCACGCCCTGTATGCTCCGCCCCCGCAGCAGCGGGTGCTCCTCCTCCACCCTCCGGATCTCTGCGAACTGCCGCTCCGGCGTCCACAGCACGCCCTCGTCCGGCGTGCCGGTGCAGCCGTACAGCTCCGCGATACGGTACACGCACCCATCGTGGTCCACCGCCCACCAGCCGCAGGAAAACGGCCTTGCGTAGCCGAAGTCATAGCTGCGGTAGATGTTCCATTCCCGCGGCACGTCGAAGGGCCGTATCACGTGGGTCCACCGCCTGTCATCGTAGTGATCGGGGTCATCGGTGAACTCCTGAAACACCTGCCCCGCGAACACGTCCCACCGTCCCTCCAGCCACGCCCGCCTCAGTTTGTAGGGCAGGGCCTCCAGCGTCTTGAGATAGTCCGGCTGCCGCGCCAGCAGCGCCGTGTTGTCCGTGACCCGCGCCGGAATAAAGGCGTAGTCCTCCGGCTGCTCTCCGTCCTCGAACCGCCTGTCGATGAACAGCCGCTTGATGTACCCGTGCCCCGGCCCGCCCGGATTGCACGTATAGTAGATGCGCTTGGGGAAGTCGTTGACCCCTCGGACGCAGGCGGCGATCTGCCGCATCCACTGCTCCTTCAGCTGCGTGGCCTCGTCCAGAAAGATGACGTCGTACTCCGCGCCCTGGTACCGGTCCAGATCGCGGTCGCACCCGCAGTAGCCGAACTGCAATACGCTTCCGTTGCAGAACCGGAACTGCCGTTCCCCCGCCCGATACTCCGCCACATCTGCCAGCTCCTGCCGCAGAAACGCCAGATGGTTGGCCTCCAGCTCCGCCAGACTTCGCCGCACCAGCAGGATACGTATCCCCGCGTACCGCAGCGCCAGCAGCTTGGCCTTGCACCGCACCGCCCAGCTCTTGCCGCCGCCTCTGGCCCCGCCGAAGGCCACATATTTCTTCTCACAGGCCAGGAATTCCCGCTGCCGCGGGTTGGGCGTCCCCAGCGTCATGACCTCCGACCTCATTGGCTCAGCTCCTCCGCCTCGCCGGACAGCACCACCCGCACCGTGCCTCCGCTCTTTTTCTCCGGCGGCTTCGGGGGCTCCAGCGACTTCCCCAGCCCCACCAGCGCCTGCAAAAGCCCCGCCAGCTCCTTGATCTCCCTGACATCCGCCTCGCCCATATCCATCCGCTCTGCGGCGGACGCGGCAGCGCGGTTCAGCTGCCGCGCCACATTGGCCAGACATGTCTGTGTCTCCATCCGCTTCGTTCGGCTCCAGCGCCGCTGGCCGTACCAGTCCTCGTCCTGCGCGTGCCGGCTGACGGCCCGCTCCGTCACGCCGTACAGCTTCCCCAGCGCACGGAAGCTGATGCCGCCCGCCTCGTATCTCTCCCGCATCTCCTCCCACGGGATACCCTTCTTCCTGCCTATCTCTCCTCTCCTCCTCTCACCTCGTACACCGCCAGGATCTGGGCGGCGAAATCCGCCAGGCACTTCCGGCACACGTTCTCACCGGCCACGCGGTAGTAGCGGTCGCCCCGCCGGATCTCCCCGCCGCACAGATCGCATTCCGTCCATACGCCGCGCTCCTGTTCTTTGTCTCTGCACATATGTACACCTCCCCTTCACCTCTCCCCCGCCGCGCCCCCCTCCGGTTGCCCTTTTCCGTCCACATCAGGAAATTATTTTTTCTTTTCCTCTCCTTATTCTCCGGCGCACCCCGACGGACACACCCCGTAGGGGCTGGGGTCTGTCCCTCTGTTTGCCCTGCCGTGGCCCCGTTCTCGCACCCCGTAGGGGCCGGCGTCCTCGACGGCCCGCTCATGTTTCCTCCATGTCACCGACAGGGAGAGTTCCGCGCTCGGAAGCGCGGAATCGTCCTCTCCGCTGCGGGAAGAAATGGGGCCGCCGGAGGCAAAAAAAGAGACGGACGCTTCAAAGCGTCCGTCTCTTTTTTCTTTCTGCTTATGCCACGAAATTCCGGATCTCCACCACAGCTGCCACGATACAGAACAGCCCGAACGCGAAGATGAGCGTGCCGCCCACCTTCTTTTTCTCCTTGAGCTGGAACATGATGGAGCCCACCAGCAGCATGCTGGCCGCCAGCAGGATCATACTCAGTCCCGGCACATACAGCACATTCAGCTTTCGCA
The DNA here is from genome assembly GCA_900545585.1 of uncultured Eubacteriales bacterium. Lineage (GTDB taxonomy): Bacteria > Bacillota > Clostridia > Oscillospirales > Oscillospiraceae > Vescimonas. The sequence continues at coordinate 73,487 of UQZR01000003.1, forward strand.
GCGCCCACAGCAGCATGGCCAGCGCCAGCAGCCCGATGGACACATTTTTCTTCGTATTCATCGACATCTTCTCTACCTCCCTGACGGCCCTGACCGTCCCTCTCAGTGTATCGCATCCGCCGCCGGAGCGCAAGCCCTCTCCCGCAGCAATTTACCCTTCAGTACCGCCGCCACGGTCTTGGCGTCCGTCAGCGTCCCGTCCATGCACTGCCGCACCGCTTCCTCGAACGGCACCCGCAGCACCTCCAGGAACTCATCCTCATCCGGATGGGTCTCCCCGAACGTCAGGTCCTCCGCCATATAGAGATACAGCGTCTCTCCGTAGCACCCCGGCGACGCGATGAGCGCCCCCAGCTCCGTCCATCGTCCGGCCTCGGCGCCGATCTCCTCCTTCAGCTCCCGCTGCGCCGTGAGGAACGGCTCCTCGCCGGTCTCCCGCTTGCCCGCAGGGATCTCCGTCAGCACCCGCTCAAAGGCGTACCGGTACTGCCGCACCAGCACCACGCGGTCCTCCCCATCGATGGCCAGGATACCCACGCCGCCCGGGTGCTCTACCACCTCGCGGCTGCTCTCCTTCCCGTTGGGCAGGCGCACCGTGTCCTGCCGCACCCGAATGATGCGGCCGCGGAACACCTCCCGACTGTCAATGGTCCTCTCCGTCAGATCCATGCCGTACACTCCTCTCGCCGTTTTTCCGCAGTATACCACACCCCGCGGCAAAAAGCCAGTCCCATGATCCTCTTGCGTCCCGCCGCAGGATGTGCTATACTATATGAATCAGCCCACAGGGAAAGGAGGTCCTCCCATGGAAAAGTCCGGCGTCAAGATCGCCGCCCAGAACCGCAAAGCGTTCCACGACTATTTTGTGGAGGACCGCTACGAGGCCGGCATCGAGCTGTTCGGCACGGAGGTCAAATCCATCCGCGCCGGCACGCTGAACCTGAAGGATTCCTTCTGCGTCGCCAAGGACGGCGAGATCTATGCCTACAGCCTCCACATCTCTCCCTATGAGCAGGGCAACATCTTCAACCGCGACCCTGACCGTCCCAAGCGCCTGTTGCTGCACAAGCGGGAGATCCGCAAGCTCCACGCCCTGCAAAAGCAGGATGGTTACGCCCTGATCCCCCTGTCCGTCTACTTCAAAAACTCCCGCGTGAAGGTGGAGCTGGGCCTGTGTAAGGGTAAGAAAACCTACGATAAGCGGGATGCCGTGGCTAAGCGGGATGCCAAACGGGAGATGGACCGTGCCATGCGGGAAAAGAACCGCGGCTGATACCACCTTATATTTTGCAGAAACGAGGACACTGTTATGGCCAATCCTATCGTCACCATCGAGATGCAGGACGGCGGCATCATCACCTGCGAGCTGTATCCCGACATCGCACCCCAGAGCGTGTATAACTTCATCTCCCTGGCCAACGCCGGCTTCTACAACGGTCTGATCTTCCACCGCGTCATCCCCGGCTTCATGATCCAGGGCGGCTGCCCCGACGGCACCGGCATGGGCGGCCCCGGCTACTGCATCAAGGGTGAGTTCGCCGCCAACGGCGTCAGCAACGACCTTCGCCACACCCGCGGCGTCCTCAGCATGGCCCGCGCACAGGCCATGGACTCTGCCGGCAGCCAGTTCTTCATCATGCACAAGGATGCCCCCCATCTGGATGGGCAGTACGCCGCCTTCGGCTGCGTCATGGACGGCATGGACGTGGTGGACCGCATCGCCAATCAGCCCCGCAACATGATGACCAACAAGCCCAAAAAGGACCAGATCATCGCCAAAGTCACCGTGGACACCCGCGGCGAGACGTATCCGGAGCCGGAGAAGCTGGCGGACCCCTTCCGCAGATAATTTTCGCATTTCACAGCATTTATCAATTTTTTCACAGCGTTTGCACCGGCGGGGAGCATCCCCTCCCCGCCGTCCCATACGGGGCTGTACCGGTTTCGACGGGGGTGTGGAGGCTGGATAAGCGGGCGGCGGCGCCTGACCGCCATAAAACGGGCAATTTAAAATTAACTGACAACACTAACACTGTTGCCGTCGCTGCTTAAGCAGTGACCGTCTGAACCAGAGAGGCCACCGGCTGGGGAAGGCGTCGTTAAGGTGGCGTCCGTGAGGCGGGTAAGAGTTGCCCCGCCCATGCATCATGACTCTACTGAACTGCAAAGTCTGTCCGGTGTCTTTGCAGGGAGGGAATGCTGAAACCTGACTGCGCCCGGAGAAAGTCCTGTCAAAGTGCTTTCGGACAGGGGTTCGACTCCCCTCAGCTCCACCATTTGGACCGCACTCGAACACGCGAGTGCGGTCCTTTTTCTCTGATATTGCAGAAGATCGATGTGGGGCTTGACACCCGCCCGCTTCAAGGTCATTTTTCCCGTAGGAATGTCCTGGCGTTCCCGGCCGAAGCGGTCGATTTCCCACACCAGGAGGCAGTCGAAGCGCCCATTCTCCGCGTCTCGCAGCATCCGCTGGAACTCGTCACGGCCGACGACGTTCTCGTCAGACATCCGGAAGAAATAAGGCTCCAGAGAACTCCGGAGCTTCTCGAACTGGCCGAGTTTGATTTTACTGTTTTACGGCCAACCGGTATTGGCGGTCTTTTCTAATGCCTTTCGTCCATGTTTGCCTCACCTTCGCCGTGATGGGCCGTGACCTCCTCGATGGCCGTCTCCGCCCCCGAGTCTCCTCGCCCAGTGGCAAACCAGCCAAAAAATACGGGACACGCCCTGCGTATCCCGTATTTTTTGGTTGGTATTCATTCTCCCCCGCACTGCTGCCAGCGCCAGGCATCGCGGCACATATCCTCCAGCGACCGCCTCGCCCGCCAGTGCAGCACCTGCGCCGCCTTCTCCGTTCCGGCGTAGCACACCGCCGCATCGCCGGCCCGCCGCCCCGCCATCACGTAAGGCACCGTCACGCCGGTGGCCTGTTGGAAGGCGTCGATGAGCTCCAGCACGCTGGTGCCGCGGCCGGTGCCCAGATTGAACACCTCCGCACCGGTGTGCTCCTGCGCGTAGGCCAGCGCCGCCGCGTGCCCTTCCGCCAGATCCATCACGTGGACATAGTCCCGGATGCAGGTACCGTCCGGCGTGGGATAGTCGCTGCCGAACACGCTGAGCCTTTCCCGTATCCCCGCCGCCACCTGGGTGACATAGGGCATCAGGTTGTTGGGCACGCCGTTGGGCCGCTCCCCGATGCGCCCGCTCTCATGAGCGCCGATGGGATTGAAGTACCGCAGCAGCACCACCGACAGCTCCGGCTCCGCCGCCGCCGCGTCCCGCAGGATCTCCTCAATAAAATACTTCGTCCTTCCGTAGGGATTGGTACACTGCCCCACCGGCATGTCCTCCGTCAGCGGCGAGGGGCTCTCCCCGCCGTACACCGTGGCGGAGGAGCTGAACACCAGCCTCCTGCACCCGAACTCCGCCATGACCTCCAGCAGTGTCAGTGTGGTGTCCAGATTGTTGCGGTAGTACTTCACCGGCTTGCGCACCGACTCCCCCACCGCCTTGAAGCCCGCGAAATGGATGACCGCGTCAATACTGTGGGCCGCGAACACGGCCCGCATGGCCTCCCGATCCGCCGCGTCCACGCGGCACACCGCCATTTTCCGTCCCGTGATCTCCTCCAGCCGCCGCGGCACGTCCGGACTGCTGTTGGAGAAATCATCCGCGATCACCACGTCGTACCCCGCAGCGGCGCAGGCCGCCGCCGTGTGCGACCCGATGTAACCGGCCCCGCCGGTCAGCAGTATCGCCATCGCATACATCCCCCTTTCTTCGATATTCCCATGATACCGTGGTCCATGTCCCCTGTCAAGAAATGCCTTTGGGCGCAAACGGTAAATTGTTACTTTTTTTCACTTGCAAAAGTGAAAAATTATAGTATCATTATGACACGCGCCGCACTCTGCTGGACGGAGGCGGCAGCAGGAGGTAACATAATGAATCAAGAAACGAAGCGCACGAAACTTTCCGTGCACGATCTGGTACAGCTGTCTGTACTGATCGCCATCATGCTGCTGTTGGAGCTGACGGGCCTGGGTATGATCAAGACCGCAGGCCTGGAGATCACCATCATGCTGGTACCGGTCATTGTGGGAGCCATCGTCATGGGTCCCGCCGCCGGTGCCCTGCTGGGCGGTGTATTCGGCCTCATCAGCTTCTGGGAATGCTTTGGCAAGAGCGCCTTTGGCGTGGTGCTGATGGGCATCAACCCTTTCCTCACCTTCCTTGTCTGCGTACCCACCCGCATCCTGGCGGGCTGGATCTGCGGCCTGGTGTTTCAGGCGCTGCGCAAGGTGGATAAGACCCGCCTGTTGTCCTTCGGCGCCGCCGGCCTGTCCGGCGCGCTGTGCAACACGGCGTTCTTCATGACCACCCTGTGCCTGTGCTTCTACAACACCGACTTCATTCAGGGCTTTGTGCAGGCTATGGGCAGCGCCAACGCCTTCCTGTTCGTCATCGCCTTTGTGGGTGTCAACGGTCTGGTGGAGGCCATCGTGTGCTTCTTCACCGGCGCCGTCATCGCCAAGGCTGTGGTGTTCAGCAGCGGCAAGCTGGCTGCCCGCCGCACCGCTGTACAGAACGGAAAGTGAGGTAGAGCACTATGATCCTCGCGCTGGATATTGGCAACACCCATATCGTCCTGGGCTGCATGGAGGGCCGGCGCATCCGCTATCTGTGCCGCATGGCCACCAACCGGCTCACCACCGGCGCGGAATACGCCGTCACCATCAGCCGCCTGCTGGAGTTCGGTCATATCGCGCCTGACGCCTTTGACGGCGCCATCATTTCCTCTGTGGTCCCCCAGGTCACCCGCTCCCTGTCGGAAGCCGTGAAAATGCTGACCGGTGTGGAGCCCATGGTGGTAGGTCCCGGCATCCGCTCCGACCTGACGGTCCGTCTGGACGACCCCGCCACGCTGGCCAGCGACCTGCTGGTGGCCGCCGTGGGCGCGCTGGACGTGTATGAGCCGCCCCTGATCCTCATCGACATGGGCACCGCCACCACCGTCACCGTACTGGATGGCGAGGGTGCGTTCCGCGGCGGGGCCATCATCCCCGGCGTGCAGCTGTCCCTGTCGGCGCTGGCGTCCCACACGTCGCTGCTGCCCGCCATCTCGCTGGATGCCCCGCCCCACGCCATCGGCACCAACACCGTGGACTGCATGAAAAGTGGCAGCATTCTGGGCGCCGCCCTGCTGCTGGACGGCATGATCGACCGCATGGAGGCCGAGCTGGGCCAAAAGACCACGGTGGTGGCCACCGGCGGTCTGGCCCGCTGCATTGTTCCCATCTGCACCCACGAGATCCTGCTCAACGAGGATCTTCTGCTCTACGGCCTTGCCGTGCTGTACGAAAAGAACCGCTGACAAAAAAAGAGGTCCCGCGTCTACGGACGCGGGACCTCTTTTTTTGCTACTCACCCAGCAGCTTGCCCCAGGTATCGCGGCCTACGATGCCGTCCGCCGCCAGACCGGCAGCCCGCTGGAACCGTTTCACCGCCCCGGCGGTACCGCCGCCAAAGATACCGTCCACCGCGCCGCTGTCGCAGCCGTAGCCGTTGAGCAGGGCCTGTACGGCCCTGACGTGGCCGCCGGCGCTGCCTCTGCGCAGCACCGGCAGCAAAGGCGCCGCACCGCTCTTCCTGTCCGACGCCGCTGCCGCCGGAACTGACGGAGCCGATGGTTCCGCCTCCCTGCCGTAGGCGATGGCGTCAAACGGGAAATGGGTCCCCGGACACCCCGTGGCGTTGACATCGCTGTGCCGCTGCACCGTGGTGACGCCGTACTTCCTCTTGAGATACGCTACCAGCTCCGTACCGGCCCTGCGCTGCACCGCCGGCATCTCCTCCTTGTCGAAGCTGCCCTCGAAGCACACGCCGATGCTGTCGGAATTGCTGCCTCCGGCGTGAGCGCCCACGGTGTCCTCCGGTCTGCCGCGGTACACCGTGCCGTCCTTCCGCACGAAGAAATGGTAGCCGATGCCGGACCAACCGTTGGCCAGATGCCATGCGTGGATCTGGTCGGCACTGCACGTCACCGCCGCCGCATGGTGCAGGATGATACGCCTGGTGACGCCGCGCCTGGCCAGCGTTCCGCTCCAGCGGTAGGTCTTTTCGATGATCTTCATACGCTCTCGTCCTCGCAGCTCTGGCAGTCCCGCTTATACTGTGCCGTGCTGATGCCCAGCAGAGCGCCCAGAAACGTAGTGACCACGGCCACGGTGCCCACCACCTGCTCGGCGTACAGCCAGCCCCAGATGCCGCTGAGTCCCCAGTACAGGGCGCTCAGCGCCGGCAGCACAATGGTCACGATCCATTTCAGGGTATCATATACCTTGTCGCTCAGTTTCATATTTCTTTCCTTTCCGGCCCTCCGGCCTGTTACATCTTATGTACCGGCAGCTTGTCAACTTCCAGCATTACCCGTCTGGCGCTGCCGTTTCCCCCCATTTTTTCGTAGGGCTCGTACAGGTATACCCGCAGGTTCTCATACTCGTCCTGGGTGATGTACCCCCGCTCCACGTAGGCCATGCCCAGATGGACGATGCGGTCGTGGGCCAGACCCACCAGCATCTTCCGCTCCGCATCGTCCTTGTCCGCCCGCCTGCCTACCAGTGCCCACAGGCCGGAGGACGCCAGTGCCGAGCCCAGCACCGCCGCCGTCAGCTGCATCCATGGTTCCACTTCACCTCACCCCTTCATATGCCCATGCTGTTGGCATAGTACGTCACGCCATCGATGCTCAGCGTGCTCTGCACCGGCTCCCCGCTCATGACGGGGCGGCAGTCCGCCGCCTTGCCGGGCCGCGCCGCCGCCGTGGTGTACAGCTGCAAGTACCGCTGGCACTTCCACAGCACCTCCGCCCAGTCCGGTATCTCGTTCACCGCCCAGCTGCCGTCCGGCTCCTGATGGGCCAGCGTGGATACGCCGCCCAGCTCCAGCTTCACTGCTCTCAGGTCGATACGTCCGTCGTCCGGCACGCCGAAGCCCACCGCGCCGATGTCCTTGCTGCTCACCGTCAGTACGTTCAGCGTATTGGCCTTCAGCGTCATGCCGATGCCCGGATCCGTCCCCGCTGCCGTCATGACGTAGGCGCTGCACGCGCCCATCACCGGCCCCGTCAGCACAGACAGCGTTGCCACCTCCGTCACCGGCCACTCCAGCTTCTGCTGGTAGTACACGCGGGTGCCGGTGCCGGACTCCTCCAGCTTCAGCACTCCGTTTCCCACCGTGGCGTAGCACTGTGCTGACCGCGCCTGCCACCGGTCCACGGTGAGTCCTTTACCGCTGTACACCGTCTTGCCTCGCTGATTCACCGGCGCACCGAAATACCAGTTGTCCAGCAGATTCCGGTTCCACGGCCTCGCCTTGGCGGAGATGGCGCTGCCGCTGATGGCGATGCCCTCTCCCGCCGTGTAGGCAGGCCCCGCCGGCCCCTGGAGTCCCTGCACGCCCTGAGGCCCCTGCTCTCCCTGCGGGCCCGCAGGGCCTACATCGCCCTTGTCGCCTTTGTCGCCCTTGTCGCCCTTGGGACCGCCGCTCCCCACCGGCAGCCGGCTGGTCTGATAGCCGCCGCTCTCCTCGTTCCACAGCAGCCAGTAGCCCTCCGCCCCCGCCTTGGGCGGATGGTCCATCATCCGCTGCAGCCGCTGCTCCAGCTCCGTAAACTTGGCGGGGATCTCCGGCCACGCCGTGTCCCCCGACAGGCTCCGGGGGATGAACACCCGCACCACGGTGCTGTGCCGCTGCACCGCGCCGTCAGCCCTGGCCGTGGCCCGCAGCTGTATGGCGTACTCCCCACTCTGAGGCAGGTCCTCCCGCTGCAGCATCACCTGTCCGCCGCCGCTGACCTGCTCCAGCGTCAGGATGTTCAGCCCGCCCTCCGGCGCCTCCATCAGCACCTCCCAGTCATACCCCTCCGGCAGCTCGCCCCGGATCTCCAGTGGGACGCTGCCGCTGTCGAACTGCATGGCCACCGGCGCGCCGTCCCACGTGAGATGCCATTCCTTAAATTGGATCATGTCGCTTCCCTCCTATCGTTGGTTTCGCTTCTGCACGCCCCGCAGCCCTTTGCCGCACGCCGGCATGCAACGCGCCCCGGAACCTTTTTCCCGCCATGCGCCTGCATTGCGGCGCTTCCATGCGGTTTTTTGTATCCTCCCCGTTCTTTTTGTACTTTTTCAATAAATTTTTCCGCTTTTATTGCTTTTCCCAAAAATTATGGTATACTATCAGTGTTTGCTTACATAACAACTTTTTACCTGTGCTGATACCACATCTTCCGCCGCCCTGTGCGGTATGAAGTTACCGTACTCTGGACAAACTGTGAGCAGAGCTTATTGACCATCTGAAAAGAGGGAACTGCCTTGAACAAATACATGATCCATGGCGGCCATCCGCTGTTTGGCGAAGTGACCATCAGCGGCGCAAAGAACGCCGCCGTCGCCATTATTCCCGCCGCCCTGCTGGTGGACGGCACCTGCCGCATTGAGAACATCCCCCAGATCAGCGACGTGACCCTGTTCTTCTCCATTCTGGAGGAGCTGGGCGCCCGCATCCGCGTCCTGAACCGCCACGCGGTGGAGATCGACTGTCACGCCATCCACAGCACCCGCCCGTCCTATGATCTGGCCCGCCGTATCCGCGCCAGCTATTACCTGCTGGGCGCTTTGCTGGGCCGCTTCGGTCAGGCCACCGTGGCCATGCCCGGCGGCTGCAACTTCGGCGTCCGCCCCATTGACCAGCATATCAAGGGCTTCACCACCATGGGCGCCGAGGTGTCCGTGGAGGGCGGCTTTATCCACACCGCCGCCAAAGACGGCCGTCTCGTGGGCGCGCCGGTGTATCTGGATGTTGTCTCCGTGGGTGCCACCATGAACATCATGATGGCCGCCGCCCTGGCTGAGGGTACCACCACCATTGAAAACGCCGCCAAGGAGCCGCACATCGTGGATCTGGCCAACTTCCTGAACTCCATGGGCGCGGACATCAAGGGTGCGGGCACCGACTCCATCAAGATCCGCGGCGTGAAGAAGCTCACCGGCGGCACCTACTGCATCATTCCCGACCAGATCGAGGCCGGCACCTATATGGCCGCGGTGGCCGCCGCCGGCGGCCAGCTGCTGCTGAAGAACATCATCCCCAAGCACATGGACTGCATCAGCGCCAAGCTCATGGAGATGGGCGTGGCCGTGGAGGAAAATGACGATACGCTGCTGGTCCGCCGCAGTGAGCCGCTGCAGAAGGCCAACGTCAAGACCCTGCCCTACCCCGGCTTCCCCACGGATATGCAGCCGCAGATCGCCGCCGTGCTGTCTCTGGCCCAGGGCACCAGCCTTGTCACCGAGGGCGTCTACGGCGCCAACCGCTTCAAGTACGTGGACGAGCTGAAACGTCTGGGCGCCCACATTCAGGTGGACGGCAAGGTGGCTGTCATCGAGGGCGTTGACCAACTGGTGGGCGCTCCCATTCAGGCCTGCGACCTGCGGGCCGGCGCGGCGCTGGTCATCGCCGGTCTGGCCGCCAAGGGCACCACCGAGCTGAGCTGTGTCCAGTATATCGAGCGCGGCTATGAGGATCTGGTAGGCAAGCTCCGTGCCGTTGGCGCAGACATCACCATGGTGGACGTGCCCGAGGAGAGCGAGGCCGAATCCCACATCAGCTGACAGGAGCCAGGACAGCGTTTGCTGCGAGAGGCCGCAGCCTTTGCGGCCTGCTGCGGCAGACGCTGTTATTTTTCCGGAAAGGTACATACCGCTTTGATCACCCTACATACACTGGCCAGCGGCTCCGAGGGCAACAGCCTGCTGGTCTCCGCCGATGGCACCCACCTGCTGGTGGATGCCGGCATCTCCGCCCGCCGCATCAAGCAGTCTCTGGCCCTGCTGGGCCTGACGCCGGACGACCTGTCCGCCATTCTCATCAGCCACGAGCACACGGACCACACGGCAGGGCTTGCCACCCTCCTGAAGCACCACCCCATCCCGCTGTACGCCACCGGCGGCACGGCCTTCTACCTCCGTCCCCGTCTGCCCCAGCTGGACAGCTGCCTGCGTCCCGTATCCCCTGGCAGCAGCTTTCCCGTGGGCTCTGCACAGGTGACGGTATTTGCCACCAGCCACGACGCGGGGGAAAGCGTGGACTACCGCGTGGACTGCGGCGACGCCGCCGTGGGCATCCTCACCGACACCGGCTTTGTGCCGGAACCGGCGGCCGCCGCCCTCACCGGCGTGGATCTGCTGGTGTTGGAGAGCAACCACGATGTGGAGTGGCTTCGCTCCGGCCCCTACCCCTACTCCCTGAAACAGCGCATTTTGGGCCAACGCGGCCACCTGTCCAATGAGGACGCCGCTGCCTTTGCCCGCCGCATGGCGGAGTGCGGCACCCGCTGCATCGTCCTGGCCCATCTGAGCCGCGAGAACAACACGCCCCAGCGGGCGCTGGCCGTCATGGAAACGGCCCTGTCCGGTCTGGATGTGACCGTAGAGGTGGCCCCTCGCGGCGAGCTGAGCGCCTGCTACGGAGCGGAGGTGGCACTGTGCAGAAAGTGACCGTCCTCTGCGTCGGCAAGCTGAAGGAAAAGTTCTATCTGGAGGCCGCCGCCGAGTACGCCAAGCGTCTCCAGCGGCTGTGCCGTCTGGAGGTCATTGAGCTGCCGGAGAGCCGTCTGCCCGACGAGCCCTCCCCCGCCGAGATCCGCCGCGCTTTGCAGACGGAGGCCGCCGCCATCCGCGAAAAGCTGCCCAAGGGCGGCGCGCTGGTGGCCCTGTGCATCGAGGGCAAGCCCTGCTCCAGTGAGGAGCTGAGCCGCCGCCTGACGGAGCTGGGGGTGCAGGGCAAGACCCAGATCACCTTTCTCATCGGCGGCAGCGTGGGACTGGACGAGAGCCTGAAGCAGCAGGCCGACTGGCGGCTGAGCATGTCGCCCATGACGTTTCCCCATCACATGGCCCGCATCATGCTGCTGGAGCAGATCTACCGTGCCTACCAGATCGCCGGCGGCGCAAAATACCACAAATAGGAGGTCTCACCCATGGAAAACTGGAGCTTTACCGGCCGTCCCGATGTGCCCGCGTGGCCCAAAGACGAGTCCGGCCGCGACGAAAAGGCCGCGCTGCTGAGGCAGACCTTTGACTCCCCCGCCGACGCCGACACCGTCATCTCCCTGCTGTCGGCCTACGGCGTCCCCTGCTTCAAATACTACGACCGCGAGGGCGGCGCCGGTAAGGTCATCAACGGCTTCTCCGGCTTCGGCGTCAGCCTGTATGTCCCCGCCTCCCGTCTGGAGGAGGCCCGGGACATTCTGAATGCCACCCCCGTGGAAAGTGACGAGTAAGTGCATAAAAATCCGGAAAGGAGTACCGATATGAACTACAAACAGGAATACGAGCGCTGGCTCCGCAGCGACGCCCTCTCCCCCGCCGAGCGTGCGGAGCTGGAGAGCATCGCCGGCGACGAAAAGGAGATCGAAAACCGCTTCTACGGTCCGTTGGAGTTCGGCACCGCCGGTCTGCGGGGCACCATGAAGGTGGGCCTGCACCAGATGAACATCCACGTCATCCGCTGGGCCACTCAGGGCTTCGCCAACGTCATCGCCGCCGAGGGTGAGGCCGCCAAAAAGAAGGGCGTGGCCATCTGCATGGACTGCCGCAACAACAATATGCTGTTCTCCCACGCCGCCGCCGAGGTCTGTGCCGGCAACGGCATCCACGTCCGCATTTTCGAGTCCCTGCGGCCCACGCCGGAGCTGAGCTTCGCCGTCCGCTACTACGGCTGTCAGGCGGGCATCAACGTCACCGCCAGCCACAACCCCAAGGAGTACAACGGTTATAAGGTCTACTGGTCCGACGGCGCCCAGCTGCCGCCCCAGCACGCCGACGCCATCGCCGCCCAGCTGGAAAAGATCGACATCTTCACCGGCGTGAAGCGCATGGACTTCGAGGAGGCGGTGCAGGCCGGTCTCATCGAGATCATGGGCGAGGAGACGGACCGCGCCTTTATGAAAGAGGTCATGGACATGGTCAACGACCGCGAGTCCATGTCCAAGGTAGCCGACACCTTCAAGGTGGTCTACACCCCGTTCCACGGCTGCGGCTGGAAGCTGGTGCCGGAAGCCCTGCGGGGTCTGGGCGTCAAGCACCTGTACTGCGTGGAGCAGCAGATGGTGCTGGACGGCAACTTCCCCACCGTGGCCTCCCCCAATCCCGAGAATCCCGAGGGCTTTTATCTGGCCATCGAACTGGCGGACAAGGTCGGCGCCGACTTCATTCTGGGCACCGATCCCGACAGTGACCGCGTGGGCATCATGGTCCGCGACCATACCGGAAAGTTCGTGGCCGTCACCGGCAACCAGACCGGCGTGCTGCTGCTGGATTACCTGATCGGTGCGCTGCGCCGCGCCGGGAAAATGCCGGAAAAGCCGGTGTTTCTGAAGTCTATCGTCACCACCAACATGGCCCGCACCGTGGCCGAGGCCAACGGCGTTACCTGCTGCGACACCTTCACCGGCTTTAAGTTTATGGCCGAGAAAAAGGCGGAGCTGGAGTCCTCCGGTCAGGGTGAGGTCATTCTGTCCTACGAGGAGAGCTACGGCTATATGATGGGCGACTACGTCCGCGACAAGGACGCCGTCACCGCGTCTCTCATCATCACCGAGATGGCGGGCTGGTACGCCGCCCAGGGCATGACCCTCTACGATGCGCTGCAGGCCCTGTACGTCAAGTACGGCTGGTACGGTGAAAAGACCCACAATCTGGTGATGCCCGGTGTGGACGGGCTGGAGAAGATGGCCGCACTGATGAAGCATCTGCGCCAGACGCCTCCCGCTGACATCGCCGGGGTGGCCGTCACCGTCCGCAAGGACTATGCCGACGGAACCGCAACCGATTGCGCCACAGGGGTTTCCAGCCCCATGGAGCTTCAAGGAAGCAACGTGCTGCGCTACGAGCTGGCCGATGGCACCACCATTCTGGTGCGCCCCTCCGGCACAGAGCCCAAGATCAAGATCTACATCCTCACCCGCGGCAAGGACGCAGCGGAGCGGGACGCCAACCTCGTCAAATACTCCGCATGGGTGGAGACCCTGGTCAGGTAACAGCGGCGCGTCCCTTTTGACCCCCGATTTTCGTAAAAAAGAACTGCATGATGAAGAAAAAAAGAGACTGGGAACTTTCCCAGTCTCTTTTCTGCGTTTTTTTGCTGAACCGGTTATCTCCAGATCTCGCTGTAGAAGTAAACGGCCAGCATACCCGGGCCCACATGTGCGCCGGTGACAGGTTCATGACACACGGTGAGGATCTCTCCGGTGCAGCCCACCTGCCGCAGCTTGGTGGCCACCACCAGCGCGTCCGCCGGAGAACCGGCGTGGGAGATGCCCACGGGGGCGCTGCGGTCCTCCACCATCTGGTCGTACAGCTTCACCAGCTCCTCGATGCCGGCCTTCTTGCCGCGGACCTTGGAGAGCATCACGATCTTGCCCTCCTCGTCGCCCTCGAGGATGGGTTTGATCTGCAGCAGCGTACCGGCCAGCGCCGCACCGCCGGAGATGCGGCCGCCCTTGCGCAGGAACTTCAGCTCGTCCACCATAAAGTGCTGGCGCATCTTGCCGCACAGCTCCTCACAGCGGACCTCGATCTCCTCGATGACGCGGCCCTCCGCCGCCAGCTTGGCAGCCGCCAGCACGATGAGGCCTTCGCCCAGGGACGCGCCCCGGCTGTTCAGCACGCGGATCTTCCGGTCCGGATACTCCTCGGCCAGTTCCTTGGCCACCAGCCCCACGCCCCAGCAGGTACCGCTGACGCCGCCGGAGAGGCCGATGTACAGCACATCGTCGCCGTTTTTCAGATGCGGCTCCATTTCCCGCCGGGCGGCGTCCGGTGTAACCATGGAGGTCTGCACCACGGCGCCGTGCCGCATGGCCTCGTAAAAGCTGCGGCCATCGAACTCCGCGTTGATATCCGCCGGCTGACCGTCTATGGTGTAGGTCAGGCAAAGCTCACCGATGCCGTACTGCTCCAGCAGGTGCTTGGGCAGGTTTGCCGCGTTGTCGGTCATAATACGTACCATAACAGTGTTCTCCTTTTTGCTTTCGCATACTATGCCAGCTGCGGCACGACCCACTGGGCCAGCGTGTCAAACAGCTGCCGGTATCCCGGCATGGTCAGGTGGATGCCATCCGCCGAAATGAGCTCCGACAGATCCCGCTGCGGCAGGAAACGGCGGCGCACGTCGATCAGCGGCAGACCCTCGCGCATGGCGAAGGAGGCCACCGTGTCGGAATACAGCTCCTGATGCCGATAGATGCAGCCCACATCGCCCAGCCAGCGCATGATACTGTCTCGGCTGAGGCCGCCCCTACAAATATAGTCCAAATAACGAGCGCCGTCAATAGGCGGAAGTGTCATCAGCACCGGCTGCACCCCCACGCGGGCCAATTCCGTTACCGTCTGCTTCAATTTGGACAGAAATTCCGGCAGCTCCGTGCGGGGCCTGTGGTCCCCCTCTGGGTCGGCGGCGATGCTGGCCCAGTCGAAATCACTGTCGTTGCCGCCGTAGGCCACCAGCGCCCAGCGGGCGTCCATACCACGGGCCACGTCGTGCTCCACCAGCGAGAGTCCCTTGCTGATGGTGGAGCCCATCTTGGCGCGGTTTACCACCTCCAGCCGCTCCGTGGGGTACTGGGCCATGACCTCCGAAAGATGAAAATGATAGCGCATGGCGGCGTCCGGCACCGTGGCCTTCAGCAGCGAATCTCCATAGATATAAGCACGCTCCATGATCTGCCCTCCTTGACGTCTTTTTACATAATATAGCATATTAGATTTCCTGCGTCAAGGTATTCGTTACACGTTTTTCTTGTCAGCTGCGGCATCTTGTGATATAGTGTATTACGTTCACTGACAAGGAGGCGTCTTTATGCAATACGACAAAAGTCTTGTGGCCCATAAGCTGCTGCGCTGGGACAAGTTCATCACCGATTACCATCTGCCGGAGTGGAACTCCATCCCCGATTTCGGCCTGTATATGGATCAGGTCATCGTGCTGCTGGAGCAGTATCTCAGCTTCATCCCCACGCCGGCGGGGGCCAAGGAGCATATCGTCACCTCCGCCACCATCAACAACTACGTGCGGCTGAAGATCATGCCCGCGCCGGTGAAGCGGAAGTATCATCGGGTACACATCGCCTATCTGGTGATGATCCTGACCATGAAGCAGAGTCTCAGCATCAGCGACGTGCAGAAGGTCATCCCGCCGATGGACAGCAGCGAGGATGAGGTGCTGTCTGTCTATGAGGACTACTCGGAGAAGTTCCGGCGGCTGGCGCTGTTTTTCAACCAGCAGGTGCAGTCCGCCGCAGAGGGCGTCCGCAGCACGGAGCAGAGCAGCGACAACGCCGTGGAACTGCTGGTCATTGAGAGCGCCCTGATCGCGGGCTTTTCCAAAATTCTGGCGGAGAAGCTCATCCGTCTGTGCGGCGCGGACACGGAGGATGTACTGGCGGCGGAACAGGCCAAAGAGGAATAAAAAGAGAGGGCTGCGCCCTCTCTTTTTTATTTGCCGCGTTTGTTGACCTTCTCCTTGTTGAACATGCAGAAGGCCGTCATGATGAGGATGCGCAGGTCAAAGGCCGGCGTCCAGTTTTCGATATAGTACAGGTCGTACTCGATGCGCTTTTTGATGGATGTGTCGCCCCGCAGGCCGTTGACCTGCGCCCAGCCGGTGATGCCGGGCCGCACCTGATGCTTTACCATATAGCGGGGGATCTCCTCCTTGAACTGCTCCACGAAGAAGGGCAGCTCCGGCCGGGGGCCGATGAGGCTCATGTCGCCCTTGAGGACGTTGAAGAACTGGGGCAGCTCATCCACAGAGCACTTGCGGATCAGGGAGCCGAACCAGGTCTTGCGGTCGTCCACGTTTTTGCTCCAGCCGGTGTTTTCGCTGCTGTTCACCCGCATGGAGCGGAATTTGTACATGTAAAAGTTCTTTTTGTCCTTGCCCACACGCTCCTGCCTGAAAATGATGGGGCCGGGGGAGGACAGCTTCACGCCGATGGCGGCGATCAGCATCAGCGGCGAGGTCAGAATGATGAGTACCAGAGAGCAGATGATATCCGCCGCCCGCTTGAGGAAGGCGTTGCCCAGATTGTCCAGCGGAATACGGCGCAGGTTGATGAGCGGCAGGCCGTTGACGCTGTCGAACTGGGGGTTTGCGGGCATGTAGCGCACGTAGGACGGCACCACGGACAGCTTGGTACCGTCCTTTTCGCAGGCGTTGATGATGCGGCCCATCCAGCGGCCTTCCTCGGTGGGCAGGGCCACCACCACCTCGTCCGGCTTCTCGCTGGCGAAGATGGCGTCCAGCTCCTCGTAGCTGCCGCAATAGGGCAGGGCATCCCAGCAGCCGCGCTCGGCCACGTAGCCGATGACCCGAAAGCCCAGGTTCTTATCCATGGCGACGCGGGTCAGGTACGCCTCCGCGCCCTCGCCGTGCCCCACCAGCAGCACCCGCTTCTGGTTGTAGCCCATGGCGCGGCAGCGCCGCAGCAGCAGGCGCATGGCGGCGCGTTTGCCGGTGAGCAGCAGGGTACTGACGGCGTAGAAGAACACCACCGTCCAACGGGAGGTCTCGCCGAGGCGCAGCACGTAGATGGCAGCCATGACGATCAGCGACACCAGCAGCTCCAGCGCCGCTACGCGGCTGGCCTCCACATGGAAGCGCACGGTACGAAACGACTCGTACAGCCCTGCCACAGCGAACACCGCCAGCGTCAGGGCCGCGGCCACCACGCCCAGCCAGATATAGTAGTTCAGGGGCATGCCCCTCACGCCGCGGAACAGGCTGAAGCGCAGCCAATAGGACACCAGCATGGCCAGAAATACGGCCAGTCCATCGGTAAAGACGTGCAGCTGGTTGAGCAGACGTTGATTTTCCCGCATCATCGCGTTTTTCCCTCCATGACAGACAGATAGCGGTCCATCACCTGCGGCAGCACCGCGTCCAGCGCGTAGCGCTGCATCTTCTCCCGTCCGGCCTGTCCCAGCTCCGCCCGCAGGGCGGCGTCGGACACCAGACGCTCCACGGCGGCGGCAAAGGCTTTGGCGTCGCCGTAGGGGTACAGCAGGCCGTTTTCCGGCCCGATCAGGTCGGTGTGGCCCTTGACGGCGCTGGCCACCGCGGGCAGGCCGCAGGCCATGGCCTCCATGATGTTGAAGGGCAGTCCCTCCGACCGGCTGGAGGATACGGCGATATCCGCCGCCGCCAGCCACCGGGGCATGTCGTGGACTTGCCCGGGAAATACCGTGCGGTCCGCGACGCCCAGCGAAGCCGCCTGAGCGCGGCAGTCATCCAGCAGGGCGCCGCTGCCGGGCAGCAGGAGCTTCACGTTTTCCGGCAGGCCGGGCAGGGCCTCCAGCAGGGTATGCTGGCTCTTGCGGCCGGAGAATTCCGCCGCGTACAGCAGGGCCACATCGCCCTCCGACAGGCCCAGCCTGTCCCGCATGGTGCGCCGTGCGTCCGGCGCGGTGCGGAAGCGGGTGAGGTCTACACCCATGCCGGGGATCTCCTCCACACGGGGCGCGGCACGGTGGGCCATGGCCCAGCGGGTATCCCAGGCGTTCATGGTCAGGAGCAGGTCCGTCTGGGGCGCGGTCATGGTCTCCGCCCTGGTCAGGAGGCCCCGCTTCAGCCCCGAGGTCTCGTCGTCGAAGAGGTAGCCGTGGACCACGTTGATGAGCTTCGGGCGGTGCTTCAGGCCCCGAAGGGCCCAGCGGGTGAAGAACGCCGCCAGTGACGTATGGGTGATGATGAGGTCGTACTGCTGCCGGGTCACCATGGCCCGCAGCTGGGACGCCGCCTGAAAATTAGCAGGCGAGGACATCTTCTTCTCCAGCGGCAGCGACACCGCCCCGTCGGCAAAGGGGATGTCGCGGACGGGGCCGCCGCAGGCCACCTCCACCTGCCAGCCCAGCTCGCGGAAGCGGCGCAGGTAGGGCAGGTGGAAGTTGAGAATATGGGAAAATGTGGAGGCTGTGTACAGCACGGACGGCATAGGCGTCCTCCTTTCACCGGAGCGGGGCGGCTCAGCCAAGCATCTCGCTGAGGTAGGCCGCCACGTCGTCCTTCAGGGTGATGGCGCCCAGATTCTGGGCGTTCCACTCCGTCAGCTTGTCCCGCAGCTGGGATGCGCCCGCCAGGAAGGCGGCGCTGTTGTCGTTATACTGCATCACCAGCCGGAAGCTGGCGTCCCAGGTGTCGGGGTCGGAGGGGGTGTAG
Source organism: uncultured Eubacteriales bacterium (assembly GCA_900545585.1). Classification (GTDB taxonomy): domain Bacteria; phylum Bacillota; class Clostridia; order Oscillospirales; family Oscillospiraceae; genus Vescimonas. The sequence continues at coordinate 91,763 of UQZR01000003.1, forward strand.
TCCACGTATTTGTCCAGCATGGCGAAGCCCTGCTCCGTGCGGCCCAGGCGGAAATCCGCCTCCGCCAGATACTTGGGCACGGAGTTGGAGTTCAGCTTCTCCAGATCCGCCATATAGCGCTCCAGCGTCTCCTGCATACCGGCAGGCAGATCGCTCTCCGCCGAGGCGCTGTATACGTAGGACAGCTTGTGATCCGCCCATTCGTAGGGGTCCAGATCCGCGGCCTCCTGAGCCGCATCGTAGCTGCCCTGCTGGACGAGGCTGGCGGCCCAGAGGTTCATGCACAGCAGCACCGCGAACACGGCCAGGCCCAGGCCCTCCGCCCGCGCCATCCAGCGGCGGGCGCTCTCCTTAGCGAAGGTCAGGGGCAGCAGATCGCCGCAGCACAGGTTGACGGCGGCCAGCGCGCCAAAGCCGAAGGGCAGGAAGTATCCGCTGGAGAAGATCACCTCCACGGCGGCGTGGATCATCAGGAACAGCAGCAGGGCACCCAGTGCGGCGGACATGGCAAAAGCCTGCTGCTCCCGCTCCTTCCGCCACAGGCGGAAAACGGCGATGGCGCTGGCCGCCAGCGTGCCCACCCACAGGAGCAGGCCAATGATGCCGGTGTCCACCATGCTCTGGACATAGTGGTTGTGGACGTACTTGGTCTCGTAGTGATAGCTCTGGACGTTGTAGATGCCGTTTTCAAAGGCGCCCATACCCAGCCCCACAACGGGGCTGCGGGAAAACAGCTTCATGGCGTCCTGGATATACACGGTGCGCTGCACCACGTTGCCCTCGGAACGCAGGGTCTGGATACGGCCCGCGATGGCCTCCGGCAGCAGCGTGTAGTTCAGCCTCAGCTGGCCGGACGCCGCGCCGTCGTAGCGGATGGCATCGATATGCACCGAGGCGTCGGCAGTGACGATGAAGGTGACGGAGCGGTTATCCGCCGGTGCGTTGAAGGACGCGCCGTCCGCCGCGCCGGAATAGGCCGTCTGCTTTCGGTTCATGACGGCGTCCTCCCAGGTTTGGGTCTGGACCTGCACGTTCACGGGGCCGTCGGCTTCCACGTGCAGGGTGTAGGTGCCCTCGCTCAGGTACGCGCCGCGGGTGATGCTGTCGCCGGCGGCCATGTCGATGGGGCCGGTCCAGTTCACCGCCAGTACCACGACGGCGGCCACCAGAGCCAGCGCCGCCAGCAGCACGATGTTCACGGTCTTCATCCGCCGGGCCATGCGCTGGGCCAGCGGACGGCCCGCGAAGATGTCCAGTGCGCACAGGGCCGCCGCTGCGGCGATCACGGCCAGCAGGGGCAGGATCTGTACCTTCTCCCCCGCCGCAGCGTAGGCAGGCAGTACGGCCAGCGAGGCCGCAGCCGCCAGCACCAGCGTCTCCACCATCAGGAGGAAGGACACAGCGCGGCGCTGGCCCCGCTCCATCAGCAGGTACAGCAGGAACGCCGCCGCGATGGCCGCCATGGCGCCGCGGCTCACCGCCAGCAGAAACGCCGTGCTGTTCAGCAGCAGGCAGGAAAGGTGCAGGCAGCGCTCCTTCCGGTCCTCCGCACCGGCGGCCAGACCCAGCGACAGCAGGATGGCCGCGCCGGCGGCGCCGGCGAACACGTTGGGGTTTTCAAAAATGGTCTTGAGACGCTGCTCCTGCAGCAGGGTGTTCAGCTGCATGGACGCGCCGAACTGGGCGGTAAAGGACACCATCAGTTTGTAGAGAAGCTGGGTGGACACGGTGTCGATGCTGACCAGGGACACCAGCGCTCCCGCCGTTTCCAGCACCGTGGCGGCGCAGCGTCCCGTGCGGCCCGGCCGCTCCGGCTCCAGCGCCGTCAGCAGCAGGGCCAGACACGCCGCCCCCGCCACCTTCAGAAATTCGTACAGGGCGAACTTCCCGGAGGGGGCGTACAGCGTGGAGATGCCGTCCATGCAGATATAGAGTCCCAACAGCAGCGCGGGCCAGCTCATGCGGCGGCCCAGCTGCGCCGTTTTCACCACGACGCACACCACCGCCGCAGCCAGCAGCAGCAGGGTGATGCCCTTGTTGGCTCCATGCTTCATCAGGCAGGTGATGAGAAAGTAAAAAACAGCCAGCACCGGCACCAGCCACGGACGCCGCAGCTCCTGATGCAGTGAGGCCGCAGATATCTGGTCTTTACGACCTGTTTTCTTTGCCATAACGTTCTCCTTGTCTAAGAGATAGTCTCCGTCCAGTATATCTTTTTCGCCGTTCTCTGTCAATGCGCAGGGGAAATATTCCGCCGCTGCGGCGCATAGTCTTACGTCATAGGAGGTGAGGCGGATGCGCGGTGTGCGCCATCTTCTGGCTTTGGGCACCGCCGCCGTGTGCGGGGTGCTGCTGTATTGCCTGCGCCTGCGGTTCCCCAACCCGCTGACGGAGGCGCTGGGCCCCGCCAACGCCAGTCCCTGGGAGACGGGGAAGCTGGTGTTCTGGGCCATGCTGCCTGCGGCGGCGGTGCTGCGGCGGCTGGAGGGCAGCGGCGGCGCGGGGCTGTGCGCCGCCATCCTGCTGGGTGCGGGGCTGGGGCTGGCCCTTGCCGCCGCAGGGGCGGCCCCTGCCGCGGCGGCGCTGCTGGCGGCGGCCATGGCGCTGGGCGTCCACGCGCTGGCGCTGGGACGGCTGGGCGGCGACGCCCTGCCGTGGTACGGCGCGGTGATCCTGCTGGCGGTGGCGTATCTCCTGTTCAGCATCCTGCCGCCCACGGGACGGCTGTTCGCGGAGCAGGCCGGTGTGCCCGCCGCCTCTATCCCCTTTTGACGGCAATGCGGGCAAAAAAGGTCCCCTGCACTTCCGTGCAGGGGACCTTTTTGTGGGGATGCGGTATCAGGGCATAGTGGCGCGGAGACCGTCGGTGTTGTAGGTACGGCTGAGGGTCTTGCCGTCGGCGGCCACGCCGCGGACGGTATAGGCGTAGGTGGTGCCGGACTTGCCGCTGGTGTCCTTATAGGTGGTGCCGCTGACGGAGGACGCCAGCAGCGTCCAGCCGGACGCGCCGTCCACCTTGCGGTAGACGTTGTAGGTCTTGGCGTCGGCCGCACTCTCCCACGTCAGCTGGATGCCGCCGGTAACGCGCCTGGCGCTGGTCAGCTTTACGTAGTCCGGCGTGGTGGAGGCCGCCGTCACCTTGGCGGTGACGCCGGTGGAGGACATGGGCCCCAGCGTCTTGCCGTCGGCGGCCACGCCACGCACCTTATAGCCGTATTTCACGCCCTTCTTCACCGTGGTGTCCTTGTAGCTGGTACCCTTGACGGAGGAAGCCACCTGCGTCCAGCTGCTGCCGGCGTCCGCCGTGCGGTAGACGTTGTAGGTCACGGCGTTGGCCGCCGTGTCCCAACTCACGGTGATGCCGGCGGAGTCGGCCTTGGCCGAGCGCATCGCAGGGGCAGCGGGAGTGGGCACGGTGCCGTAGGTGATGGTCACCACGGAGCTGTATGCCGAGGCGGTGCCGTTCGCCTTCAGGGCGCGGACCTTGTAGTAGTAGGTGGTGCCGTTGGCGAGGTAGGAGGTATTGGTATAGCCGGTGGCGGACTGGGTGGACATCAGGCTGTATGTGCCGTCCTTGCTGCGGGCGCGGTAGACCTCATATTTGGCGGCGTCCGTAACCTTGTCCCACTTCAGGGCGGGGCGGCCCTGACTGTCCTTGCGGCCGGTGACCAGCGGTGCGCCGAAGGGGGCCTTGTATGTCACGGAGACAGGGGTGCTGTACGGGCCGTAGCTGCCATCGGAGCCCAGAGCGCGGACCTTGTAATAGTAGGTGGTGCCGTTGGCGAGGTAGGAGGTATTGGTGTAGCTGGTGCCGGTGACGGTAGAATACTTGACGTAATCACCGTTCAGGCTGCGGGCACGGTACACCTCGTACTTGGCCGCGCCGGTGACGGCGTTCCATTTCAGGGTCGGACGGCCCTGCGCGTCATTGCCGCCGGTGACAGATGGAGCCGTCAGCTTCAGGCGGCAGGTGACGGATACCACAGCGCTGTACGGACCGGCGTTACCATTGGCGTCCAGCGCGCGGACCTTGTAGTAGTACGTGGCGCCGCTGGTGAGGTAGGAGCTGTTGGTATAGGCGGTGCCGGTGGTAGTGCTGTATTTGGTGTAGGTGCCGTCCTTGCTGCGGGCGCGGTACACCTCGTACTTGGCCGCACCGGTGACGGCATTCCACTTCAGGGTCGGACGGCCCTGACTGTCATTGCCGCCGGTGACGGTGGGGGCGGGCAGAGTCTGCTTATAGGTCACGGACACGATGCTGCTCCACGCGCCTGCCGTGCCGTCGGATTTCAGGGCGCGCACCTTGTAGTAGTAGGTATTGCCGTTTTCGATGTAGCTGGTGTTGGTGTAACTGGTGCCGGTGACGGTAGAATACTTGATGTAGTCGCCGTTCTTGCTGCGGGCGCGGTAGACTTCGTACTTGGCCGCACCGGTGACGGCATTCCATTTCAGCGTGGGACGGCCCTGCGCGTCGTTGCCGCCGGTGACGGCGGGGGCGGACAGGGTCTGCTTGTAGGTGACGGCTACGATGCTGCTCCACGCGCCTGCCGTGCCGTTGGCATCCAGAGCGCGCACCTTGTAGTAGTAGGTATTGCCGCTTTCGATATAGCTGGTGTTGGTGTAGGACGTGCCGGTGACGGTAGAATACTTGATGTAATCGCCGTCCTTGCTGCGGGCGCGGTACACCTCGTATTTGGCCGCGCCGGAAACGGCGTTCCATTTCAGGGTCGGACGGCCCTGACTGTCATTGCCGCCGGTGACGGTGGGGGCGGGCAGAGTCTGCTTATAGGTCACGGACACGATGCTGCTCCACGCGCCCGCCGTGCCGTTGGCATCCAGAGCGCGCACCTTGTAGTAATAGGTGTTGCCGTTGGTGAGGTCGGAGGTATTGGTATAGCCGGTGGCGGACTGGGTGGACATCAGGCTGTATGTGCCGTCCTTGCTGCGGGCGCGGTAGACCTCATACTTGGCCGCGCCGGTGACGGCGTTCCATTTCAGGGTAGGACGGCCCTGCGCATCGTTGCCGCCGGTAACGGTGGGAGCGCTGCTCGCCTTGTAATCCGCGGCGGAGGTCCTGGATTGGTACTGGGTCCAGTAGGGGGTGTTCAGCTCGTCCGTCTCCGCCCGATGATCCCTGCTGAAGCTGGTGAGACCCTTCAGGAAGTACTCATATTTCTCGGGCTTAAGGCCCGCGTCCCAGGTGGCGTCCAGACAGTAGTACTTTTCGTCCTCCATGCGGACGATGTTCCAGGCGTGATCCTCCGTCTGGGTGCCGTTGTAGGCCTTGCCGGTGATGATACGGCAGTCGACGCCCGCGTCATTGGCCAGACGGTAGAACAGGTTGGCATAGCCCTGGCACACAGCCTTCTTCTGGACGGCCGCGGCGTAGGCGGTGTACTGCAGCAGGTAGGTGGGGTCGTTCATGTGGCTGTAATCGTATTTGACGTTGGCGGTGATCCAGTTGTAGATGGCCTGCACCTTCTGGTAGGTGGTCTTGCCGCTGAGGGACAGCTGGGGCAGGATGGTGTTCCGGATATAGTTGGTCAGCGCGGCCTCCTGCGCGGCGGTGGTGAACCAGATGGTGTCGAAGTACTCCGTGTAAGGGGTATATGTGAAGGTATACTGATAGCCCGAGGCGAGCGGCATCTTTTTCATTGCGCAGGACTTGCCCGTATGCTGCCAGCGCAGATAGTCGCCGGTGGTACCGCTGCCCTCCACGTGGTCCAGGGCAAGATCCCACAGATCGGCAGCCAACGTGAGCATATCGTCTCGGGCGCTGCGCAGAGTAACGCTCATCACCTCGCTGCGGGACACCATCTGCTTGCGCAGATCGGCGGCAGCCTCCGCTTCTTTGGTGTAGACGGTGCCTGCCTTCTTCGGCTGGGTGATCTGCGCCGTCTGGACGGACAGGGTGCTCTGCCGCCGCGGAATGCCGATCTTGCCGGCATAGGCGGGGTTGACATACGACCCGATATAGGTAGTCTGCGCCGGCGCGGTGTCCGCCGCCAGCGCCTGGGCCGGCAGCAGCGTCAGCGACAGGACCAGCGCCAGCAGCAGCGCGGTCACGCTCTTTGTCACACGTTTCATGTGTCTCCTCCTTTGCTCGTTCGCCTGTTTTACGGAGTCTCCCTCCATAGGAACCTATACTGAAAGTGTACCATGCGCGGGCGGAAAAGTACACCGCATTTTCGACATTTCTTCCGTATTGGGATGAAAAAAACGGACGCGGGACAGACCTCCCGCGTCCGATATGCTCACAGATGCTTCTCCGGCTCCTGCATGTCCCGGGCGATGGCCTTGGCGTAACGCTCCTCCTCGCTGAACACGCAGCCGCAGTATTTCTGCATGTAAAAGCCCAGCTCACGGGCCTGCCGCTGGCCCTCCCGAAAGCCCGGCCGGAAATCCCGATAGAGGAAGGCCACGCCGTACTCCGCCGCCAGCTGCTCCGCCGTCTGCCGCAGCAGCTCGTGGTCCTGATAGGGGCTGACGAACAGGGTGCTGGTGAAGCTCTCGAATCCGTGATCCGCGGCGTACCGCGCCGTCTGCTCCAGCCGCAGGCGGTAGCACTTGCCGCAGCGGTGATCCAGATCCTCCGCCATCAGGCGGCAGAACTCCCGCAGGCCGTAATCCTCCTGCACGATGAGCTCCATGCCGATGGCGGGAGCGTAGGTCATCAGTGTGTCGCGGCGGGCCTTGTACTCCTGATAGGGGTGGATGTTGGGGTTGAACCAGTAGGACACCGGCTCGATGCCCTCCGACCGCAGCTGCCGGATGCAGGACACGGAGCAGGGAGCGCAGCAGGTGTGCATCAGTGTTTTCATGACTTCTTCTCCTTGCCGCCGCGGTGCAGCAGCTCCCGCAGACGCTGTCCCACGCCCTCCCGATGCTGCACCGCCGAGAGATAGCGGGCGCGCACCTGCTGGAAGGGCAGCTGCTCCAGCGCGTCAAAGAACTTGCTGCGCTCCTCCGTCAGCGTGGGCGGCTGGCGCAGGGCCGCGTCGCAGGCCGCCGCCTCCTCCAGCGTCCGCGCCTGCCGGTGCAGGGGCAGGACATCGAATATCTGGGCGCCCTTGGCGGTGTTGATCAGCAGCAGGGACACGCCCTTCCGCTTCTCCTCCACCGGCAGGTCGCCGCCGGCGAAATTGGCCAGCGTCAGGTCGCCGGTGCGATCCGTACCGGCGTAGGGACAGTGGTAGCAGGCAGGCCGCAGGAACAGGCCGCGGGTCAGGCCGCGGCCCAGCTCCGACTTGGGAGCCGGTGCATCGTAGCGGCCGCCGCCCTCGAACAGGACGCGGAAGCGCCGCTCCTGATCGCCGCTGAGCTTGCCGCAGAACTCCACCGCCACGGGGCGGTGCTGCTTGACGTAGGCCATGGAGCTCACCAGCCTGGCCCACACCCCGGGGCTGCACACGCCGCTGCACGCCACATCGCAGGTCACAAGACGCTCCGGATGCTCCCCCAGATAGCGGTACAGGCCGTCCACCTGACATGGTGTGCCGGAAAACAGCACCTGGCGGCCCTGATCCAGATAGAGCCGCACCTGCTGGTACGTCTCGCCGATGTCGCTCTGCACCGGCTTGGCGCCCCGCAGGCGAGGCAGCTCGTGGGCGTTTTTCACCGCCGTGTGGGCCACACGGAGCCGGTCGTCCAGCGCCGCGCCGAACACCACGCCGCCGCCCTCCAGCACGTACTCCGCCAGAGCAGAGAACACGCCGCCGGCGGTGGACGCCTGCCGCGCCGCGTCATCGCGGTTCCACACGGCGAACACCGCCGGTTCCGTGCGGGGCTCCCGCTGCTTCAGCACAGGGCAGATGTGGGTGCAGTGGCCGCACAGCACGCAGCCGTCCTCCACCTGGGGGTACAGGAACCCCTCCCTGTCCGGCACCATGCGGATGGCCCCCTTGGGACATCCGTTGCTGCACGCGCCGCACCCTGTGCAGCGATCCCGCGCCGCCAGCTGGGGCTTATTCACAGTCTCTGTCACGGCGATACGCCTCCCGATCTGTTTCTATTGGGAGTATTGTATCACGACGCGGCGAAAAGCACAACCCCGCCGCGCCACTGTCCGTTTTTCGGGACACTTCCTCCTGTATGATGGCCACACTGGAACAAGGAAACGATATATTCCGATCGCAGGAGGTACACGCCATGCACAAGTTTTTCGATTATCTGGAGCCGGATCTCCCCGTCAACGTTATCCGCGACCTGCTGGGTTACATCCGCCGGTTCGCCGCCCTGTTCAGCGGCGGCGTCCCCGTAGAGGGCGCTATGGACGGCGTGGGCTTCTGCGCCACGGAGCAGGACTCCGGCGCCGTCCGCGTCCACTGGGTGCAGGTGGGCCGCCAGCGCATCCCGCTGGACGCCACCGTGTAAAAATACAGGAAGTCCCGCATCTTGCGATGCGGGACTTTTTTATTGGTAGCGGGCCAGCACGGCGGCGCAGTAGTCCCGAAACTCCTGCCGCACCGTGTCCGGCCCCGTGATCTCCGCCTGGGTCCCCAGCTGGAACAGCCAGCCGAAAAACGTGGGTCCTACCTCCACCTCCGCCGTGACGGCCACGCCGCTCTGCCCGTCGGGCCGCAGGTGGGCATCGGCGCCGAACCGGTCCATCACCACATTGATGAGCCCGCCGTCGAAGCGGAGGTGTACCGTCTCGGTGCGGCCATTGTACATGTCGAAGATGCGGCGAACGTAGCGGCCCAGATCGAAGCCCTCCGGCAGGGGGTCCCGGGGCGTGTCCGTCACCGTCAGGCCCTCCATGCGGTCTACCCGATAGTGGCGGTAGTCGCAGATGGCGGGGTCATAGGCCACCAGATAGTAGTGGCGGTCCACGCACAGGGCCACGGGGTCCGCCTCGTACAGCGCGCCGCCGCGGCGATAGGCCTTGCCGCCCGCCGCCGTCCAGTCGAAATAGCGGAACGTCACCTTTTTCCCGTCGTTGATGGCGGTGTTCAGGCCGTCCACGGCGTAGTACAGCTTTTCATTATGGGTGCGGACGCGGTCCATGACGTACACCTGCCGCCGCAGCTGGCGGGCGTTGGGACGGCTGGTGAGCTTTTCCAGCTTGCCGATGAGCTCCAGACTCTTGCCCCGGGTCAGGAACGGCGATGCCTGCACCACGTCGATGAGCAGCTTCAGCTCCGGCAGCTGGAAATCCCGCTCACCCAGGAAATACCCGAAGCTGCGGCCCTTGACGGACTGCACGTCCATACCGTACAGCCGCAGCAGCTCCAGATCGTCGTACAGGCTCTTGCGCTCGGCGCTGATGCCGCAGGATGCCAGATAGGCGATGATCTCCTGCATGGTCCCTGGATGCTGCTCATCGGTCTGCTCCCACAGGTACTGCGCCAGATACAGCAGCTTCAGCTTTTTGTTGGCCATGTCTGCCCCTCCCGTCCTTTTTTGTCACAATTATACCAGAAAACCTCCCGTATGGGAACCATCTTTTTCCGGTTCCCGCTTTACACCGTCGGCGGGATGGGCTATAATGAAGTGTCATTCTGCGAAAGGAGGCGGTGCCTTGAAGGTGAACCAGATACGGGCAGGTGCCGCGCTGTCCTACGTGTCAATGGCGCTGAGCACCATCATCTCGCTGGTATATACCCCCATTATGCTGGACCGGCTGGGGGACAGTGAGTTCGGCGTCTATCAGGCCGTCCTGCCCATCATCTCCTATCTGAATCTGCTGAGCTTCGGGCTGGGCAGCGCCTACGTCCGTTACTATTCCCGCTTCCGCGCCGCCGGCGACAAAAAGGGCTGCGCCAAGCTGAACGGCATGTTCCTCATCACCTATCTGGTGCTGGGCGCGGCGGTGCTGGCCATCGGCTTCGGGCTTTCCTACTGCGATGTCATCTTTGGTAAGAAGCTGACGGCGGAGGAGATCGCGCTGGCGGAGAAGCTGCTGCGCATCATGACGGTGAACGCCGCGCTGACGTTCCCCATCAGCGTGTTCGAGTCCCACGTCACCATCAACGAGCACTATCTGTTCCAGAAGATCGTGGCCATGGGCAAGCAGGTGCTGAACCCCCTCATCATGATCCCCCTGCTCATCATCGGCTACCGCTCCGTGGCGCTGACGGTGGTATCCCTCATCTTCACCGTGCTCAGCGGCATCCTGAACATCGGCTACTGCCTGACGCGGCTCAAAATGCCGTTTTCCTTCCGGCGGTACGACTTCGGCCTGCTGCGGGAGATGTTCGGCTTCACGCTGTACGTCTTTCTGGGCATCGTGGTGGACAATTTCAACTGGTCCATCGACCGGCTGCTGCTGACGTGGATACACGGCACCACCGCCGTCACCGTCTACACCATCGCCGCGCAGCTCAATACGTTCTACCTAGCCTTCGGCAACGCCATCTCCAACGTCATGACGCCCCGTGTCCACCGGCTGGTGGCGGAGGGGCAGCCCATGCGGACGCTGGATGCCCTGTTCACCCGCGTAGGGCGGCTGCAGTTCATCCTGCTGGGCGGCATCCTGCTGGGCTTCGTGGCCATCGGGCAGTCCTTTGTGGTGCTGTGGGGCGGCGATGAAAAGTTCGCCATCGACTACTGGACCACGCTGCTGCTGTTCTTCTCCTGCCTGTGGACCAACGTGCAGACTGTGGGCATCGAGATCCAGCGGGCCAAGAACATGCACAGGTTCCGCTCGCTGGTATATCTGGGGGTGGCGCTGGGCAACGCCGCCATCTCCGTCCCGCTGTGTATGAAATGGCAGGGGCTGGGCGCCGCCATCGGCACCGCCATTGCCACGCTTGCGGGCAACGTCATCCTGATGAACTGGTACTACTACCGCCGCATCGGGCTGAACATTCCCGCCTTCTGGCGGCACATCTTCCATCTGATACCGGCCATGCTGCTGCCCGCCGTGACGGCGGTGCTGCTGGCCGTGAAGGTCCATCCCACCACCTATTGGCAGCTGATCCCGCCGGGGCTCATCTTCGTGGCGGTCTACGCCGTGTGCATGTGGCTGTTCGGCCTGAACCGGTACGAGCGCAGTCTCATCACCGCGCCGCTGCGCCGTCTCAGCCGCCGCTGACCATCGGAAAGGAGCGTTTTCCATGCCCAACATCAAGTACATCGCCCGCGTCCTCACCGGCGTGCGGTGGAAGAAAATGAACTACATCCTGGGCGTCGTCAAGGACAAGTGCGGCCAGAGCAAGGTCCGCACGTTCTTCGACATCCTCTGGTGCGCCGCCCGCTACGGTGCGGGGTACTATGACTACGCCATGTACGGGTTCTACGACCTCACCGGCAAACAGCGGGACACCTATCTCACCCGCGTGCGCAACCGGAAGATCTCCGACCTGATGAACGATCCCGCCTTCCACGACGATTTCGACGACAAGCTGAGGTTCAACGAGACGTTCCGCCGCTTCCTGCGCCGCGAGACGCTGAATGGCGAGACCGCCACGCCCCGGCAGATGGCGGAGTTCGCGGCGGGGCAGGAGTACATCTTCGCCAAGATCAACCACGGCGACTGCGGCCGCGGTGTGGAGCGCCTGCGGGTGGCGGATTTCGCGTCCCCCGACGCCATGCTGGCCTATATCCGCGAGCACAAGCTGGTGGTGCTGGAGCACCAGCTCATCCAGCACCCCGACATGGCCCGCCTCCACCCCAACAGCGTCAACACCATGCGCATCGTCACCGACAATGTGAACGGGAACGTCACCATCGCCTACATCATCGTGAAGATGGGCACCGGCGGCAGCGTCTGCGACAACTCCGGCCAGGGCGGCATCCTCGCCCGCGTGGATGTGGACACGGGGCGCATCAGCACCCCCGCCACCGACGACTATTTCCACGTCTACGACACCCATCCCGACACCGGTATCCCGCTGGTGGGCTACCAGCTGCCCATGGTGCCGGAGGCCATCGCCATGGCCAAGGAGGCCGCTCAGGTGTTCCCCCAGGTGGGCCACGTGGGCTGGGATATGGCGGTGACGCCGGACGGCCCCGCCATCATCGAGGGCAACAACTTCCCCGGCACAGATCTGTGCCAGCTGGCACCGCTGTGGCCGGAAAAGACAGGCCTGTGGCCCTACTACAAGCATATTCTGCATCTGAAATAAGGAGGTATTGCCATGCGTCTGAAAGATCTCGAACGTGACGAAGCCTTTGCCTGGGAGGTACTGAAAAAAGCGCCCTACGCCACGCTGGCCATGACCGGTGCGGACGGCGCGCCCTACTGCGTGCCCATCAACCATGTGGCCGACGAGACATACAGGGTCCTGTACTTCCACTGCGCCGGTGCGGGTGAGAAGTGGGAGGTCCTGAAAACGAACCCCCAGGTCTGCCTCACCGCCGTGTCCCGCATGTCCATCGTCCCCAACGAATTTGATACAGCCTACGACTCCGCCGTGGTGCGGGGGCAGGCGCAGGTGGTCACCGACGACGGCGAGCGCACCAAGGCCCTGCTCCTGCTGGTAGAATCGCTGGATCCCAAGGGTATGGGCGGCCTTGCCGCCTACATGGAACGGTGCTTTGCCGCCACGCAGGTCGTGAAGATCGTCCCCAGTCAGATCACCGGCAAGCAGTCCCACCCCTCGCCCAAGCCCACCTTCGGCTGCGGCGAGCATTGAGTACACATGTAAAAAGAGCGCTGTTCCCGCGGGAACAGCGCTCTTTTTACATGTGTTATACCTGGGACACGTCCGTTGTCTCCGGCGCGGCGGTTGGCTCTGCCGGCTCCGGCATGGGCTCCTGCGGCGCGGGAGCCGCTGCGTCGGGCACGGGTGCAGGCGGCTCCGAAACAGGAGCCGCGTCCTGCTGACGCGCCGCGTCACGGGCGGCTGCTTCCGCAGCGGCAGCCTCCGCCGCCAGACGCTGGTTCTCCGCGCGGATGGCGGCCTTTTCCTCCCGGCGGGCATCGGCGGCGGCGAAGAACGCCCGCACCAGCGACGCCAGCGTCAGAAGCGCCACGATGCCGAAGCCGATCCAGCCCGACAGGCGGATCTGGTAGAAATCGCGGATGGTAAAGTACTCGTGGTACATACCCAGATAATACAGCACCACGCCGCCCACAGCGCACACGATGCCCAGCAGCAGCTTCAGCACCGCCTTGAACCGGTGCTTCCGGCGCGCCGCGAAATAGTGGACGATCAGCACCAGTGCCGCCAGAAACAGTGCCGGCGACTGGCAGCACAGCACATAGCCAAGGGTCTTGTCCAGCATGGTCCGCCCCCCTCTTACAGGCTGCACTTTCCGCGGCGGATGTACTTGCCGTCCGGCCCTGCCAGCACACGGCCCTCGTTGACGGCCAGCTTGCCCCGCAGCCACACCTGTCTGATGGAGCCTCGGGTCACCACGCCCTCGTAGGGATTGTAGTCCGCCGCGCCCACCATATCCTCGGCGCGGATGACATGGTCGGCCTGGGGATCGTACACCACGATGTCCGCGTCCGCGCCCTCGGCGATGATGCCCTTGCGGGGGAACATGCCGTACAGGCGGGCGGGGTTCTCCGCCAGCACGCGGCACATGGCGGCCAGACTGATCTTCCGCGTGGTGACGCCGAAGGTATACATCAGCTCGCCCCGGGTCTCTACTCCGGGCAGACCGCCGGGGATGGCGGTGAAGTCGTCCTTTCCCGCCAGCTTCTGGGCTGTGGTGAAGCTGCAGTGGTCGGTGGACACCGTCTGTACCTCGCCGCGGCGGATAGCCTGCCACAGAGCCTTCCGGTCCGCCGCCTTGCGGATGGGCGGCGCGCAGACATATTTGGCAGCCTGTAACCAGTCCTCGTTGTCGTAGACGCTGTCATCCAGAATGAGGTACTGGGGGCAGGTCTCCACGTACACCTTCTGGCCGCGGCGGCGCGCCGCCTCGATCTCCCGCAGGGACGCGGCGTTGGTGGTATGTACGATCACCACCGGAATGTCCACGGCCTCGGCGATGTGCAGCAGGCGGCCCACGGCCTCCGCCTCCAGAAAATCGGGGCGGGTGCGGGGATGGCAGCCCACGCTGCCCTGCTCACCGGCGGCCTTCTTCTCCTCGATGAGGGCGTCGATGACGCCTGCGTTCTCGCAGTGTACGCCGCAGATGCCGCCCTTCTCCTTCAGCTTCTTCAGCGCCTTATACATCAGCTTGTCGCCGATCATCATGGCGGGATACGTCATATACATCTTGAAGGAGGAGATGCCCTCGGCGTACATGTCGTCGATCTCGCTTTCGATGGTGTCGTTCCAGTCGTCGATGGTCATGTGGAAGCCGTAGTCGCAGGCGCACTTGCCGTCCGCCTTCTCATGCCACAGCCGCAGGCCGTCGTGGAGCGTCTCGCCCTTGTTGGGGCAGGCGAAGTCCACCACCGTGGTGGTGCCGCCCCGCAGCGCTGCCCTGGAGCCGGAGGCGAAATCGTCCGCCGTGGTGGTATTGCACACGTCCAGATCGAAGTGGGTATGGGCGTCGATGAATCCGGGCAGCAGCAGCATGCCTGCGGCGTCCACCACCTGCGCATCGTCCACATGGATGTCACGGGTCACCCGCTGGATCTTCTCGCCGTCCACCAGCACGTCCGCCCGCCGCGTGCCCTTGCCGGACACCACGGTGCCGTTCTTGAACAAAATTCTCATCTCAGGGCCCTCCTGTTTCTTTTGTAGTCTTTTGGGGATACCATCAGTTAACAAGGGCAAACACGGTTTTGACGGGCAAAACTGCTTCGCACCTGTCGGTGATGGATTTTCGAGTGATTTTTGGTTTTTGAGACGCAGGCGGGCATGTGCCCGCCAAGGTGAAAAGGGCAAAAAGCGCCGAAAAGCCGCGCTGACAGGCGTGTTTGCCCTTGTTAACTGATGGTATTATACCACTATCTTTTTTGGGTGGCAACTACCTCCACAGCCGGATATAGCCGCCGTCCCGCAGCTGCTTCACCAGCATCAGCGCCATGGGGGCCAGCACCATCCCCGCCACGCCCATGGCGCAGAAGCCCACGTACATGGCGCACAGCGACGCCAGCGGCGGCAGTCCCGCCTGGGCCGCCATCAGCTTGGGCTCCAGCACGCTGCGCACCACGGAGATCACCGCGAACAGCGCCAGCAGCGCGATGCCCCGGGGCACGGCGCCCAGCAGGCATTCCACTGCCGCCCAGGGCACCAGCACCGTCCCCGTCCCGAACACCGGCAGCGCGTCGATCAGGGCGATCAGCGCCGCCAGCAGCAGCGCGTACTCCTGCCGCATCAGCAGCAGTCCCGCCAGCAGCTGGCAAAACGTCACCGCCAGCAGGATGCACTCCGCCTTCAGCCACTTTCCCAGTGTGGCGAACACGCTGGACTTCACTCCCCTGGCCCGCTCCAGCCGCGATCCCAGCTGCCGCCGGAAAAAGCCCCTCACCGCCGGATAGGCGCTGAGGGTAAAGAACACCGCCAGCACCGTGGTGCCGCAGGCCAGCAGCACCCGCGGCAGTGCCGCCATGGCGCGGCCCGCACCCTGTAAAACGGCGGAGGACACCTGCCCCGCCAGCTCCGCCGCCCGCCGGGGCAGGCTGTCCAGCATGTGCTCCGCCGTCTGGCGCACCCCATCGGGACAGGCGGCGCAGAAGCCCTCCAGCCGCCGCTCCAGCGACGCCATGGTCTCCGGCAGGGCGGCCAGCAGCTCCGGCAGTGACGACACCAGCGCCACCGCCTGCTCCACCACCTGCACCGCCAGCGCGATCAGTACCGCCAGTACACCGCCCACCAGCACCAGCGTCAGCACCGCCGCCGTAAAGCTCCGCCGCAGGTGCAGGCGGCGCTGGGCACGGACGATCAGCGGCTCCAGCAGCGCCGCAGCGCCCAGTGCCAGCAGAAACGGCAGCAGCCATACCAGCGCGTAGCGCAATACCAGCCAGCTCACTCCCGCCATAGCCGCCCACCAGAGCAGACCCAGTACCTGTTCCCGCCTTCGCTCCATCGCCGTACCTCCCTTTCACAGAATTTTTACAAAATTTTTCTTGTCTTTTTCGCTTTACCGTGATAACATAACTCATATTAGACAAATGTGCGCATTCCGCGGACACATTGGAGGGAACATGGAGAAGAAAAAGTACTATCTCGTCTCTGCGGAGGCGCTGCCGGAGGTCTTTATCAAAGTGGCGGAGGCCAAGCGTATGCTGCAGGTGGGCGAGGCCGACACCGTGGGCGAGGCCGCACGTCTCGTGGGCATCAGCCGCAGCGCCTTCTATAAGTATAAGGATGCGGTGCAGCCGTTTCAGAACATGCGGGCGGGCCATATCATCACGTTTTACGCACTGCTCAAGGATATTCCGGGCGTGCTGTCCAATTACCTGTCTATTTTTGCCAATTCCGGCGCGAATATTCTCACCATCAACCAGACCATTCCCACCAACGGCTGCGCCGGCGTCACCATTTCCGCCGAGACCAGCGACATGGTCGAGGGGCTGGAGGAGCTGATGGCCCGGGCTTCCTCCGCCGAGGGCGTGCTGAAATTCGAGATCATGGCGGGCTGACCGCCAATACGCCTTGTAGGTTATCCCCGACAAAAAAGGCGGGCAAAAAATACCGAAAGCAGGTAGGTTTACCGGAAACTTTAGCACCGCAAAGCGAAAAAACGTCATTTTACCGACGGATTCAATGGACTTTTTTGGCAAAAATGACAATTGACGCCGCCGTACCGCGTGTGGTAAGTTACAGAAAACTTCGAGAAAGGAGAACGCCGGACATGTTGAAGCAGTATCAGGCATACGCATATAGCTTTTACTTTTACTTTACCTTTACGGACGAAGTAAAAGCGATTTGTGATGCCCAGAAACGCTGCTGACCAGGAAGGCCGCTCTCCGCCGGAGACGGAACGACATGAAAGCCGCCCTATGGACCACAAGTCCACGGGGCGGCTTTTTTGCATCCCAATTTCACAAAATCACGATCAGGAGGAACCCAAGATGAAACGAAATGCCACCCGGCGGCTGCTGACCGCCCTCCTCGCCGCCGCCATGTGTCTGAGCCTGGCCGCCTGCGGCAGCAAGCCCGCCGCCAACGGCAGCGCCGACACCGACGCCCCTTCCGGTGACAACGCCGCCAAGAAGTACACCATCGGCGTGTGCCAGCTGGTGACCCACGATGCGCTGGACGCCGCCACCCAGGGCTTCATCGACGCCGTGCAGGAAAAGCTGGGCGCGGACAACGTGGACATCTCCGTCCAGAACGCCGCCAATGACCAGAATGTCTGCACCACCATCGTCAACACCTTCGTCTCCCAGAAGGTCGATCTGATCATGGCCAACGCCACCCCGTCCCTGCAGGCCGCGTATAACGCCACCACCGAGATCCCCATCCTGGGCACGGCCGTCACCGAGTACGGCGTGGCGCTGGGCCTCAAGGACTTCAACGGCACCGTGGGCGGCAACGTCTCCGGCACCTCCGATCTGGCGCCCCTCACCGAGCAGGCGGACATGATCCTGGAGCTGTTCCCCGAGGCCAAGACTGTGGGCCTGCTGTACTGCTCCGCCGAGCCCAACTCCGAGTATCAGGTCCAGGTGGTGGAGGAATACCTCACCGGTAAGGGCATTACCTGCGTGCGCTACTCCTTCGCTGACTCCAACGATGTGGCCGCCGTTACCACCAAGGCCGCTGCCGACAGCGATGTCATCTACATCCCCACCGACAACACTGCCGCCTCCTGCACCGAGACCATCGGCAACATCGTCCTCAATGCCGGTACGCCGGTGGTGGCCGGTGAACAGGGCATCTGCGCCGGCTGCGGCGTGGCCACCCTCTCCATCAGCTACTACGATCTGGGCTACAAGACCGGTGAGATGGCCGCCCAGATCCTTACCGGTGAAGCTGACATCTCCCAGATGTCCATCGCCTACGCCCCCGCCGCCAAGATGTACAACCCCACCATGTGCGAAGCCCTGAACATCACCGTTCCCGACGGCTACACCGCCATGGAATAAACCAAAAACAGGAAGGTCTGGTGTTCCCACATGACACAGCTATTGAATGCGATCCCCGGCGCGCTGGCCCAGGGCCTGATCTGGGGCGTGATGGCCATCGGCGTTTACATTACCTATAAAGTTCTGGATATTGCCGACCTGACCGTGGACGGCTCCCTCTGCACCGGCGCGGCGGTGTGTACCATGCTGCTGCTCGCGGGCCACAGCCCATGGATCGCCATGCTGTGCGCCGTGCTGGCCGGCCTGCTGGCCGGCACGGTGACAGGCCTGCTCCACGTGCTGCTGGGCATCCCGCCCATCCTGGCGGGTATCCTGACCCAGATGGTGCTCTGGTCCGTAAACCTGAAGATCCTGGGCAAGGCGAACCAGGCCCTGCCGGCCCGCAGCATCGACGTACTGCTGACCCAGATGAACATCCCCGCCGCGCTGCCGGTGCTGCTGGGCTGGGCGGCGGTGCTGGTGACCCTGCTGGTCCTGTTCTTCAGCACCGAGCTGGGCTGCGCCCTCCGGGCCACCGGCTGCAACCCCGTGATGAGCCGGGCCCAGGGCGTGAACACCGGCTTGATGAAGGTCATCGGTCTGGCGCTGTCCAACGCCGTGGTGGCTATGTCCGGCGGCCTACTGTGTCAGTATCAGGGCTACACCGATGTGAACATGGGCCGCGGCGCCGTGGTCATCGGTCTGGCCGCCGTGGTCATCGGGCAGGCCGTACTGGGCCGCCATGGCGGCCACATGGCCGCCCAGCTGGGCGGCGTGGTGCTGGGCGCTGTCATCTACTACATCGTCTATCAGGTCATCATCTTCGCCGGTTTCGACACCGATCTTCTGAAAATGTTCTCCGCCGTCGTGGTGGCGGTATTTCTGGGTGTGCCCCATGTCCGCGATCAGATCCGTACCAATTCCCGTATCAAAAAAGGAGGCTCCCGTCATGCTGAGAATGCGTAACATCACCAAGACCTTCAACAGCGGCACCGTGGATGAGCGTGTGGCGCTGGATCACATGGACCTGACCCTGCAGGACGGCGATTTCGTCACCGTCATCGGCGGCAACGGCGCCGGTAAGAGCACCATGCAGAATGCCATCTGCGGCACATGGCAGCCAGATGAGGGCAGCATTGAGCTGGACGGCGTCAACGTCTCCGGCATGCCGGAGTATAAGCGCGCCCGCTATCTGGGCCGCGTGTATCAGGACCCCATGATGGGCACCTCCGCCGGTATGGAGATCGAGGAGAATCTGGCGCTGGCGGTGCGCCGCGGCAAGCGCCACACCCTGCGCCTGGGCATCCGCCGCAGCGAGCGGGAGGATTACCGCCGCCGTCTGAAGGAGCTGGGGCTGGGTCTGGAGGACCGCCTCACCACCAAGGTGGGCACCCTCTCCGGCGGCCAGCGGCAGGCTCTGACGCTGCTGATGGCTACCCTCCAGCGACCCAAGCTGCTGCTGTTGGACGAGCACACCGCCGCTCTGGATCCCCAGACCGCCGCCCGCGTCATGGAACTCACCGACCGGCTGGTGCAGGAGAACCACCTGACCACCCTGATGATCACCCACAACATGCGGGATGCCATCCGCTACGGCAACCGCCTGCTGATGCTCCACAACGGCCGCATCGTGCTGGACATTTCCGGCGAGGAGAAGGCCAGGCTCACCGTGGCCGATCTGATGGACATGTTCCGCAAGGTCAGCGGCCGCGAATACGACAACGACCGCACCCTGCTGGCGTAACGATACCGCAAAAAAAGAGACACCCTCTCGGGTGTCTCTTTTTTTGGCGTTTCGGCTCAGTTGTAGAGATAGCCGTACTTGTCGCGGATGGTGACGATGAGCTTCTCCAGATCGGCGGGCAGGTCGTTCTTCCCGTCGAGATCGTAGTCCCTGGGCTCGCCGAAGGTGCGGACGCGCACCTTGCCGCCGCCCAGGAACAGCACACCGGCGTTGTGGGAATCCACCATATCCTCGGCGGTCTGGAACAGGGTGAACTTGTCGTGGCACGGCTCGGAGGCGTAGGGGCAGAACTGGGTGCAGTTGCCGCACTCGTTGCACATCTTGTCCACGTGGACGATCTGGTGGCTGCCGTCGGCCATGCGGATCGCCACATTGGCGCGGTTGGGGCAGGAATCCACGCAGTTCTCGCACACGGTGGCGCACTGCAGGCAGCGCTCGCCCTCGCAGCAGACGCAGCCGCTCATGGCCAGAATGCCCTTCTTGGCCTCGGCGTCCGCCTTGGTGACGTAGGCCTGCTCCGGAATATCGTAGGTATGGGCCTCGCCGATGACCGCCTCGGCAAAGGCGGCGGCGTCGGCGATACCCTCCACCACGGTGGCGGGGCCGCGCTTGGCGTCACCGGCGGCGTACACGCCGGCCACATTGGTCTGGAAGGCGGGACGGCCCTTCTTGTCCAGCTCGATGCCGTTGGCGGCCATCAGCGCGTCATCCACCTGCTCGCCCACGGCGGAGATCACCAGATCACAGGGGATGTCGAAGAACTCACCGCTGCCCACAGGGCTGCGGCGGCCGGAGGCATCGGCCTCGCCCAGCACCATCTTCTCGCAGGTCAGCACACCGTCGGTCTGCCTGACGGGAGCGGCCAGCTCGGCGAACGTCACGCCGTCGGCCAGCGCCAGCGCCAGCTCATGCTCATCGGCGGGCATATACTTGCGGGTCCGGCGGTACACCAGCGTCACGTGCTCCGCGCCGCTGCGCCTGGCAAGGCGCGCCGCGTCCATGGCGGTGTTTCCGCCGCCGATGACGGCGATATTCCCGGCCACGCCGATGTTGCCGGCCTTCACGCCCTTCATCCACTGGATGGCGCCGGCCACGTCGCCGGCGATGTCCAGCTTGCCGGGCTTCCACGCGCCCACAGCCAGCAGGATGTGGGTGTAGCCCATCTTCTTCAGCTCGTCCACGGAGGGGGCGGGCGCGCCGCACTTCACCTCCACGCCGTAGCGCTCCATGAGGGCGATATCCTTCTCGATGACCTCGTTGGCAATGCGGAAGGCGGGGATCACATGGCGGGGTACGCCGCCCAGACAGCTCTCCCGTTCGAAGATCGTCGTCTCGATACCGGCTCTGCCGCAGAAGTAGGCGGCAGCGATGCCGGTGGGGCCGCCGCCGATGATGGCGACCCGCTTGCCCGCCACCTTGGTGGGCCGCTTGATGGAGGCCATCAGAGCGTTGTAGCCCTTCTGGGCCGCCAGCAGCTTGGTGTCGCGGATGCGGACGGACTCGTCATAGAAATTGCGGCTGCACTTGGTCTGGCAGCGGTGGGCGCAGATGGTGCCGGTGATGAACGGCAGGGGATTCTTCTCGGTGATGAGCTTCAGCGCCGGGCCGTACAGTCCCTTATTGCACAGCTCCATATACTCGGGAATATCCTGCGCGATGGGGCAGCCGCCCTTGCAGGGTGCGGTGAAGCAGTCGATCCAGGGCACGTTCTTCTCGCTCTTGCGGCTGGGCAGGGGCTTGATAGGCTTGACGTGGTGGACATCGGTGTGGCTGGCGCTGCTCATCTCGCAGATGGCCTGCGTATCCGTGCCGGCAAAAGGCTTATACGCCATGGGCTCCACCTTCTCCACCATCTGGTACAGCCGGTTGTAGCCGCCGGGCTTGAGGATGGTGGTGGCCACGGTGATGGGCCAGATGCCCGCCGCAAACAGCTTGTCGCAGTTGAAATACTCTGCGCCGCCGGCGAAGGAGATCCGCATCTTGCCCTTGAACTGGCGGGAGATGCGGTGGCACATCTCAATGGTCAGCGGGAACAGGCTGCGGCCGGACATATACATCTCGTCGTTGGGCAGCTCGCCCCGGGTGGTGTCCACGGGGAAGGTGTTGCTCAGCTTCAGGCCGAACTCCAGCCCCTTGCTGTCCGCCAGCGCCTGCAGCCGCTCAAACATGGGCACTGCGTCGGCCCATTGCAGATCCTCGTTGAAGTGGTGCTCGTCGAACACGATGTAGTCGTAGCCCATGCTGTCCAGCGTGCGCCGCGCCGTCTCGTAGCCCAGGATGGTGGGGTTGCACTTCACGAAGGTGTGCAGGTGCTTCTCGGAGATGAGGTAGCTGGCGATACGCTCGATCTCATCGGGGGGACAGCCGTGGAGCGTGGACACGGTGACGCTGCGGCTGACGCGGGGGGAGATGGCATCAATGAAGGCGCTCTCCGTGGGGAACAGCTCCTTCAGGGCAGCCTTGCACTCGCCGAAGATGGCGGTCCGGTTGGCGTCCATCATGCCGTCGATATAGGTGTTGACCTTCTCGCCCTTGATGCCCTCCAGATCGTAGCCCACGGACATATTGAACACGAAGCCGTCGGGATCGCCGAAGCCGTAGACGCGGCTCAGCACCTTCAGGGCGCACCACGCCTTGATGTACTCGTCCATGGCCTGCGGCACGGTGAGCTCGGTGGACCACTCCTGATTATAGCCCTCATCGTTGGCCAGGATGCAGGGGCGGGGGACGCAGGCGGCCAGATCGGCGCCGTCCATCTTCTGGACGGTCTTGACCTCGAAGAACCGGGCGCCGGCCATGTAGGCGGCGATGATGTTCTGGGCCAGCTGGCTGTTGGGGCCGGCGGCGGGGCCGAAGGGGGTCTCGATGCGCTCACCGAAGATGGGCAGGCTCTTGCCCGTGGCCTTATAGGCCTTGCGCACGCCGAAGATCTCGCCGGACGCGGCGTATTCCTCCACCACCCAGTTCATCAGGGACTTGAACGGAATGGGATACATTTTCTCAGACATAGGTCATCCTCCTTTGTGGTGATTCCTGGTAGTATTCATCCTCCGCCCAGCGGGCGGGATTCTGGTCGATATATTGCCAAATGCGGAGATAGTCTGCCTCCCCGCGGATGACGTGGTCGTAATAGCTGCGCTGCCAGAGCGGAGTTCCCGCCCGCTTGTTCGTAAATCGTTTCCATGTGGAGATAAAAGCCGGCAGACGCGCATTCGTAGGGGCCGGCGTCCTCGACGGCCCGCTGCAATTCCGGATAGCAACGATAAAATGGACGTGATTCGGCATAATGGCATATTTTTCAATGGCAATATTCGAATACGCCGCGCTCATTTCCAACAACGTCCGCTGGGCAAGATCCCCATATTCCGACAGCTGTACATGCGGGGCGTCGAGGACGCCGCCCCCTACAACACGGCCTAACGTACACCGTTTTTCCTGAGTACAGACCGTCACGAAGTATGCGCCGCTCCCGCTGTAATCATATTGGGACAGCCGCAGGGTCTTCCGCTCTGGCAGTCGGTTCACGTCATCAATACGTTCTGTGGTTCAGGTCGCCCCACAGCTTCTTGGCGGCCTCCAGAATGTGGGCGTTCTCCGCCTCCTCGTCGATGTCCACCAGCACGCGGTCCTGCATCAGCACCTTACCGGCGGCGATGGTGGTCTGGCACTGGCGGCCGGTCATGCCGAAGATCATGTGGCCGTCGATGTTCTCGTCGGAGAACGGGGTGAACGGCTTGTAGTCCATGACGATGATGTCCGCCGCCGCGCCGGCCTTCAGCACGCCCAGCTCATCGGGGAAGTACCGTGCGCCGATCCTGGCGTTGTTCTTGAACAGCATGTCCGTGACCTCGCACCAGCCCACATTGGGCAGGCAGTTCTGGCTCCGCTGGGAGCACAGAGCCACCTTCAGGGACTCCAGCATGTCGTTGGTGTAGGCATCGGTGCCCATACCCAGCAGGATGCCCCGCTTGTACAGCTGCAATACGGGGCAGATGCCGATGGCGTTGCCCATGTTGGACTCGGGGTTGTTCACCACCATGGTCCCCGTCTCCCTGATGATGTCCATCTCGGCGGTGTTCACATGGATGCAGTGGCCCAGAATGGTCTTTTCGCCCAGAATGCCGTGATCCTGCAGGCGCTGCACCGGGCGGCGGCCGTAGTGCTGGAGGGAGTCGTACACGTCGTTCATGCCCTCGGACACGTGGATGTGGTAGCCGGTGCGGCCGTTGTTGGCCTCCGCCATGCGGTCGAAGGTCCTGTCGCTGATGGTAAACAGGGCGTGGCCGCCGAACATGGCCGCCAGCATGGGATCGTTCTGCTTCTGGCAGTAGGTGATGAAGTCGGCGTTCTCCTTGATGGCCTGAAGGCACTTCTCCTCGCCGTCGCGGTCGCTGACCTCGTAGCACAGACAGGAGCGCAGACCCAGACGGCGGCTCTCCTCGCTGATGGTGAACAGGGTGCCGGGGATCTCGCCGTAGCTGGCGTGGTGGTCGAAAACGGTGGTGACGCCCTGCTTGATGCTGTCCATATACAGGGCAGTGGCGCTGGCGCGGGTGCCATCCATCATCAGGTGGCGGTCAATGGCCCACCACGTGCCGTCCAGCACCTCGTAGAAGTTGGTGGGATTGTTGCCCACGATGCTCAGGCCCCGGGCCAGTGCGGAGTAGATGTGGGTGTGGGCGTTGATAAACGCGGGCATGATGACGCCGCCCTTTGCGTCGATGATGTGGGCGTCGGCGTACTTGGCCCGCAGCGCGGTCTCCTCGCCCACCTCTACGATCTTCGTGCCCTCAAAGGCCACCGCACCGTGCTCATAATAGCCCTTCCCGTCTGTATCGCGGGTAATGAGCCGTCCGTTTGTTATCAGATTCATCTGCAAGCTCCTCCTCTTTCGTAGTCGTTCCTTCTGTTGTGTTCCCCATTTTGTGCAGCCATACTTCCCGCGCCGCGCCCCTGCGGCGGTGCTGCCTCCCCTGCGGGATGGCTTTCCCCCGGCGGAATAACAAAAAGTGCCCCAGTCCCCCGTTTCAGGAGACCGAAACACTCAAGCTTCTGCCGAGTGATAGTTGCAGCCCGTGCGCGAAGCACTTCCTTACAGCTACCAATCTTGGATTGTCGTCTATATTTTACAGGGCAGCACCGGAAAAATCAATATTTTTTTGCCGGACCTCACAATTTTTTTGCCGCCGCTCCCACGTTCCGCGGGGGAATACCATGCTTTATCAATATAATTTGAAGCGCCGCAATATTCCCACAACGCAAAAAAGAAAGACCGCCGAAGCGGTCTTTCTTTTTGGTTCAGAACTAAGTTCTAATTAGAACTCCTTCTTCTTGCCGATCACAACGGCGGAACCAGCGACGCTCATCAGAGCCATGCCAGCGTACATAGCGACACCGGCGTCGAAGGTCTTGGGAGAGCCCTTACCATCGGTGGTGGTGGAAGCGTTGGCGCCCTTGACGGTGAAGTTGAAGCCGATGATGTCACCGTTGGCCAGGACCTCGACGGTCTTCTTGCCATCAGCGAGAGCGGCATCCTTGGAAGGATAGACCTTAGCGACGGTCTTGCAGTTCTTGCAGGTGTACTCGATAGCGTTGTCATTCTTGTCGTACTTGGAAGCTTCCCACTCGTGAGCGACCAGCTCCAGGTTATCGCCCAGGACGGTGACGGCAACCAGCTTGTTGTCGACCAGAACGTTCACAGCGCCCTTCTTGTCAGCCACATAGTAGGTCACAACATCATCCTTGGTGGAGGTGTAGTAGGTCTCGTCGGTGTCAACATCCAGCTGACCGCAGCCATCGCCAACAGCCTTGAAAGCAGTGGCCTTAGCAACATAGTAGGGGCTGTCGACCTGAACCAGATACAGGGGGGCCTTGCCGGAAGTGGTGAGCTTCAGGTCATAGGTCTTGGCATCAGCAGCGACAACATAGTAGCTGGTCACGCCGTTCATGGTCACGTCATAGTGAGCGACCATGCCGTCGCCGGCCTTCTTGTCGTAGGTAGCCTTGCAGGTCTCATAGGTGACGTCCTTAGCGATTTCCTTGCCGGTCTTGTCATAAGCAGTGTACTTCACAGCGGCGAAAGCGGTAACGCACAGAGCCATGGCCATGACCATAGCAAGAACAGTTGCGATGATCTTCTTCATGTTTGTTTCCTCCATAAAAAATTTTTTGATCGGTTTCCCATCCCCGCCTTCCCCGTCTCCGTCAGCTTACACCACGGAGCCGGCTCCGGAAGGTCCGGTTCGCCTTTCACGGTGACAGTATACCATATCCGCGAAATAAATCAAGGGACTTGACCCCGAAAAATGCGAAAAAACTCATAAATAAATGTTAAAAAAGGATTAAATTTTCAGAAACGTACCGATTATTGCTCAATTCACAGAATATCCATAACTTTTCGCAGGCAAACACGCCCCCATCGATGCTCACTATTTCGCGTATTTTATGTGTTATAGCGCAAATATTATGCTGATCGTGCCTCATGCCGTGCATTTTCTACCAAAATGCAGCATTTCCACGCCGCCTGCCCCCTGCATGCGCGGACATTTCGTAACAATTTGCCCGCCGCAGACGCGCACCGCCCCCCTGCGCGGCCTGCGCCCCGTTATATTATATAAGGTATCCGCCCCACCCGCAGCAGGTTTTTTCAAATTTTTTCGCAAAAAAAGAGGAAGCCGCCGATTTTTGCGGTATATTCTACTGTGAGAAATGTTGCACGGCTCCGTGCAAGCCCGCATTCTGCCGGAGAGGAGGTACGCTTCGTGTTTGACCAGCGCTTTCTGGACGAGCTCATCGCCCGCAGTGACATCGTGGACGTGGTGTCCGGCTATGTCGCCCTGCAGCGCAAGGGCGGCAATCTGTTCGGCCTGTGCCCCTTCCACAACGAAAAGACCCCCTCCTTCTCCGTGTCGCCGGACAAGCAGATCTACCACTGCTTCGGCTGCAAGAAGGGCGGCGGCGTTATCAACTTCATCATGGAGATCGAGAACCTGACGTTCCCCGAGGCCGTGCGGTTTCTGGCCAAGCGCGCCAACCTGCCGGTGCCGGAGGACGACGGCCCGCAGGACGGCGCGGACCGGCTGCGCCGCCGTGTGCTGGAGCTGAACCGCGACGCCGCCCGCTGGTACTACGACCTGCTGTGCTCGCCGGAGGGCGCGGCGGTGCAGGCGTATCTGGACAAGCGCCGCATCCGCAGGGGCATCGCCGTCCGCTTCGGCATGGGCGCGTCCCCCGACCGGTGGGACGGGCTGCTCACCGCCATGACCCGCAGGGGCTACACCAAGGAGGAGCTGCTGGCCGCCGGTCTGGTGGTCAACGGCAAGAACGGCCGCCTGTACGACAAGTTCCGCAACCGCCTGATGCTGCCGGTCATCGACACACGCGGCGACGTGGTGGGCTTCGGCAGCCGCGTCATCGACAACTCCGAGCCCAAGTACATGAATACCACCGAGACCATTACATATAGTAAACGGCGTATCCTCTACGGGCTGAATCTGGCCAAAAAAACCAAGCGGCCCAACATCATCCTCTGCGAGGGCAATCTGGACGTGGTGACGCTGCATCAGGCGGGCTTTGACAACGCCGTGGCCTCCATGGGCACGGCCCTCACCGTGGAGCAGACCCGCCTGCTCAGCCGCTTCACCAAGGAGCTGGTGCTGTGCTACGACAACGACAATGCCGGTCAGCTGGCCACCCAGAGGGCGCTGGAGCTGCTGAACAATTCCGAGTTCAGCGTCAAGGTGCTGAAGCTGCCCAACCGCATGGTGGACGGCAAGCCCACCAAGCAGGACGCCGACGATTTCATCAAAAACTACGGCCCCGCCGCCTTCGAGAACCTGCTGTCCGGCAGTGAGAACGGCGTGGAGTTCCGTATGACCCAGATCGCCGCCCGCTACGATCTCACCTCCGACGAGGGCCGCATCGGCTACGCCGGTGAGATGGCCGAGGAACTGTGCCGTCTGGAAAACGCCGTGGAGCGGGACGTGTATACCAACC
This sequence comes from uncultured Eubacteriales bacterium, assembly GCA_900545585.1. Taxonomy (GTDB): domain Bacteria; phylum Bacillota; class Clostridia; order Oscillospirales; family Oscillospiraceae; genus Vescimonas. The sequence goes on from UQZR01000003.1 coordinate 119,359, forward strand.
GCGCCGCCCAGACGGCGGGCCTGTCGCCGGAAGCCATGAAGCTGGAGGTGCAGCGGGCCTTCAAGCGCCGCGCCGCCCGGGACCGCAAGGCCCGGGAGCGGCAGGAGCTGAACCTGACCCGTTCGCTCCAGCCGGCGGACCGCGCCATCCGCTACGACGACCTGCGCAGCGCCATGGCGGAGGAGGGCGTCATCCGCCTGCTGATGCAGGACGACAGCCTGTTCCCCGACCAGCCGCCGCTGCGGGAGGATGAATTCTCCTCCCCCCTGCTGGGCCGCATCTATGGGGAGCTGTGGCGCTGCCGCGGCAGCGGCAGCAGCATGGCGGCGCTCAGCGCCAGCCTGACGCCGGAGGAGATGAGCCACCTCACCACCCTCCTGCAAAAGCCGGAGTCCACGGCCAACGCGCCTCAGGCGCTGGCGGACTATATCCGCATCATCCGCGAGGAAGGTGTCAAACGCAGCGGCCGCAGCGCTATGGACGCGCTGGCTGCCGCCCGCGATACATATAAAGATAAAAAAGGTTACGGAGGAAAGCGAACATGACTGACGAGAAATATACCGCCAAGGAGCTGGAGGAGATGGCCAACGCCCTGCTGGCTCAGGACAAGTCCGCCGATAAGGCCAAAAGCGCCAAGCCCGCCGTCAAGGCGGAGAAGGCCGCGGAAAATCCCGAGAAGGCAGACGATGGCAAGCATCCGGTGGCCAGCAGGGGCAAGCTGGACGAAAAGGGCATTGCCGCCCTGCCCGCCGCCGCGCTGCTCAACGCCAACGAAAAGCTGAAGGACCTGTTCGTCAAGGGCAAGAAGAAGGGCCGTCTGGACGCCGGCGAGCTGTCCGACGTACTGGACGAGATGGATCTGGACGGCGACCAGATGGACTCTATCTACGACTCGCTGGAGACGCTGGGCATCGAGGTAGGCACCGAGGACTTCCTGGCCGCCCTGCCCGACGAGGACGGCGAGCCCGCCATGGAGGAGATCGCCGAGATCGAGGAGGAGGAGCTGGTCGACCCCAACTCGCTGGTGGACAGCTTCAACATCGACGATCCCGTCCGCATGTACCTGAAGGAGATCGGCAAGGTCCCCCTGCTCACCGCCGATCAGGAGGTGGAGCTGGCCACCGCCATGAGCGCCGGCCGCGAAGCAAAGGAGCGTCTGGCGGAGCTGGAGGAGTCCGGCGAGACCCTGCCCGAGGATGAGATGGCAGCCCTGAAAAAGCAGCTGAAGGCCGGTGAGCGCGCCAAGCAGCAGCTGGCCGAGGCCAACCTCCGTCTGGTGGTTTCCATCGCCAAGCGCTACGTGGGCCGCGGCATGCTGTTCCTGGACCTGATCCAGGAGGGCAATCTGGGCCTCATCAAGGCCGTGGAAAAGTTTGACTACACCAAGGGCTACAAGTTCTCCACCTACGCCACCTGGTGGATCCGGCAGGCCATCACCCGCGCCATCGCCGATCAGGCCCGCACCATCCGCATCCCCGTCCATATGGTGGAGACCATCAACAAGGTCATCCGCGTCTCCCGCCAGCTGCTGCAGGAGCTGGGCCACGATCCCAGCCCCGAGGAGATCAGCGAGGAGATGAACATGCCCGTGGACAAGGTCCGCGAGATCTTGAAAATTGCTCAGGAGCCGGTGTCGCTGGAGACGCCGATCGGCGAGGAGGAGGACTCCCATCTGGGCGACTTCATCCCCGATGAGGGCGCCAGCGAACCCAGTGAGGCCGCCAGCTTCACTCTGCTGAAGGAGCAGCTGGTGGACGTGCTCAGCACCCTGACTCCCCGTGAGGAGAAGGTGCTGAAGCTGCGCTTCGGCATCGAGGATGGCCGCACCCGCACGCTGGAGGAGGTAGGCAAGGAGTTCAACGTCACCCGTGAGCGCATCCGCCAGATCGAGGCCAAGGCCCTGCGGAAGCTGCGCCACCCCTCCCGCTCCAAGAAGCTGAAGGACTTCCTGAACTGAGCCCCGACGACTGAAAAGCCCCGGCCATTACGGCCGGGGCTTTTTCTGTCACCGCTTCACTTTTTCCAATGCTTCAGGTTCGGCACCACGGCCTCCATGTGGGCGCGGACCTGCTCCGCCAGCTCATCCTGTGACAGACCCTTTTCCGTTCTCAGCCTGCGTATCATATCCTTCGTATCCATAGAGAATCCTCCTTGCTGTACCATCAATGCAGCACAGATCGCCGCCGCAGACAAGCAACCGTCTGTTGCGGTCACACGCGGCTCAGCAGCACGCGGCATTGGCCCTCCACGGCGTAGTCTCCCAATGCGGCGGGCAGGAAGTAGGAGTCTCCCTGCCGCAGGGGATACCGGACGCCGCCGTGGACGACGGCCCCCTCCCCTTCCACGCACAGCAGGTGCCGGAAGGAGTCGCCGCCGCAGGTCAGTGCCGCCTGGGTCTCCACGTCCAGCCGCGCCACGGAGAAGTAGTCGCAGGTGAACAGTGCCGTCTCCGTCCAGCCCGCATGGGCCGTGACGCCCAGCGGCTGGCAAGCCCGCGCCGCCATCGGTGCATAGCGCAGCACCGCCGCGGCGCGGTCCAGATGCAGGGGCCGCAGCTGTCCGTCGGCGCCGCGGCGCCGGTAGTCGTAGACGCGAAAGGTGGTGTCGGAGTTCTGCTGGATCTCAGCGACGAGAATACCGGCGCAGATGGCGTGGATGGTGCCGGGCAGGATAAAAAAGGCGTCGCCCTTCTTCACCGGCACACGGTTCAGCACCTCGCAAATGGTGCCGTCCTCTGCGCGGCGGCGGAACTCCTCCGCCGTGATCTCGCGGGCAAAGCCAAAGTAGATGCCGGCGTTCTCGTCGCAGTCCACGATGTACCACATCTCCGCCTTGCCCGCCTCGCCGCGGTCCCGCAGGGCCGTCTCGTCGGAGGGATGGACCTGGATGGACAGGTCCTTCCGGGCGTCGATGAGCTTTGCCAGCAGCGGGAATTCCCGCATATCCGCGCAGTTTTTGCCCCAGAACGCCTCCCGGTCCAGGGCCGCCAAATCGTCCAGCGTCCGGCCCGCCAGCGTGCCGCCCTCCACCACGGACACACCCTCCGGCCGCTGGGCCAGCTCCCAGCTCTCCGCCGTGATCTCCGGCGCGTCCTCCTTGTGATAGGCCGCCCGCAGGCGGTGTCCGCCCCAGAGGTATTCCTTGTACGCAGGATGCAGCTTCAACGGCGTGAGTTCCATATATTTCCATTTCCTTTCCACTGTTATGTCACCCGTATGATAGCACGGCGGCGCGGACGTGACAAGCGGGTTTTTTGCTGTTTTCCGCCGGAAAATGCGGCAAACGCAGTTCATGATGAAGAAGTTTCCTTTTTGTCTCCCCCACGGGCCGCCGGCGCCGGTGCGCCAGGGGCCGCCGACCCCGCCCTACCGCCGGAGCGGCGGGGCGGACACGCCGTATCATGCAGAAAATATTTGTTTTTCCCTCTCGCTTTCCCGTGGGATGTGTGCTATGATAGGGGGAAATCTCAGCGCTTTATCCCACGAAAGGAGCTTTTCCCATGCTGGATATTTTCGACATTCTGGGCCCCGTGATGATCGGGCCGTCCAGTTCCCATACAGCGGGCGCCGCCCGCATCGGCTTCATCGCCCGCGCCCTGCTGGGTACGCCGCCGGTAAAGGCCGCCATCCACCTGTACGGCTCCTTCGCCGAGACCGGCGCGGGCCACGGCACTGACCGCGCGCTGGTGGGCGGTCTGCTGGGGATGAAGCCGGACGACGAGCGGCTGCCCTTCGCCTTTGACGAGGCCAAAAAGGCGGGCCTCACCTACACCATTGATGAGATCGAGCTGCGGGACGCCCACCCCAACACCGCCGTCATCGAGGCCTGGTCCGCCGACGGCAAGGATCTGGTGATGCAGGCGTCGTCTCTGGGCGGCGGGCGCATCATGGTCAATAAGCTGGACGGCATCGACGTGAACTTCACCGGCATGTACAACACGCTGGTCATCCGCAACGAGGACGCCAGCGGCACCGTGGCCGCCGTCACCTCCATCCTCAGCCAGCTGCGGGTCAACGTGGCCAACATGAGCCTGTACCGCCACAAACGGGGCGGCGACGCGCTGATGGTCATCGAGACGGACCAGCACCTCAAGCCCCACCAGGTGGCGTTCCTGTCGGAGCTGCCGGGTATCCTTTCCATAACCTACTACGACAAGGAGGAGGATGAAGATGTCTCTGGATTCGATGAAGGAGATCTTTGAGCATATGGAGCAGGAGGGCAAGCCCTTCTGGGAGATCGTGCTGGAGGCCGACATGGACGACCGCCAGGTGTCGCGGAACCAGTCCATGGCCAAGATGCTGCTGACGTGGCAGGCCATGGCGGACGCCGCCGACAACTACACCGGACGGCGGCGCAGCGTCAGCGGTCTGGTAGGCGGCGACGGCATGAAGATGCGGCAGTACTGCTTCCGCGGCGAGGCTATGTCCGGCGGCTACGTCAGCGAGGTCATCGCCGAGGCGCTGTCCATGGCGGAGTCCAACGCCTGCATGTGCCGCATCGTAGCAGCTCCCACGGCGGGAGCCTGCGGCGTGCTGCCGGCGGTGCTGCTGCCCCTGTGCAAGTACGAGGAGATCAGCCAGCACCAGCTGCTGGAGGCATTGTATGTGGCCAGCGGCATCGGGGCGATCATCGCCCGCCGCGCCTGCATCGCCGGCGCGTCCGGCGGCTGTCAGGCGGAGATCGGCACCGCGTCCGCCATGGCGGCCGGTGCATTGGTAGCCCTGCGGGGCGGCACCGGCCAGCAGATCGGCCACGCTGTGGCCATGGCGCTGAAGAACCTGATGGGGCTGGTCTGCGACCCTGTGGCGGGTCTGGTAGAGGTGCCCTGCGTGAAGCGGAACGTCATCGGCGCAGTCAATGCCGTCAGCGTGGCGGACATGGCCATGGCGGGCATCACCAGCCGTATCCCTGTGGACGAGGTCATCGACGCCATGGGTGAGGTGGGCCGCAGGATGCCCGTGGAGTTCCGCGAGACGGCGCTGGGCGGTCTGGCGGTAACGCCCACCGGCAAGGCCATCAATGAGAAAATGCGGCAGAGCCGCGGCTGAGGAGGGCGCTATGATACTGGATTTTGACAAGTCGGCGGCTCAGGTGGTGCCCCATTTCAAGGGCGGCGCGGGGGAGGCCCAGGTGCGCACGGCGGTGCAGGACGGCATGGGCCGCATCCTGACGCTGACGCTGCCGGTAGGCTCGTCCATCGGGCTGCACACCCACGAGGGCAACTGTGAGATCATCCATGTGCTGTCCGGCAGCGGCGTGTGCCATGACGATGGGCAGGACGTGGCGCTGCGGGCCGGTATGACCCACTACTGTCCGGAGGGGCACAGCCACGGCATCGACAACGACGGCGCGGAACCGCTGGTGCTGCTGGCGGTGCTGCCGGAGCTGCGGTAAGCGCGATGCGCGGCGTCCTGCGTTCCGCAGGACGCCGTTTTTTCCGCGGCGGGGCGGCAAAAGAAATGGGAAGGAAATGCAGTTTCGTGCTTGACAAACGCCCGTCGGTATAGTATACTGACTAACGGACTGATGGTTCGGTGACATAGCCAAGTGGTAAGGCAAGGGTCTGCAAAACCCTCATTCCCCGGTTCAAATCCGGGTGTCACCTCCAAAATGTGTTGATAAAAAAGATGCACAGCAAAAACACCACACGAAAGTGTGGTGTTTTTGCGTCTAAAAGAAAAAATAGGCGAATTCAGAACAGAAAAGTTAGATTTTCAAAAAGAGGGTCCGCTCACTCCGAAAACGGCGGTTTGGGAGATGCACATGGCCCATTTTACGAAATCAGGTGATTCGAACCCCCAAACATTCAAAAAAACATGAGAAACCGCGCAGCCGCCCTCCGGCCCCATAGATCTGGGCCGGAGGGCGGCTTTTGCTTTTGGCGGCAGGTTTGTCCCTTTTGGCGATTATGCTCCATTTGTGCGCCATTCCTTATTGGTATTGGTAATAGCTTTCGGGTGGCTTTTCATCTATACTTGCGTCAGCAAATGTGAAAGGAGAACGACGCGATGGCCGATACCAAGAACCTCTGCGCTCAGATCCCCCTGACCCTCCACGACCGGGTATGCACCGAGAAGGATCAGGCGGGCCTGACCACCGCACAGTACATCACCAACCTGCTCACCGAATACTACCAGATGAAAGAAAACGGAGGGAACATGAATATGGCTAACAATGGCAGCAGAACGATGGCATTCCAAATTCCGGAGGAACTCTTCCAGCGCATCAAGGAGCACCTGGACCGGGAGAGCCTGCGGCTGGGCCGGAAGTACACCCAGCGGGAGTTCGTCCTGGGTCTCATCGAGGAGGCCCTGACCGCCGCCGAGAACACCTGCCAGCCCCAGGAGGATACCGAGGACACCCAGCAGCCCCAGGGGGACGGCGAGGACGCCCAGCAGCCCCAGGAGGACGGCGAGAACGCCTGCCAGTCCGATGAGGACGGGATCACAGAAACGGCAGAATAAACGCACAACGTCATCGTGACGAGAGAGGTCCCCAGGGCATCCCGGAGAACCGGGGTGTCCTGGGGGCCTTTTTCGTTTGGCCGGAGAGGAGGTGAATAATCATGGTCAGACAACAAACTCCCTTCCGCTTTACTGAGCGGGAGATGGACATCGCCAAGGGGACAGACCTGCCGGACCTGCTCACCCACCTGGGGTATCAGGTACGGCGGGTGGGCAGCTACTACACCACCAGAGAGATGGACAGCCTTCGAATCAAAGAGCGCCGGACCTGGAGACGATATTCCAACCAGACGGGTGGGGATGCGATCGCCTTCTTACAGGAGTTTTGTGGAAAAGACTTCCGGGAGGCGGTCAACTATTTGCTGGAGTTCAACGGTCACCGCGCGAGGGCCTCCCCCGTCCCGCACCAGCCGTCCCCAGCAAAAAAGGAACGGCCCGCCTTTGCCCTGCCCAGTGCAGCTCCAGACCAGCGGCACGTTTTCGCCTACCTTCGGAAACGGGGGATCGCCCCCCAGGTCATCCAGAGCTTCATCCAAGCTGGCCTACTGTATGAGGACGCCGACCACCACAACTGCGTGTTTGTGGGCCGGAATGGAGGGGGCCAGCCGGTGTTCGCCAGCAAGCGCGGCACCTATGACCGGAATGGCCCTGGGTTCAAAGGAGATGTTACTGGTAGCAATAAGGACATCGCCTTCCGCCTGCCCTGCGACCCTGGCCTGGATCATGTAGCAGTTTTCGAGGCTCCCATCGACCTGATGAGCTTCTGCACCCTGCACCGGCAGATGCGGAGCAACGCCGTTGCCCTGTGCGGGTTGTACCGGGGGCCGCTGGACAACTACCTGCGGGAAAATCCCCACCTGAAGCAGATCGTCCTGTGCCTGGACGCGGATGGGCCTGGACAGGAGGCAGCGGAGAAGTTCCTGGACGAGTACACCCAGGAGGGCTATGCCGTGTCCATTCAAATTCCCGCCCAGGGCAAGGACTGGAACGAGTACCTGCTTCGGCGGAGCAGCGAGGAGAGGAGGCGGAAAAACGGCGAAAGATGACCCATGATCCAGGCTAAACATTACAAAAACGGAGGAAAGACAATGAAACGCATTGTAACCACACTGTGCGCGCTGGCCGTTATCATGGTCGGGAGCATCCCTGCCATGGCTGCGGAGGAGCCCCCGCGCCAAGACGCTAGCTACTACCCCATCTCTGTGGATGAGTACACCTACGGGGAACTGGAGGAACCTCGGATCAACAAGGTCTACCAGCTGTCCCTTTCGGATGACCCCAGCCTCATCCCCACCGAGGACTTTGAGCGGGACGGCCTATGGTTCACTTTGCTGGACATGACTCGAAAAAATGAGGTGGGCGTGGATACCCAGCCCTACACCGAGACGGTCACCCGGCCCAGCAAGACCAACGACATGGCCCAGGTCCTCCAGGCGCTGGAGGCAGAGATGGAGGTCACCACGGCGGAGGGCTACGCCGGCACCCTGCACCTGGACCACACCAGCGTCCAGGTCAAGACGGACGGCTACGCCACCAAGACCAACAACCTCTCCGCCACCCGTAGCTACCCCAATCTCTCGGATGCAGATGTATCCCTCGTCCCCAAGAGCATCGAGGACAAGGGCAAGACCCTCACCCTGGCTGATGTCCAGTGGAGCGAGGCGCAGTATTCAGACGGCGCGGGCGGCACCGTGACCCGCTACACCGCCACCGCCAGCTACACTGGCACCAGCACCAGCCGATATGCCACCGGCTACACCGTGACGGCCAACTACACCGGCGAGGTGGCCAAGACCGGCTGTGACATGGTGACCTACACCGCCATCTTCGGCAGCACCGAGGCCCCGGAGGAGGTGCCGATGGCGGAGGGGGCTCCCGGAGCAGAGACCCCGTCCCAGGGCGTGGACCTGTCCGCGCTGAAACAGCCCCTGCTGGCAGGCGGCGTGATCCTCGCTCTGGCGGTGGGCGGGGTGGTCGCCTTTAAGAAGATCAAGGAGAGGAGATGACCGCTTGAAACTGTGCGCACTTCTGCTGGCTGCCATGCTCTGCACCCTCTGCGTAGGGCAGGCCAGTGCACTGGAATACACCATGAACGCCCCGGACGATTATTTGTTCGGTAGGCCCACCTCGGATGACACCATCTATGAGTGGGAAAACCCCAATGTGGATCGGAGCAAGAACACCGCCCTGATCCCGCCCACCTTTGGGAGCCCCACCAGCTATCTTCCCGGCACAGGAACTCCCCTGACACCCAATCTCATTCCCGGTGCGCTGACAGGCGGAGGGCTGGTCACCCAAACGGGAGGCGTGACCTATCCAACCGTAGGGGGCAGTCCCGGTGGAAACAGTGGGGCCGGATCAGCTGCCACGGGTTGGACGGATGTGACCGGCGACCTCTACTACTCCGGCGGCCACCTGGGTACCCTCAAAATCCCCGCCATCGGCCTGTCCACCAAGGTGTACCAGGGTACGGGCAGCTCCGTCCTGGCGAAAGGGGCGGGCCACTTCCTGGATACCAGCATCTGGGCCGGCAACGTGTGCATCGCGGGACACAACCGGGGCGTGAGAGATGACTTTGGTGACCTCCACACGCTGGAGCCGGGAGATACCGTCACCTGGACCACCAAGCTGGGGACCCGCACCTATGAGGTGGTCAGCGTCCAGAAGGTGCTGGAAACGGATACCTCCGGCACCACCGCCACCAGCGATGACCGTCTGACCCTCTACACCTGTGTCCGGGACCAGCGGGAGTACCGCTGGTGCGTCACCGCAGTAGCCAAGTAAACCTGTCTGCCATTTTTGCGGGCTGTGTGTCGATTGGCTTCGACTTCCGCCAGGGTTTGTGATATGGTTCGTGTTGCAAGACCCCAACCATATTCGAACAGGAGGAATCGAGAATGAAACAGAGAAACCTGGCATCCCTGCTCCTGGCCGGAGCCATGACCGCGGCCCTGCTGACGGGTCCCGCTCAGGCAGCGGAGTCCCCCAGCCCCCAGGAGATCGCCGCCACCCGCCTGCAGGCCGAGGGCCTGATGAATGGAGACGAACACGGCGACCTGCACCTGGACAAGGGGTTGACCCGGGCGGAGCTGGCCTGCCTGATCAGCCCCATCGTCCTCAACCCAGAGCACGTGGCCTGGGAACGAGACTACTACGCCAAGCTGTGTACCACCAACTTCTCCGATGTACCGGAGTGGGCGCAGGTGGCGGTGGGCGTGTGCGCCTCTATGGGCGTGGTGGCCGGATATGGGGACGGACGGTTTGGCTCCGACGACCCGGTCAGCCCGCAGATGGCCTGCACCATCATGCTCCGATACCTGGAACGAGACGGCTGGACTTACGTTACCGCCTGCGGCAAGGCGGTGGAACTGGGACTTGCCCAGGCGGAGACGCTGGAGGGAGAGACCATCACCCGTGGAGACATGGCCCTCCTGCTCACCGGCTCCCTGGACTATCTGGCGTACCTGCAAACCCTATAAACATCAGACGAGGCGGCCCCCGGCACAAAACTGTGCCGGGGGCCGCTATTTTTGTGTACAAGGAGGAATTTGGCCAAAATGAAAAAACGTTTATTGTCGCTGTTCTTGGCCTTTGTCACACTCCTGGGCATCCTTCCCACCGCTGCCCTTGCAGCTAACACGGAGGAAGAAGCACTGGGCGAGGTGGATATCTATAACGGCGGCTATGAGCTGTCATACCTGACCATCAATGGCCGGATCAGGACTCAGGACTATACCTATTTCAACTATGTGGACGCTAAGGGGCAGAAAAAAGAGGTACCAGCCTATTGCGTCAACCCCAATATCAAGGGCGTCCCGCAGACCGTGGGCGTGGGTGAGAGCATCAAGTATCTTGCCAATGAACGATCCAGCGATCCCAAGGTGGTAGGCATCATCTCCAACGGCTACCCCCACCGCAGTTTGGGGGAATTGAAGCTGGACAACAAGTACCAAGCCTACTACGCTACCAAAATGGCGCTTTGGTGCTACCTGCTCCCCAACTGGAACATCGCAAATTTGAAGGTAGCCCCCGGCTTAACTGGCTCTGAGTTGGACATCGGCAACCGCATCCTGGCGGCGGCCAAGGATATCTACAAGCGGGGCACCACCTACAATTATATGCTGGAACCCCGGATGACGGCCACCCCGGATAAATCTGCTGCCTACTCTGTCACTGTGGACGGCAAGCAGTACAAACAGCAGGTATTCACCATCTGGAGCGAAACATGGGTGTATGACTACGATAGGGTCATGGTCCTCACAGCAGCCAAAGAAACGACGCCCCAGCACAAGCCCCCCCATCCACACAAATACAGACGTGGTGTGGAACGGTGAACACGGAGGAGCCTATGACCAATTACGACCTGACCAGCATAGGCGCTGTTTCTGCCTCCGCAAAGCTGGCACATATTCGCGCCAATCAGGAGCCGGATCAGAGCAGCTATAACGCCGCATGGCTCCATGGCTACGCAGACGCCCTGACCAATGTGGCAGATGCCCTGGAACACCAGAAGGAACTTATGGACTCTATCATTGGCTGCATGGGCGAGCAGTATGACAGCGCAGAATTATACGACATTCTCCATAATGCCCTGGCAATGTCCGACGAGGATATCCTGTCTTTGGGTTTTGACCTGCCCCAGTGCCATGAGTATGACGCGGAGATATCCCCAAAAAGACCAAAAGGAAGGAAATTTGCATTCTATGAGAGATAAATACATCCTGACCGCTGAGTCGGTCACCGAAGGGCATCCGGACAAGCTGTGTGACACCATTGCAGATGCTGTTCTGGATGCCTGCCTGCTCCATGACCCCAGCGCCCATGTGGCCTGCGAAGTCATGGCCACAGCTGGCAAGCTCATCGTGGCAGGTGAGATCACCGCCACGGAGTTGCCGGATATCCCCGCCATCGCCTGCAGCACAACCTGTAAAGCGGGATACCCCAGTCTGGACTATGAGGTGGAAGTCATCACCCGTGACCAGAGTCCCGATATCGCCGGGGCTGTTTCCCAGAAGGACCAGCTTGGCGCAGGCGATCAGGGCATCATGTACGGTTATGCCTGTTCGGAGACGGAGGAACTGCTCCCCCTGCCCGTTGTCCTGGCCAATCGGCTGACCTGTCTGCTGAGCCACGTCCGCAGGACCGGGCGCATCCAGGGGTTGGGGCCGGACGGCAAAGCACAGGTATCTGTGGAGTATGTGTTCGGCCAGCCCAGCCGGATTACCAGTGTGGTGGTCTCCTGCCAGCATGATCCTGATAAGGATATGGAGATACTACGCCGGGAGATCCAGACGGAGGTTATCCAGCCTGCCCTGCGGAAACTGCCCCCAGATGAAGGAACAGAGATCCTCATCAACCCCTCCGGGCGCTTTGTGCTGGGCGGCTTTGAGGCGGATACTGGGCTGACGGGGCGCAAGCTCATGGTGGACACCTATGGCGGTCTTGCGCCTCATGGCGGAGGGGCACTGTCTGGGAAGGACGGGAGCAAGGTGGACCGCAGCGGGACCTATATGGCCAGATACATCGCAAAGAACATCGTAGCGGCAGGTCTGGCAGAGAAGTGTACAGTCAGCTTGGCCTATGCCATCGGCAAAGCTGATCCAGTCGCCGTGGATATCGATACCCATGGCAGTGGTGAGTACGGGGACGATGTACTGGTGCAGGCGGTGCGGCAGGTGTTTGAACTGACGCCTGCTGGGATGATCCGCACACTGGGGCTGGATAAGCCCATCTTCGCCCAGTTTTGTAATTATGGGCACTTCACCCATCAGGATGCGCCCTGGGAGCAATGTGACCGTGCGGACCTGCTGTGGAACGTGTGCAGAGTCAAGGAAGCAGGTGTCTCCAGCCGGTGAGATATGTTGCTTCCTGCTCCTTTGGCAAGGACAGTCTTGCCACTATCTTACTGGCCAGGAAGCATGGAGAGCCGCTGGATGAGGCGGTCTACTGCGAAGTCATGTTCGACAAGACGATTTCAGGCGAAGTCCCGGAGCACCGGGATTTTATTTACACCAAAGGTATCCCCGCCCTGGAGAAGATGGGCATTAAGGTCACCATCCTTCGCTCAGAAAAAACCTATGTGGATCTGTTCACCGGGCGTGTGACCCGTGGACCGAAAAAAGGGATGGTACGCTCCTTCCCAGTGTGTGGGAAGTGCTATGTCCAGCGGGACTGCAAGCTGCGGCCCATTGAGCGATACCGGAAAACACTTCCCCCGGATACCGTTCAATACATTGGTATCGCTAAAGATGAGCAAGCGCGGCTGCTGCGGCTGGGCGGAGGCCAAAAGATCTCCTTGCTGGAGAAATATGATTTCACCGAACAGGACGCCAAGGAGCTCTGCCAAACGGCAGGGCTCCTTTCGCCTGTCTATGAATTCACAGACAGGGGCGGCTGCTGGTTCTGCCCCAATGCCAAGCAGAAAGAACTGCGGCACCTCTACGACCATCACCCGGATCTGTGGAATAGGATGCTGGAATTGCAGGCTATACCGGGGAAAGTATCCGAAAAATTTGACCGCAAGCGGCGCTTTTCCGATATTGACGCACTGTTCCGTCAGGAGGATGCCTGCAATGAGGCAGCCGGAAAGGCAGCATAACAGAAAAGGAGTGAGAGAAACGAGCAACCAGAAGTATGAGATCACGGACATTGCCCATGAAAAATACCCCTTCCTCCACCGTATCCGCGCTCTGCGGGACATTAGGCCGGACATCAAAGCTGGGGATCTGGGCGGCTTTGTAGAGAGCGAGAGCAACCTCTCCACTGAACTGGAGGACAATGCATGGATCTATGACGACGCCGTTGTCTGCAATAACGGCTACGCGGATCGGGGCGCTGTTCTTCGAAATGAGGCGATCGTGTGCGGCGACGGCTATATTTCCCATGGGGCTGTCGTGAGTGGACACAGCCGGGTTGAGGACAGCGCCTATGTGCGCGGCGCTGTCCTCAACGGCCACGCCCGGGCTTCCGGATGCGCTGTCGTGCGCTGTTCCCGGGAGAGCGGTCACCCCCCGATCCTCTCAGGCCACTGTGCAGTCTACGGGAACGTGTCTGGTGATGTGCGGCTGACCGGGAGCACAGTGATCATCAGCGGTGAGGAGATCTATAACGACACTCTGGACACCCTGGTCATCAGCGGCCAGAATCGTTCTGTTATCCGCCATCCCGCCAGGGATGAACTGGCGCCCCAGATACCGGAGCCGCAGCAGGAAAAGAAACAGCGAAAAGAGGTGGAGCGGTGAGCAACTTCTTTGAACAGGAGCTGTGGTATCTGTTCGGCGATGAGCAGGTCATCGACACTCCTTACTGTTCCGGACAGAGCTGTTACGGGACACTGGACAGGGATCTGCGGGTACGGATACAGTTTATCTCCACCCACATTTCCGGCCAGTACGATGCTCTGAAGCTGACTGTTCTGAACCGCATCAATGGGCCGGTGGACATCCAGGTACTGAAACTGGGGGATATTCTGGGCAAAAAGCCCATTCCCGGCAACCCCAATTTCCGGGAAGGTGTGGCTCCCCACATCTGGGATAACTATGGGAAATTCGAGTGGTACGCATATCGCCCCACAGAGGCCGACTATGAGACAGTCCGGCAGGCTGTGGGCCGTTATCTGGATGTGTTTCGGGACCGGACTCTGGAGCGGACCAGAAATGGCCCCAAACTGGTGTACATCTGTGCCCCGCTCCGGGGTGACGTGGAGCAGAACATAACCTTCGCAAAGGAGAAAGCGCGGGAGGTGTTTCAGGCCGGGGACATCCCGATCTGTCCCCACCTCATGTTCCCGCCCTTCGCGGACCCGGATGACCCCGTGCAGGACCAGGCGGCGCGGGAGATGGGCCTGCGGCTGGTGGAGCACTGTCAGCAGGTCAATGTGTACGGCCCTGTCCGTACACCGGGGATGCTGGCGGAGATCCGCAGGGCGGAAGAGCTTCGTATTCCGGTCAAGGCAGACCAGCCGGGGCTCCAAAAGACAAAGGGCCGTCCCAGGCGCGGCCAGAGCAGATAGGAGGACACATGGCAGAGATCAAGACAGTCACCATCGACGAGCTGTGTCAGATGAACGATCAGGAGGGTCTCATCCTCCAGGGCTGCGGCGGCGATCTCCAGGAGTGGGTGGACGGTATCAATGAGCTGCTCACTCAGGGCGGTATCCTGCAGGCCGGCAGCGCATGGAAAGCCGAGGCTGTGCGGGTATTCCAGCACGATGGCCTGACAAACCTGCTGTTTCCCTTTGACGGTGTTCAGTTAGATGTGGGAAAGCTGGCTATATGGCGGCTCCAGACCCATGCACAGTTCGGCGGCACATGGCTCAGCGACTATGTCCCCAACCGACTGGGCGGGTTTGTCCAGGAGCAACGGCCCCAACGCCCCAAAATGGAACTGCTGGGCCAGGACGGAAACATCTTCGCCATCCTGGGCCGGGCCTCTGCCCTGCTGAAGCGGGCCGGGATGAAGGACCAGGCGGACGAGATGTTCCAGCGGGTGACCGCCAGCGGCAGCTATGAGCAGGCGCTGAATATCATCAGCGAGTATGTGGAGACGGAGCTGACACCGCCTCCCATCCACCAGAAATCCAATAAAAAGAAAGCGAGAGATGCCCATGAGCGATAAATGGGAGATCATCCAGGGAGACGCCCTGAAGGTGCTGGAGGGCTTTGCCCCCGGCACCTTCGATGCCGTCATCACCGACCCGCCTTACGCCTCCGGGGGACGCACTCAGGCGGAGAAAAACAAGTCCACTACATCCAAGTATTCCAGCATGGGAGAGAATGCGCCCCCTCCTTTCGAGGGGGATGCCAAGGACCAGCGTTCCTGGACCCGCTGGGCGGCAGAGTGGCTGTATGAGGCTCGGAAGCTGTGTAAGCCCGGAGCACCGGTGTGTATGTTCATCGACTGGAGGCAGCTCCCCGCTGCCACCGACGCCCTCCAGTGGGCTGGATGGATCTGGCGGGGCACCGCTGTTTGGGATAAGGGCAACAGCCGCCCCCAGAAGGGGCGCTTCCGTCAGCAGGCGGAGTACATCGTTTGGGGCTCCAACGGGGATATGCCCCTGAGCCGCCCGGTGCCCTGTCTGCCCGGTGTGTTCAAGTACGGCAATCCACAAAATCGTATCCACCTGACCGAGAAGCCCCTTCAGCTCATGCGGGATGTGGTGAAGATCGTGGAGCCGGGTGGCCACATCCTGGACCCCTTTGCCGGCAGCGGCACCACGGTATTGGCTGCTGTGCTGGAGGGCTACACTGCCACTGGCATTGAAGTTACTGACGAGTACGCCCGGCGCGCCAGGGAGCGGATCGCAAAGGAAGTGGGTGTCTACGAGGACTTGAGTGGAGTGGCATCTTAATGGAAAAGCAAACTTCGGCCAAATTTTTCCGAAAACCAACTCATGTGTTAGGTTTGATGGATAGTACCGCTATCATCCGCCCTACACCCTTTCGAATCATCAGAGAGATCATCCTTACAGATGCCCAATACCACCGTTTCCAGTCTGATCTGCTGGCAGAGCGGCCATACATCGCGGCTAGGACCAAGCTTACCGGCTATGACCGGGAAACTGGAGGATTCTGCTGTCTGCTAGTCACCAGCCGCAATCGGAAGGATGGCATCCTTGTGGATGGTGAGGGTTATCACTATGCCAGATACGCGGCTTATGTCCCAAACAAGCAGGCACTGGATCTGCGCGGTGTGGTCCGGGATAATTTGGACTTAAAATCAAAAGAACGATGATTTCAAGAGTGGGTACAGCAAGGCATTTTGTGTATATACCCTGCCGTTTATTTTCACGGACGGCCAGGGGCAGGGTGTCATGTATTGACACCCTGCTTCAGTTTTTTGCGCAGTTTCATCAAATAAGGGTGTCAATACATGACACCCAAAGGAAGGAGGATACATGAGGACCAAGGAGAACAATCTGCAGCAGGAACAGTGTGGGAGTTTTTCTTTTGAGATGCGGCCCCACTGGGGCCGGGGCCTATGCTGCCCGCAGGCGGCGACGGCGCAAGCATAGCGCAAATGTACATTTTGCGCGCTTGCAGGGGATAAACCCCTGACCCCCATGCCGCCTACGGGCGGATATTCGGAGTGCGGAAGGAGAAAACAAGATTGACAACCCCTATTTAATAGGGTATAATTTGAATCGAAGGAGGGAAAAATGTGACAAGACTTTTTGTGGAGCTACCCTCCTTTCGAAATGACTGGAGGGCGCTCGGACTGGCGGATGGTGACTTACGTCGTCTACAGGAGGAACTGTTGACTGACCCGCAGGCCGGACGTGTCATGCAGGGGACTGGCGGCATCCGAAAGATCCGCTTTGCTTATGAGGGCCGCGGCAAAAGCGGCAGCATCCGGGTCATTTATATCGACTTCCCTGCTTATGGGAAATTGTATCTGTTGACTGCATATGCTAAGAATGAGGCGGAGAACCTGACCAAAGCAGAACGTAATGAATTGAAAAAATTAGTGGAGATCCTGGAACAGGAACTGCGTATGAAGGAATAGGAGGTGCTGGTATGGGAATGTTCGATAAGATCAAGACTGGTCTGGAAGAGGCTGTGGCCTATGAGCGGGGGACGCTACGAGCAAAGACGACCAAGCTGTCTGTCCTGCCTGTGGACCATTACGAAGCTGATGAGATCCGGGAGATTCGGAAAAGCACGGGATTTACTCAGGCTGTTTTTGCACAGTATATGGGTGTCAGTGTAAAAACGGTAGAGGCATGGGAAGCTGGAAGAAACCACCCGGAAGGGACTGCCTGCCGCCTCCTGGCCCTGACTCAAAAAGACCCTGCCTTCCCCATCAAAACGGGGATCGTAGCTCGGTGATAGGATAAGAAGATCGTAAAAGCCGCTGCTGGTGCAGCGGCTTTTTGCATACCAAAGGAAAGGAGCGTGAAGTCATTTCGGAACAGAGACACCATTTCCACATGGAATTGACACCGCAGCAATATGAACTGCTGTGTCAGCAGTCCAAACAGTGTGGCCTGAGCAAGCGGGTCTTTCTGGTGCGGCTCATCGAGGGCAAGCCAGTCAAGGCCCGCCCATCCCAGGAAATCAAAGCTCTGCGCACGGAGATCCACCACATTGGAAATAACATCAACCAGATCGCCCGCAGCGTCAACGCCGGAATCGCCAAGGTGGAGGATGCCAAGCGGGGGCTGTACCTGCTGGACCAGGTATATGAACTTCTCTATGAGGTGGCGAAAAAGTAATGGCCATCACCAAGATCCTGGCGCGGAAAGGGCGGCTGGATGTGGGTATCCACTATGTCCTCAATGGGGACAAGACTCAGGAGCAGATCCTTACCGCTCACCTGAACTGCGAACCGGGACGGGAGCTGCGACAGATGCTGGAGACCAAGTCGCAGTACGACAAGGAGGACGGCGTCCAGTAGCTGGGCGGCATTTGCAACGGTCTGTCTGGCAAAAGCAAAAATAGAGAGGTGAACGACATAGAAGTACGGATCAACAAAGAAGTCCGGGACTACCAGGAGGGCATCTTCTTCGGCCTGACCCTGCGGCAGTTCCTCTGCGCCTTTGGCGCCGTGGCGGTGGCTTTGGCAGTCTATTTCTTCCTGGGGCCAGCTCTGGGCGGTTCGGATGTGGGCTGGGCCTGCGTCCTGGCCGCCGCACCCTTTGCCCTGTGCGGCTTTTACCGATACAACAGCATGACGTTCGAACAGTTTATTCTGGCGGTCATCCGCTCAGAGCTGCTCTATCCAAAGCGGCTCGTATTCAAATCGGATCACCTGTATACCAAAGCTCTGGAAAATGCAACGATAAAGGAGGCGCTCAAACTTGATTAAGACCCTGCTGAATACGTTAAAGCAGGACAAAGAAACATTCGAGGTGCCAAGATCTGTACAGGACGCCATCCCCATCCGCCGCCTGTGGCCGGATGGGGTGTTTCAATTCGGCAGCAAATTCTCCAAGACCCTGCGGTTCAGCGACATCAACTACGCCATCGCTTCAAAAGAGGACAAGACGGCGATGTTCCTGGATTACTCCGAACTGCTCAATGCACTGGATGCCGGGTCTACGACCAAGATCACCATCAACAACAAGCGCGTCGCACGGGAAAATGTGGAACAGGAGATCCTCATCCCTCGCCGGGACGATCATCTGGACGGATACCGTGCGGAGTACAACACCATGCTTCTGGACAAGGCCACCAACGCTGCCAACAGCGTGGTGCAGGAGCGGTATATCACCTTCTCTGTCCACCGCAAGAGCGCGGAGGAGGCCCGGTCTTTTTTTGACCGGACCATGCATGATGTGACTGCCCACCTCCATCGTCTGGACTCCCACTGTGAAGAGTTGGATGCCGTGGAACGGCTGCGAGTCCTCCATGACTTCTACCGCCCCGGAGAGGAGAACGGGTTCCGCATCGACCTCCGGGACTGTATGCGGAAAGGGCATTCCTTCAAGGATGCTGTCTGCCCGGACAGCCTGGAGTTCAAGAAAGACCACTTCATCATGGGGAACAAGTACGGGCGGGTGCTGTTCCTCAAAGAGTATGCCAGCTACATCAAGGACTCCATGATCAACGAGCTGACTGCACTGGACCGGAACCTGATGTTGTCTATTGACATCATCCCAGTCCCTACGGATGAGGCGGTACGGGAGCTGCAAAGCCGCCTGCTGGGTGTGGAGACCAACGTGACCAACTGGCAGCGGCGGCAGAACAGCAATAACAACTTCTCTGCGGTGGTGCCGTATGATCTGGAGCAGCAGCGGAAAGAGACAAGAGAGATGCTGGACGACCTGACCACCAGGGATCAGCGGATGCTGTTTGCAGTGGTGACGCTGGTGCATCTGGCCGATTCCAAGGAGGAACTGGACAGTGATACGGAGACGCTCCGATCCACCGCCCGCAAGCACCTGTGCCAACTCTCCACCCTCAACTGGCAGCAGGCGGACGGGCTGGTGACCGCTTTGCCTTTGGGACTGCGGCGGATCGACGCCCTGCGCACCCTGACTACAGAGGCTCTGGCTGTCCTCATGCCCTTTAAGGCACAGGAGATCCGGCACCAGGGCGGCGTGTACTATGGGCAGAACACCATCAGCAAGAATCTCATCCTGGCTAATCGGAAGGAACTGCTCAACGGCAACGGATTTGTCCTGGGCGTCTCCGGCTCTGGCAAGTCCTTTACCGCCAAACGGGAGATGGTGGGACTGGCCCTTTCCACCGAAGATGACATCATCGTGATCGACCCGGAGTCAGAGTACCGCCCCCTTATGGAAGGGCTGGGCGGCGAGGTCATCAACATTTCCGCCACCTCCAGCAACCACATCAACGCAATGGACATGGAACAGGGGTATGGCGATGGGGATGATCCCGTTGTCCTAAAGTCCGAATTCATCCTCTCCCTGTGTGAGCAGCTCATGGGGGCCGGCAAGCTGTCCGCCAAGGAGAAGTCCATCATTGACCGGTGTACGGCTCTGTGCTACCACACCTACATCCAGAACGGCTGTGAAGGGACTGTCCCCACCCTCCGGGACTTCCATGCAGAACTGCTTCGCCAACCGGAGACGGAGGCAACGGACGTGGCTTTGGCCATCGAATTGTTTACCAAGGGCAGCCTGAACACCTTCGCCAAGCCCACCAATGTGGATACCAACTCCCGTATCCTTTGCTACGATATCCGGGATCTGGGCAAGCAGCTTTTGCCTGTTGGTATGCTGGTGGTTCTAGACAGCGTATTCAACCGCATCGTCCGGAACCGAAAACTGGGAAGGAACACCTGGGTCTATATTGACGAGATCTATTTGCTGTTCCAGCATGAATACAGCGCCAATTTCTTGTTTACCCTCTGGAAGCGGGTGCGGAAGTATGGCGCCTGCTGCACCGGCCTGACACAGAATGTAGATGACCTGCTCCAGTCTCACACCGCCCGTACCATGCTGGCAAACAGTGAGTTCCTGGTCATGCTGAACCAGGCGGCTACTGACCGTGAGGAGCTGGCCAAGCTGCTGAACATCTCGGACAACCAGCTCTCCTACATCACCAATGTGGATTTTGGCCGGGGACTCATCAAGTGCGGCAGTGCGATCGTCCCCTTTATGGACAACTTCCCCAAGAATCATCTCTACAAACTGATGAGCACCAAACCTGCTGACCTGAATGCGGCATGACCGCCGGGGAGGTGATAAGGCATCGGAACGATCAAGGAGAAGCCAACGGCTACAAAGGCCGTGGCAGAGAAGGTCAGATCTGCCCCCAAGGAATTGGCACGCCGGGGACTGGAGAGCGGCGTGGAACGTTTGCGGGGCCAGCTGAGGGACACAGCCCAGTATGGTCAGCGGGATGAGTTTGGCGGCGACACACTGGAGGATACTGCAATGGGTGGTTTCCGCCGTGGGACCCGAGGTGTGGAGCGTCTGCTGAAAGGCAGGAAACAGGGACAGAAAAAAGAGAAGTTCCCAGCACAAAATAACTCCGGCACCCCGTCAGATGCCCCCTCTACTGGGGAAAAGCGGGGGACCGGATCGCTGCGGATCAAGACCCGTGAGGCTGTTTTGGAACAGGCAACGGCGGAGCGTGGTTCTGGAATTGTCCGCCCAAGGCCCGGCCCAGAGAAGGTCAGGACTGGAGCAGGATCGTTGGGATCAGAGAGGCCCGTGGAACCATGCGCCCGTCCTGCCCCGAATGCCACGCTCACACCCCAGGAGAGGGGCAGACAAGCGGCGAAGGAACAGGCCCGGCAACGCGCTGAAAAGAATAGCAGACAGCCCCAGGGTACCGCACATACCGCTGCCAAGACTGCCCCGCAGGATAGTCGATCCATGCCCTCAGAGTGTCATTCAGGTGAACAACACGCCGCCAAACAAGGGGGACGTCGCCCAACCGTAGCTTCCCCTGAAGCGCCCCGATGTACAGGCCGTGGAATGAACAGAGAGGGTGCGGCGCCGCCGTCTGTGAGAAAGCCGGTCCCGTCTGCCAAGCAGATAAAGACTGCCCAGAGGTCATTGGCCTCTGGGCAGCTGCCTCCGGGCCCTGCGCAGGTCAAAGCCCAGGCTGCGGCAAAGATTTCCGCCATACGGTCTGCCCGTGCTGCTGGTCACACATCCAAGGTGGCTGTCACATGGAAAGCGCGAACACGGGCAGCAGCCAGGGCAGTACAGTCCGTAGTCAGGGCGGCCCGCGGCGTTGTGGCTGCCATTGCAGCCGGAGGGAGCATTGTCCTTTCTATCGTGGTCGTACTCTGTCTGGTAGGTGTGCTGCTTGCCTCGCCACTTGGCATCCTATTCGCGGGTGGCGGCAGCGGTCCGGGTTCTGTTTCTCCATCGGAGGCAGTGGCTCAGATCAATGGCGAATTGGCGGAACGTCTGGAGCAAATGCAGGTGGATGCTGATTGTGACCGGCTGGAGGTCATGGGTGCGCCGCCGCCCTGGCCGGAGGTACTGGCAGTGTTTGCAGTCAGGCAGTCAGGATCGGCAGAAAGCGGCAGTCCTGCTGTGCTGGACGCAGCCCAGGTCGAAGCCCTGCGGACAGTATTCTGGGACATGACAAAGCTCACCAGTGAGAAAAAGACAGTAGAGCATCCAGCCAGCGGCAGCGCCGCAGCCTGGACAGAGGAAGTTCTGTCCGTCACCATTACCCCCAGGACACCGGACGATATGCGGGTGTTCTATCAGTTTACAGCAGAGCAGGACCAGGCGCTGGATGCGCTGTTGGACAATTCAGAACTGCTGGCATCCTTGGCTGGTGACCTGACCATCAGCAGTCAGGCGGCAAAGGATCTGCTGGCCGCGCTTCCCGCGGACCTGGCACCGGAGCGGCGGGCTGTGGTCCAGACTGCCTGCCAACTGGTGGGTAAGGTCCGTTATTTCTGGGGTGGCAAAAGCCTGAAGATCGGCTGGGATGACCGCTGGGGAACGCTCCGCCAGGTGACTGCAGCAGGCAGTTCCACCACAGGTACCTACCGACCCTTCGGGATGGACTGCTCTGGTTTTGCGGATTGGGTATTCTATAACACCAGCGGTGGGGAGTATGTCATCGGACACGGCGGCGGCGCCCATGCCCAGCACACCTATTGCACCCCTATCTCCTGGGAGGAGGCCCTTCCTGGGGATCTGGTGTTCTATCCCGGAGACGAACACGTGGGCATCGTAGGCGGTCGGGACGAGGCGGGGGATCTCCTGATCGTCCACTGCGCCAGCAACGCCAACAATGTGGTCATCACAGGAAAAAGTGGCTTTACTTCCATCGGCAGACCTGTCTATTACAGAGAATGAACATGGGGCGCGGGCAAAAGACCCGCGCCCCGCTGTTTTCCGGAGCCGCGGGGCGGAAGGCTTCCGTCATGGGGTTCTGGGAAAAGGGGAATAGAAATGCAGAGGAGGATTCCAAATGGCGGTTTTTCGTGTGGAACGCACTCAAAACTATACGATCATGAGCAACTACCACCTGCGGGACAAGAGCATCTCCCTAAAAGCCAAGGGCCTGCTGTCCCAAATGCTCTCCCTGCCGGAGGACTGGGACTACACCTTAACGGGGTTGGCGAAGATCAATCAAGAGGGTAAGGATGCGATCCGTGCCGCTGTGGTGGAGCTGGAACGAGCCGGGTACATCTATCGCTGCCAGACTGTGGATAAGGCAGGAAAATTCAGCAGCAACGAGTATATCATCCGGGAGCGCCCTGTTCCTGTACCTCCGGCAGGGCCGTCGTCTGCCTTGCCGTCATCGGAAAACCCGACAACGGAATATCCGGCGGCGGGCGGCACGGCGGCGGAAAAGTCAACGCAAATAATAAAAGAGAGACGAAAGAAAGAACAACAAAGAACTGACTCACGAAAAAAAGAATCGCTTCCTATCCCTTCCACCCCTTTTCCGGGGACGATGGATGCGAAGGGAAGGAAGCGGAGCCGGGAGAGACCTGTGGATCATCAGGAGATGGATGCCTATCGGTCCCTCATACGGGAGAACATTCGCTATGAGGACTTCGTACAGGAACGCCCCTGGGATGTGGGGCAGTTAGACGAGATGGTGGAGCTGATGGTGGAGACGGTCTGCTCCAACCGGGAGAATGTCCGGGTGTGTGGGAATGATCTGCCCCAGGCAGTTGTAAAGTCCCGGCTGTTGAAACTGGATGGAAGCCATATCCGTTATGTGTTCGAGTGCCTCAAGGACAACACCACTCACATCCGCAATATTCGGCAGTACCTCCTGACTGCACTTTACAATGCACCTGCCACCATGGAGAATTATTACGCCGCACAGGTGAACCATGACCTCTATGGCGTTGCAGCATAAACAAAGCGATTGCAAACAGCACAGAAAGGGTGCTTTATACATCGGGAATATGTTATTCCAATCGAGCCTGTAATTTGCTGAACCAAGTGTTTGTCTCCTCTTTGGTCACAGAGGAAGGAAATACTTTCCCTAAAAGCAGCTTTGCGCCGACACAGCTTGGAGCAAGATGGCTGCTGACCTGCTCCATACCGCTCCCACCAGATGTCGCAAAGGGAATGATGGTTTTTCCTTGAAGGTCATAGGATTCCAGAAATGTGTTGATGATGGTTGGTGCCACATACCACCAGATCGGGAACCCCACCAAAACCGTATCATAGTCAGCCATGTTGTCCCGCTTCGATGCGACTGCTGGGCGAGAATGGGGATCATTCATTTCAACGCTGCTTCGGGAAGTGTTATCCCGCCAGTCAAGATCCGCAGCTGTGTAAGGGACAGCCGGTTCGATCTCGAAGATATCAGCGCCGATAGACTCCGCCAGAGTTTCGGCAACTTTGGCAGTCGTTCCGGTACATGAAAAGTAAGCTACAAGCCGTTTACTCATATCGTCTCCGTCTCCTGACCATTTGTGACTTGGATGGGAAGCCCGTTGACCTGGATATCATCCGCAGGGAGCAGAAGATAGGCGCGGCCATCGATCACCCTGGTAGTAACTGCATAGCTGAATTCCGGGTCGACCTGGATCGTGGCCTGGGCGGTCTTGACTTCATACTTGCCAGGGTCGATCAAGTTGGCAGGATCGAGGACGGCACTGACACCGAACCGCTCCCCGCACTGCACCTGGAATGCTGCAACATTTTCCTCCGTCACGCCGCACGCCAGCAGGACTTTCCCGATCTCACCTGCGGTCATGATCAGGGGCTCGGCACTCTTGGACTCCTTATGCTCCCTGATCTGGCTGGAAAGCTGGTCGTGGATCGCCTGGGCGACCTCGATGCTGCAACCTGCCCCCAGCGTATCCTCCAGGATCGATTCAAAGACCTCTCGCTGTTCTGCAGCGGACATAGGCGGTTCCACATGGAAGACCGCATCGATAAACTCCTGGTGGATCTCGCTGGGCTTTCTGGTGTAAAAGAGAGCGTTGTAGATATTTGCTGCCCGGTCATCAAAGGCCGGGAACAGAAAGCCAAGCTCCGGAGGAGCGACAGTTTGTCCGGCAGCACAGTGAAATTCATTGTCCCCAGGGAAATATCCCAGCTCTACCTTGCCCTCCTTGATGGGGCACACCACACAGACGATGTAGGTGAAGACCTCATCCGAGGCATCCGATTGCAGGGAATCATCCTTGCCGCGATGGGGGACATCGTAGCTGTCACAGGCCAGAAGCAGCAGGTAACTGCTGTTCCCCATGTCCAGACTATCGATCACCTTACGGTAAAAGGCTTGACGGGCCTCGTTGTCCTTCAGCTGAGAATCCCGCAGTGTGGTGAGCAGGCGGTGCTCCTCGCTGTCTGCCACCTGCTGGGTGGAGAATACGATGTCGATGAGGTTTTTTCCCAGAGAACCGGACAGTCCCTTCTTCAAAAGGCTCAGATACTTCTCAGCCTCCTCCTGGGGCATCATCCCAAGGGATTCGTCCAGATCAGAAACGATCTCTTTGCTGCTATTGACAAAACAGCCGTAGATCCGGCTGACAGCGTTTTTCTCCGGCCGCCAGCGGCGGCGCAGCTCATTCAATTCCTTTTGTATCATGGTCGATCTGCCTTTCTGCGTGATGATCAATGCGATAGGGGGATGGCTTCTTGGCCCTCCACCGCAGATGATTGTACCGCAGATGGATATAAAATACAACAATCCATAAGCATTGATATTTGCAGATAGGGATCAAGGGGAATACATTGCTGTGATCATTGAATAAGGGACAGCGAAACGCTGTCCCTTATGACTTATTCAATTTTTTCGGTGGCAATATCAAACCATCACCGACGCAAATTCTTAGCAATGGCAATCAGACTGTCCAATTGCTCGACATTCAGGCCCTTAATTGCCTCCATTAACTCATGTGCTTTTGTTGGAGCAGAAGTCTCTGTATCGAAAAACTCTTTCGGCGTGATATTCAGATAGTCGCAGATAAAGAAGAATGCGGTCATGGAGGGGAAATTGACCCCATTCTCAATGTTGTTAATATAGCCTGGGCTCTGTCCAATGGACAAACTCATATCTCGTGCCGATACGCCTTTATTCATGCGGAGTTCCACCAGACGTTTACAAAACTCAGACTGTTCCATGCCGTATTCCACCTCTTTTCCGACTGATTGTACTATATGTGACCGAACTTTCTGTTTGGTTAATTTAGTTATTCCACTTGATACGACTAATTAAAATAGATATAATGAAAATATCGACTATATAGTTTGGATGTGCGGGTATGGAGCATAGAAGTTCTTGTTTTTTCATTGGTCATCGAGAGACACCAGATCGGGTGTACCCAACCCTGCTTGAAACCATAGAGCGCCATATCGCAGAATATGGCGTATCTGAATTTGTGGTGGGCCAGTATGGGAATTTCGACCGTCTGGTGATCCGGGCGCTGTCGCAGGCCAAGCGAGCGCACCCGGATATTACACTGATGTTGATGACCCCATATTACCCAGTCAACAGAAAGGCGGATCTGCCAGAGGCGTTCGACGCTCTGTTCTATCCGCCGGATTTGGAAACGGTCCCCAAACGGCTTGCCATCGTCCGCGCAAACCGATACATGGTGGAGCGCAGCGATTTTCTCATCGCCTATGTGTGGCATCCGGCCAGCAACGCCAGAGAACTGCTGGAGTATGCTGGTACGGGAAAGAGAAAAGGAAAAATCCACATCACAAATTTGGCTGAGGAGCAAATCTCTCTTCCAAAGAAAACAGATGATGTGATATAATAAAATAAAAAAGTTTACCCATTTAGAAATTTGTAACCCGAGGTCTTGCTATGGAAGAAAAACTGGGACAGTCCACGGCTGTTCTGTTCAAATATGAAAAATTGATTTTGGCTGAAGAAGAAACCACATCCGCTGGTGGATGTGGCGTCTCTCTTGCGGCCTTTTTATGTCCTGCGTTCGTCTGCCCTTGTGGCAGTGCGGCGCAGGGCATTTTTTATTGTTCGGAAAGAGGTGGCCTGATATGAATTTACCAAAACGAAATAGTGCGGACGGGCGCTGTTACTGGATGAAGCCCGAGGTACAGGAGGAACTGCAACCGCTCTTTGACCAGTGCATCCAGGATGCCATTGACGGGAGAATCACGCGGCTTGATTCCCTCTGGCCGCCGGTAGTGGTCAGCAGTCAAGGTGCGCCCTTTGAGGTGTGCGATCTGGTGAGAAAATGGATTGAAACCCAGCGAGCAGAAACCATGGATGCGGAAAAAGCCATCGCCTTCAGCGAAAACCTGCGCCGCCAGAGCCGCTGGGGTGAAATTGACTATTATTTGATTAACCTGCTCAAACGGGAGCTGCATGAGAAGTATTTTGTCGCGACAGGCAACGAAGATGACTACTGGAAAGAACAGGAGTATTCCCTGAAACCGGGGATCCGTGCGGAGGAGGTGCCGGAGCCGCTGCTGCGCTTCGCCTGCTATGTGGCAGTGAGCTATAAGATATATGGAGCGAACTATGAATATTTGTCAACCAATTACCTCTTGGGTTTGGTGGAGAAAGTCCGTCCGGATCTGGTGAAAAAGCTCCGGGAACATGGAACCGGCAGGCTGCCGCTCTCTCTGCAAAAGCGGAAAACAGAGCACTTTACCGCATCGGCCAACGATGCCTTTGCTGTGATCCGTATTACTGCCAGGAACAGCACGGAGGAGTGCTGCCATGAAGTACTGAACTACCTGTGTGAGCTTCTGGAGCAGGAGGATTTTCCCCGCAGCTATGCGGTGGAGTTCAAAGGGCCGGAAAAGAGGTATCTTCCCATCACAGGACTGCCCAAAAAGGGAGTAAACCAGCTCTTTGCCTGTGCCGTGCAGTACCCCGGCCTCCACCCCCTGATGGAACGGTACGCCCGGCTTGCCATGCGGCAATATGAGCAGTACACCAA
>UQZR01000004.1 GCA_900545585.1 uncultured Eubacteriales bacterium
GGCCATCAGTCCGGACAGGATGGCCTCGGACAGTCCCCTGTGCTCCAGCCCCTGCAGAGCCCACACCAGGAAGAAGGAATTGACGGCGATGAGGATGGCGGACAGATTGGTGCCGCGGGACAGCGCCTTCAGCAGGGTGCGCTGGTCGGCATTCTCTTCCGTCTTAACGAAGAAAGAGCCGATGATGGAGCACAGGATGCCCACGGCCGCCATGACCATGGGGATAGCCATGGCCTTGAACGCCTGATTGGAGAAGGCCGCCACGCCCAGCGCGGAGGCGGAGATGATGGAGCCCACGTAGGACTCGTACAGATCCGCACCCATACCGGCCACGTCACCCACGTTGTCGCCCACGTTGTCGGCAATGACGGCAGGGTTGCGGGGATCGTCCTCGGGGATGCCGGCCTCCACCTTGCCCACCAGATCCGCACCCACGTCGGCGGCCTTGGTGAAGATACCGCCGCCCACACGGGCAAACAGAGCCATGGAGCTGGCGCCCATGCCGAAGGTCAGCATGGCGCTGGTGATGTCGGCGGCCTCCAGCTTGAACACAAAGCGCAGCAGGGCGAACCAGACGGAGATGTCAAACAGGCCCAAGCCCACCACGGTGAAACCCATGACGGAACCGGCGGAGAAGGCCACCCGCAGGCCCTTGTTCAGCCCCTCGCGGCAGGCGTTGGCGGTGCGGCAGTTGGACTTGGTCGCGATGCGCATGCCCACGAAGCCGCTGAGACCGGAGAAAAAGCCGCCGGTCAGGAATGCGAAGGGTACGAACCAGGTCAGCAGATGGCAGGCAGCCATGATGCACAGCACCACGATCATGCAGGCGAAGAAGATGCCCACGACGGTGTACTGCCGCCGCAGGTAGGCGTTGGCGCCTTCGCGGATCGAACGGGAGATCTTGCTCATCAGAGGGGTGCCCTCCTCAAAGCGCAGTACCCGTTTTCCCGTGAAAAGCGCAAACAAAAGCGCGATGACGGAGCCAACGAATGTGGCAAGGACTAGATACTTTTCCATGTGTGTTTTCCTCTTTCCTCCCCCTCGTTACAGGGGATATTCACTTTTTGTTCTGTCTATCATTATAAAAAATTTTGATTTTCTCGTCAAATTTTCATACAAATTTTCAGGTAGTCTTAAAAAGTATGGATAATCATCCGTGATTTTGCCTACAACTTTTTTCGTATAAATAGACCGTTATTCCCCCTGTTTTTTCCGACGCAAAACGCTTCTATATGTAAGTTTGACATATTTCTGTCATTTTCTCCTGTGCATTTGTTCCCATTTGTATTTTTAAAAAATTTTTTATGCAACTATTTTCGTATAAAAAGAAAAAAATCTCCCGAAAATGGGAGAAAATTCTTTTTGGCATATTATTTAGAATCTCCATGCAGGCGCGCATGCTTCCCCGTAAAGTTGTTGACGTTTTGCA
Organism: uncultured Eubacteriales bacterium; assembly: GCA_900545585.1. GTDB lineage: Bacteria > Bacillota > Clostridia > Oscillospirales > Oscillospiraceae > Vescimonas. The sequence continues at coordinate 1,430 of UQZR01000004.1, forward strand.
CAAAGCATTTTTGCAACATTTTACGCCGCGGGAAACAGCGGCAGAGAAAGCGTCCGGCATGGCCGAACGCTTTCTCTGCTTTCGGAGAGGACTATTACGCTGCCGCAGAAGCGCTGGCGCGCTTGTTGGACAGGTATTGGTACGCGACAATGGCACCCACCAGCAGCAGGCCCGCCAGGTCGGTGACGGTGCCGGGGATCATCATGCCCAGGCCGCCCACCACCAGCAGGATCCGCAGAGGCCAGCCGACCTTTTTGAACAGGTGCCCGTTGAGGGCCGCGGCGATGCCGAAGATACCCAGCAGGGCGCTGACGCAGATCTGCACCACCTCCCACCAGCCGGAGATGTTCTCAAACAGCAGCGCCGGACTGTATGCGAAGATGTACGGCACGATGAAGGCCGCGATGGCCAGCTTCGTGGCGTTGAGGCCCGTCTTCATGGGGTTGGACTTGGCGATGGCCGAACCGGCGTAAGCCGCCAGCGCCACAGGAGGCGTGATGTCGGCCACGATGCCGAAGTAGAACACGAAGAAGTGGGCAGCCACCACAGGGAACCCCAGCTGGATCAGAATGGGGGCACAGGTGGAGGCCATGATGCAGTAGTTGGCCGTGGTGGGCACGCCCATGCCCAGCACGATGCAGCACAGCATGGTCAGCACCAGACCGATGATGGTGGCGTTGCCGGCCAGCTGAACGATAGCGTTGATGAGGATGGAGGCAAGACCGGTGACGGTGATGCAGCCGGCGATGATGCCCGCCATGGCGCAGGCCACGGCCACGGTAATGGCGCCGCGGGAACCGGCCTCCAGAGATTCCACCGCAGAGAAGAAGGAGCGCTTACCGGCGGAGGCCAACGCCTTGCCGGCGGACTGGGCCTCATGCTCCTCATCGCCGCGCTTTCCCTGCAGGAAGAAGTTGACAAAGCCCACAACGATGGCCGCCAGAATGGAGTAGGCGGCAGAGTGGGACATGGTCTTGCTGCCGGAGGAAACCAGCCACACCAGCAGGATCAGGGGGATGATGAGGTAGCAGTCCCGGGCCAGCAGCTTCCACTTAGGCAGCTGGTCGCGGGAGATGCCCTTCAGACCCAGCTTCTTGGCCTCCAGATGGACGGCGATGAAGATGCCGGTGAAGTACAGGATGGCGGGCAGGATAGCCTTCACGGCCACCTGAGCGTAGGGCAGCTTCATGTACTCCGCCATCAGGAAGGCGGCAGCGCCCATGATGGGCGGCATGATCTGGCCGCCGGTAGAGGCGGCGGCCTCCACGGCGCCCGCGAACTCCGGCTTGTAGCCGGTCTTCTTCATCATAGGGATGGTGAAGGAACCGGTGGTGACGGTATTACCCACAGAGGAGCCGGACACCATGCCGCACAGAGCGGAGCTGATAACAGCCACCTTGGCGGGGCCGCCGCTGGACCAGCCGGCGATGCGGTTGGCGAAGCTGATGAAGAAATTGGCGATACCGGTGCGCTCCAGGAACGCGCCGAAGATGATGAACAGCACGATGTACGTGTAGCACACGCTGATGGGCGTGCCGATAACGCCGGAGGTGGTGTAGAACAGCTTGTAGATGATGGTCTTGAGGGCGTCATACAGCGTAGCGCCGTTGACGGCACCGGCGTAGCTCAGCTGGTTGATGAACGCATAGACGATCAGCACACCGGCCACGCACAGGATGGGCACGCCCACGCAGCGGCGGCACAGCTCCATCAGGATCAGGATGCCCACCACGCCGATGACGACGTGGACAGTCTCGATACGGGTGGACAGGCGTACCAGCGTCATGGCGTTCAGCGCGAAATAGAAGAAGCAGAACGCGCCCACCACCATCAGCACGATGTCGTACCAGGGCAGGTAGTTCACCCGCACATGATGCTTGCTGGCAGGGTAGGTCAGGAAGCCGATGATGACGATGCAGCCCACGAACAGGGTGAGCCGGATCTCCGGCATATCCTTGGAAAACAGGGTCATACCGATGCAGAACACGCCGAAGACCGCCATCAGGATGCGGATCAGCAGCTGGGGCGTGCCTTCCCACATGCGGGTGGCAGATTCGCGGTCATACTTCCGCATCACCGCATCCAGATCCGCAGCCTCCTCGGCAGAGGTCTCCGCCCCTGCCGCCGGGCGGGTATCCGGCTTTTTCTTATCTTTGCTCATAGTGGCGATCCTCTCGATCTTTTCAGAATAATGCGAGGGCTACGGCGGGATGCCCCGCCGCAGCCTCGTAAAGTGTCAAATCCGTGTTAAGGATCAGTCGCCGAAGTACACATCCTTGGCGATAACAGTCTTGGTGTAGTAGTCAGAGGTCTCCAGCAGCTTGGCCACGTGCTCATCATCCAGGCTCACCAGATAGGTATCCTTGGTGGTGGCCAGATCGGTGACGGCGGTGGTGGGCGCACCGGCCACGATGAAGGCGGCGTCGATCTGGCCGTTCTTCAGGGCGTCAGCGCTGTCGCCGAAGGACTGGTAGGTGGGCTTGATGTCGTTCTCGGTCAGGCCGTAGGCACCCAGCACGTCGATAGCGTTGAAGTACACGCCGGAGCCGGGAGCACCGATGGACACGGACTTACCGGCCAGGTCAGCCACGGTCTTGATGTCGGGGTTGGTGGTGACGATCTGCACCTGCTCCATGTACAGGGCGGCCACCGTGGAGAAGCCCTCCACCTTGGTGTCGAACAGGTTGGTGCCGTTGTAGGCGTAGGCCATGACGTCAGACTGGCAGAACGCAAAGTCGGCGGTGCCGTCCACCAGCTCCTGCACGTTGGCCTGGGAGCCGTTGCCGGACAGGCCCACCACGTTCACGCCGGCGTTGTTGGTGGCGTGCTGGGCGATGACGGAGCCGAAGGCGTAGTAGGTGCCGGACTCGCCGCCGGTGACGAACCGCAGGTTGCGGGAAGCGCCGGTGCCAGCGCCATCCTTGACGGCGGCCACATCGATGCCCTTCTCAGCGAAGTACTTGGCAGCGCCGGGGTGATAGGGCACGGAGGTGATGGACGCGCCGTACTCCAGGCTCAGCTCGCCGTACTTGGCGTGGCTGGTCACCAGGTCTGCGGCGTTGTCGAAGATATCGGCCACGAACTTGTACACATCGTCCTCAGCCACATCGTCGCGGGCCAGGATCACCGCGCCCACCGCCACCGTAGTGGTGTCGGTATGCTCGGGCTTGCTGGCGCTGTCGCCGTTGTCGCCGCTGCCGCCCTTATCGCCGCAGGCCACCAGGCTCAGCGCCATCATCAGGGCAAGGATCATGCTCATCAGTTTCTTCATAACAGTCTTCTCCTTCATATACCCCTCCGCTTGAGGGGCTTGCTCTTACAGCGCCCATTATAACGCGGCTTTTCCTGTTTTGCAACATCCAAATACATAAAAATTCATTTTTTAGAAAAAGTTTTTTCACAAGCGTTGTCCGATTTGTCTGATTTCACCGCCGTTTTTTATGCACTATTCCGATTCTGTCGGAGTTTTGGCACGATCGACGTTTTCGCCAAATAACATGGTAAATTGTGATTTTGCAGGGTAATCCTGCAAAATTGCAGGAGTTTTATACTTTTCCTGCAAATCAGCCGGTCAAAATGCAGGGGTGGGAGCGCAAAAAAGAGGAGCATCCAAGGGAAACACTCCGCAAGGAAGTCGTTTCCCTTTTTGCTTTTGTAAGTCGTCAAAATGACTGGTTTGCGGAAAAATCATTTTATGATATAATAATTTTCAGATAGCAAATAACTATTTGCTATCTGAAGGAGGGAAAGACTGTGCCACAACATAAGTTTATTACAAAGCAACTAATAGATAAAGGTTGGTCAGAAGATAGAAAATACTGTGTTACCGACGAGCAAGGAAATAAATTTTTGCTTCGTGTTTCTCCGATTGAACAGTATGACAGGAAGAAAAACGAATATGAACTTATGGGTCAGGTAGCAGCTCTCGGTGTACCAATGTGCCGCCCCTTAGAGTTCGGCACATTTGATGAAGGAGTTTATTCTATTCAAACTTGGATAGATGGCATTGATGCAGAAGAAAATATACATAATTTAACAAACCAAGAACAGTATTCTTATGGTTTTGAAGCGGGAAAAATACTAAAAGAAATTCACAAAATCCCCGCTCCGAAAGAAATAGAAGATTGGGAAATCTATTTTAATCGTAAAGCAGACCACAAAATCAAGATGTATGAAGAATGTCCTGTCAAGTACGAAAATGGGCAAGCCTTCATTGATTACATTAACGCTCACAGATATTTGCTCAGCGGTCGCCCTCGAACCTATCAGCACGGAGATTACCATATCGGCAATATGATGATAGGGAATGATAAGCGACTTTACATTATTGATTTTAACAGAAATGACTTTGGAGATCCGTGGGAAGAATTTAACCGCATTGTGTGGTGTGCTCAAGCTGCTCCTTTATTTACAACCGGAATGGTAAACGGGTACTTCGATAATGATGTGCCGGTTCAGTTTTGGGAGTTGCTCGCACTTTATATCAGCAGTAATACTTTATCTTCTGTGCCTTGGGCAATTCCTTTTGGTCAGAGCAAAATTCAAGTAATGGTAAATCAAGCAAAAGATGTACTAAGTTGGTATGATAATATGACAAAACCCGTTCCAACTTGGTACAAAGAAGTTATAAACAAATAATACGAAGCATACGTCACCGAGTCCATAGGGATAGCGAGCATCGGATTGTGACAACACAATCCGAAAAGGAGTCAAATGTAAAGCAGTTGGGGCACCTTCCTCACGGAGGGTGCCCCAAGATGCTCCTCTTTTTTAACGGTATGCGTCCCGCTTACTTGCGGGCCTTGCTGTCCACCACATCGCGCAGCAGAGCGCTGAAGTCCGCCAGAGACATAGCGCCCAGATCCTCGCCGGTACGGGTACGGACGGAGACGGTGCCCGCCTCCATGTCGCGGTCGCCCACCACCAGCATATAGGGGATCTTCTCCAGCGTAGCCTCGCGGATCTTCTTGCCCACCTTCTCGTTGCGGCTGTCCACCTCCACGCGGAAGCCCTGCTTACGCAGCTCCGCGGCCTGCTGGGCGCAGTAGTCGGCGGCGCGGTCGGTAATGGGCAGGAAGCGCACCTGCTCCGGCATCATCCACGTGGGCAGCGCGCCGGCGTACTCCTCGATGAGGTAGGCCAGCGTCCGCTCGTAGCAGCCCAAAGACGTGCGGTGGATGATATAGGGCAGGGCCTTGTTGCCGTTCTCGTCGATATAGTACATGCCGAAGCGCTCCGCCAGCAGCATGTCGATCTGGATGGTGACAAGGGTATCCTCCTTGCCGTAGACGTTCTTGTACTGGATATCCAGCTTGGGGCCGTAGAACGCGGCCTCGTCGATGCCCACGGTGTAGTCCACGTCCAGGTCCTTCAGGATGCGCTCCATGACGGACTGTGCGTGATCCCACTGCTCCGCCGTACCCTCGTACTTGTTGTTGGGGTTGGCGGGATCCCACTGGGAGAAGCGGAACGTACACTTATCCAGCAGACCCACAGTAGCCAGACAGTACTTGGCCAGATCGAGGCACTGCTTGAATTCCTCCTCCAGCTGGTCGGGACGCAGCACCAGATGGCCCTCGGAGATGGTGAACTGGCGGACGCGGATCAGACCGTGCATCTCGCCGGAATCCTCGTTGCGGAACAGAGTGGACGTCTCGCCCAGACGCATGGGCAGGTCGCGGTAGCTGCGGCCCCGGTTCAGGAAAACCTGATACTGGAACGGGCAGGTCATAGGACGCAGGGCGAAGCACTCCTTGGTCTCATCCATGGGGTCGCCCATGATGAACATACCGTCCAGATAGTGATCCCAGTGGCCGGAGATCTTATACAGCTCCCGCTTGGCCATCAGGGGCGTCTTGGTCAGCAGATAGCCTCTCTCCTGCTCGGTGTCCTCCACCCAGCGCTGCAGCAGCTGGATGACCCGTGCGCCCTTGGGCAGCAGGATGGGCAGGCCCTGACCGATGCAGTCCACGGTGGTGAAATACTCCAGCTCGCGGCCCAGCTTGTTGTGGTCGCGCTTCAGCGCGTCCTCACGCTCCTTGAGATAGGTCTCCAGCTCCTCCTTGTTGGGGAAGGCTACGCCGTAGATACGCTGCAGCTGCTGGCGGCTGGAATCGCCGCGCCAGTAGGCGGCGTTGCAGGCGGTCAGCTTGATGCCGTTGCCCTTGATGCGGCCGGTGGAGTCCACATGGGGGCCGGCGCACAGGTCCACGAACTCGCCCTGCTTGTAGAAGGAGATGTGGGCATCGGCAGGCAGGTCGTTGATGAGCTCCACCTTGTAGGGCTCCTCCTTCTCCTCCATGAACTTGATGGCCTCGGCGCGGGGCAGCTCGAAGCGCTCCAGCTTCAGCTTCTCCTTGCAGATCTTCCGCATCTCCGCCTCGATCTCCGCCAGGTTATCGGGGGTAAAGGCAAAGGGTGCGTCCAGATCGTAGTAAAAGCCGTTGTCGATGCTGGGGCCGATGGCCAGCTTCACCTCCGGCCACAGGCGCTTCACCGCCTGGGCCAGAATGTGGGAGCAGGTATGCCAGTACGTCTTGCGGTACTGCTCGTTTTCAAACGTGTAGATGTTTTCCTCGCTCATGGTACAGTCCTCCTTGTTTTGGGGGCGGGCATAAAAATAACCCCACCCCTGATGTGTTTCAGGGGTGAGGTAAATGACTTTACTCCACGGTTCCACCCTGCTTACGGCATACGCCGTCGCTCGTGACTTCTGTAACGGGAAGCCCCCGTCCTGCTCGTCGCAGGCGGCTCAGGAGCGGTACAGGCTGCGCCGCAGGCAGGACGCTTTCAGCCGGGGCGTCCCTCTCTTTGGCCGTTGGAAAAACAGCTTCTTCTCCGTCAATGCCTTTTTGATGGGGAATAGTATAAACCGCTTTTTGCGGTTTGTCAACAGGTCTTGCCGCGTTTTACCGCGTTTTACCGCAGAACCTCCAGCAGCTCCGCCGCCGTGTCCACGATGGTTTCCGCACCGGCCTGCGCCAGCGCCTGACGGCCCCGAAAGCCCCAGTTCACCGCTGCCAGCGGCAGTCCCGCGTTACGAGCCGTGGCCACGTCCACCTCGCTGTCCCCCACGTAGATGGCGTCGGCAGCGGCTACGCCCAGCGTGTCCAGCGCGTGGAACACCAGATCCGGCGACGGCTTGGGCGGCACATCGTCCCGCTGCCCAAAGGCGGGCAGCCCCGGAAAGAACCGGGCGGCCAGCGTTTTGGTGGTGGCATCCGGCTTGTTGGACACCACCGCCGTCTTAATGCCCGCCGCATCCAGCGCCGCCAGCACCGCCGGAATACCGGCGTAGGGCGCGGTGTCCACGCAGTTGTGGGCCTGATACCAGTCCCTGTACTCCGCCAGCACCGCCTCGAAGTCCCCGCCGGTGACGGTGGGCGGCAGAGCCCGCTCCATCAGCCGCCGTGCGCCGTTGCCCACGAACGTCCGCACCTCCTCCGTTGTGCGCAGGGGCCAGCCGTGAACAGACAGGATGTGGTTCACCGCGCTGACCATATCCGCCAGCGTGTCCAGCAGCGTGCCGTCCATATCAAATAAGATCGCTTTGTATTTCATGCAGCATCGTTCCTTTCATCGGCGGGACACCCCGCCGCAGGTCGGTGCTATCTTACCACGCCTTCCCGCAGATGGCAAGAGGGACGAGGTGCTCCTCATCCCTCTTGTATGGCCGCCAGCACTACGGTGCGGGCGTCGGTGAACGCCGACGAGCAGGTGGACATAGCCAGCACCCGCTGCGGTCGGTCCGTCGTCTCCCAGCACAGGGCCTCCCCCTCGGCCCAGTCCAGCAGCGGCGATACGTCCTCCTGCCAGTGCTCTGGCCGGAAGATGTGTTCCTCCGATGCCGGCACCAGCAGGCAGGCGAACACCTCCAGCACGCAGGCGCCGTCCGGCAGCAGCAGGGTCCCCGTCCGGTGCTCCCGCAGGAACGCCGCGTCCTGGTACTTCTCCAGGTCGCCGAACATCTGGCCGCTGACCATGTGGTGGCCGTACAGCAGGCTGTACCCGCCGGCGAAGTCCGGTGCGCAGCGGGTATCCAGAAAGATGGTGCCCGCCAGGGAGAAATTCCCGTACACGTCGGTGTTCACGTAGGTCAGGTTGTCCTTTCCCTGCACCACAGGGTAGTCTACGCCGGTACCGTCCAGCGTCACCCAGGCGCACACGTCGGCGTTCACCGCCCGCAGCTCCGCAAAGGGCGCCCCTCCCTCCTGGGGCTTCAGGGTCAGAAGAGACGCCTGCACCTCCTCCGCCGCCGCGTACACCTGCCGGTTGTCCCACAGGGCGTAGCCCGCGTATACCGCCAGCAGCGCCAGCAGCACCGCCACCAGCGCGCTGGTGACATCGTCGAAAAATTTCAGCACCTTATAGGGCAGCATGTCCGTCCCCCCTTACAGCCCGCGGCGGCGCAGCAGGGTGATGACCTTCCCCGCCGCGTCCTGCTGCGGCACCGCGCCGAAGTGACGGCTGTCCCGTCCGTGGGTGCGGTAGTCGTTCAGTATGAACAGACAGCCCTCCGGCACGGTGTAGGGATACGTCACCCCACCGACGGGATATGTGGGATACAGCACCTCTCCCGCGTGGAGGGTACCGTTGACCCGCAGCGTACCGTCCTCCTCCAGCATCACCACATCGCCGCCCACGGCGGCCACGCGGCCCAGCCGCAGCACCCCCTCCTGCCGGTACAGCACCAGGTCGTCCTGCGCCCACCGGCGCTGGAGCCGGTAGGCGATGAGCAGATCCCCGTCCTTTACGGCGGGGAACATATCCTGTCCCTCCGCCTGCGTCACCAGCAGCACCACGCCCAGCAGCACCGTCAGTGCTGCCGCCGCTGCCGCCAGCCGCGTCAGCAGTGAGAGGGCCAGCCGCCGGTCCCGCTGCCGCTCCTCCGCCGTTCGCGGCGGGCGCGGCCGTGCCGTCCCCTGCGGTACGGCGTTTCTCTGTTCCATGATGCTCCCCCCTGTCGTTTGCTGGAGCTATGGTAGCACACGCGGGCCGCAGAATACGCCGTTTTCTGTCGGAACCACGATCTTATTCCCGCACAGACAAAATAAAAGTCCCCCGGCAAAGCCGGGGGACTTTCCTGTAAGATGCCGTTACGCCGTCCGGCCGCGAAATACCGCGCCGATGAGTTCAATGACCGCGAACACCACCAGATACCACGCCACATTCACGCCGTGGGAGTAGACGGCTGCGAACACCATGAACAGTGAGCATAGGATCGCCAGCACCGGCATAACCTTCCCGCGGAAGGCGGGCAGGTCGCGGCGGCGCATCAGAGCGATGTAAATGGGGATATACAGGACGTACAGCGTGATAATGGGCAGCTCCGAGGAGTCGAATTTGAAGGGGCCGAAGCCGTTCATGATAGTGCCGCCGTAGAAGTACAGCAGCCACAGAGAGCTGACCAGCAGGCCGAACACCGCAGAATTGTTGGCCATACCGGTGTTGGTATCCACGCTGCGAAACATGGCCAGCCGCGGGCTTTCGCACTCGCTGGCCAGGTCGAACATGCCGCGGGTCACGGCCATGGTCAGGCCGTTGCAGGTCCCCCAGCAGGATATGACCACGAACGCAAAGATCAGCGCGCCGCCCACCTGCCCGAATACGTTCTGGAAGGCCAGCTTTGCGCCGGCCTCGCCGCCGGCCATCATGACCTCCGACTCCACCGCGCCGGCAAGGCCAATGTAGTACACCACATACACCACGGCGATGATGACGGTGCCGATCAGCAGGGCGCGGGGCATGTTCTTCTTGGGGTTCTCCAGCTCCGTGCCGATGGAGGTGGCGCAGATCCACCCCTCAAAGGCGAAGGCCAGCGACACCACTGCGCCGAACAGTCCTTCCGCGAAGGGGATCTCCGTCACCACGTGGGTGAAGTTGAAGCTGGTCATACCGTTGCCGAGTCCTACGATAGTACCCACCACGGCCATCAGCAGCAGCGGGATCAGCTTGATGACGGTGGTGGTGATGGCAAACCGCCCCGCCAGCCGCGGGGCCAGCGCGTTCATGGTGTAGGTGACGATCATGAACACCCCCGCCAGCATCATGGTGCGGCCGCCTACCACCGCATCCTCCCAGCCCATCAGCACGCCGAAATAGCGGGCGGGCAGCCAGCTCAGCACCGCCACCAGCGAGGGGTAGTAGATGACCGCCATGAACCATCCCACATAGTAGCCGTAGGTCTTTCCGCAGGAGGCCCGGGCGTAGCCCACCAGCCCCTCCACGTCCTGATGGCTCTGGGCCACCACGCCGAAGGTGCAGGCGCTGATGATCATCACCACGCCCATAATAATGAAAGCCAGAATGCCCACGGACAGATTGCCGCCGGTCTTTGTCAGCACCGCCTCCGCCTTGAAGAACACGCCGGAGCCGATGACCGTGCCCACCACCAGCGCGATGGCAACAGGCAGCGTATACCGTTTTTCCATATAAAATTTCCTTTCTCTCTCGTTTCACTTGTACCCAAATCACAATAATGGGTTTATTATACGCCGTACCGCCCGCGCCGGGCAAGCACTTTCCCGTCTTGTGCGGTAGAAATTATGTGTTCTCTTTTTGGATAATATGCCCAAAATCCGCTTATTTTGTCCACCTGGCATACAAAAAGGCGGCGCAGAGCTGCCGCCTGCGCCGTCTCCGGATGGTTTTTTACACGTTGAAGCGGAAGTAGATCATGTCGCCGTCCTTCACCACGTACTCCTTACCCTCGGAGCGCAGCAGGCCCTTCTCCTTGGCGGCGGCCACGCTGCCGCCGCAAGCCATCATCTCGTCGAAATTGATGGTCTCCGCGCGAATGAAGCCCCGTTCGATGTCAGAATGGATCTTGCCTGCGGCCTGGGGGGCCTTGGTGCCCTTTTTGATGGTCCAGGCGCGGCACTCGTCCTTGCCGTAGGTCAGGAAGGAAATCAGGCCCAGAAGGTCGTAGGAGCACTGGATCAGCCGGTCCAGACCGGACTTCTCAATGCCCAGATCCGCCAGAAACATGGCCCGCTCCTCGGGGTCGTCCAGCTCGGCGATATCCTGCTCCAGCTTGGCGCAGATAGGCAGCACCTGCGCACCCTCCTTCTCCGCCAGCTCACGGACGGACTGGAAATAGCCGTTATCCTCGTAGTTGGCAAAGCCGTCCTCATCCATGTTGGCGGCGTAAATAATGGGCTTCAGGCTCAGCAGATCCGCCGTCTCGATGATGGCGCGGTCCTCCTTATCACACTCGAAAGTGCGGGCGGACTTACCGGCATCCAGATGGGCAGCCAGCGCCTTGAACACCTCGGCCTCGCGGAGGAACTTCTTGTCGCCCTTGGCAGCCTTTGCCGCCTTCTCCACGCGGCGGTTCACCATCTCCAGATCCGCCATGATCAGCTCCAGATCAATGGTGCCGATATCGCCCAGAGGATCCACCGGCACGTTCTGGCTGGCGTCCGCCACCACGTGCATGATGTTCTCATCATCGAAGCAGCGCACTACATGAACGATGGCGTCGGTGCGGCGGATGTTCTCCAGGAACTTGTTGCCCAGGCCCGCGCCCTGACTGGCGCCCTTTACCAGGCCGGCAATGTCCACGAACTCAATGACGGCGGGCGTCTTTTTGTCCGGCTGGTACATCTCTGCCAGCTTGTCCAGCCGCGCGTCCGGCACGGCCACCACGCCCACGTTGGGCTCAATGGTGCAGAAGGGATAGTTGGCGCTTTCGGCGCCGGCATTGGTGATGGCGTTGAACAGGGTACTCTTGCCCACGTTGGGCAGCCCCACGATACCTAATTTCATCTTTTCTCACAACTCCTTTATTTTCAAGGGTTTCCCGTCTTTTACAGGATCGCTCCGCACCATTTCCGCACCATTTTGTCCCAGCTCAGCCGGCTTCCCCTTTTGTCTCGAAAATCCGGACAGCGCTCAGCATGAAGTCCTCGGAGACGTGCACATAGCGATCCATGGTGGTTTTAATACTCGCGTGACCAAGCAGTTTTTGAAGCGTCTTTGGCGGCATGCCATATTCGATAGCGCGGGTTGCATAAGTATGCCGCAGGGCGTGCATACAGAAGCGCTTTATCCCCGCCTTATCACAAAGCTTATAGAGGTGGGTGTCATAGGAACTGTTTTTTGCAGGCTCTCCTGTTCGCCAGTTCACAAAGACTAAATCGTGCATAAACAGAGTGTTCTTTTCTCCCGTGCGCCGGTCTATGTACTCAAGACAGCATGACATGATTTCAGCCTCTTTTCGCTCGTAGCGTTCGCCATAGCATTCTAACAGCACGTTATATGCTTTCGCCGTGAGCGGTATCGTTCGATAGCTTTTCTTGCTTTTGGGCGGCCCTGCACGCCAACAGTGCTGGTCGTGCCGGTATTCCAAAGCCTTGTTGATCGTCAGAGTCCGCTTTTCCCAATCTATGGCATCCCAAGTCAATCCAATCAACTCGGAAGTCCGCAGTCCGGTTTCCAGCAACAACAGGTATTGCCTGTAATTGTGCGATTGCCGCGCAACTTCCATAAACTTTTCCTGCTCATCCACTGTCAAGAATTTAATGTCATCAACAGCCCGAACCGGTTTGGTATACCTCACACCGTTCATAGGGTGCTTTATGAGAATGTCGTTCATCACAGCCGCCCGAAACATCGTTCCCATTGCAATGTAGGCTTGGCGGATCGTCGAGCCGGCATATTTGAGTTCCATCCGGTTCAAGACCGCTTTGCAGTGCATGGGCTTGACATCGCATATGCGCATGGCACCTATCACCGGGCGAATGTTGATCCGGTATCTTTCCTCATAATTACGTCTGGTATTGAGAGCCAAATCGCAGATTAGATTGCCCATCCAGTAAGTATACCATTCCTCGACCGTCATCTCGGAATCTGTGGTTATTACGTCATGCCGATCATTGTACTTTGCATCTGCCAGCCAATTTCGTGCCTCAACCAATGTATCAAAGTGCTTTTCAAGACGCCTTCCATGCTTATTGTTATATCTTGCCGAGTATTTACCATCCTTCCTTTGGCAGATACCTTTTCCGCATTCTCTGCCTTTCAAGTTTTTTCCCATTGTTGAATTCCTCCTCAAGCAGTCCACTCAAGAGAAAGAGCCCAACACGACAACGTTTAAATTATAGCATAGCATCCTGTTATTTTCAATCACTCGCCACTATTTTGGTGCGCACCCGGAGTAATTTCATCAAATTAGCACCTTGCCGGAAATATATTCCTCAAACGCTCTGCGCTTTACGAGCTTGCGCGTCCCAACATAAAGGACAAATGGACAGTTTGGCTGTCTGAGCATAGATTCTATCTTATTGATGCCTATATTACTGTACTCGGCCGCTTCACGGATTGTTAAGACCATTTTTAAGTGTATGGGAACTCTCTCTATTATGCGTGGCTCGCATCCTTGGTATAATTTTTCAGACATATTGTGTTCCTCCTGCTGTTTTATAGCGGCTCAAAATGAAGGTAACACATCTCGCTTTTCGCTTTGCTCGCCAACCACCGGCCCATTTCCTGCGCTCTCTTCAACCGCGTATTAGCAGGCTACCGCTGTGCGGCACTTATGCGGTGGGTGCGCTCCCTTATATTCTCGCACACTATCCGCCGCTCCTGTATAACCTCCGGTGGGGCTGTTCAGTTTTCAAGGTGCATGTAATAGAACCAGCCATCTTCTGACTGGCTTAGCCTTACACTAAATAAAAAGAAATCAGGCACCGTAAATTTAACATGCGAAGGAGTATTTTTTCAAATTCTCTATATGAGTGATATTGTTTCTTGACTACCACAATATATTGTGGTACTATCACCATGTAATTGTTTTTTGTGCAACGCCTATACAGGCATTTCAGAGTGCTTCTGAACCGCACACGTTGTTAAGCTTGTATTTTAGTCAACAACACCACTATGCCGCAGAGCAGTGGGCTGTTGACTTTTTTGTTTTTGAGGGGACATTTTCCCCTGCAGCGAGAATGACACCGGCCATGCCATCGGCAGGCGCAAGTATCCGAAAGGATCAGGATGTCATTCTCGCTTTTTTTATTTACCCAAATGCCATAAGGCTTTGGAATATATTTGAAAGGTGGCATCCACATGAGCAGAAGGAATTATCCCGGCAAACGCTTGTATCGGTATCGAGAAGGAGACCGACGCAGGCAGAAACTAAAGAAAACGGAGCGGAAGGCGGCAAAATACCGCTGCAGCTATACCCGCGTTGTACCCCATCAGACGGGGCAGCGGAGGGTATAGCCATGGCAGTCGCAAGCGAGTCTTATGCACCGTCAGTCCTGGTCAGCACGGAGGGACTTCCTGAGAAAGACTGGCTGGAATACCGGCGCAGGGGGATCGGCGGCAGCGATGCAGCCGCCATATTAGGAATCTCACCGTTTGCTACGGCACGGGATCTCTACTATGACAAGCTGAAAATCGTGCCTTTTGACGACTCGGAGAGCAACTGGGTAGCCAAGAAGATGGGGCATCTGCTGGAGGATCTGGTAGCAGAGATATTCCATGTGAAAACGGGGTATCGCATCTATCAGATCAAGAAGATGTTTTATCATCCGGTGCATACGTTTATGCTGGCGGATATTGACTACTTTGTAGAGCTTCCCGGAGGGCGAACAGCGATCCTCGAAATAAAAACCACCAACTATAATGCAAAGGATCACTGGTGGTCCGAGGATGGGCAGGAGATCATTCCCCTCAACTATGAGGCTCAGGGGCGGCACTATATGGCCGTGATGAACATTGATGAGGTCTTCTACTGCTGCCTGTACGGCAACAATGAAGATGAAGTCATCATCCGGCATATCGACCGTGACCGGGACTATGAGGCGGAGCTGATCGCGCTGGAGCAGGATTTCTGGGAGAACCACATCCTCACCGGCATGCCCCCACCCTATACGGAGGACGGCGATCTGATCCTCAACAGCGTCAGGCGTCATTTCGGGCCGGCTGACCCATCGGCGCCGGAGCTGATACTGGAGGGGAATATGGCACTGCTGATCCCCCGGTATCTGGAGCTTCAGACCCAGCGAAACGCGGAGAAACGAAACTATGAGCACATTGAAGCGGAAATGAGGCGGCTGCAAGGCCGTATCGTCGCAGAAATGGGACGAAGCTGCACGGCTGTCTGCCAGGGGCGTGAAGCGGCTTACAGCATCAGCTATAAGCCTGTGCGCAAATCTGGCATCAGTAAGGACAACCTGCAGCGTTTGCAGGCGCAGCATCCGGACATCTACGAGCAGTACGTCACTGTTTCGGAAAGCCGACGCTTCTATGTGAAAAAACAACGAGAGGAGGCTGCATGAGTTGGCTTATACAGGCGTCTATGAACGGACGATCTTCTATAACCCTGTCAACAAGTACAGCGTGATCAGCGTAAAGACCTCAGACCGTTCTATCCCCGAAAAGGCCCGCAGTGCATACCGGCATCGGGACAACATGATCCATTTTGCCGCCGTGGGCTATGAGCTGCCGCGCACCGATCAGGTCAGCATGATACTGGACGGTGAGTGGAAAGAGGGCAAGAACGGCGTTCAGCTGCATGTAACGCAATGCGAGGAGGTCGTACCTCAGACCCGCGAAGGGATCAAGGGGTATCTTTCCTCGCGGCTTATCAAGGGCATTGGCGGCAAGACCGCCGAGCTGATCGTAGACCGGTTTGGCGCAGATACACTGCATGTGCTGGAGAATGAACCGGAGAGGCTTCTGGAGATACGGGGCGTCAGCAAGGCAAAGCTGGAGGAGATCATTGCCTCCTATAACGAGAGCCGAACACTTCGTGATCTTATGCTGCTATTGGCCCCCTTTCAGATCACCCCCACCACCGCCACGAAGATTTATGACCATTTCGGCGCACACAGCGTGGATATTCTGCGGGATAACCCCTTCGAACTCTGTCAGATATCCGGATTTGGCTTCAAGCGCGTGGACGCGATCATGCGAAAGAACAATTGGCCGCTGAACTCACCCATGCGTATCCGCGGTGCGGTATTTGCCGCGCTGGAGGGTGCAAAGGGAGATGGCGGTCATCTGTATCTGGATGCAGAGCAGCTTCGTAAGGAGTCCATGGCTCTGCTGAACAGCATGATCCCCGTTCCGCAGATGCGGGTAAAGGCAGATGATCTGGAGGCTGTGATCGACGACATGCTGCTGCAAGGCAAGATCATTAACAGCAACGGCAACTATTACCTGGTCAAGACCTTCGCGCAGGAGGACGAAACCGCCCGCAGCATCGCAAGGCTGCTCTGCCGCCCGGTAGAACGGGTGGATGTGCAGGACTTGCTGACAAGGGTACGGCGTCAGTTTGGGGTCGAGCTCTCTCTGCGGCAGACGGAGGCTGTTCACATGGTATTCCGCAGCGATCTGTCCATCATTACCGGCTCACCCGGTACCGGCAAGACCACCGTCCTGAAAGCGGTCATTGAGGTGTTCAAGCTGCTGAAGCCATCGGAGAATATCCTGCTGGCAGCCCCCACCGGCCGGGCAAGCCGCCGCATGGCGGAGAGTACCGGCGTAAACAATGCCAGCACGCTGCACAGCCTGCTGGGACTGTTTGGTGAGGATGGCGGCTTCCGGAAAGGTGAAGAAGATATGCTGGACGCAGGCCTTATCATCGTGGATGAATCGTCCATGATGGATATGTGGCTGGCGCGGCAGTTCTTCTCCCGCATTGGGCCGAACACGAAGGTGCTGCTGGTGGGCGATGCGGACCAGCTGCAAAGCGTTGGGGCCGGCGATGTGTTCCGTGAGTTGATCGACTGCGGGCTGATCCCTGTGACGGTGCTCAATGAGATATTCCGTCAGAAGAAGGACAGCCTTATCGCCTATAACGCGCAGAAGATCAACAACAATGACACCGGCTTTTTCTACGGCAATGATTTTACTGTCTGCAAATGCGCCAACCAGGAGGAAGCCGCCGAACATCTGCGGAATCTCTATCTGGCACAGGTGAAGCAATACGGTGTAGACCGCGTGCAGATCCTATCGCCCTTCCGCTCCACCGGCGCGGCCTCCGTTGACCAACTCAACGAGGCGATCCGAGAGCTGGTGAACCCGCAGACGGAGGAAGCCGATCTGAAGGTGGGCAGCCTCTATTTTCGGGTAGGTGATAAGGTGATGCAGAACAAGAACAGTATTAAGGCGTCCAATGGCGATATTGGCTTTATCCGCAGTTTTCGCCATGATGAGCGGGATGGTATGCGCATATCGATCCAGTTTTCGCCCACGAGGGTCGTGGAGTACTCCATGGAGGAAATGGGCCATGTGGAGCTTGCCTATGCCACCACCGTCCATAAGGCGCAGGGCAGTGAGTTTGATGTGGTACTATTCCCTTTGCTGAGGAGCCACGCCCGGATGCTGACGCGAAGCCTTGTCTAGCTTCCTGCACTACGACTGTTGCCATATACAAAGCTGGCAGGATGCAAGGTAGCCTTAGCTCCGCAGTTGGGGCAATGGATATTGACTCTTTTCAGAATGTTCACCTCCTTCTTTCGGCTTGTGTGCGTTCATTGTTGGCAGCTCTCCCACAATTGGGATAGACTGCACCGTTTCGGGTCTTCTACGTTCCAGACAAGCCAGCTGGTGTAGAAGCGTTGGAATCCCTCCAGCATCATAATGCCGACGCAATCATATTTATCCACAGTCTCACCGGACAGTTCCTCGAATACCGCCACAGGTATGATTGCCGGCACGGCATTGTGATTTACAGACAGAAGAAAACCGGAGCACCCGTCACAACGCTGGCAATCAATGAAGAAGCTGTTGCGCCAGTTACAGCAGGTTGCCTGTAAAAATCGGTAAAAACGCTTGTCCATAAAATTCCCTCTACTATCATTATCCGTAAAACGAAATCAAAAGTGCGCCACTTTTTGAAAAAAATTTCAAATTTCTCTGCGGCCACGGGGTCGGGGGCGTCTGGAGACAATAATTGCCACGGCAGCTGCCGCAGCTAAAATGATACAAAGTGCTTTTTTCATTGTGCATTTCTCCTTAATTTTCAGTTCGTTCACAGTAGACCACAAACCGCTGCCGCCCGCCGCCGGCGTGGGGGTGGCAGGTCAGCCGCGTCGCAGTTCCTGTCAACTTTCAGGCTTCTTTACCTCACAGGAGCAGTGGTTTGAATCACAGCCCGCTGAAATGTTGCCGGGTTTATCTACAAACATTTCATCAGAGCTATTGATTTTTATCTCACGGTGTCGTATACTATCCATTGAAATGTAGCATGATAATACCAGCAAGTTTTCAATGGAGGTTGGGCTATGGAAATAAAACGAGATCGCTATTTGAAAAAAATCATCTCCTTCATGTGGGATGGTCAGGTGAAGGTGATCACTGGCATCCGCAGATGCGGCAAGTCCTACCTGCTTCGCAATCTGTTCAAGAGTTACCTTCTCGGTGAGGGTGTTACCGAAGATCATATTCTGTCCTTTGAGTTGGACTTGACCCGTGATATTCGCTATCGCAATCCGCTGGAGCTTTCGGCTCATGTCCGTGAGATCGTAGAACACAGTGCAGACCAATATTATCTTTTTGTAGACGAGATTCAGATGTCCGACGAGGTTCCGAATCCCTACAATCCAGATGGCAAGAAGGTTACCTTCTACGACGCGCTCAACGATTTGAAATCCTTGTCCAACTTGGACATTTATGTGACCGGCAGCAACTCCAAAATGCTGTCCTCCGATATACTGACTGAGTTCCGGGGACGGAGCGATGAGATCCGTGTGCATCCGCTTTCCTTTGCCGAATACTATTCAGCCGTAGGCGGTGATAAGCAGG
Organism: uncultured Eubacteriales bacterium; assembly: GCA_900545585.1. Taxonomy (GTDB): domain Bacteria; phylum Bacillota; class Clostridia; order Oscillospirales; family Oscillospiraceae; genus Vescimonas. Next base: position 20,183 of record UQZR01000004.1, read on the forward strand.
ATGCCTTTGAGGACTATGCCTTCTACGGCGGTATGCCGCTGATCCTGTCCCGTCCCACGGATGCCGCGAAAATGGCTTATCTGAAATCGCTGTTTTCTGAGGTCTATCTGAAGGACATTGTAGAGCGGAAGAAGATCAAGCGTGAGGATGTGCTGTCTGCTATTCTTGATCTGCTGTGTTCGTCTATTGGTTCTCTGACCAACCCAACGAAGGTTGCTGCCGCCATCAACACCGTGCAGAAGCGTAGCGGTGAAAATGTCGTTGCCTTGAACACCGTGAAAGCCTATATGGATCACTTATCGGATTCCTTCCTCTTTACCGAATGCAAGCGCTGGGATGTGAAGGGCAAGAGCTATTTTGACTATCCCAACAAATACTACTGTGAGGACATTGGACTGAGAAATGCCCGTATCGGCTTCCGCCAGCAGGAAATGACGCACATCATGGAGAACATCATTTTCAATGAGTTGATGATCCGTGAATGCGCCGTTGACATCGGCATCGTCTATGGCAATGAGAAAAATGCCAAAGGAAAGGTCACTCCGGTTGCGCGGGAAATCGACTTCATTGCAACCTCCGGCGGCAAGAAGACCTACATCCAGTCTGCCTACGCATTGGGAACAGAGGAAAAGGCAATCACCGAGAATAAACCCTTCGCGCTGACCGGCGATTCCTTCCCGAAGATCATTGTCCGTCATGACATCCGTAAGCGTTGGTATGATGAGGGCGGCATTCTCAATATTGGCGTCATTGACTTCCTGCTGGATGACACGCTTGTCTGAATCCTCTCAAAATAAAACTGCTCACCGTGATTGGCTCATGGTGGGCAGTTTTTCGCAATACACCACAAACCGCTGCCGCCCACCCGAAGCGTAGGGATGGCAGGTCAGAAGCGTCAGAAGGTCGCGGCCCTGCTGAATTTTGATCTTGTCCACCTCGTGGGGCTGGATGATCCGAATGTCAGCTACGGTGTAGGTCAGCGTCTCCCATAGATTTGTCAGCGTAACGGTATCGCCCGCCTGCAAGCGGTCGATATGCCGGAAGTAGTCTGCGCCGCGCCAGCCCCGGTGGCCGGCAATGACGCAGTTGGTGTTGTCGCCGCCGATGGGCGCGGACGTGTTGCCCAGTACTGCCGCGCCTGCGGCAAGGTGGTCATCGGACGCGCCCAGATAGACCGGCATGATAAGCTCCATGGTAGGTATCTCTAAGACGCCTATGATCTCGTCAGCTACGCCGTAGGTGGTCAGGTCGGCGGCAGGCTCCTCACAGGCTTCGAGGTCGGTGAGATTACACTGCCTTTCCTTATAAAGCTGCCGGTTGTACTCCTGTAGAGCTGCCATCAGTTCGGGGTACTGCTGCTCCGGCTTCCGTTCTTCAAGGAAGTTTTGTACGGCTTCGTTCGTGTCGGCTTGAAGCCTGTGTCCTGTGAACATCGGCCACAGCATCACGCAGATGCCCGCCGCGGCCAGCAGCACCGCCAGCACAAGAGATGTCTTACGCATGGCGTTTCCTCCTCATCAGGAAGTATCCGCTGCCTGCAACAGCTACCGCGCCAAGGCCGATACCCAAGCCGGTGAGGTAATGCCGCGTCCAGGAAGATGCCACAGGTTTTTCTGCGGCGGCAGTCGCTTCCTGCTCCGGTACATACGGCATCCGATGACCTCGCACCAGTAGCCGGTGCGTGTTGATGCCGAACGGGGTGCAGGTCACCAATGTTACATAGTCCTTGCCGCCTTCAATTTGGAGCCGCGATGTGTCCGTAGGCAATACCGCGTGGACGGCATCCACCTTGTATGCCAGCGTATCGCCCAGCACGTGGATGTAAAACGTGTCTCCCTCTGCAAGCTGGTCGATGTCCGAAAACAGCTTGGAACTCGCCAGTCCGCTGTGAGCCGACAGCACCGCGTGGGTACTGCTGCCGCCAACCGGCAGAGATGTGCCGACCACATGACCCACGGCACACTCCAGCGTGTCCGCGCCCGTTCCGTGCTGCACGGGCAGATACACGTTGATTTTGGGGATGTCCACATAGGCCATGACGCCGCCCACTGTGAGCTGCTGGGCATAGGCCGAGGGAGGGGCGGAAGCCCCTCCCTCTGCAATGGCTGCGCCGGACAGCATAGCATTGTACTGCTCTGCGGCTTCACGCTGGGCGGTCAGCTCGGTTTTGTCGGTGTCTTCGATGGCGGCGGTGTAGGCGGTTTCTATGTCCGAGTGGTATTTCTCACTCAGAAGTTCTCCCACCAACGGATAAAGCATCAAGCCCAGCGCCGCAACGCCGCAGACTGCCGCCAGTAGCCAGCGCTTCACTGCTCGTTCTTGTGCTTACGGCTGCGGATCACGATAAACGCTGCCGCACCCAGCAGAGCCACACCGCCGACAGTGAACATCCACGTGCCGTAGCCGCCCGTCTTAGGCAGGTCGAAGCCGGGGTTGTTGACCACGGTCAGCGGCACGATGGCGTTGCCGTCCGTCATGCCGGCATCCTTGCCGTTGACGGTGGCAGAGGCGGTCAGCAGCTTTGCGCCGCACTTCTCGCACTGACCGTTCTCGACAGTCTTGATAACGATCTTGACAGCGTCCTTCAGCAGCACATAGCCCTTGTCGGTGGCAATTTCGGTCAGGCTGTAAGCATCGTCCTCCAGCCCCTTGACAATAATGTGCCCCTGTACATTGGGAATGAACGTAGTAGCGTCAGCCTTCTTGGCAGCAAAGCCCTTGGCGTAGTACACGCCACCCTTCTGCTCGGCAACCACGAATACATCGTCGGTGTCATTGTGCAGGTTGAACTTCACGTTCCGCAAGTTGCCGCCGTTGTCAGAAAACCGCTTGAGAACGTCGATACCGTAGGTATACACGTGGCAGCAATCCTTGAGGGTATCAAAGTAGGTGTTGTTCGTTCTGCGCCACGTCAGCACGACCTCATTGGGGTTGTCGGTATCTCCCATCTTGGCGTCTGCGGTCAGTGTCGCCGCGTAGGTGATACGCATGGTGCAGTCGCTGTAGCCACGCTTGACGCTGTCGGTATAAACGCTCTCAGATTCGTTGATCTCGCTCAGACCTGTATCGGTCATGCGGATGGCCATAGTGTTGGCCGCGTCATCGTAAGCCACGGCGAATTTGCCGGAGCTTTCATCCCATGTGGTGATCTTGTCGGCACAGCCAGCATCCTTAAAGAACTCAATGACCACCTCATTCTTGTTGTAGCGGATGCCCTTGCTCAGCGTGTCCACATAGGTGTACTCGCTCAGAGCCGATGCCTTGGAGGTGATGGTGGGCAGGGTGCTAATGATCTGATAATCCACCGTGTCGCCCACGGATGCGGTAGCAGTATGCTCGTAACCGTCCTTGATGTCGGTCAGACTGCCGGTATTCTTGCCGGTGGAGTTCTTGGCCTCACGCACGGTCTTTTCGAGGTCGGGGTTGCCGGTCTGGTTCTTGGGATAAACAGTGACATCGTAGTTCCACGCCGCGCCGTCGATGGTGGTCATGGGCAGGGACACGAGGAAAGGATTGCAGGTGGAGGTCACGTTTTCAGGGACTCTGGTCTCTACCACCAGATACAATCCCTGCTCCATATCAGAAGCGGAGGTGTGTCCGGTGGCATCCGTTTCGGGCATGGCCACGCCGCCGTTCTTCATGGCGGTCTCCAGCGCATTTTTCACGTTCGTGGCATTGGCAGCCAGCGCAGCGGCCAACTTATTATTAAGCATATCGCTGGTGAAGTAGTTTTTGCCGTTTTCGCTCTTGTGGGCATCTGCGGCGGTCACGCCGATGGCGGACAGCACGGCGTCCGCGCCGTCAAAGCCGTACAGCACGCCTACCTGACGCTGGCCGTCCACCACCTCATTATTCATGGCGATGTCGGCCACGCGGAGGTAGGTAAACTCCACGCCCTGCACGGCGTATTTTGCCAGCTTGTCGATAACGGCATCGTCATGCAGGCCGGTGCTGACATAGGATTCCGCGTCCCACGCGCCGTCCTTGCTGGCCATGGTGATGTCGTACTTATAGATGTTCAGGGACGCTTTCTTGCCGGGGTCGATGGTAGGCGCAGAATCTGTTGCGGCGAACGCCGTGGCCATCAGGCCGATGACCATAAGCGCCGACAGCAGCAGCGCCACTACGCGATGGATCTTTTTCATGTTCAGTTGTTCTCCTTCTTGAATTCAGATTTTTTGCAAAAATAAACACCCATGCCCAGCATGAGTGCCGCAAACAGGATGGGTGCAGCGAAGCCACGACCGCCCGTAAACGGCAGCACAAAGTCCGCATTGTTGCAGAGGGTCACGGTAATGTCCGGCGCGTCCGCCGTCAGTGCATCCACCGATACCGGCTCGGGCAGCAGGGTATAGCCTGCGGGTGCTTTGACCTCGGTGACGCGGTACTTCGCCCCAAGCTTGAGATTGTCCCACTTGGCTGCGCCGGTGCTGTCAGTGGTGGACTTGCCGATTTCTGCCCAGCTTTGACCGTCTGTGGACATCTCCAGCAACAACTCCGCACCAGCGAGAGGTGCGCCCGTCGCATCCACCTTGCGGACGGTGATGCTGCCCTTAGCGGGTGCGTTCTCGCGAGTGACCTTGATATTAAGGTTTGCTGTGGTCAGGCTGAAATCGTATTTGGTCTCGTCCAGCACATAGCCGTCTACGGTGCCGATCTCCTGATAGAAGTATTTGCCAAGTCGCAGGCCGGAGAATGTCACCTTGCCGGCGGCATCGGTCGTGCTATCCGCGATCTTGTTGCCATCAGCATCGAAAAGACGATACACCACACCGCCCAGCGGCTGCTTGGTTTCTGCGTCCACCTTCAAGACCTCGATACTGCCTTTGACCGGCATATTCTCGCGAGTGACCTTCAGCACCTGCCCGTTTTGGTTCAGCACAGCGGAGTACGCCGTGGTATCCAAAACATATCCGTCTGGTGCTTTGAATTCCTTGTAGGTATAGCTGCCCAGTCGCAAACCGGAAAAGGTCAGCTTGCCGTTGGCATCCGTATAACCCTCCGCGACCTGCTTGCCGGAAGTATCGTATAGGCGGAAGCCCGCACCTTGCAGCGGTGTCTTGTGATCAGCGTCCACCTTGACGATCTCAATACTGGCCTTGGCAGGCGTGTTGGTTCTCTTTTGCGTAATGTTCAGTGCCGTGGCCGTAATGGTGATCTGATACTTGGTGTTGTCCACCACATAGCCGCCGGGCGCGCTGATCTCCTGATAGCTGTACTTTCCCTGTGGAAGATCCTTGAACACTGCCTTACCGTCTGCACCGGTGGTCATGTCAGCCACCTTTTTACCATTGGCATCAAATAGCCGATAGGTCACGCCTGCCAGTGCCTTGCCGGTTTCCGCGTCCACCTTATTGATGGTCAGGCTGCCTTTCTCCTCCACAATTTTGACCTTAAAATGAATGTACGCCCACACAGGGTCGGGCAGCGAAGTCAATGCCGCACACGCCTGGTAGTTGCTGCCGTTGCTGGGTTCTAACAGCACAGCCTCCGTGCCCTCCACATCCAGTGCGTAGCCGTAGTCGCTGCTGATATAACCGTTCAGCTTCGCTGCAGCGTCCTTTGTGGCCGTCACGGTCAGTACATTACGCCGCTGGCTGACGGTTACGCCGCTGATATTGGTCCGGAAGTAGTACTGCGACAGCACACCATTGGTATCGGTGGCTGTACCCACATACTGACTGCCGTCCCATGTCAGCGTAATGGCGTTGGCGTCCGAAAGCTGATTGCGGTACTTCACCGCGAAGCTGGGGATCACGCCATGACCCATGATGCGGTCAATGAGGATGTCATACGCCTCCTGCACGCCGTCGCCGGCGTAGTGGAACAGGTTGGCGCAGGTGGTATCATACAGGGTGTACGGATAGGTCGTGCCGCGGTAGCCGCACACGAACTCCCAAATCACCGCCTGTGTCGCCAGCTGCGCGCAGTCCGGGTGGATACCATAAAAATCATAGTTACCGCCGTAGCCGTAGGAGAGTGCAAGCGTCACGGCGTACCGCTGGTTCCAGCTCAAACCGCTCCAGTTGACGGAGGAATATTCGGCATCGCCCTGGGGTGAGCGAACGGATGGCTCCATGCAGTAGGCAGGCACCGTTACGCCCGTATCATCTCTGGTAAAGTATTTCAGCTTTGTACTGGTAAATGCGCCCCATTGCGGTACGGGCGTTTTGTCCTCATGGTAGCGGTACTCGTTACCGCCGCTGATCGTGCCTGTGACCGTGGCAGCGTGGGCGGTCACGATGGACAGTCCCATGATTGCTACTAAAAGACATACCAGCGTCAACAGCTTAGGAATTGTTTTCTTCATGCTCGTCCTTTCTCCCAACGCAAAAGACCGGCAGCTCACGCTGTCGGTCTTTCGGTCGGGTATTCAGTTGATTTATCCGTACAGCACCACCACGATGTATTCGTCCGATGCCGCATTGTAGCGGACAGTACAGTTGAACCGCGCATACGCGCTGACCGTTTCTGCGCCGTCCATGGCGGCAAGGCAGGCGAAGGTGGCGTCCACGTTGCCCTTTACGGCGGCGGTCAGTGCCGCCTGTCCGCCATTCTCTGCCAACCATGCCACGCTGTCCGCCGTGCCGGGGAAGTAGCTGGAGTCGGCGGTGGTCATGCTGGTGTCGATGGTCACGCCGTACTGCGCTCTTGCGTACTCGTTGCCCGCCCGGACAGCCTCCGCGATGGAGTAGATGTTCCCGCTGGCGGCAGGCTTCGGCGTGGGCGCAGGTTCGGGCGTAGGCGCAGGCGCAGGTTCCTCCTCCTGCTTCTCTGCCGGCTTCTGTGCAGGTGCCGGTGTGGGTGCGGGAGCAGGTTTATCCTCCGGCACAGGCGCGGGTGTTGCCGGCTGTTCAGGGGTAGTGGGCGGTGCCGTTTCAGCGGTTGTAGGCTGCTTTTCTGCGGCGTTATCCGCATTCTCCGCACCCGCCCGCTCAGGAGCGACGCTGCTCTCGGATGTATCGCCTCCATCTTCTGTTTGCGGCAGCAGGGATTCGGCCACCGTGCGCTCCTCTTCGTTCTGCTCGGCCTGACTTGCTGCATAGGCAGAGACCTTGGTGTTGGACTCAGACGAATCCGAGACCGGTGCCGGCTGGACTGCGCAGCCTAACAGACACACGGCACTCAAAATAAGTGAAACTAAACGCATTCTTTTTCTCCTCATGGGCGTTCTCTCCTTTACGTAAATATCGCAGCACTGTTTAATGTGCTTTGAAGATATTTACGACTGGAGCCTCGCCTTTTTCAACACTATGTACTGTTGTTTGGGTTTTGCGGTGATTGCATTTGCCGCTCGGGCGCGAAACGCTGCTCTGCCTACCACATATAAAACACCCTCTTCCTGTATGCGAAAGACCGCCGAGTTACCACCCGGCGGTCTTTACAATTTTGACTGTACCAAGTATAGCACATGGTGATTTACGGCGAAATCGCAAAACAGTGCCAATCCATTGCCATACCCTGCCGATACCGTGTCAGATCAGACATGCTGCTTGATAATTCGGGTGATGATCCCCAGCGCAACGCCATGTTCCTCATCCAGGTGGGTAACGGCAAAGCTGACATCATCCTTTCGTCCGGGTCTGCGCCGATCATAGCAGGAATGTGCTATGGCATTGGCACCGTTGCTAAGGCGGATATACACAACACCCTTATGGATATGGGTGACCTTCCCGGCATATTTGCCCTGAATACGGCATTTCTGGAGATTGTCATTCTTGCTGTTGCCGGATACGCTTTTGATGTCGGCTTTAATTCTGATACGCTCCGGCTCTGTGCGGTCAATCTCCAGCACGCGTACCAGAGTCTTGTCGCCCACAGCATAGCGGTCATGGGCATCGCCGATCCAGTCCCACGAAAGATCGCGAGCCAGAATGGATGTCTCCACGCCAAACACTTCGACCCGGACGACCTGCTCCGCCACGGCGATCACACGGGCTTCTACCACGCGTCCGTCATAGATACGATACTGTCCGTCACTGTCCTTACCGAAATAGTAGATCTGCTGCTTCTTCAGCATGGCGTCCTTTCGGCTGGCAACAACGGTTCGGCTTTTGGCGTCGATGCCCTTGACCATAAGATCCACCTCTGCGCCCAGCATCTTATTGAGAATCTTCTGGTGTCGGAGGATCATCTCATTATAGTCAGCACCGTACATATCTGCCGGGAAGTCCAGCACCATCTCCTTCAAGGGGATCACAATGCGGAATCCTTTGTAGTCCACAATGGCAATGGTTTTCCCCGCCTCCGTTCTTTCAATGCCGCTCAGCATACCAGAGAGCATGCGCCGGGTGCGGTAGGCATTGTGGATCTCGTGCCAGATAATGTCCTCCATCTGCGCCTGCGTTTCCGCTTCGCCCCGGGCATCCAAAGTCAAAATATCTCTCTGTTGGACAGCGGCAGGGGCAGTTTCAGCAGAGGCGGCAGCATCTTCAGTAGGCGGCGTAGCCTGCTTCTCCACCTCTACCGTCTTTTTTGCAGCGGTTCGTTTGCGGACAGTGCGCTTCGGCTTTTCAGAGGGCTGGGGATCCTCCGGCACAGTCACCACTTCCGCAGGCTCAGTGAGAACACTCTCTGTAGGTACAGTATCCTCCACAACAGGATTGGCTGCGGTTTCCGGCAAACACTCTTCTGCCACCGGCTGTTCTGCCGCTTCCTCGGGGACGACGGGAAGTGCCGGTGCTTCCGGCATCACGGCAAGTTCTTCTGTTTTCTTTCTCGGCATATTACTTTCCTCCTTAGCTCACATTTTGGTTGACATGATGGAATCCTTATCGGTTTTTACAAACTCACTGCGCCTGTTCGGCACCTTCTTTGACTTAATAGGCTGCTCTGTTTGTTTCGGTGCGGGCGAAAACACAGGGCTTTTACGCCATTCCGGGATATGGGCGGAGGCCTTGCAGTCCCGCAGCTTCTTTGCCTCGTAGTGATTGGTATAGTCGTACTTATCTACCTGCAGCACCTTGTTGCCGCGTGCGATGACCAGCGCGCGGTTTACCGGCAGGCGCAGCACCTCATCCATAGTCAGTAGCTTGCGCTTGCCCACGCCGCTGGTTTCGCGGAACTCCGGCGTGTAGTTGCTGATACGCCATGTACCCAACTGCTTGGCCTTGCTGGAGACATGGACACTGACCTCCCCGGTGCGGTCACTGAGGAATTTGGCAGTCAGCTCATCGGTGCAGCCCAGTGCAAGCTGATAGTCGCAGCAGCCCAATATCTCCTGCCATTGGTTGTAGGGATACCGGTTCTGCAAGCCCGCCAGATTCTGAAACACGCAGCTCATGCTGACGCCCCGCGAGCGGATCACACTGATCTTCCGGCTCAAGTCTGGAATAACGCCGCAGGCTGTCAACTCTTCGCCCAGCACATGAACGGGGACTGGCAGCCTGCGGTCGGCACAGTTTTTATCCGCGTAACGGATCAGCTTGATAAACGCGAAGGACAGAAACAGGGACGTGAGAAAATCAAAGGTGCTGTCCTGATCGGATGTAATGCAGAAATAGGCACAGGGCTGCTTGCCCGGCAGCTCCATGTCAATTTCATCATGGCTGGTGATCTGGCAGATGGGCCGATTCTGAAACACCTGCAAGCGGCTGCCCAGCCCGATGATAACGCCGCTGCGCACCGTATCTGAGGATTGGCTGAACAGCGCATAGGGCGCTCTGGCAGGATGGCTGGCAGGCAGCATGGAAAAACGGTTGTCCAGCTCCTTCTCCGCGTTCAGCACCAACAGCTTGTAGACCTCGCCGATATTCCGGCTCTCCGGTGGATAACCCAGCGCCACATACAGTACCAACGCTTTCAGCAGGTTCATCTCGGCAGCGTTCCAGAAATGGTCGCCCTTTTCGCTGCCGGTATTCCTGATGATAATGTCGCAGAAGATCTGCGACATCAGCTCATCACCCTCAATCTCCGCCAGGCAGTTCCATGAATCAGAGTTCTCCGGCTGAATCAGGTTGAACACCTTTACCACATAGCCCTTGCTGCGCAGATATTCGCTGGTCTTTTCGTAAAGCTCCGATTTCGGGTCGGTGATGATCAAGGACTCCTTGTGGCCGTTGCGGGCCTCGGACGCGCTTTGCAAAATGCGATTGATGCAGTAGGCTCGCGTTTTCATGGAGCCGCTGGCGCCGAACACGGCGATATTGCCGTTAAGCCGGGAGTTCTCGGGAATACACACCACCTGATTGTCCAGCTTGCCCAGTATGACGCCGCTGTGTTTGCGGATATCGGACACCAGATCAAGGACGCCCTTCATCTCCGCTTTCTCCATGAAACCAGCCGTTCCGTAGGTGCCTTTGTTGGAGTAGGTCAGGTTGCGCTCCGCGTCATACTCCCCAACATCGGAATAGCCCATGCGCATCACCATGACGATCAGCAGGCCCAGCAGCAACAGGCAAAGTCCCACGCCAATAATGCCGCTCTTACTGAACAGTGCTTCGCTGCAAGCGGAGAAGGACAGCACCGGCGCGGCCGGGGAGCTTCCGTCGCCTGGCGTTCCGCCCGCGTCCTTCCACTGTTGATAGTTCCGGACGAATTGCGATAGATAGCCGCCGCCAAACAGCAGCCCTGATAGAAATAGCGGGAGTGCGAATAGCAGAGTTCGCAGTTTCTTTTTTTCTACGGAAAAAACCTCCTCTCGAACGCAGCAAAGTCAATGGCCTGCACAACAGCCCTGTCGCCGCAGTAGCGGCGCAGCACTTCAGCCTGATGGTCGAAGCAGATCAGGATGCCATAGCGGTCCTGAAGCCGCAGTGCCGTATCGAACCGCCTGATCCGCGGTAGGTCACAGTCATAGGCAAACAGCACCGGCGCACCATCCGGCGTCACGGCGTCATTTTCCACTGTTTCACTCAGCTGCCGGGGCTCCAGATCAAGGAGCAGCAGCTCGCGCAGGTCATTGTCTAGTTCTTTATCACAGAGGAGGCGCAGCAGCACCTCTCCATGATGGTCGTTGGTCAAGAAGCAGAACCGCTCATAGCTGCCATCCAGAACGAAATAGTTTTTGCCACCCTGATCAGTCAGCAGCTCATAGGCCAGTTCCATGCTATCACCCAGCAGGAGACCCCGCACCGCATCCGGGTGATACTGGTGCGGCATTCGTTCACGGCACAGCACCGTCTGCATGAGCGCCTTTGTCCGCATCTCAGCTTTATAGCTCCATTTCATCAGCGCGTTGCCCATGTTGTAAACCACGTGGATATGCTGCGGTGTCAGCAAAACGCCCACGGACCGGGCACCACGGATTTTAACAAAGGTTGTCCCCATCTCCTTGATCTCACGGGATGAGTAGAAGGCAGGGGTGCAGATGCTACCAGTCGCTGTTTCACCGGGACGGAATACGCCGGGCTTTTCATCACGGAAGATGCTGATACCAGCGTTACGCATGGTAATCAATGTCTGAGAGACGCGGTGGAGCCGGAGCCGCTGCTCCGGCTCGCTCCTGATGTGGTTGGTGGCGCAGGCACCGGACAGGTAGAAAGAAAACCTCTCCGGGTTGTGCTCCAGCAGCAGCTTTTTCGCCGCGGCGGTGAGCCGGTATCCACGCAGTCCGTTCTTGTAGTAGGACAGCAAAAGCCGCTGACGCTTCAGCGACTTGACCACGTTCTCTTTGTAGCTGGTGCCACCGGCGAGTCTGCTCAGTTGGCTGGCCGGCAGCTCACCGGACAGGGCGACCAGCGCCAATAGCTGATAGGCTTGTGATAGGCTACCGGGAGCTTTCTGTGGTAGGGTACTCATACTGACCACCTCCTTCTGGTGTGCAGTACCCAGACTGCCATGACCACGGTATTTTTCGCCCGCACCGGTCATGTGAAAATGCCAGGAAACACAGGCTTTGCCGTACCGTGGTCCTGTGTACCGTTTCTGATACGGCCAAAACACTATAAATCGGATATAGAGCGAAGCCGATTCTCACGGTCCGAAAGCCAGCCCTGAAATCGCTCCTTATCCATCACCGACACGCGGGTACAGTCACTGTCGCCGATCTCCGTCGTGTTATAGGCATCGCACAGCAGACCTGTATCATCCTGCATAACGAAGGTGGCAATCACATCCAAAAGCTGCTTGAGCTCCAGATTGTCATAGTCACGCACCCGGTTGGGGGACAGCTCACGGCTGTAGATATGAGAAAAGCAGACAACACAGTGCCGGAACTTGGGCAGCGTGTGTGTCTGCGCATACTTACTAAGCGTGTAGTAGATGGGGTCTGTCAGATACTCGCAGCTATGCTTCTTGCTCTTCTTAGGCAGCAGGCAGGGTAGCGTGATTTCCAGTATGCCATCTTTCTCTATAACAGAGATGCCCTGCATGACACCAGCAGATGTCAAATACTCGGCTTTTCGGATGGTGGTCGTCTCATAGATCAGGTGCCGCAGCCGGCAGGCAATGACCTCACCCCGCAGTGCGGCCTCGGTGGACAGCATTTCATAGTTATCTGAATGCCGCTGGATATTCGTGTTGTCCATAGCGTAGAGTGTGTTGGACAGGCGGGTGATCTCATTCAAAATGCTCTCTATCCGCTGCGAGAGGGTGGCTCTGTCCACAAGGTTCCTCCTTCCTGAAGTACTGTACGCAGCCTTGCTCATCCACCATGCAGTAGGCGGCGATATGAGGGATGTGCAGGTGCTGCATTTGGTCTTCTTCCTCAATGATAACGAGCCGTCGCCCGGAATCATCTTCCGCGGCCAGTGCGTGCTGCAGCAACGCTTCCTTACCTGGGCTTACATAGACGACCTCATATACCTCGCCATCGGCGAAGAATACCAGCTTTGCCGGCATATTGTCGGGGCTGTGATACTCCACCTTTTCGATAAAGTCCAGCAGCACCCATAGTGCCGCTGTCAGTTCTCTGTCCTCGCGGCAGTCAGGGACATCTCCGTAGCAATCCCGGTCAGTGTTATAAAATATCCGCTGCTGCTTGACCAGATAGCGCAGCAGGTTTTCAATCACGCTCTCCTTGCCCGGATACAGGCGCAGGAGCTGGTCATGGCGTATGCAGTGATAGACGGTTATGTTCCGCAGCAGTCCCGCGGCCTCCTGTCCATAGATCTGTTCTCTGTTTCTCATAGGCGGCATCACCTCCGTAATGCGTATTAACTCCGTATTATATGCGTATTGATTTTGTAATGCGTGTTATCTCCGTATAAACGCCGTATTAGGCTTCCGGTCGCTTCCTGCGGCGCAGCAGGTCAAGCAGCTCGCGGCGGTCTGTGGTAATAAGGTCGCGTTCCAGTGGGCTGGCTTTGATTTCCACTGTGATATTGTTGTTATTGCTGCTGATCAGGCCATTGCCCCGCTCAAAGTGGGTGATCTCCATGACCTCCGCTTCGGAGAGGTGCAATACCTGCTGAACGCGCTGGGCTTCCTCGTCCTCAAGATTCAAGATGACTTTGGTGCGGCAGTTGTTGATGATGCCCTTGCCGTACTTGCCGTTGTCCAGGGAGAAGAAGTCGTTCAGATCCTGTGTCGCACAAATGCCGCTGCCGGAATAGGCGCGGATGGTCTTGAAGATCTCCAGCACCATTTCAGCCGCAAGACGGTTGCCGACGCCGAAGGTGCCGGAGCCGCCGCCGATGAGCTGCCAGCATTCGTCGATGAAGATGGCCTTTTCCTCCGTGCGGTTGGCTTTGGCTTTATCCCACACGAAATCCAGAGCTACGAACATCCCGATAGGCAGCAGATCTCCGCTGAGTTCCGAGATGTCCAGCACCGTGAACTTGTTGTCCAGATTCACATTGGTCTGCTGGTTGAAGGTGCTGGCCGAGCCGTGTACAAAGCGGTTGATGATGTTGGAAAGGCGTTTGGTATCGCTTTCCTCCCGCAGTACGTCGTAGAGGTCTCCCAGCACAGGCATCTGGCGGTAAATGTTGGGGTTATCCGGATCACTGAGAGAGGCGTTATCATGGGTGATACCTTTCCGTGCGTAGGTACGAATCAGGGCATCGTCCAAAAGCTGTTTTTCCTCATAGGACATATCGGGGATCAGCAGGGCAAAGAAGATATGAAGCCGCTGAATTTTTGCTGCCAGCTCAGAGCGTTCGATACCGGGGCCATCCAGCGTTTCCTCCACGGACTTGTCTATCTTGCGTATCTCCAGCACGTTGATGCAGCTTTTGGAGGCGGGGGAGATACTGATAAACTCGCCGCCTGTGTTGATGCAGGCACGGTGGAACTCATGACCTTTCAAGGGTGCCAGCATGAAAACCTGTATGCCCTTACGCCGCATACGGAGTGCCATCAGCAGGATCAGGAAGGTCTTGCCTGCGCCGCTGGTGCCGCATACGGCAATATTGGCGTTTTTATAAACCTTGGAGTTAAAGATGTCGATGATGACCGGAGAGTTGTTGTACTTGTTCAGGCCGAACAGGATGCCGTTTTCATCACTCAGCTCATAGGACGTGAAGGGGTAGCAGCTTGCCACGCCGGTGGTCAGCGCATTGCGCTTAGAGCGTTCAAAGAGGTGCTTCTCCATGCTGACCAGCGGCAGCGACGATAGAAACGCCTGCTCCTCATGAAAGGCGCAGCTGCACACGTCCATATCACGGGACACGAGCAGTTTTTTCAGTTCATTGACCTTCCATTCCAGTTCATCCACTGTGGGAGCTGTCACTGCGATCAGCAGATTCAGGTAATAAAAGTCCTCGTTGTTGCCCAGCCCTTCCTTCAGGAAGTAGCCGCTTCGGATAGCACCGTCCAGATCATCAAAGTCCGTGTTGGTATCGCTGGCGTCCTTGATCTTACTGCGATTGATACGAAGCTGCTGTCCCAGCCGCTGCACCATGCGGGCTTTCGGCTGGCGGCTAATGAACATATCCAGGTCAATGCCATCCCCGGCGTTGACAATGAGAGACAGCCAGCCGGCCGGTACCTGCGCCTTATAGCCGGTAGAGGGTACCAGCAGATAGGCGTAGTAGAGTCCGTCAATACAGATATGCCGCCCGTTGGTGAAGTCGATGCTGTCAGGGGCGAAGAACTCCGTACAGGGAATGGCGTCGATCTCAGATTCCAGTTCCTTCTCCTGATACTGGGCAACGATCCGGCGAACTCGATCCGGCAGCGACGTGGTGGTGTTGCGGCACAGCAAATGGTAGAGGGTATCGACCGTAAATTCATCATCGTTTTCCGGGATCAGCACCTCATTGCCGCATTGCTTGAGATAATTGACTGCGGTGCGGGCTGCCGTTTGCAGGGAGGCAATGGCCTCCGCTTCCTCGTTATCCCTTTTCCGGCCTGCCCATGCCTCATATTCAAACACCATGAAGAACCGGCGCGAGGTGGCTTCCCGTGCACCGATCCGGTCAATGAGCGTCAGGTAGTCCTGCTGCAGCAGGCGACAGTTTTCATCGGTTTCCTGCGCCATCTCCCGCTGCACGATCTCTCTGTGCCGGTTCAGGTCGGCACGCTTGGCAATGACCTTGATCTGCATTTTGACCGGGCTGATTTTCAGAAACGAGATAAACGAATAGATGATGTTTCGCTGCTCTCTGGCACTGCGCAGCAGGAAGTTGATAGGTATAACTTCGACAATCTTCAGGTAACGGTGATCCCGTGTGTAGATGATGCCGTTTTCGATCTTCTCCACAGGCAGGTATTCTGCCACTGGATTGATGTACTTGGGCGCGCCGTCACCGCTCTTAGCTTTTCGCTTCCTACGTTTTTTCCGCTTGTCCTGTCCCTCTTCATTGCGTGTAATAACACGGCGGTTGCAGAGATATTTCAGAACAAGAAAGATAAATGACGAGAGGCTTTCGCCGTTGATGCCAACCAGTGCGATGATGCCAAGAGGCAGTGCGGTCAGACACAAAATGATGATCTTGGCAGTCAGCGTCAGTGCGGACACCGAGAACACCGGTATGCCGATAGCCAGAACGATAACCAGTGCCTCGGCTGTATTGCGGAGCTTCAGCAGTCCGCCGAAAAAAGTCCCGCCCTCAATAAAATTGGGCGGGATGATATAGGTGTCATATTCATTTGGTTTACTCACATTTAGTTCTCCTTCCTACCCTATGATCCAGAACGGCCCACCGGCACCGGCACGGCCGCTGGCTTCATTCAGGATGATAGACAGATCCCATGCCTGTTGGCTTCGGGTATAGTTGGCAGGGTCGGCCACCAGTATCTTTCCGTTCTCCACACCGCGCAGCACGATGAAGTGTCCTGAGCTGGTGAAATGACCTTTCAGCATGATTGCCACCACCAGCTTGCCTTGAGAGAGCGCATCCACAATGCGCTGCCCTTCTGTTTTCCCGCAGCCCTGTACCGGAAGCCCCCACGCTTTGGCAGCACTGGGGATCAGCGAATGGTAGGAACCGCTTCTACTGCACCAGTAACCATTTTCATAGGCCCAACGTGCCATCTCAACGGGATCGACCGTCTCGCTGGTCAAAGAAGATACCACCATTGCCATACAGGTAGGCCCGCAGCCGTAGGTGCCGATGTCGTCGGTGCCGTAGGGCTTGTGCGCGTACCGCTTGTCCAACTGATTATAGTAGACCACCTGCGTCGCGCCATCCGAGAAACGAATGTCGCCCAGAGATACAAGGCCGGCGGACTCGGCGGGCAGCAAGCCCTGCATCATACCATCGCCCAGGAATACGCTCAGGTTCTGGGCGTAGTTTTCCGCCAGTCCCTTTTGTTCATCCGACAGAGCGAATATCTTATCCTCAAAATAGGCTTCTCCGTTGTAGACGATGGTATATATCTTCCATATCTCTGTTACTTCCGTTTCCGTCACCGTGACCTTACCGGTTTTGGGATCTGTATTCGTTTCCGTTACCGTAGTCGTGCGAGACTCCTCTGTGCTCGTGAAGGTATAGAGGGCGTCCTTGTCCTTACGGATTACGTTCTCCATATCCCTGAGGGAGATAGATGCGTAGTCCTGATTTTTGGCGGCACAGTACATGGCAATGAAGCGGTTGGCATTGTAGGCCGGGGAGCTTTCGTATGGATTGATGATCTCCTTCTGGTCAGCGCCGGAAGCGGTAAAATCCGCGTCAATCCGGGCGCGAACATCCTCCTGCCCTTCCTCCAGCAAGTCGCTGATCGCCTGCGAGATCTGATTGATGTTCTCCACAACGGCGGCGTTGTCGTTGAGGATCGGTGTGTCTGGACTTCCTTCAACCCCTGCCTTGGTCAACCCGCCGAAGATCAGGGAAGGCAGCAGCATGATGAACAGGACGGGAAGCACCAGCAACCCGGCAATGATGGCAGCAACCGCCTTGCGATGTGTCCAGAGTGCCGCTGCCGCCGCACCGTAAGGGCCTGCGGCAGCAGCGCCTTTTACCGCGCCGCTTACCGCTTTTCCTGTCTTGATGGCGCCGCGCACAGCACCGCCAGCGTGTGCGCTGATCTCAGCGGCTTCGTTCAGACCGCTGCGTTCTTGCTGGGTCATATCAGGTCTTGTCCTTTCTGCGAGGCGGGTCAGGCAGGCGCTGGATCAGGCTCTCACGATAGGAAATGCCGCCATCCGGATTCTGATAAGGCTTTTTCTCCACTACGTCCTGTGCGTACTGCCTATACCATTTTGCGCCATCCACAGTGGTTACGGTGGTGTATTCCCGTTTTGGCTCCATAT
Source organism: uncultured Eubacteriales bacterium (assembly GCA_900545585.1). GTDB lineage: Bacteria > Bacillota > Clostridia > Oscillospirales > Oscillospiraceae > Vescimonas. Next base: position 37,758 of record UQZR01000004.1, read on the forward strand.
ACTGTTCAGTGCTATACATGGCAAAGGCACGACCGTCAGGTTCTTCCTCAGAGGTCTCCGTGCCGGTGATATGCCCACCGCCGATCTCCACATTGGAGAAGGTCGGAATATCCGCCGCGCCTTCACCAAGAGCCGTATAGCCCATATAGGACTTGAGAGCGTCCGCCGCCATATTGCCGGACATGACATCCCCAGATCCCGCACCGCCGGTGGCAATACGGCTGATAACGTTATTGGCAATATCGCCGCCCTTGGTCACAGAGGCACGGAACGCCATGCCGCCAACGCCGCCGCTGCCTGTGCCGGTGGCGTTTCGGTATGCGCCGTTATAGAAGCTGCGATTGGCAACACCGGCCAGACCACCTTGCAGGAAGGTATTGCTGTCACCGCTGCTGCCACCGGTGCTTCCGGCTCGCCCTGCATTACCGCCTCGACCGCGTCCGGCGACGCCACGGGCGGCAGCGATGCTCCGCGCGGCCAGCATCGCTTCTGCCAGCATAGAGCCGCCTGTATGACCCACATTGATGCCAAGACCCTGCATGAAGCTGTCGATTTTCTGTGAGATCTTCAAAAATGCCACTGCGCACAGAAACCAGACGAACAGGTTTCCGGCCACGCCTTCTTTACCGGAAGCTGAGACCTGAGACTGCACATCTGATTCCGTCAGAGCAAAGGCCGGGATCGTGAGCGCACATATAACCAGTACGGACAACACGATCCCTGTGATGTATTTCGTTTTTTGATTCATGATCGTCTCCTATAGGGATAAGGGGTTTGCCAGGAAGGTTCCCACCATGGTGATGAACAGGCGCAGGCACCATGCGTTCATCAGCAGCAGAAATATCTGGCCGCCGAACATCCGGCACCACGCCTTGAAGATGTTGGAGGTGGCCTGCGCCGCGCCCGTAGCAAAAGCCACCGGTGCCGTGAATACCAGAACGCCCAGGAGCACATAACGCTCCGCCGCCTCAAATAGCAGCTTGATATAGTTCCACGCCAATATGAGGACGAGGATCAGGGCGATTAGAGCCACCGCGCCGTTGGCGCAGACCCCAAGGATGGTAAGTATGACCGAATTGAAGTCGGCAAAGTTCAGTGTGGGCAGCTCAGACGACATGATCCATGCGTAGGGTGTACCGCCGATTTTCAGTATCAGCTCCACGATTTCATCTGCGAAATAGGCCAGCAGGATAAACAGCACAGAGCGGATCGTCAGCTTTACCGGGTCTTCTGCCTCTACGCCTGCTATAAGGCCGTAGTTCTTGAATAGCTGCCAGATAAGGTTCAGCAAGATCATGCCGATAGCCAGTGCCACGAAGATGTTGTACATCGTCTCCGCGGCGGGGAAAAAGCGCAGGAAGGTGGTCATGTCGCAGCCCAGAGCCCCCAGTACAGAGGTGTTGATAAGGTCAAGACCGTACATGACCTGTTCCGCGATCCATTCTACAATGCCATCTAATATGCCCATAGCACCTCTCCTTTCTCAGCCGGGCAGCTTGGCGTTATCCGTTCCATCTGCCATCTGCGAAGAAGGGCGTCACATAGGACATGATGAAGCCCAGGCCGTTAAGGATCGCCCATGTGATGATGATACGCTTGAGCCATGCGCGGCTCTCGTCCACAGTGCGGCCGCTGCGGGAGAAGTTCATCATCAGCAGTGCCACCGACGCGGTGACAATGGCGGCAATGGTGGAGATAAGAAGAATCTGGTTATAGACGTCCTTCATGATCTCATTGGCCTTCTCCCAGACGGTGGCGGCAAAGACAGGCTGGCAAAGCATGGCGGTCATGGTCACGCCCGCGAAGGCCGCATATAGTGCCATGCCGGGGCTTGCCCTGTGGAGATGTGTCTTGGTCAGGTCATGTTTTTTCACTCGTGATACCTCCTGTGATAGAAAAGATGTGGAGGGACAGCTCCTTAAAAGCCGCCCCTCTTGGGCTGCCCAAATTACCGGAAACAAAATAACACCACCCCGTAGGATGGTGTTACTCGTATCGCCTTGGCATAGTTTTGAGCATACACAGTATAGCACACTTGGATTTACGCCGAAATCGCAAAACCGTGCCAATGTTGTGGCGGGAGAGTGCCTTTTGCTACTCCACGTAGGTTCTGATCGTGTTATCCTTTCAGGTGAGTAAAAGCGTCGTATAATCGTTGCTATTATGCACCATTATACTCAAGCAATATGATATACCACAAATCCTTTTGAAAACCAAATTAGCTCACCTTTTCAAAGCCTTTTTTAGTTCTTGCCCTTGTATACTTTGCTTTCAGATATCCGTCCAATAATTTCTCATGGGTGTTCGAATAGAGCTCATCAGAACGCAGCAAGTCAACATTTGCTTCGACACCGACCACAAACGCAGTTGCGGCTGGCTTGTCTTTAAACCCTTTAATTGTCGTCAGATATGCTAATGCAGTTTCCGTGTCGAGTCCTAGTATAAACTCTATGCAGGCTTCGCTCTGCAGCACCTTGGCAAAAAGGGCCAGTTTCTCTTGGCAAGTTCCTTCATACATCCTTTCTGACATCAACCGTTCGATAAAGGCTGTGTTTTCTGCCATGTATTCCGATGTATTCTTATAGCCGGGTTGCTGGAACATTCTCAAATAGACCGGCCATAGGATTTTCCCGTGTTCACCATCCTCTGGCTCAAACCTCCTCAGCGCACGGGTTTTACAAGATACATACCGCTCATACTGTTTGAGATCGAAATATCTCTTGTAAACCTGCTCTGGCACAGTATAAATGGTATCGAAAGAGCATAGCAACTGTACAGTAGTTTTTGTTATTGTTTTGCTCAAATCACTACTATTAACGGCATCAACATATGCCTGCTGCAAGTCTTCGTCCTCTTTCAATTCACCATTCTTTAGCATCTGCCCTTCCCATTCAGAATCCATAATCCGCGTTGCCGTCATGAATCGAATTTTTTCAGTGGTAGCATTAAGATTTAATATCGCTTCAAAAGCACCTTTAACGCTGTTTTTTCTCTGCGCAGACATATATCTATAGCGCACCATGTCAAAATCCAATGAATAGAAAAGCTTACTTGCCACCTCAGGAGCAAGTTTTGCAATAAATAGCAATATTTTGTGCGACTCGGTGGTTCCTTGTTTTGTCCTGTTAAAATACCTTGACAGCATTTCAACTTCGTTCTCTGTAACCAAGGAAGGCGGGATCAAACTTATCACATCCTCAATAGGTGCATAGAACAATCGCTGCAGTTCAGTTTCTGTCATAACAGGACACTCTTCGCCAAACAGAAACTTATACCGCCTCCAGGTCTCTGGCTTCTCCTTCAAAACAAGCTCACGGATGGCCATAAGATAATCATTATTTTCTATCAACCAAGCCTGCTCTTCCTGTAACGCGGTCACAATATTATCGCAGTCAAATGGGATAGGCTCCTCACGAGATAGCCTTTGCAAAGTAACATCTACCCAATGCCCATATATCTCCATCTCCTTTGTTACTGCAGGCGTATATCCTTCAAATCTGCCAAGTGCCGAAATATAATCCGTTGTCTGTTCAGATAATCCCTCCTCGCTTTTCTCTGCCACCATATTAACAAGAAGCTGATACTGCTCAAAAAGGGACTCACATATATCACCCTTACCATTGCTTATTGCTGTAAATACCAAGTTCTCAAAATCAGGGGTGATCCTCATTATTTTTTCCTGATAGAACAGCATGTCTACTAAAACCGAGGTATCCTGCAGCATTTCCCGCGCTGCTGTCAGGAATTTCCGCATGTCGGCCTGTATTGCATCTACACTTGCTTCTCGCACAAAGCGCACGGTCATATAATAAGCCATATCAGTGTTGAAATCCTTGCTGGCGGTATTGACTATCTTCAGTGCATCAAATGTGGTAACATTATCCAGTTCTTCTTTTGAAGCCATCTTATGCACGCCAAAAAACAATGGGCAATATCGCTGTATTTCATCTGAGAACTCCCTGCATAATTCCTCTCTCAACTGAAGCAGGGCAGTTTCTGAAAATTTTTCCTCCCATACTCTGACAAAATCAGCTGCATGCGCTGTAGTATAAAATTTCCTGTCAGAGTCAAAACGGAGAATCTTTTTAATTTGCATAATTGTTTTTTCAGTTGCATCAGATGAATAGTCGAGTTCACTCATCCACTTAACGATTTCCGAAAAAGCATGTTTTAACGCTTCTATGTAGAGTTGCTCAAACGAAAAAACTACATCTGGCAACGGCAGTTCCAATCGCTTGCGCTCCTCGAAAGTACTCTCAATAATCTTGGAGTGGCTCTCTATAACTTTGTTAATTGATTCCTCCAATCCTACTATTTCTTCACCGTATAGTATCGCTCGTTGAACTGTACGCTCGTCCACATTGAGAACTTTGCTATTTTGGGGATAGTTGTAAAAATACATCCGATAATTATTGTCAATCTTTTTAGATTTTACCAGCTGCTGTATTTCACTCCTATAACCTTCGCTGATGCCCGGCAAAATTTTGGCTATTTCTTCGTCTTTAAATCCATTTTTTAGATAGAGATTCACAAGTTTTTGAAAAGCCTTCCCGTCTGTTGCATAAAAATCCTCTTCAAATTCCGTGGTTATATAAGCAACTATGGCGCACTTTTCAAACTCTATATCCCCACCAGCATTTCCGCTGAACCTTTCATGTAAAGATTCAAAAAGCGAAAAAGCTATATTGAGTCTATCTTTTATCTCTCGAAGCCCCAATCTTGTTCCGCGAATAATCCACTGAATGCCTGGGATATTCAGCACCTCTCCTTCCCATTCAATACCAACTTTCTTGATGTCGGCTTCTTTTTGCTTAAGAAGTTCATTTAGAATGGTTTTATAGTCATCAATATTTATAGTTTGCAAATTGAGTACATAGTCAAACAGTTTTTCGTAAAGATGCCCATATTCTTCTCCCGCATTTTCTTTTGAACAGAGAAGGGTTTCTGGTTTTACATTGATGAGAAAAGTAACTTTGTTCCGGTATCTGCATTGCTGCCCAGCTACACTGTCGGGGACATAGTACTTTCGTAGTTCCTTCAGAAAATTAACAACGGCGTCATTATCATCTGTTCTGTCCAAATCCTCAATCACCACAATATAGTGTCGACTTCTCCTTTTTAATATAGGCACTTTTTGCAAAACCGCTTTGCCGCTTTTGTAACGAAGAACATCCGAGCGATAGAATTGCATAATCTCATTGGCATCGATCTTGCGATCTCCTTCCGACTTATTTGAGGAAAATACGATTTCTGCTCGTGTAATTACAATTGCTACGAGTATTGCTGCTATCAGTAGCATACACCACTCGATGATAGCTGCTGCTTCTCCGAAAAATGGAATGGAAACCTCAAGCTTCTTTGGAAAGATGTACCCCAAGGAAAACAGCACGAGCGCCATTAAGATGCTTATCCAGTAGGGAAGTTTATCCGTCTGAACTTTCAACAATCCGAAGTTTTGGCTCAGACGCCGACTCACATAATTGCCTTTTCTCCAGCTGATTTGGCTAATAAGCTGATAGACAAGTCCTTTATGGAGTTCGGTCGTATCGCCACTATGTATGTGCGTCTTTTGGCCTTCTTCGCTGCCTGCCTTCCCGTTGCCCCCTGTTGGAAAAAGGTTCGACCACATAGATACCTTAATGACACGCTTTTGCGGGTCATTAAGGTATCTCTCCTGTAGAAGTTCAACTATGCTTGTTTTTCCTGCGCCAAACGGGGATGTTAACGCAACCATTTGACCACCATTTGAAATAGCAGCATCCAGCTTCTCAACGTATGTAGAGAAGCCAATCACGTCCTCACTCGTTGTCGTGATTGGCGTGTTCATGAATACTAGTGACTTGTTTGCGCTTATAGCTTCTGTCTTTTTGTTCTTTTTACACATATGCCGCCCTTTCCCCAGAATAGCCCATATACTTTCTTTGAGTATATCTGATATTGTGTGAAATTGCAATTGGTTTTGAACTCTTCGGCGGTAATATACGCAGATTATTTGACAAAAAGTTCCCATTTAGCCACGCAGAATCTTTGCAGACAATAAAGTGACACCGTCAAGTCTCCGCTTATTCCTGCGATGAGTTTTTTCCTCCTTGGAATCATCCGTAGCATTGGGAGATGCCTTGTCGCCGGTAATCTCCTCCGCGTATCGGCGTGGATCGAAGCATCATTCAAGAGAGTCCTTTCCTTGCAGGGCATATTTGGAACCAGCAAGCAAAAAGCTTGTGTATTTATGAGAATGAGCCTGCTTTCTGTGTTCGAAAGCAGGCTCATTTTACCTCAATCACATCCTCACCCCTCCGGTACAAACTTCTCCAGCAGTGCCAGGCTCTCCTTCGACGAATATCCCCACAGCACCGAGCTCAGAGCGTCAATGGCCATCTGGCGCTTGCGGAAGTAGGTGCGGTAGCTGATGTCCCGAATGTGCGGCTCCAGCTTGTCGATGATCTCCTGCGTGTTCGCCAACTGCTGCGGCGACAGGTAGGTGTAGTACAGGAGCCAGTAATAGCTCTCACCGTATTTGTGCTTTGTCCGCAGCAGCTCCACGGAGGTATCCAGCAGCTTCAGCATCTTGTAGCTGCGCTCGATGCAGCGGGCATGATCCTCAATCGCCGAGCCCTCGAAGGTGATGCCGGCCACATAGAGGGATTCCAGAAATTCCTCTATGCTGCTGCCATACTCGATCTGGAACTGCCGACGTACCTGCTGCACGGACAGCTCCAGGCTCCACACCACGTCCCGGTACTTGCGCAACAGCATCCACGTATCATGGTACAGAGGATTCTCGGTCACTTTGGGTTCTTGTGCAGTCTTTTTCATCGTTCGACCTCCTTATCGCCGCGCATCCCTGTCGGGTGCAATCTGAGTTCAAAGTGATAGACTTCCTGAGCGTCGCCGCAGGTGACCACCAGTTGAAGCCACCGGCGCAGCGGAGGCACCCCTTCTATCGTAACCTCGCAGTCGTCGGATAATGGTAATAACATATATTTGGATTTGGGGCATGAAGCGCACGGCAGTCCTTGTGCCACAAGGATTTCCCGCATCTTACGCTCGATTCGATGGCGGTTCATTTCTGAAACGCTACCGGTCTCATTTGAACCGCTTGTTACCGTCGTGGTCAGGGCGGTTTCCTCCTGAAGCTCCAGCTTGATGCCAAGACTCATGGCGATCTCTTCCTTGTCCACCACGATGTCAGAAATTTGGAACATGGTGGAGAGATAGTTCTGGAGATAGATCGTGGTGCCATGTGTGCCGGGGAATGCTGCCAGTTGCAGATAGCCCCGTTCAGCCATGCGCTTGAGATATCGGCCGGCAGTTGCCTTAGAGATGCCCCAACGGGATGCCAGTTCCGCGTAGCTGACCAGCGGGCAGCCTGTACCGTTGCGGAGATAGACCACCGGCCCGACGTCTGAACCGAGGACTTGCGGATCGTTATAGACCGTGTTCAGCCATAGATCCAATACGGCGTCCATCTCCGAGCAGTGACCGGCACTGACCAGCTCTGTGGCAGTGGATACAGGGAAGAAGAAAAAGCCGGTATCCTTCTGACAGGGCGCATTGTAGTCGAGAATCGTGTTGTGACGCCGCCAGCCGCGAATCTTGAATTTGACCAGCTTACCATGTCCGAGAACAAGAAAACTGATAAGCCCTTTCTTTTGCAGTCCCTCCAAAGCGGCCAAGGTCTGGCGGCGGAAGCGTGTGCGGAAATACCGGGACAATTCCTCCACAGACATGATCCATTCGCCGGGGTAGATGGTGTAACTAATGCCATCAATGCGCTTGTATGAGGTGCGGAAGTTGGCATAGGCGCATAGCACGACAAAATAAAAAAGACCGGAGCCTCCGCTCACGCGAATGCTCCGGTCTGCTATCAAGGCTTGTACGAACTGCCGATAGATTCGGCATCGTGGATAATCTACGATCTGTTTGATCTCAAGTGTATATTCGCGCATATTTATTACCTCGCTTTTTGTAAACAACTTAATTCCGAAAAGCGAAGAGATTGTGTTTGCCAAAAAAGATGCGCACAATTAAGAAAGGAACCTTTCCAATCATGCACATCCTTATTTTGCTGCCGCGTTGGGTTTTCTCGTTTTTCTTCGCACCATATCCGCACCATTTTGACATTGAGATATGGCGTTTTACATCAATTTACATTCTTCTGAAAAATGTGGAAGCCCTTATATTACAACGATTTGTGGAGATTTATAGAGATACATAAAGATGCATAAAAAGGTCAATTTATATCGATACCTAATTTCATAGAGGATAACCTCCCTTATATTTTTCGACTATATATCATACCATCTTTCCGCGGCGCATGCAAGCGCGGTGAAAAAAAAGACCGCCCGAGGCGGTCTTTTTCCGGTATTTCGCGTGTGCTTACGCCAGGAAGCCCCTGAGAATGGTGTCCTCGGCCTCCTCCTCCGTCAAGCCCAGCGTCTCCAGCTTCAGCAGCTGGTCGCCGGCGATCTTGCCGATGGCCGCCTCGTGGATGAGCTGCGCATCGGGACAGTTGGCGGTGATGGCCGGTACGGACTCGATCTTGGCCCGGCCCATGATGATGCTGTCGCACTGGACATGACCGAAGCACTGGGCGTTGCCCACCATGACGGGGCGGAATACCTGATGGGACTGGTCCTGCGCCACGGAGCGGGAGATGACGCGGCCCTTGGCATCGCAGCCGTTGAGCTGGATGTTCATGTCGCTCTCGGCCTGCTGGCTGCCATGGGTCAGCAGGCGCTCCGTCACCACCACCTCGCTGCCGGCCTCGCAGAAGAAGTCCGTCTCCCGCTTGGTGGAGTCAATGCCGCGGATCTGGATGGTGTCCATCTGCATGGTGGAGTTCTCTCCCAGATACACCACGGTCTTGGGGTTCATCACGTTGCCGCCGGTCTGACCGGGGTCGTTCTCGCCGTAGTGCTTCTCGCTGTACCGCACCCGGGCGTTTTTGCCGATGTGGAAGGTATGCACGCCGTCGTGGCGGCTCTCGTCGCAGCCGGAGTTGTGGATGCCGCAGCCTGCCACGATCTCCACGTCGCAGTCGTCGCCCACGTAGAAGTCGTTGTAGACCAGCTCGCTCAGGCCGGTCTTGCTGATGATGACGGGGATGTAACACTTCTCCCCCTTGGTGCCCGCCTTGATGCGGATGTCGATGCCCTGCTTCCCGTCGGCGCGGGGCGTGATCTCAATATGCTCGGTGGACTGGCGGGCCTCGCAGCCGCTGTCCTTCCGGATGTTGAAGGCGCCCACGGGCTTGCCCGTCAGGTCCGCGATTTTTTCCAGCAGCTTGGCATCAATATCGGTGATCATTGTACGCCCTCCTTTCTATCCAGCACGGGACAGCCGCCCAGCGTATTCGCCAGGATCAGCGGGAATATCTCCTGGGTGCTGCCGCGGTGGGCGATCTGTCCGTTGGCGATGACCACGATCTCGTCCGCCAGACGGATGATGCGCTCCTGATGGGAGATGATGATCATGGTGGCGTGACCCTCCTGATGGATCTGCTCAAAGGTCTCGGTGAGCCGCGCGAAGCTCCACAGGTCGATGCCCGCCTCCGGCTCGTCGAAGATCATCAGGTCGCTCTGCCGCGCCAGAATGGTGGCGATCTCGATGCGCTTGACCTCACCGCCGGACAGGGACACGTCCACCTCGCGGTCCAGATAGTCGTTGGCGCACAGGCCCACCTTGGTCAGGTACGCGCAGCACTTGTCCTTGCTGAGCTTCTCCTGCCCCGCCGCCAGAAGCAGCAGGTCGTGGACCGTGATGCCCTTGAACCGCGGCGGCTGCTGAAAGCCGTAGCTGATACCGCGGCGGGCCCGCTCCGTGATGGACATGTCCGTCACGTCCTCGCCGTTATACAGTACGCGGCCGGACGTGGGCTGCACCAGCCCCATGATAACCTTGGCCAGCGTGGTCTTGCCGCCGCCGTTGGGGCCGGTAAACACCACCAGCTTGTGGTCGGGAATGGTGATGGAGACGTTTTTGAGAATGTCCTGCTCCCCATCGGGAGTAGATACGCGATAACAGATATTCTGCAGTTCCAGCATGAATGCCTCTCCCCTCTTTGAGGTAATATCTGACAGCAGTATACCAGAGCTTTCCGCGCCGCTTTATGGCATCTGCAACAGTCAAAAGAAAAAGCGTTGTGACTTTACAACCCTGTCAGTGTAACAGATTCCCCCGCAAAAAGCAATCTTTTCCTGCGTATTTTGCCGCAACCAGGCGCCGCAGGCGCACCGCCGCCCCTCTGCGCATAGTATGCCGTGAGAAGGAGGCGTTCAAACATGGAGCAGGAACTGAACATCGCCTATGACCAAAAGCTGACCCGCGAGGTCTGGCAGCGGGTGGCACAGTCGCTGCCGCCGCTGGAAGCGCCCGCCGCGGATACCGGCAGCTGCGGCATCGCCGCCCCGCCGCCGGAGGACAGCACCCATCGCCTGCGGCGGTTTATCGATGAGGAGCTGTCCATGGCCCGCGCCTACCGCCGTCAGGTCCGCTGCGCTCCGCCTTCGGCCCGCCGGACGCTGCTGCGCCTGTCGGATGAGGAGTTGGCCCATGCCCGCACACTGCTGGCCGCCCACTATCTGCTGACCGGCCGGTACTACCGGCCCCCCACCCCCGTGGGAGAGGAGCCCCGCTCGTCCTGGTGCCGGCTGCTGCGGGAGCTGTACCGCGAGGAGACCTGCGGCGGCTGGGCCTACGCCCAGGCGGCAGAGGACACGGAGGACGTGTGTCTGCGGGACATTTTCCGCCGCTTCAGTCAGGCGGAGTACGGCCACGCCGCCTCCCTGCTGCACCTGCTGGAAAACAGCTTGACAACAGGGAATAACCTGCTAAAATAGGGGGCAATTCAACGCCACAAAGGAGGTCCGGAAGATGAAAGAGTGCATCTCCCGCGAAGCGGCGCTGGCCGCCCTGAAAGAGTATAATAAGGAACCGTTCCACATTCTGCACGGTCTGACGGTGGAGGGTGTCATGCGCTGGTATGCCAACGAGCTGGGCTGCGGCGAGGACGCGGACTTCTGGGCCACGGTGGGCCTGCTCCACGACATCGACTTTGAGATGTGGCCGGAGCAGCACTGCGTCAAGGCGCCTGAGCTGCTGAAGAAGGCCGGCTGTTCCGATGAGTTCATCCACGCCGTCTGCTCCCACGGCTACGGCCTGTGCTGCGATGTGGAGCCCACCCATGAGATGGAGAAGGTGCTGTTCGCTGCCGACGAACTGACGGGCCTCATCGGCGCCGCCGCCCGCATGCGTCCCAGCAAGAGCGTCATGGACATGGAGGTCAGCAGCCTGAAGAAAAAGTACAAGGACAAGAAGTTCGCCGCCGGCTGCTCCCGTGATGTCATCAACACCGGCGCCGAGCGCCTGGGCTGGCCCATCGAGGAGCTGATGGAAAAGACCATTCTGGCCATGCGCAGCTGCGAGGAGCGCGTCAACCAGGAGATGGAGACTCTGGCCTGACCCACGCAGCACTGTAAAGCGTGTCCCCTGTACCGCCGCCGCGCCACAAAGAACGCCCTGTGTGAATACACAGGGTGTTCTTTTTGCCGTTTTATACGATTTGTTGTCGTTTCTCCGCGCTGTATTGCCGTTGTGCTGAATAAGCCGCCGATAAGAAGCAGCCTTTTTCCTTGCCTTTCCCTCCCGTTTATGGTACAGTAAAAACGTTGAAAATCGCGGGTTTCTCCCCGCATTTGCCGGGTATCCCGCCCCTGCGGCGCGGAAGCCTGCACATACTTCATCCATTTCTGCGCCCCCGCTCATAAGGAGGTCCCCTATGCGTATCGCCATCGCCGGGACCGGCTATGTCGGTCTGTCCATGGCCGTCCTGCTGGCCCAGCACAACACGGTCACAGCCGTGGACATCGTCCCCGAGAAGGCGGACCTTATCAACCGCCGCATCTCCCCTATCGCCGACTCCGAGATACAGGAGTACCTGTCCACCCGTCCGCTGGACCTGACCGCCACCACCGACGGCGACAGCGCCTACCGTAATGCGGATCTGGTGCTGATCTCCACCCCCACCAACTACGACCCCGACCAGAACTATTTCGACACCTCGTCGGTGGAGAGCGTCATCCGCCAGGTCATGGCCGTGAACCCCCATGCCGCCGTGGTGATCCGCTCCACCGTGCCCGTGGGCTTCACCGAAAGCGCCCGGATCAAGCACGGCTGCCGCCGTCTCCTGTTCAGCCCCGAGTTCCTGCGGGAGGGCCGCGCACTGTACGACAACCTCTACCCCAGCCGCATCGTGGTGGGCGTCTCCCAGAACGACTCCCAGCTGCGGCAGACCGCAGAGGACTTCGCCGCCCTGCTGCGGGAGGGTGCCGTCAAGAAGGACATCCCCGTCCGCTTCATGGCCCCCACGGAGGCGGAGGCTGTCAAGCTGTTCGCCAACACTTATCTGGCCCTCCGCGTCAGCTACTTCAACGAGCTGGACACCTACGCCCAGGTCCGCGGCCTTGACACCAGGGCCATCATCGAGGGCGTCTGCCTGGACCCCCGCATCGGCGACCAGTACAACAACCCCTCCTTCGGCTACGGCGGCTACTGCCTGCCCAAGGACACCAAGCAGCTGCTGGCCAACTACCGTGATGTGCCCCAGAACATCATCTCCGCCATCGTGGCGGCCAACAGCACCCGCAAGGACTTCATCGCGGAGCAGATCCTGGCCAGACACCCCCGGATCGTGGGCATCTACCGCCTGACCATGAAGGCCGGCAGCGACAACTTCCGCCAGTCCTCCATTCAGGGCGTCATGAAGCGCATCAAGGCCAAGGGTGTGGAGGTGGTGGTCTACGAGCCCGCCCTCCGCGAGGACCGGTTCTTCAACAGCCGCGTCATCCGCGATCTGGACGAGTTCAAGCGCGTCAGCGACGTGATCGTGGCCAACCGGTACAGCGACGATATCCGCGACGTGCCGGACAAGGTCTACACCCGCGATCTGTATTTCCGTGACTGACCCCAAAGGAGGTGCCCCTATGGACCGGATCACCGGCGTGATGATGTCCCTGCTGACCGGTCAGGTCTGCGGCGGAGAGCCGCCCCTCCCCGCCCTGACGGCGGATGAGGCGGCACACCTGTACGCCCTGTCTAAAACCTACGATCTGGCCCACCTCACCGACAGCGCCCTGCTGCACCGCGGTCTGCTGCCGGACGGTCCCCTGCGGGCCGCTTTTGAAAAGCAGGTGCTGCTGGCCGTCTACCGCTGCGAGACGCAGGGCAGCGACCTGGCCCAGCTGGATGCCCTGCTCACCCACGGGCAGATACCGTTCCTGCCCCTGAAGGGCTCGGTGCTGCGGCAGTACTACCCCCAGCCGTGGATGCGTACCAGCTGCGACATCGACGTGCTGGTACACTCCGCCGATCTGGACCGCGCCGTGGCCCTTCTCTGCGAGAATGGCTTCACCGCCGGCGAGAAAAGCACCCACGATGTGGCCCTCACTGCCCCCGCCGGCTCCCACATAGAGCTGCACTACGACCTCATTGAGGACGGCATGGTGAACGACGCCGCCGCAGTGCTGCGCCGCGTCTGGGATACCGCCGTGCCCCACGGGGACAGCACCCTCCGGTACGACATGCCGGACGATCTGTTCTACTTCTACCACATGGCCCACATGGCCAAGCACTTCGTCTCCACCGGCGGCTGCGGCATCCGCCCGCTGCTGGATGTCTGGGTGCTGACCCACCGCATCCCCTTCGACCGCCGGAGCCGCGACCGCCTTTTGGCGGAGGGCGGCCTGTCCGCCTTTGCCCAGCAGGCCGAGCTCCTGTCGGAGGTGTGGTTCGGCGGCGCGGCCCCCACCGCCGTCACCGACCAGATGACCTCCTACATCCTCCGCGGCGGCCTGTACGGCAGCATGGAAAACCGCATCACGGTGCAGCAGCAGAAGCAGGGCGGCAAGCTGCGGTACGCCGCCTCCCGCATCTTCCTGCCCTACGACACCCTGAAGCACCACTACCCTGTGCTGGAGCAGCACCGCTGGCTCACCCCCCTGATGGAGGTGCGCCGCTGGGGGAAGCTGGTGTTCTGCGGCGGCCTGAAGCGCTCCGTGCGGGAGCTGCGCTGCAACAGCGCCACGCCGCGGCAGCAGGCGTCGGAGACCCAGTCCCTCCTGTCCGTTCTGAACCTGTAACCGAAACCAAAAGGACCCGTGACCACCCTTACAGGGCGTTCACGAGTCCTTTTTCTCTACCGTCCGCAATATTCTCGTCGAATATTACGCTTTGTTGTCGCTATTCAATGGCCACGATGTAGTAATACACCGGCTGCCCGCCGGGCAGGGCACTGACCTCCGCCTGAGGGCACACTGTCTCGAACAGGGCCGCAGCCCGGGCGGCGTCCTCGTCGGACACGCCCTCACCGGCGTAGATGGTGATGAACTCGGCGCCCTTGTCTGACGCCATGCGGGCCAGCCGCTCCAGCAGCACGTCCAGATTCCGGTCGGTACCCATCAGCTTGCCATCGCACAGGGCCAGATAGTCGCCCTCGTTGATGGCAAACCCGTCGAAATCGGAGTTGCGGGCGGCGTAGGTGATCTGTGCCGTGGTGACGTTGGCCGCAGCGTCGGTCATGGCCTGCAGGATCACTTGGGCGTCCGGTTCCTCGGGGTCCACGTTCATCATGGCGGAGATGCCCTGGGGCACGGTGGCCGTAGGGACTACCACGACTTCCTTCTCCGACAGGCCCACGCACTGCTGGGCTGCCATGATGATGTTCTTGTTGTTGGGCAGAACGAACACCACCTCGCTGGGGGTCTGATCGATCTCCCGCAGGATGGCTTCGGTAGAGGGATTCATCGTCTGGCCGCCGGAGACGATGCGGTCCACGCCCAGGTCGCGGAATACCGCAGCCAGGCCCTCACCGGCGCACACCGCCAGGAAGCCGTACCGCTTCTCCGGTGCGGCCACGGCGCAGGCGCTCTTCTCCAGTTCCTCCTCGATGGCGTCCAGATCATCGGTGGACTGAGCCTTGCGTCCCGCCGCCAGATCCGCCGCCTGAGTGCGCATGTTCTCGATCTTGGCCAGCTCCAGCGTGCCGTACTTCTGGGCCTCGTTCAGGGCGTCGCCCGGGGTGTCGGTGTGGACGTGGACCTTGAAGGATTCGTCATCCTCGCCGATGACCAGACTGTCGCCGATGCCGCCCAGATATTCCCGCAGGCCGTCCAGCGGGCGGTTCGTGGTCTTGCGCACAATGAACACGGTGTCGAAGGCGAAGGTGATGTCCTCATCGCCGATGGCGGCAAAGTCCGCCTTCTCCTCGGCCTGCTCCTCCACCTCGGGGATCTCCTCGCCCCGCAGGGCGCGGAGCATGCCCTCCAAAATAATGAGGTAGCCTTTTCCGCCGGCATCCACCACGCCGGCCTTCTTCAGCACCGGATTCATCTCCGTGGTCTCCGCCAGCGTGGCATAACCGGTCTTGATGGCCTCCTCCAGCACGTAGTCGGCGTCGTTCCGCTCGCCTGCCGCCTCCAGCGCGCGCTGAGCGGCCAGACGGGACACGGTGAGCACCGTGCCCTCTGCGGGCTTCATCACCGCACCGTAGGCGGTGGCCACGCCCTCCTGCATGGCGGCGGCCAGCTGTGCGCCGTCCGCCTCCGCCACGCCCTTCAAAGCCTTGCTCATGCCGCGGAACAGCAGGGACAAAATGACGCCGGAGTTGCCGCGGGCGCCCCGCAGCAGGCCGGATGCCGTGATCTTGGCCGCCTCCTCCACGGTGGCGGGCTGATTCTTGCGCAGCTCGTTCACCGCCGTCTGGATGGTCAGGCACATGTTGGTGCCGGTGTCGCCGTCGGGCACCGGAAAAACGTTGAGGTCGTTGATGGTCTGTTTCTGCTGTGCGATGCACGCGGCGCCGAAGGCGACCATCTGCTTGAAGGCGCCGCCGCTGATCC
The DNA here is from genome assembly GCA_900545585.1 of uncultured Eubacteriales bacterium. Taxonomy (GTDB): domain Bacteria; phylum Bacillota; class Clostridia; order Oscillospirales; family Oscillospiraceae; genus Vescimonas. The sequence continues at coordinate 53,654 of UQZR01000004.1, forward strand.
TATCTGTCATGTCCTAATTCTCCTTCTCGGCGATGTCACACAGTGACGGAATCCACGCAGACGTTAACCGCCTTCACGGTGACGCCGGTGTTGAGACTGACCACATATTTGACCTCGCTCATAATGGAGCGGCAGACAGTGGCGATGTTGACGCCGTTCTCCACCACGATGTGCAGCTCGATGGAAACGGTATGGTCATCGTTGTACGTGACCTTGACGCCCTTGCTCATGGCCTCCGGCCGAAGCAGATGGACCAGACCGTCCGTCATGCTGCGCTGTGCCATGCCCTTGACGCCGAAGCAGTTGGTGGCCGCCGCGCCGGTGATGGTGGTGAACACCGCATCGCTGATGGTGATCTCGCCCTGCTCAGTGGGGACTTTTATCATAGCTGACTTCCTTTCTGCGGAATACCGCCATCCGTCCCGCCGGTGCAGGGACCTGCCCGCTTGCCGCGGCGGATGACAGCAAAAATAATAAGCCCAATTTAATACGTTATATTATATACTACTTCCCGCCGGAGTACAAGAGAAATTTCCTGCGCCGCCTGCCGCCGCGAAAAAAGCGGTTCGAACGCGCAAAAAAGCGGAGAGCGGCACGATGTGCCGCTCTCCGTAGCCCTTACCTTCACCGCGCCGCTCAACCGCGGTTACCGAAGAAGTAGTTGTAGAATTCCTGCCAGTTGTCGGGCATCTGGCCGCCGTAGCTGTTGCCGCCGTTGCCGTAGCCGTAGCTGTTGTCGCTGCTCTGGCTGCTGTCATCGGAGCCGGTGGTCTGGGGCTGCGTGTCAAACGTCAGCTCCACCTCGATATACTGCCCGCCGCGGTAGACGGTGAGGGTCACGGTGTCACCGGCGCGATAACCCTTCATAGCCGCGGACAGATCCTGACGGGAGGTCAGGGTCTTGTCGCCCATCTTGGTGATGACATCGCCCAGACGCAGACCGGCCTTGTCACCGGCGCCGCCCTCCACCACGGAGTAGACGAACACGCCCTCCGTGACGTCGATATTGAACTGTGCCGCCATCTGCTCATTCATGGTGCCGGCGGTGATGGCCATGTAGGCCTTATCCGTCACAGCGCCGTTTTCCATGATGTCGGTGATGATGCTGCGCACGTCACTGATGGGAATGGCGAAGCCCAGGCCCTCCACCGTGGTGCTGGAGTAAGTGGAGTACTTGGCGGACACGATGCCCACCACCTCGCCGTACAGGTTCACCAGCGGGCCGCCGGAGTTGCCGGGATTGATGGAGCAGTCCACCTGGATCATGTTGAAGGGGGTACCGTCCACGTTGATGGCGCGGTCACAGCTGGACACGATGCCCTGACTCATGGAGAACGTCAGCTCGCCCAGAGGGTTGCCGATAGCCAGCACGGTGTCGCCCACGTTGACATCCGCGCTCTCGCCCAGCGTCACGGGCTGCAGGCCGGTGGCCTCGATCTTCAGCACCGCCACATCGTAGTCGCTGTCGCCGCCGATGACGGTGGCATCATAAGTGTCGCCGTTGTACAGCGTCACCTCCACAGAGCTGGCGCCGCTGACAACATGGTAGTTGGTGACCACATAACCGTCCTCGGTGATGATGAAGCCGCTGCCGGAGGAGGCAGTCTGGGTCTGCTGGCCGAAGATGTTGGTGCTGGTGGCAGAGCAGTTGATGGACACGGCGCTGTTCACCACGGAGGCGTACACCTCGGCAGGCTCCATCTTGGTCTGACCGTCCACGTTCTTCACCTGCACCGACACGGGCTGGCGCGAGCTCTGCTGGATGGCGGTCCTGGACGTACTGCTCCCGGCGATGGCCGCGCCGCCCCAGCCTGCCAGTCCGCCTGCCACGGCGCAGGCCAGGATCAGCGCCGTCACCTTCACGGCAGTGCGGTGGAAGAATCCCCGCTTCTTGGGAGACTCCGGCGCAGGCGCCGGTGCGCGGTCGGGGCCCGGCGCGTAGTCGTCGTGGGGCAGTTGATCCCGATTGGTGTAGCGATACTGGTCGCTGCTTCTGAAGTCATCGTTGTAGTACATAAAAAATACCTCCTCTTTCGGCGGACCATATGATTTTTGATGCTTGTGGCAGCGGGAAATTCGTGGTATGATACCGCCGCCGGGAAATTTCTTTTTCTATCTTATAGGATAAGCACTTTCCTTAATTCAAGCTTTAAGTTTCCGCTGGAAATTTTAACTTTTTGAAAACGAGGTGAGACATTTGCTGCGGATCGACCAACTGCGCCTGCTGCCGGACCAGCCGGAATCGGACCTGACGGCCAAGTGCGCCCGTCTGCTGCGGACAGACCCGTCGTCCCTGCGGGACCTGACGGTGCTGCGCCGCGCCATCGATGCACGGGAGGGCCTGACCTTCGTCTACACCGTGGCCGTCTCCGCTCCGCAGGAGGCCGCCCTGCTCCGCCGCTGCCGCGATAAGCGCGTCACCGCCTACGTACCGGAGCAGTACGTCCTCCCCGCCCCTGTGGCTCCGCCGGAGGTGCGCCCCATCGTGGTGGGCGCAGGCCCCGCGGGCCTGTTCGCCGCGCTGGTGCTGGCAAAATGCGGCGCCCGCCCCATCCTGCTGGAGCGCGGGCAGCCCGTGGAGCAGCGCAGTCGGGACGTGGCGCGCTTCTGGCACACCGGTCGGCTGGACACTGAGAGCAACGTCCAGTTCGGCGAGGGCGGCGCAGGCGCTTTCTCCGACGGTAAGCTGAACACCGGCACCCGCGACCTCCGCCACCGCTACATCATGGAACAGTTGGTGGCCTGCGGCGCACCGGGGAGCATCCTCACCGACGCCCTGCCTCATGTAGGCACCGACAAGCTCCATATTGCCCTGCGGAACCTGCGCCAGCAGCTGCTGGACGCCGGTGCGGACATCCGCTTCGGTGCGCGGCTGGAGGGCTTCACCGCACAGGGCGGGGCCTTGACTGCCATCACCTGTCGGCAAGGAGATTCCCTTTACACCGTTCCCGCCCAGCGGCTGATTCTGGCTCTGGGCCACAGCGCGCGGGACACCTTTGAGACGCTGTATGGATCCGGCCTCGCCATGGAGCCCAAGCCCTTCGCCATGGGCGTCCGCATCGAGCACCGCCAGTCGGCGGTGGACGCCGCCCGCTACCGGCAGCTGGCGGGCCATCCCGCTCTGCCGCCTGCCACCTATAAGCTGTCCTGCCACCTGCCCAACGGCCGCAGCGCCTTTTCCTTCTGCGTCTGCCCGGGCGGGCAGGTGGTGGCCGCCGCCTCGGAGGAACAGCGCGTCGTCACAAACGGTATGAGCGAGTACGCCCGTGACCGTGAGAACATCAACGGCGCCCTGCTGGTAAACGTCACACCCGCCGATTTCCCCGATGGGCATCCTCTTGCCGGCATCCGGCTTCAGCGGCAGCTGGAGGACGCCGCCTTCGCCTTGGGCGGCGGCGATTACCGCGCCCCCTGCCAGCGGGTGGGCGACTTTCTGGCGGGCCGCCCCTCCACCGGTGCAGGTACCGTGCAGCCCAGCTACCTGCCCGGCGTCACCTACACCGACCTGCGGCGCTGCCTGCCCGCCTTCATCAGCGAAACGCTGGCCCTGGCTCTGCCGGAGCTTGGCCGGAAGCTGCGGGGCTACGACGACCCCGACGCCCTGCTTACCGGCATCGAGACCCGCTCCTCATCGCCGGTACGGCTGGTGCGGGATGACCGATACGAGTCCAATATTCGCGGCGTGTACCCCTGCGGCGAGGGGGCCGGCTATGCCGGCGGCATCCTCTCCGCCGCTGCTGACGGTATGCGCTGCGCCGAAAAATTGCTGGAGGTATACCGATGAAAAAGCTTGCTGTACTCGGAGATTTTCTGGAGCCGCATCACCATGCGCAGATCGACAGCACCGCGGCACGCTGCGGCTTTGCCGTGGACTATTATCCCGACGGCCACGTGCCTGCGGAGCTGGCCGGACAGTACGAGGTGCTGTATGGCATGCCGGATCGCGCCGCCCTCAGGACCTTCACCGGCCTGAAGTGGTTCTGCGGCAACTTCGCCGGTGTGGATGCCTATCTGGATGACGCCCTCTACCCTTCCCCCGACGTGATCCTGACCAACTCCTCCGGTGCCTACGGCGTCACCATCGCCGAACACCTCATCATGGTCACACTGATGCTGCTGCGCCACGCTTCCGCCTACGTGCTGGAGGCCGCCGCCCACCGCTGGGGCCCCGTCCTGCCCATGCGTTCCATCATGGGCAGCACCATCACCGTGGTGGGCACCGGCGACATCGGCACCGAGTTCGCCCGCCGCGCCAAGGCTATGGGCGCCAAGTCCATTCGCGGCGTCCGCCGCACCATGAAGCCCGCCGACCCCGCCTTTGACAGCGTCCATACCCATGACCAGCTGGAGTCCCTTCTGCCGGACACCGATCTGCTGGTGCTGGCCCTGCCCTCCACACCGGACACCATCGGCTTCCTGTCCCGCCGGCGCATCGCCCTGCTGCCCAAGACCGCCTTCGTCATCAATGTGGGCCGCGGCAGCGCCATCGACCAGCCCGCGCTGGTGGACGCCCTGAACGCCGGGCAGTTGGCCGGCGCGGCACTGGACGTGTTCGTGCAGGAGCCCATCCCCGACGGCGACCCCATCTGGGACGCCAAGAACCTCCTGCTGACGCCTCACGTCTCCGGCCAGCTGAGCCTGGGCTATACGCGGGATAAGAATGTGGCCCTGTTCTGCGAGGATCTGGAGAATTACGCCGCCGGCCGTCCTCTGGCCCGCTACGTCGACCGCAAGATCGGCTATTGACGTACATACGATAGAAAGAGCCACCCGCAGTCGTAAGACTGCGGGTGGCTCTTTGCTCTCTCACAACCCATTGGGAGTGTTGACGCCGAAGCCCTCGCCCAGGATCTCATAGGCATCGCACACGATGATAAAGGCGTCGGGGTCCGCCTGCTTGACGATGGACTTGATGGCCACGATCTGAGCGCGGCTGAAGGCGCACAGGATCACGTTCTTTGCCTTGCCGCTGTATCCGCCCCGCCCCTCCAGCAGCGTCACGCCGCGGTCCAGCTCCAGCAGCTTGGCGGTGATCTCCTCATACCGTTCGGAAATGATGTAGGCCATTTTGGCACCGTTGCCGCCGTAGACCACGCGGTCCATCACCTTGGAGATGATGAACAGTGCCACCATGGCGTACAACGCCTGGGTCAGGTCGCGGAACACCGCGGCGTAGGACACCACCACGATGGTATCGATGGCCAGACACAGCGTGCCGATGGACAGTCCCGGCAGCTTCAGCTTCAGAAGCCGCGCCGCCAGCTCCGTGCCGCCGGTGGTAGCGCTGTACCGCAGCATCAGACCGCAGCCCAGGCCCACGATGACGCCGCCGTAGACCGCCGCCAGCATGGGCTCCATGGGCCGAAATGTATACACACCGGCCAGCAGATCGATCATGCCGGAGCTCACCAGCGTGGCGTACAGCGTGGCGTACAGCCAGTGCCGCCCCACCTTGGTCCAGCTCAGGAGAAACAACGGCAGGTTCAGCACGATAATGGCCACGCCGATGGGGATCTGAGGAATGAAGAAATTAATGATCTGCGCCACGCCGGTGAAGCCGCCCACGCTGAGGTGGTTGGGGTCGAAGCACCAGTTGAAGCCCACGGCGTACAGCGCGCAGGCCAGCGTGATCATGGCGTACTGCGCAGCGATGCTCTTGATCTTTCCGGTCATAAACAGCGTCCTTTCTTTCCTCTCATGAAAATGCATATACAGTATACTATGCAGAACGCTGTTTGTCTACTGCCGTTTATTCCACCACCGGCGGGGGAAAAACGAAAAGCGCATCCGCTTCCGCGGATGCGCTTTCGGCTGCGCTCACTTATGATGTCCCAGATGGAAGTGGTGATGGTGCTTGTGGCCCTCCCCCTCCGGCTGGGGATCGAATCCGTCCTGCCAGTTGGAAAGCAGGAAGTAGAACAGGTAGATCACCGAGCTGATGGCCCATGTGATGGGATAGGCCCAGTAGACGTAGACGATCTCGTGCCGCCACTGCATCATCACGGTGATGTAGAGGATGCGGAACACGCACCACACGCCCAGCATGATGGACATGGGCACGAAGGCTTTGCCCGCGCCGCGGCACACGCTGGCAATGGCGTGGGAGAATGCCAGCAGGCAGTAGAACAGGCAGATGATCCGTGTCTCCAGCACGCCCAGCTCAATGACCTCCGGGGTACGGGAGAACAGCCGCACCAGCCACGGCGCCGCCAGATAGGTGGCGATACCGATAAGCTCGGCGATGATAGCCGCCGCCGCGATGCCGAAGATGGCGCCCTTTCTGGCACGGGGCTTCATACCCGCGCCCAGATTCTGGCCCACATAGGTGGTGATGGCCATGGTGAAGCTGGTGACGGGCAGGAACGCGAAGCCCTCGATCTTGGAATACGCGCCGTAGGCCGCCGTGGCCATCTTGCCGAAGGAGTTGATGTTGGTCTGCACCACCACGTTGGCAAGGCCGATCACGGAGTTCTGGATACCGGCGGGCAGGCCGTAGCGCAGGATCTCCCGCAGCAGCGGGCCGTCCAACCGCAGGGCCGACAGCTTCAGCTGATAGATGGTGCCCTTCTTGGCCAGATGGATGACGCACAGCACGGCGCTGAGCGCCTGGGAGATGATGGTGGCCAGCGCCGCGGACCACACGCCCCACCGCAGCACCGCCACGAACAGCAGGTCCAGGATCACATTGGTCACGGACGAGACGATCAGGAAGTACAGAGGCCGCTTGCTGTCGCCCAGAGCGTTCATGATGCCGGTAAAGGTGTTGTACATCACACCCGCGCCCACACCGGCGAAGTAGCACCGGAAGTAGCCGATGGCATCGGGCAGCACCTCGGGATCCGTGTCCATCCACAGCAGCAGCGTAGGGGTGAACAGTACGCCGATGACGGTGAGGATCAGGCTGCTGATGAGGCCCAGCAGCACGGCGGTGTGGACGGTTCGGGACACCTTGTCGTAGTCCCCTGCGCCGAAATAGCGGGCGATGGCCACGCCCACGCCGCTGGCGGCGCCGGCGAAGAAGCTGATAAGCAGGAAGATCAGGGGGCCGGAGGCGCTGACGGCGGCCAGCGCGTTGTCGCCCAGGAAGTTGCTGACGATCAGAGAGTCGGCGGTGTTGTACAGCTGCTGAAACAGCTGGCTCAGGAAAACGGGAATGGCGAATCCGGCGATGAGCCGCCAGGGCACGCCGTGGGTCATGTCTTTGGTGGTGGCAGAGGCCAAGAGGACTGCACTCCTTTCAAGATGAGGTGACAGCGGCGTTCAGAGCCGATAAATGGCCCCGACTGCCGGGGAGCGGTCGGGGTCTGGGTCGTTTGGAGATGCCGTCAGTTGGCAGGGGCAACCATGTCAACTGATGGTAAATATGCCTGATGCCATGCGGCTTTCACCGCATGGCATCGTTCAGGCTTTTCTGGCGCAGTGGGAGGGATTCGAACCCTCGTGCCGCTTTTGACGACAACACGATTTCCAGTCGTGCTCGTTATGACCTCTTCGATACCACTGCAAATATTCAGTTCTGTGACGAACAGCATTACTTATTATAGCAAAAAAACTGTCCTTGTCAAGAAGTAATTCCTGCAAAACTCCGTTTTTTCGCACAGGCAGGCGGTAGAAGGGCCAAGAGCCCCTCCACCGCCTGCCGTGATCCCTCAGTGCAGCATGGATGTGACAGTCACCAGCGCCGAGTCCAGTGTATTTCCCACCCGCTGCATGGCCTTGCCCACAACGGTTTTTCTGGGCTTCGGGTAGGGACGCGCCGCCATATCCACCGCCGCGCCGGCTACCATGCCGACGCAGACGCCCCGCAGAAATGCGGTCAAGTTCATCTTTACCTCACTCCTTTTCCGTACAGCACCAGTATCTCCCGCCGCCGCGAAAAAAACACGCGGTGTTTCTTGCCAAATCGCCCCCAAGCGCGGTATAATAACATTTAATGTATTTTTATTGCGGAAAAGGAGGACCCCTGTATGTCCGTTACCGATTTGCAGCAGCGCATCCGGCAGAAAAAGACGCCCCTGGCCCTGGGCCTGCGTCCGGAGCTGGAGAAGCTCAGTCCCAAAATTCTGAAAAACTTCACCGATATGTTCGGCCCGGGCAGCATGGCGGAGGCGGAAGCCCTGCGCTATCACGGCACCACCCTGCTGGACGCGGCGGCGGAGACGCTTCCCGCCGTGATGCTCCACGGCGCCAGCTACCTGCGCTGCGGCATGATGGGCGCGGACGTGCTGTCCAACCTCATCAGCGCCGCCCACGCCAAGGGTCTGTACGTCATTCTGGGTATCGGTGCGGAGGAGCCCGCCCTGTGGCAGGGCTACGGCGCCGACGCCATCACCGTGGATCCCTACATGGGCAGCGACTGCTGCGATGCCGGCGAGCAGGCGGTGTTCGCCCTGGTGCGTACCTGCAACAAGAGCGGTGGTGAGGTGCAGCGTCTCATGGCCGGTGACCGGCCGCTGTACCTGGCGGTGGCAGATCAGATGGCCCGCCACGGTGCGTCGCTGGTGGTGGGCACCGGCTACCGGCTGGACATCCGCGATGTCCGGCGGCAGTGCCCCAAGTCCTTCCTGCTGCTGCCGGAGTGCGACGGCGAGAATGCCGTCCCCGCCTTCGACGAGTACGGCCACGGCGCCATGCTGGTGGACTTCGATCTGCAATACGCGGAGGAACCGGCGCAGGCCGTGCCTGCCGCCGCGCAGCTGCTGAAGCAGTGGGTGACAGTGGTATGACGAATATCTATCTTATCCGCCACGCGGAGGCGGAGGGCAACCTCTACCGCATGGCTCACGGCCACTACAACGGCATGATCACCAACTACCGCGGCTATCAGCAGATCGATGCCCTGCGCCAGCGCTTTCAGGACGTGGACATTGACGCCGTGTATGCCAGCGACCTCTACCGTACCCAGATCACGTCCCGTGCCATCTGGCTGCCCAAGGCTCTGCCCCTGCATCTGGAGCCCGCCTTCCGCGAGATCCACATGGGCGTGTGGGAGAATCACACGTGGCACGAGCTGAACAAGGCATACCCCCAGGAGATGTACCACTTCAACCGCCGCGTGGACCTGTGGCACGTGGAGGGCGGTGAGACGGCGCAGGACGTGCTGGATCGCTATCTCCCTGCGCTGCACCGCGTGGGCGCCGCCCACGACGGCGGCACCGTGGCGGTGTTCTCCCACGGCGCGGCCCTGCGCATCGTGCTGGGCACATTGCAGGGCGTCCCCCTGTCCGGGATCGGCGAGACGCCCCATGGCGACAACACCGCCGTCTCCCTGCTGACCTGGGACAACGGTCAGCTCCGCGTGGAGTACCGTGATGACAACAGCCACCTGACGGAGCGCGGCCTGTCCACCTTCGCCAAACAAAGCTGGTGGCGCAGCAAAAACATGGTGGACCCCGGCGAGGATTATCTGCCCCTGCCGGAGGAGCTTCTTCCACGCCTCCATGTGCCCGACGGCGGCGAGGCCGTGGGCATCCGCAGCGGTGAGACGTTCATCGGCGCGTATCAGCTGCTGCCGGACCGCGAGCCGGACGCCGTATGGCTGGGCTGGTACTGGCTGGACCCCGCCTTCCGCGGTACGGGCCGCGGCATTGCCCCCATGGGCCAGATCATCCGCGCCGGACGCCATCGGGGCGTGGGCTTCCTGCGTCTTTCCTGCGGCGACGCGAAGCTGCGGCGGTTTTTCGCCCGTCTGGGCTTCTACCCCCTGAGCGGCGATGTGATGGAAAAGGACATCCGCCAGCAGCTGCCGCCCATCCCCCAGGCGTACCGTCCCTGAAAGGAGCTGTCCCATGACACGTGGCGAATATTTTTTACCTGTCAGCCGTGACGAGATGATCGACCGCGGCTGGTACTATTATGATTTTCTGGTGGTGACGGCGGACGGCTACATCGACCATCCCAGCTTCGGCTCCACCCTCATCGCCCGCCTGCTGGAGGCGGAGGGCTACCGCGTAGCCATTCTGGCCCAGCCGGACTGGCACTCGGCAGAGCCGTTCCGCGCCATGGGCAAGCCCCGCTACGGCGTGCTCATCGGCGGCGGCAATCTGGACTCCATGGTGGCTCACTACACCGTGGCCAAGCGCCGCCGCACCCGCGACCTGTACAGTCCCGGCGGCAAGCTGGGCTACCGTCCCGACCGCCCCACCATCGTCTATACCAACCGGGCGCGGGAGGCGTTCCCCGACACACCCATCGTCATCGGCGGGCTGGAGGCGTCCCTGCGCCGCTTCGCCCACTACGACTACTGGGACGACAGGGTGCGCCGCAGCATTCTGTTCGACGCCCCCGCCGATCTGCTGGTCTACGGCATGGGGGAGAGCGCCACGGTGGAGATCGCCCGCCGCCTTTCCCGAAAGACGCCGGTGCGCGACATCACCGATGTGGCCGGCACGGCCTACATCGCCGCCGATGACAGCGGCTGCCGCTTCCACAAGGCCCCCTGCCCCTCCTATGAGGAGGTCTGCGCCGATAAAACGGCCTACGCCCGGGCCACCAAGATCGAGTATGACGAGCACGACCCCATCCGCGGCTCTGCCGTGCTCCAGCCCTGCGAGGGCCGATTGCTGGTGGTGAACCCGCCGGCCCGCCCCCTGCGGCGGGAGGAGCTGGACCGCCTGTTCGCCCTGCCCTACACGCGGGAGGTCCACCCCATGTACGCCGAGGGCATTCCCGCCATCGAGGAGGTACGTTTCTCTATCACCCACAACCGCGGCTGCTTCGGCGGCTGCAGCTTCTGCGCTCTGGCCTTCCACCAGGGCCGCATGGTCACCAGCCGCTCCATCGAATCGGTGGTAGAGGAGGCCCGCCTCCTGACGGAGGACCCCCAGTTCAAGGGCTACATCCACGACGTGGGCGGCCCCAGCGCCAACTTCCGCCACACCAGCTGCCAGAAGCAGAAGAAGTGCGGCATGTGCAAAAATCGCAGCTGCCTTGCGCCGGAGCCCTGTCCCAATCTGGACGCCGACCACTCCGAGTACACGGAACTTCTGCGGAAGCTGCGGCAGCTCCCCGGAATAAAAAAGGTATTCGTCCGCTCCGGCATCCGCTATGACTACATGCTCCAGGACAAGAACAGGGACTTCTTCCTGGAGCTGGTGCAGCACCACATCTCCGGTCAGCTGAAGGTAGCGCCGGAGCACTGCGTCAGCTCCGTGCTGGACTACATGGGCAAGCCCCATTTCGACGTGTTCCTGAAGTTCTGGCGGCAGTATAAAAAGCTCAACGAGCAGGATGGCACGGAGCAGTATCTGGTGCCCTACCTGATGTCCAGCCACCCGGGCTGCACCCTGAACGACGCCGTGAAGCTGGCGGAGTTTCTCCACAAGAATGGCCGCACTCCCGAGCAGGTACAGGATTTCTACCCCACCCCGGGTACCCTCTCCACCTGTATGTATTATACCGGCATCGACCCGCGGGATATGTCACCGGTGTATGTGGCCCGCGACCCGAAGGACAAGGCCATGCAGCGTGCGCTGCTCCAGTGGTCCCGCCCCGAAAAGCGCGCTCTGGTGGTGGAGGCGCTGGAGGAGGCAGGCCGCACCGACCTCATCGGCTACGGTCCCGAGTGCCTGCTGCGCCCCCGCAAGGGCGAGCCCTACGGTCAGCCTCCCGCCAAGCCGGAGAAGCCGGAGCGCCAGCCCCGCCGCCCGCGGAAGGAGGTCTCCGGCAACCGCGGCCGCCGCGGTACGCCAACAGCCCGTCAGCCGGTACAGAAGGGTAAAATGTCCGACCGAAAAAAGGCGGCATTTGCCAAAAAAAGGAAATCATGACCCGCTGGGGGCCTGCAATTGCCGCAGGCCCCCGGCCTTTTTTGGACATTTCACTGAAACTGGCCTTTTCTTCGGTAAAAAAGCAGAAATGTTTGGACAGTCCTGACGAAAAAATGCTTGTGTTATACCCGCTTTTTCATTATAATAAAAGCGAAGCGTCAAGATGGCTCCCCGCTGCGTGAAGATTCCGTTAAGGAATTGTATGCAATAGGGCGCCGCCGTGCCGCTCATGCCGTAAAAACGACGTAGCGGCACAAAATCCGGACCGTATGTGAAGGTGATAAGAGAATGGAAAAAAAGAAGAAAACAAGGTTCATCGTGGGGTGGCTGCTGATCACGGCGGCTCTGCTGGCCGGTTCTCTCCTGGTGCCCGGGCACGGGAAGTCGGAGTCGGTGCAGGAGGCCATGCGTGACGCAGTGCTCCACGGGACCAACCGCATCAGTCTGTTTGGGCTGAAAGACGTGAACCCCGCGTACATATCCTCTTTGGTAGTGGTGGGCGTGATCCTGCTGGCGGCGCTGCTGCTGCGGCTGTTTGCGATCCCCCGCTTCAAGATGGTCCCGGGGAAGCTGCAGCTGGCCGTGGAGACCGTGGTGGGGATGTTCGACGGCATGGCCAAGGACAACAGCCCCCACCGCAACAAGTTTCTGGGTGCCTACATCTTTGGCGCCGGTGTGTATATCTTCATCGGCACGCTGTTTGAGCTGTTCGGCTTCCAGGCCATTACCACCAACGGGCACATCATTGCCCTGCCGGCCCCGCTGTCCGATGTGAACGCAGCCATCTCCCTGGGCTGCCTGTCCTACGGCGTCATTCTGGTGGGCGGCATCGTGGCCAACGGCCTCAAGGGCGCGGGCAAGGCCCTGAAGGACTTCTCCCTGCCCATCTCCATGAGCTTCCGTATGTTCGGCGCGCTGCTCAGCGGTCTGCTGGTGACGGAGCTGGTCTACTACTATGTGACACTGAGCTATGTGATCCCCGTGGTCGTGGCGGTGCTGTTCACCCTGCTCCACGCGCTGATCCAGGCCTATGTGCTCACCACCCTGACCTCCATGTTCTACGGAGAGACCACGGAGAAGCACGCGCCCAAGCCCAAGAAAGCCAAAAAAGTCAAAGCTGAAACTGTAAATAACTGACGGAGGAAAGAGAGATCATGAAGAAACTGACCAATAAGAAGGCTGTTGCCCTGCTGCTGTGCCTGGTGCTGGCACTGACCGCACTGTTCACCGTGACCGCGTTTGCCGACACCGAGCCTGCCGCCGATGCCCCTGCCCAGACGGAGCAGACCACCGACAGCAGCGTTGACAGCGCCAAGGCCATGGCGTCCGCCATCGCCATCGGCGTGGCCGCCGCCGGCGGCGCCATCGGCATGGGCATGGCCATCTCCAAGTCCGCTGAGGGCATTGCCCGCCAGCCGGAGGCCGAGGGCAAGATCCGCACCACCATGATGCTGGGCCTTGTGTTCCTGGAAACCGCCATCATCTACGCCCTGCTGGTGGTCATCCTTATCATCTTTGTGCTGTAAGAAACGGAGAGAGAAGCTATGAACATCCCTCTGAATATTGATTGGCAGCAGATCCTGCTGCACCTGTTCAACTTCTCCATTCTGGCGGGCGGACTGTACCTGCTGCTGTTCAAGCCGGTAAAGAACTTCATGGACAAGCGCGCCAAGCACTATGCCGACATGGAGTCCGCCGCCGTGGAGCGGGAGAAGAACACCGCCGCGCTGGAGGCATCCATGCAGCAGCGTCAGGCTGCGCTGGACGCGGAGCTGGACGAGAAGCGCGCCGCCGCCGCCCGGGAGGCCGAGGCCTATGCCCATCAGCAGCGCGCCGCTGCCCATGAACAGGCGGACAAGATCGTGGCTGCCGCCCGCGAGAACGCGGAGAACGACCGCAAAAAGATCGTGGACGAGGCCAACCGCGAGGCCGTGTCCATCGCCGAGGCCGCCATGGAGAAGCTGCTGGCGAAGGAGACTTCCCGCGCCTATGACGCGTTCGTGAACGCAGCCGAGGGGGTGGAGAAGCATGAGCACGAATGATGCCCGCCTGACCGCCAGACTGCTCAGTGCCTGCCCGCCTGACGCCGCGCAGAAGGCGAAGCTGGAGGACGTGCTGGCAAAGAGGTACGGCCGGCCGGTGGCGCTTTCGTGGCAGGAGGATAAGACCGTCTCCGGCGGCTTCCGCATCGAGATCGGCTCCGAGATCATCGACTGGACGGCGGAGGGTCGTCTGGGCCAGCTGAAGGAGCGCCTTGCCGCCCTGAAGACCGGCGGCCAGTCCGTTATCCCTCTGATCCGCGACACCGTGCGGGACTGGGTACCGGAGATCAGCGCCCGCGAGGTGGGCAGCGTCCTGTCCGTGGCGGACGGCATCGCCTACGTGGACGGTCTGGAAAACGCTGCCTACGGTGAAATTTTGCTCTTTGAGAGCGGCATCCGCGGCATGGTGCAGGAGCTGCGGGGCCACCGCATCGGCTGCATCCTGTTTGGCCGTGTGGAGGAGGTCAGCGAGGGCAGCGCCGTGTACCGCACCGGCCGTACCGCTGGCATCGGCGTGTCCGACGCTATGATCGGCCGCGTGGTGGACGCGCTGGGCGCGCCCATCGACGATGCCGGCGACATCCCCGTCGATGCCTACCGCATGATCGAAAGCCCCGCCCCCGGCATCATCGACCGCCAGCCGGTAAACACCCCCATGCAGACCGGTATCCTGTCCATCGACTCCATGTTCCCCATCGGACGGGGTCAGCGCGAGCTGATCATCGGCGACCGCCAGACCGGTAAGACGTCCATCGCCATCGACACCATCCTGAACCAGAAGGGGAAGGACATGATCTGCATCTATGTGGCCATCGGCCAGAAGGCCAGCTCCGTGGCGCAGATCGCGGAGATGCTGCGCAAGCACGACGCCATGGCGTACACCATCATCGTCTGCGCCAGCGCCGGTGAGTCCGCCTCCATGCAGTATATCGCGCCCTATGCCGGCGCGTCCATCGGCGAATACTTTATGAACAAGGGGAAGGACGTGCTCATCGTCTACGACGATCTTTCCAAGCACGCCATCGCCTACCGCGCACTGAGCCTTCTGCTGGGACGTTCTCCCGGCCGTGAGGCCTACCCCGGCGACGTGTTCTATCTGCACTCCCGCCTGCTGGAGCGCGCAGCGCGCCTCAGCGACGCACGGGGCGGCGGCAGCATGACCGCCCTGCCCATCGTGGAGACGCAGGCGGGCGACGTGTCCGCCTACATCCCCACCAATATCATCTCCATCACCGACGGCCAGATCTTTCTGGAGAGCAGCCTGTTCTTCTCCGGTCACCGCCCCGCCGTGAACGTAGGACTTTCCGTGTCCCGTGTGGGCGGCGCTGCCCAGACCAAGGCGATGAAAAAGGCGGTCGGTACCCTGCGCCTCGATTTGGCGCAGTACCGCGAGATGGAGGTCTTTACCCAGTTCTCCAGCGATCTGGACGAGGAGACCAAGAACCAGCTGGCCTACGGCCAGAGCCTGATGTACATCCTGCGTCAGGGCCGGTGCAGCCCGCTGAGCCAGGCCCAGCAGATCGTCACGCTGGTGACGGCTATGGCCCGCGTCTATCAGCAGGTGCCGGTTTCTCAGGTCTGCCCGCTGCGTGACTTTATTCTGGGCGAGTTCGCCGCCGGACGTCCCCAGCTCATGCAGGAGCTGGAGCAGGGCGCGGCGCTGACCGACGAGGTGCGCCAGCAGATCGTGGACTTTGCAAAGACCGCGCTGGAGAAGTTCCGGCGCGCAGGTGGGCGGTGAGGCCATGGCCAGCACAAGTGAGATCCGCCGCCGCATCGGAAGCGTCCGGCAGACCCAGAAGATCACCCACGCCATGTACCTGATCTCCCAGGCCAAGCTGCGCAAGGCCAAGCAGGACCTGAACAACACCCGTCCCTATTTCGACGCACTGCAGACGGAGATCGGCCGCGTGTTCAACGCGGACGACACCGCGGAGAGCCGGTATCTCTGCGATGAGAACAGCAAGCCGCTGCCCGGCGTGGCCGCTTGCCTGCTCATCACGGCGGATAAGGGACTTGCCGGTGCCTACAACCAGAACGCCATCCGTCAGGCCCAGCAGTTCCTGTCGGATCACGAGGGCGCGGTGCTGTATGTGGTGGGCGAGTACGGCCGCCGCTGGTTCACCCAGCGGGGCATCCCCATCGAAAAGAGCTTTCTCTACACCGCCCAGAACCCCACCCTGCGCCGTGCCCGTCAGATCGGCGAGCTGCTGCTGGAGCGGTACGACGCCGGTGCCATCAACGCTGTCCACATCATCTACACGGACATGAAAAACGGGCTGGAGGCTACGGTGCGTCAGGCACAGGTGCTGCCCCTGACGCGGGAGCACTTCTCCGCAGCCCAGGCCAGCACGGCGGGCGACCCCACCTTTGAGTATGTGCCCAGCCCCGCCGCGGTGCTGGACAACGCGGCGCGCAGCTGCCTCATCGGCTTCATTTACAGTGCGCTGGTGGACAGCTTCTGCAGCGAGCAGTCCGCCCGTATGACCGCCATGAACGCGGCGGACCAGAACGCGGAGGACCTGCTGAAGGACCTGTCCGTGCAGTACAATCGGGCGCGTCAGGCCGCCATCACCCAGGAGATCACCGAAGTCTCCGCCGGTGAGCGCGCCCAGCGCAGCAAGAAAGAAAAGGAGGGCTGACCTCAATGAAACAAGGAACCATCACGGGCATTTCCGGTCCCGTGATCGACGTATGCTTCCCCGAGGGGAGCCTGCCCGCCATCAATGAAGCGCTGACCGTGGAGGCAAACGGTACGCGCTGCACCATGGAGGTGGAGCAGCATCTGGAGAACAAGACGGTGCGCTGCGTCATGATGGCCGGCAGTGACGGCCTCAGCCGGGGCCTGACCGTCACCGCCACCGGCCACGGCATCTCCGTGCCGGTGGGCGAAGCCACGCTGGGCCGCATGTTCAACGTACTGGGCGACCCCATCGACGGTGAAGCGCCGGTCAGCGCCGACGCGCCCCGCTGGGAGATCCACCGCCCCGCCCCCGGCTTTGCCCAGCAGATGCCCGCCGCCGACATTCTGGAAACGGGCATCAAGGTCATCGACCTCATCGAGCCGTATCCCAAGGGCGGCAAGATCGGCCTGTTCGGCGGCGCCGGCGTGGGCAAGACCGTCCTGATCCAGGAGCTGATCCACAATGTGGCCATGGAGCACGGCGGCTATTCCATCTTCACCGGCGTGGGCGAGCGCAGCCGCGAGGGCAACGACCTCTGGGGCGAGATGCGGGAGAGCGGCGTGTCCGACAAGACGGCGCTGGTGTTCGGTCAGATGAACGAATCCCCCGGCGTCCGTATGCGCGTGGCGCTGTCGGGTCTGACCATGGCGGAGTATTTCCGCGATGTGGAGCACAAGGACGTGCTGCTGTTCATCGACAACATCTTCCGCTTCGTGCAGGCGGGCAGCGAGGTCTCCACGCTGCTGGGCCGCATGCCCTCCGCCGTGGGCTACCAGCCTACTCTGGCCAGCGAGATGGGCGCTCTGCAGGAGCGTATCACCTCCACCAGAGACGGCTCCGTCACCTCCGTGCAGGCGGTGTACGTTCCCGCCGACGACCTGACCGACCCCGCCCCCGCCACCACGTTCTCTCATCTGGACGCCACCACCGTGCTGAGCCGTAAGATCGCGGAGCAGGGCATCTACCCCGCCGTGGACCCGTTGGAGTCCACCTCCCGCATTCTGGAGCCGGACATCGTGGGTGAGGAGCACTACAACATTGCCCGTGCCGTCCAGTCCACCCTGCAAAAGTACCGTGAGCTGCAGGATATCATCGCCATCTTGGGCATGGAGGAGCTCAGCGACGAGGACAAAAAGACCGTCGCCCGTGCCCGCCGCATCCAGCGCTTCCTGTCCCAGCCCTTCTACGTGGCGGAGAAGTTCAGCGGCGCCCCCGGCGTGTTCGTGCCCCTGCACGAGACGCTCCGCGGCTTTAAGGAGATCCTGTCCGGCAGCATGGACGAGTACCCCGAGGCGGCCTTCTTCAACGCCGGCACCATTGACGACGTGATCCGCAAGGCGGAGCAGATGAAGAAAGGCGGCATGTGATGGCAGCGCCGTTCCATCTGGATATTCTGGCGGCCAGCGTCCCGTTTTACCGGGGTGACTGCGTATCGCTGGTGCTGCCCACCACCGACGGCGAGTACGGTATTCTGGCCAACCACAGCAACGCCGTGGGCGCCGTCACCGCCGGTGAGCTGCGGTTCGAGACGGCGGAGGGAGAGCAGCGCCGCGCCGCCGTGGCCCCGGGCCTTTTCAAGGTGGAGAATGGCCGCGTGCTGCTGCTGGTGGACGCGGCCGAGCGTCCCGAGGACATTGACGTGAACCGCGCCCTCCGCGCCCGTGAGGAGGCGGAGGAGGAGCTGCGCCAGAAACGCAGCATGGCGGAATACCACCTGGCCCAGAGCCATCTGGCCCGCGCCATGAACCGTCTCCGCGTCAGCGGCCGCGGCTGAGAAACAGCAAAAAGCGAAAAAAGAACGTCCCCACCGGGGACGTTCTTTTTTCGCTTACAGCAGCCTGCCGATGCCCACAAACAGGCACCCCAGACCGAAAAACGCCGCGATCAGCAGCAGGACCACCGGCCAAAACCGTTTGCCCATCACCTGCGGGTCCATGAACGGGTAGGGGTAGCAGCGCTTCGTGTGGCCGATGGGCTTTCCCGTGGCCCCACGGGCCATACCGAAGGCAAAGTAGGCCAGCGGCAGCACCAGCCACCAGACGGCGTGGCCGATGGCGAGGCCGGACTTGTCCTGCCACAGCAGCCACTGCACCACCGTCAGCCACGGCACAGCGTAATGGACACACAGGTTGCCGAAGCTGCTGAATCCGATGTCTGACAGCGCCTTGCCGCCCTTTTTCGCCGATGGCACCAGCACCCACTGGTAGATGAGGTGGGTCACGAAGATGCACAGCGTCATGCTCAGGGCCACACCGGCGGAGCTGAGCCACCGGAACACGCCGCACTGTGGATCGTGGCCGCTGACCCCCAGCGTCAGCTGGTACACCGCCAGCAGCAGGTTGCTGAGGTTGGTGTAAAAGACGAAAAATCCAGGCCGGATATGGCTCGTCACCGGCAGCGTGGAGTGAAAATACAGTCCCACCAGTCCCAGCAGGCCCAGAAACAGCGCGGACAGCCGCAGCATCATTCCGCCCTCAGCTCCTTCAGCCGTCCGATCTCACGGGCGTAGCCCGCCAGATCGTTGGGCGTTTCCAGAATAAAGGGCAGGTCCCGCAGGGCGGGGTGATTGATGATGCGGCCAAAGGCCGCCTCCCCCAGATAGCCCTCGCCGATGCGGGCGTGGCGGTCCTTGTGGGCGCCCAGCGGGTTCATGCTGTCGTTGATGTGGACGGCCTTCAGCCGCTCCAGCCCGATAACGCGGTCGAACTCCGTCAGCACGCCGTCGATGTCGCCCGCGATGTCGTACCCCGCGTCGGAGATGTGGCAGGTGTCCATGCACACGCCCATCTGGGTATTCAGCGCCACGCGGTCCAGTATCTCCCGCAGCTCCTCGAACCGGCCGCCCACCTCGGAGCCCTTGCCCGACATGGTCTCCAGCAGCACCGTGGTGTGCTGCTCCGGCTTCAGGATGGCGTTCAGCGTCTCGGCGATCTGGCTGACGCCCACCTCCATGCCCTGCTCCGTGTGGCTGCCCGGGTGGAAGTTGTAGTAGTTGCCGGGGAGATATTCCATCCGCTTCAGGTCGTCCGCCAGCGTCATGCGGGCGAATTCGCGGGTGCGCTCCGTTTTGGAGCAGGGGTTGATGGTGTAGGGCGCGTGGGCCACCAGACGGCCGAAGCCGTTGGCCTGCGCCAGTGCCAGAAACGCCGCCGCGTCGTCGGGGTCAATGGCTTTCGCTTTACTGCCCCGGGGATTGCGGGTAAAGAACTGGAACGTGTTGGCGCCGATGGACAGCGCCGTTTTCCCCATGGCCAGAAAGCCCTCCGAGGCGGACAGATGACAGCCGATGGTCAGCATAGTTTTTCTCCTTTCACAGGGCCAGCGTCCGGACGTCCGCCCTGCCGTTTTCAATGGTAAGGATGCCGCAGGTGGGGTGCAGCGGGTCTCCGGCGGCCCCGGGGTTCAGCACCAGCAGGGCCCCGTCGTTGTCCACCAGAGGCCGGTGGGTGTGGCCGAACAGCAGCACCTGCGCGCCGCACTCACGTGCCGCCCAGACAGCCCGCATCACGTCGGACTTCACGCCCCGCGTGTGGCCGTGGAGCATCAGGATGCGCACGCCGCCCAGCTCGATGAGCCGCTC
Organism: uncultured Eubacteriales bacterium; assembly: GCA_900545585.1. Taxonomy (GTDB): domain Bacteria; phylum Bacillota; class Clostridia; order Oscillospirales; family Oscillospiraceae; genus Vescimonas. Next base: position 73,728 of record UQZR01000004.1, read on the forward strand.
CGGCTGGTCGCAGCTGCCGTAGTCGCAGTTCCCGGGCACGCCCTCCATGGGCAGCATGGGAAACGCCTGCCGCAGCTTCTCCAGATCCCGCTGGCAGTCGCCCAGATGCAGTACATAGCTGGGGTGTACCTGCTCTACCGCTTGTATCAGTTTGTTCACTTTCCCATGGGAGTCGGATACCACCAAAACATTCATAGGCCCCTCACACTTGATGTAATGAAGGGTATTTTACCACAAAGCGGTTGAAAAAACAATTCATTTCCCGTATGATTAGGGCAGTTGAGAGGAGGTGTTGTCATGACCGGAGGTGTGGTGGAGCTGGACCTGCACGGCATGAATACCTATCAGGCCCAGATCGCGGTGGATGCGGCCCTGCGCCGCGCCGGAAACGGCACGTACCGCCTGCGGCTGATCCACGGCTATCGCGGCGGCACGGCCATTCGGGACATGCTGTGGCTGACCTACGGGCGGCGCAGCCAGGTGAAGCGCATGGTCAGCGTCAGCGAGGGCGTCACGGAGCTGGTGCTGCGGGAATACTATTGAGAAACGATTTCCGTGAAAGAGGTGTAAAGGTATGAAGCTTGCACAGATACAGATGCGCGTGGGCCCTGACAAGGCGGCGAACCTGCGCCACGCGGAGGCCCTGCTGGCCCAGGCAGCGGATGCGGACATGGCGGTGCTGCCGGAAATGTTCTGCTGTCCCTACGACAACGCCTGCTTCCGCGCCTACGGCGAGCCGGAGGGCGGGCCGGCCTATCAGATGCTGTCCCGCGCCGCAGCGGCCCACGGCCTGTGGGTGGTGGGCGGCTCTCTGCCGGAGCTGGACGGCGATAAGGTGTACAACACCAGCTATGTGTTCGACCCCACGGGCCGCTGCGTGGCCCGTCACCGGAAGATGCACCTTTTCGACATCGACGTGGCCGGCGGTCAGCGATTTCGCGAGTCTGACACCCTGTCGGCAGGAAATGAGATCACGGTGTTTGACACGCCCTGGGGCAAAATGGGGCTGTGCATCTGCTTTGACCTGCGGTTTCAGGAGCTGGCACAGCTGATGGCACTGGAGGGCGCACAGGTGTTGCTGGTACCGGCGGCCTTTAATATGACCACCGGCCCCGCCCACTGGGAACTGCTGTTCCGGCAGCGCGCGGTGGACGGACAGCTGTTCACCGCAGGCACTTCACCGGCGCGGGACGAGACGGCATCCTATGTGGCCTGGGGCCACTCCATCGTCTGCGACCCCTGGGGCACGGTGCTGCACCAGTGCGGCGCCGGTGAGCAGGTGGTGGTGACGGAGCTGAACATGAGCCGTGTGTCCGCCATACGGGAACAGCTGCCCATTCTTTCGGCGCGCCGGACGGACGCGTACGATACCCGAAAAAAGTGATTGCCACGGGGGCATCAGCCGGTGTATAATCGCAAAAAACATGAGGCGGGAGGACGTTCATGATGAAGAAGAATTATAAAGAGATGACAAAGCCTGAGCGGCAGGCGGAATACGCGGCTGTCAAGGCGGAATTCGAGGGGGCGAAGGCCCTTCATCTGGAATTGAACATGGCGCGGGGCAAGCCCAGCCGCCAGCAGCTGGACATGGTGACGCCCATGCTGCAGGTGCTGACCCAGCCGGAGCAGTTTGTATCCGACGGGGTGGAGACCCGCAACTATGGCGAGGTGGCGGGTATTCCCGCGGCGCGGAAGCTGTTCGCCGACATCCTGGGCTGCAAGCCGGAGCAGGTGTTCGTGGGCGGCAATGCCAGCCTGCAGCTGATGTACGATGCCATCTCCAAGGCGTTCACCCACGGCCTGCTCCACAGCGAGAAGCCCTGGGCCAAGCTGGATACGGTGAAGTGGATCTGCCCCGTCCCCGGCTACGACCGGCACTTTAAGGTAACGGGCAGCTTCGGCGCGGAGATGATCAACGTGCCCATGACCGACCAGGGTCCCGACATGGACATGGTAGAGGAGCTTATCAAGGATCCCGCCGTGAAGGGTATGTGGAACGTGCCCAAGTACTCCAATCCCGAGGGCGTGGTGTACTCTGATGAGACCATCCGCCGTCTGGCGGCCATGAAACCCGCCGCACCGGACTTTATGCTGATGTGGGACAACGCCTACTGCATCCACGAGTTCGACTGTGATTTTGTACCGTTCTCCGATATCATCGGCCTGTGCGCCCAGTACGGCAACGCCGACATGGTGTATGAGTTCGCGTCCACCAGCAAGGTGACGTTCCCCGGCGCGGGCGTGGCGGTGATGGCGGCCAGCGAGGCCAACATCCAGTATTTCTCCAAGCTCATCAACATCCAGACCATCGGCTATGACAAGGTGAACCAGCTGCGGCACGTGCTGTACCTGCAGGATCGGGAGCACACGCTGGCGCTGATGAAGCGGCACGCGGCGGTGTTGGCGCCCAAGTTCCACGCGGTGCTGAACGCGCTGGACAGTGAGATCGCGCCCCGTGGCATCGCGGACTACAAGCGGCCGGTTGGCGGCTACTTTATCAGCGTGGACACCATGCACGGGTGCGCCAAGCGCACGCTGGAGCTGTGCAGGGAGGCGGGTATCACCATGACCGGTGCGGGGGCCACGTTCCCCTACGGCAAGGACCCCAACGACAGCAACATCCGCATTGCGCCGTCCCTGCCGCCGGTGGCGGAGCTGGAGCAGGCCATCGCGGTGTTCTGCATCTGCCTGCGCCTGGCGGCGCTGGAAAAGCTGGGCGTGTGAGGATCTGACTGTGTATAAGACAAGAGCGCTGCGGCATGGCCGCAGCGCTCTTCAATCTGTCAAAAACCTGCCCGGTCACAAGTATCGGAGGGAAGGATAGTGTGAAAGGGAACCGTTAGGGTTCCCTTTCGCGTTCAATCACCCGCCGCAGCGGCCAAAATCGCAAAACAAAATACTGTTTTTTATTTTGCGATTTTGCTGGCAGCTTGTCAGAAAAGTCCGAACGGACTTTTTTGACAAGCTGAAGAGCGCTGCGGCATGGCCGCAGCGCTCTTATATTTTGTTGTTTTGTCAGGGACGATTTCCCGCGCCTTTGCCTCCGGCGGAGGCTGCGATCTGAGCAAGCGGCGAAACAAGCGGGGACGGGTAGGCCTGACCCCTTTTGCAATCCCTTTATTCCAGTGCGTCGTGGCTTTCGAACACGTCGTGGATGGAGCCGCAGCGGTCAGCGGTGGGCGGCGTCTCCGCCGGCGCAGCGCCCTTTGCCATTTGCAGCTCCTGCCACTTCTCCCGGGTGATGAGGAGCTGTCGGGGCTTGGAGCCCTCGAAGGGTCCGACATAGCCCCGCTCCTCCATCTGATCCACCAGCCGGGCGGCACGGGAGTAGCCCAGCTTCAGACGCCGCTGGAGCATGGACACGGAGGCCTGCCCCGTCTCCAGCACCACCTCCACGGCGGCGGGCAGCAGCTCGTCGCCGTCCTCGCCATCGGCAGGCGCATCGGATGCGGCGCCCTTGCCCTTGTCGGACTTGGCGTCCACCGCCTGCTGGATCTTCTCGATGACATCCTGATCGTAATGGGCCTCGCCGGCGGTGTCCTTGACAAAGGCCACCACACGCTCGATCTCCTCCGGTGTGATGAAGCAGCCCTGTACGCGGGTGGGTTTGCTGTCGCCCAGCGGGGAGTAAAGCATATCACCTTTACCTACCAGCTTTTCCGCGCCGGGGGTATCCAGAATGATGCGGGACTCCATGGAGCTGGCCACGGCGAAGGCGATGCGGCTGGGAATATTGGCCTTCATCAGGCCGGTGATGACATCGGCGGAGGGACGCTGGGTGGCCACCACCAGATGCATGCCGGCGGCACGGCCCATCTGGGCCACGCGGCAGATGGACTCCTCCACCTCCTTGGCAGCCACCAGCATCAAATCGGCCAGCTCATCGATGACCACCACCACCGTGGGCAGCTTCTTCACGTCCTCGTCCGTCTCGGACAGGGCGTTGTAGCCCGCCAGGTCCTTGACGCCCTTTTCGGAGAACATCTTGTAGCGCTTCATCATCTCGAACACCGCCCACTGCAAAGCGCCCGCGGCCTTCTTGGGGTCCGTGACCACAGGGATCAGCAGGTGGGGGATGCCGTTGTAAGGCGCCAGCTCCACCATCTTGGGGTCCACCATAATGAAGCGCACCTCGTCGGGGGTGGACTTGTAGAGGATGCTGACGATCAGGGAGTTGGTACACACGGACTTGCCGGAGCCGGTGGTACCGGCGATCAGCACGTGGGGCAGGCGGGCAATATTGCCCACGATGTTATTGCCGCCAATGTCCTTACCCACGGCGAAGGCCACGGGGGACGGGTGGCGGGTAAACTCCCGGGACTCGATAACATCGCGGATACGGACGGCGGTAACGGTGCGGTTGGGCACCTCGATGCCCACCACGGAGATCTTGTTGGGCACCGGCGCCACACGGACGCCGCTGGCGCCCAGTGCCAGAGCGATATCGTCGGACAGGTTGGTGATCTTGCTGAGCTTCACACCCTGCTCCAGAGTGAACTCGTAGCGGGTGACACTGGGTCCGTGGACCACGTCGCCCGCGGTGGCGTCCACGCCGAAGGAACGCAGGGCGTCCGCCAGACGGCGGGAGTTGTTGCGCAGCTCCGCGCCCACCTCGGTGCAGTTGTCGGTGTGATTCTCCTCCAGCAGGGTGATGGGCGGGTAGCGGTAGATCTCCTCGCCCTGGGCCAGCTCCTGCTCGATGGCCTGTCCCACTTCCTGGGCGGCAGATTCCACCTCCTGCTGAACCTGAGCCTTCTTTCTCTTCTCGGACACCGGCTCCTTCACCGCTGCGGCCTCCTGTACTGCGGGAGCGGCAGGAGCTGTCGATGCCGCAGGGGCTGCCGGTGCGGCGGGGACGGCGGGCGCGGCAGCGGCGCGGTCCAGCACCTCGTCCGGCGTCCGGACGGCGGCACTGCGGCGGGGGAAGAAGTCCTTCTTCTCGCCGCTCTCCATGGCGGAGGGCGCGCCGTCCAGCGGGATATCGATGTTCACCCGCTTTTTGGCGGGCTTCTCTTTCACAGGCTTCTCCGGTACAGGCGCTTTCCGCGGAGCCGCAGGCTCGAAGCCCTCCAGATCGTCCTCGTCCTCCTCGTCCTCCCAGCGGCTGCTGCGGTACTCCTTCATTTTATCCACGGCCTGCTGCGGCGTCATGTGCAGCGCGCCCAGCAGCGCCGCCACCAGCAGCACCACGAACACCACCACAGACACCACCTTGCTCAGCAGCGCCTCGCTGCCCAGTGCCAGGCCGCCGGCCACCACGCCGCCGCAGGTCAGGGTCTGTCCGTCCTTCCACAGCTGGGGCAGCAGGCCGCTGCCCAGCTCATAGGCCGTGCGGCACAGCAGCAGGTGGCACAGCATTCCCGACAGCAACGGCACCAGCAGGGTGCAGGTGGTGCGCAGGATCACGGGGCGGCCCTGATGCCGCAGCTGGATCACCGCCACGGCCAGCAGCGCCGGCGCCGCCAGAAAATACCCGTACCCCAGCGTGCCCTTCAGCACCTTGGCGATAAACGTCAGGAGCAGGGCGTCCACCTGAAAATAGCTGACCAGTACGCACAGTGCCAGCAGCAGGCAGACCACGCCGCCGACGAGCCGCGCCAGTCCGTTATAGGCGGGCGGCTCCGGCTTGGGCGGCGCCTTTTTCTTTTTTGTGGTCTTCTTTTGCGTCGATGCCATAGTTTTCCTCACTTCATCTCACTTGACGGCCTGCAGCACCAGCGTCAGGATACCCACCGCCCAGCAGTAGTAGGCGAACGCGCCGAAGCGGCCCTTGTCCGCCACGTATTTCAACAGGCGGATGCACAGATACCCCGATACGGCGGCAGTGACGACGCCCAGCAGGTACATGGGCACCTCCGCCGTGTTGATGCCGGCCTTCGCCGCATCGCTCAGGGACAGGATGTTGGCGCCCAGCACCGCAGGGATGCTCAGCAGGAACGAGAACCGCACGGCGAACCTGCGCTCGTAGCCCACGAAGCAGCCGGCGGTGATGGTCATGCCGGAGCGGGACACGCCGGGCAGCGTGGCCACCGCCTGGCCCACGCCCACCAGCAGGGCGTCCAGCCACGTGGCGCTGCGCTCGGTCTTGCGGCCCTTGCGGGCCCGATCGCACAGGAACAGCAGAAAACCGGTGACGATCAGCGCTGCGCCCACGAATACCATATTATCGGCAAGCCCCTGCACGCTTTTGCGGATGGGCAGTACCGCGAACAGCGGCAGTGTGCCCACGATGGTGAGCAGGATCAGCCGCCGCGCCGGCGGTACCGGCGACGGTGTGGAGCGATGGGCAAGGTCGCCGATGCCGCGGAAGAACTCCACCACCATGTCGCAGATGTCCTTCCAATAGGCGGCGAACACCGCGATCAGCGTACCCAGATGGAGCAGTACGTCGAAAAATTCCGGCACGCTGCCTGCGCCCTCCAGGCCCAGCAGGTTCTGTGCGATAGCCAGATGGCCGGAGCTGGAGATGGGCAGGAACTCCGCCACGCCCTGTACCAGTCCCAGCAGGAATGATGTTACGTATGTCATAACCACACCTCACGTGTTATTTTCAAATACTTTTCGTTATATATTGTCGCAATTATCCCATTTGTTGTCGGAACGTTTACCATAACAAGGATACTATACCATAGATATGGGGAAAATGCCACTGGAATTTGACATCCGCTGCCCGCGGAGGATAAGAGTTTCCTATTATGCTATTTTTTTAGGCAAAGCAACGCCATTGACGAAATTCACAAAAATACGATGGACAATTTCTACGGCTTGACCGTTGTGAGAAACCTGCTTTTATGATATCCTGATGCAAATAACGCAGAGGGCCATCCCTGCGGTATACCGGATAGTCAACAGGGGGAGGCCGCAGGGGCTTCCCCTGCCTGCATATTCCGAGAAAGGCGGTGAGTGAACTGTACCGTGAAAAAATAGAGAGTCTTCAGGCGGAGGAGAGCCGTCTGCTGGCGCAGAAGGCTGCGGCGCAAAGCGCGGCGGCGGAGACGGTGCGGCAGGCGGAAAAGGACGGCGCCGCGCTGGTATCCCAGGCCCAGGAGGCGGCGCGCCGCGCCGCGGCCGACGCCCTGCGTCAGGCGGAAGCCCAGGCCGAGGCGGAGCGGCAGGCCATGCTGGATCGTACCGAGAAGGACTGCGAGGCCCTGCGTGCCGCGGCGATGGCGCGGATGGACAACGCCGTGGACTACCTGCTGGAAAAGGTGGTGAAGCGGTAGATGGCCATTGTCAAAATGAAGCATTTGCAGGTGCTGGCGCTGGAGCGTGACCACGATGCCATACTCCGCCGTCTCCAGCACATGGGCTGTCTGGAGATCAGCGAGCCGGATATACAGGCGCTTCCCGACACTCTGCGCCGGTGCGATACTGCGGCAGCGGACCTGCTGGCCCGCCAACGGCAGCTGCAATCGGCCATAGACATCCTGCGCCGCACCGCGCCGCCCCAGAAAACGGGTCTGCTGACACCGCGTCCCCGCATCTCCGAGCGGGAATATCTGGATGAAGCGGCGCTGGCATCAGAGCTGGAAACGGCCCAGCACATCAATGAACTGGCGGCGGACGTGAACCGCCTCACCGCCAGGGAGACCCAGCTCCGCAGCGAGCAGGCCGCCCTGACACCCTGGCGGAGCCTGGATATCCCGCTGGAGCTGACGGAGACGCGGTGGTGCGACATCACCACCGGCACGCTGCCCCCCTTCGCCGTATGGGAGGAGATACAGGGCACGCTGAGCCAACAGGTACCGGAATCAGAGGCATACCTGCTGTACGCCGACCGGCAGCAGCAGGGCATCCTGCTGCTGACCCACAAGGCCGTGACGGCTCAGGCGCTGGAGCTGCTGCGCAGCTTCGGTTTCTCCGGCGGGCAGCTCAAGGGCCGCCATGGTACACCGGAGGAAAACCTGACGGCGCTGGCGGACAGTCTGCGTCAGACCGCCGCGGAAAAGGACGCCGCCCTGCAGGAGCTGGCCGGCTTGGGCGGGAAGCTCCCCGACATGCAGCTGTGCAGCGACCGGCTGAACTCCCGTCTCATGCGGGAGGAGAACCGGAAACGGCTGATGACCGATGGCTGCATCGTGGCCTTTGACGGCTGGGTGCCGGCGGAGAAGCTGCCGCAGCTGACGGCGTGGCTGGACACGCTGGACTGTGCCTACGACCTCAGCGACCCCACGCCGGAGGAGATCCCCGACGTGCCGGTGGCGCTGAAGGGCAATATCCTGACCCGCTCCATGAACTGCATCACGGAGCAGTACTCCATGCCCGCCTACGACGGCGTGGACCCCAACCCCGTGATGGCACCGTTCTTCATCTTCTTCTTTGGCATGATGATGGCGGACATGGGCTACGGTCTGCTGATGATCGTCGGCTCCCTGCTGTTCCTGAAGAAAAAGCGGCCCGATGATCGCAGCTTTATGGAGATGATCTTCTGGTGCGGCATCATGACGTTCATCTTCGGTGCGCTGACCGGCGGCTTCTTCGGGGATTTCATTCCCCAGCTGTGCAAGCTCATCGATCCCGCCAGCACCTTCACCATGCCTGCACTGTTCGACCCGCTGAACGACACCATGGCCATCATGGTGGGCTCGCTGGTGCTGGGCGGCATTCAGGTGTTCACCGGCATGACCGTCAGCGTGGTGGAGAAGTGCCGGAACGGCCATTTCCCTGATGCGCTGTTCGATGAGATCACGTGGTGGATCATCCTGGCCGGCGGGGCCATGGCCATTCTGGGCGTGGGCAGCGTCGGCGGCGTGCCGGTGGTGCTGTGCGTCGGCGGACTGATGCTGCTGTACGGCGCGGGCCGCGGCAAGAAGGGCTTCGGCAAGGTCACAGGCGTGGTGGCCGCCGTGTATAACGGCGTCACCGGCTTTTTCAGCGATATCCTGTCCTACGTGCGGCTGATGGCGCTGATGCTGTCCGGCGCGGTGCTGGCCCAGGTGTTCAACATGCTGGGCGCCACTACCGGAAACATCGTGCTGTTCGTCATCATCGCGCTGGTGGGCAACGCGCTGAACCTGGCGCTGAATCTGCTGGGCTGCTATGTCCACGATATGCGCCTGCAATTTCTGGAATTCTTCGGACGTTTTTATAAGGACGGCGGCAAGGCCTTCCGTCCCCTGCGCATGCAGGCCAACCATGTAGAGATCATAAAGGAGGAACACGTACAATGAGTATTCTTGAATCCATCGGCGGACTGGGTTTCGCCATCCTGGGTGCGGCACTGACCGCCGGCCTGTGCTGCATCGGCTCCGCTAAGGGCACCGGTATGGTGGGTGAAGCCGCCGCCGGCCTCACCAGCGAGGACCCCGACAAGTCCACCAAGTGCCTGATTTTGCAGGTGCTGCCCGGTACTCAGGGCCTGTACGGCTTTGTGGCCCTGTTCCTGGTGCTGGGCCAGGTGGGCGTACTCAGCGGCAGCGCCGTGGACATCACCCTGACCCAGGGCCTGTCCTTCTTCGCCGCCTGCCTGCCCATCATGCTGGGCGGCTGGCTCAGCGCCATTTTCCAGGGCCGCGTGGCCGCCGCCTCCGTCAACATCGTGGCCAAGCGTCCCGAGGCCGCCACCAAGGGCATCATCTACTGCGGCATCGTGGAGTTCTACGCCATTTTGTCTCTGGTGGCCACCATCATGATCTCCCTGAACATCCTGAAGTAAGGTGGGTACCGTTATGAACGGACTGGAAAAGATCGTGGCCCGCATGGAGGCGGATACCAGGGCGGAGTGCGATGCGCTGACCGCCAGCGCCGCCGAGAACGCCGCCGCCATCCTGCGGGATTGCCGGGCCCAGGCGGACGCTGTGGCCCGCGACAGCCGCCAGCGGGCGGAGGCTCAGGCGGCGGAGCATCTGGAGCACCTCAACGGCAGCAGCCAGCTGGCCTGCCGCCAAAAAGTGCTGGCCGCCAAGCAGCAGCTGATCGATGAGGCCTTCGCAGGCGCCGCCCAGCGGCTGTCAAGTCTGCCGCAGGCGGAGTACATTGACCTGCTGGCCGCGCTGGCCGCCGAGAATGGCAGCGGCGACGAGGAGCTGCTGCTGTCCGCCAAGGACCGCGAGGCCGTGGGTCCCGCAGTGGTGAAGGCCGCCAACGCCAGAAAGGCCGGCGCCGCCTTCCGTCTGTCGGAGGAGACCCGCGAGACCGGCGGCGGACTGGTGCTGCGGCGGGGCCGCGTGGAGCTGAACTGCAGCTTCACCGAAAAGCTCCGCCAGCTGCGGCAGGAGGAATCCTCCGCCGTGGCCAGGCTGCTATTTGACTGAGAGGGGGCGTCCCTTTGACAAAACCCAGAAAGGACACGGACTACCTGTTCCTCTCCGCCCGCATCCGGAGCCTGGAGAAGGACCTGCTGACCTCCCAGCGGCTGGAACAGCTGCTGCAATCCCCGTCGGTGGAGAACTGCTCCCAGCTGCTGAGCGATCTGGGGTACGCCCCCATCCGTGACGAGGCCTCGCTGCAGAGCAGCCTGAAGCGGCAGCGGGAGGCGGTGTTCGCCGAGCTGGAGCGGTTCATGCCGGAAAAGCAGCTGCTGGACGTGTTCCGCATCAAGTATGATTACCACAACATCAAGGTATTGCTGAAAGCGCCGGAGGGGGCGGAGCGCCTGCTGATGGACGCGGGCACCATCCCCGTTTCGGAGCTCCAGCGCAAATACGCCGACAGCGGGAACTGGCAGTTCCTGCCCCGCGATATGGCAGAGGCCGCCGGAAAGGCCGCCGCTCTGCTGGCGGAGACCGGCAGCGCCCAGCGCAGCGACTGTCTGCTGGACCGTGCCTGCTTCCAGAAGCTGCGGCAGCTGGCGGAGGAAAGCCGCTGCGTCTACCTCCAGACCTACGTCCGCGCCATGATAGACGCTGCCAACCTGCGTGCGCTGGTGCGGGCGGAGCGGATGCACATGGACCCCGGCTTTTTGCAGGAGGTGCTGTTTGAGGGCGGCAGCGTGACCCCCGACGCCATCCGCGCCGGTGCGTCCGAGCCCGCCGCCCTGTTCCGCAGCACCGCTCTCCGCGAGGCCGCGGAGCTGGGTGAGGCTGCCGTCAAGGGCGGCAGCCTGACGGACTTCGAAAAGGCCTGTGATAATGCGGTGCTGCGCACCGCCGCAGGCGCCAGACGGGTACCCTTCGGCGTGGAGGTGGCGCTGGGCTACCTCATCGCCAAGGAGGCGGAGTGGACGGCCGTGCGCATCGTCATGGCCGGACGGCTGGCGGGGCTCAGCGCCGACGCCATACGGGAAAGGCTGCGTGACACATATGTATAAGATCGCTGTATTGGGTGACCGCGACAGCGTCCTGGGCTTTCGGGCTCTGGGGCTGGACGTGTTCTTCGCCGATGACGCAGAGACGGCGCGGAAAACCCTGCACCGTCTGGCGCAGGAGAGCTACGCCGTCATCTACGTGACGGAGCAGCTGGCCCAGAGCATGGCGGCGGAGATCGCCCGCTATCAGAATGACATGCTGCCCGCTGTCATCCTCATCCCCGGCAAGGGCGGGGCGCTGGGCCTTGCGGACCGTGCGCTGCATGCAGCCGTGGAACGCGCCGTAGGCGCGGATATTTCCTGAAAGGAGCAGAAGAATGGGTAAGATCATCAAAGTCTCCGGTCCGCTGGTGGTGGCCGACGGCATGGCGGATGCCAGCATGGCGGACGTAGTGCGCGTAGGCCCCCAGCATCTGATCGGAGAGATCCTGAATATGACCGGCGACCGCGCCTCCATTCAGGTATACGAGGAGACGTCCGGCCTTGGCCCCGGCGCAGAAGTGGTCACCACCGGCGCGCCCCTCAGCGTGGAGCTGGGCCCGGGCCTCATCGAGAACATCTACGACGGCATCCAGCGCCCGTTGGAGGAGATCGTCCGCCGCGTGGGCGCCAACATCACCCGCGGCATCCAGGTGCCGCCGCTGGACCGCGAAAAGCTGTGGTCCTTTACTCCCACCGCCGCCGTCGGCGATGCCGTGGCAGGCGGCGATGTGCTGGGCACCGTGCCGGAGACGGAGTCGGTGCTGCACAAGATCATGGTCCCCAACGGCGTCAGCGGCACGGTGTCGTGGCTGGCGGAGGCGGGGCAGTACAACATCACCCGGCCCATCGCCCGCATCCGCACCGCTGACGGTGCAGAGCGTGAGCTGACCATGGTGCAGAAGTGGCCGGTCCGCGTGGGTCGTCCCTACAAGAAGAAATTCCCGCCGGAGACGCCTTTGCAGTCGGGCCAGCGGGTCATCGACACGATGTTCCCCATCGCCAAGGGCGGCACTGCCGCCGTGCCCGGGCCCTTCGGCTCCGGCAAGACCGTGGTGCAGCACCAGCTGGCCAAATGGGCGGACGTGGACATCGTGGTCTACATCGGCTGCGGCGAGCGGGGCAACGAGATGACCGACGTGCTCCGCGAGTTTCCCGAGCTGACGGACCCCCGCACCGGCGAAAGCCTGATGAAGCGGACGGTGCTGATCGCCAACACCTCCGATATGCCCGTGGCCGCCCGTGAGGCGTCGGTCTACACCGGCATCACCATCGCCGAGTACTTCCGGGACATGGGCTACGACGTGGCCGTCATCGCCGACTCCACCTCCCGCTGGGCTGAGGCCCTGCGCGAGATGTCCGGCCGTCTGGAGGAGATGCCCGGTGAGGAGGGCTATCCCGCGTATCTGGCTTCCCGTCTGGCCCAGTTCTATGAGCGGGCCGGCGTGGTCCGCTGCATGGGCACGGAGGAGCGCACCGGCTCCCTCACTGCCGTGGGTGCGGTGTCGCCTCCGGGCGGCGACCTCTCCGAGCCGGTAGCACAGGCCACCATGCGTATCGTTAAGGTGTTCTGGTCGCTGGACGCCTCTCTGGCCTACCGCCGCCACTTCCCCGCCATCAACTGGCTGAACTCCTACTCTCTGTATCTGGACGCGGTGGCCCCCTGGTTCGATGAACATCTGGGTCCTGAGTTCATGAAGGACCGCAACCGCGCCATGCACCTTCTGCAGGAGGAGAACGAGCTCAATGAGATCGTCCAGCTGGTGGGCAAGGACTCCCTGTCCCCCAGGGACCAGCTGACATTGGAGATCGCCCGCATGCTGCGGGAGGACTTCCTGCAGCAGAACGCCTTCATGGATGTGGACTCCTACTCCAGCTTCGACCGGCAGCTGCGGCTGCTGGCGCTGATCCTGCACTACGAGGACCTGTGCCGCGATGCCATCGCCAAGAACGTGGAGCTGCCCGCCCTGTTCGCCATTCCCGCACGGGAGCGGCTGGGCTGGGCCAAGTACGCCGCCGCAGAGGAGTACGCCGCCAACTATCAGCAGGTACACGACGAGATGGACAGTGAGATCGCCGCCCTGATCGAGAAAGCAGGTGAGGACGCATGATGAAGGAATACCGTACCATCCACGAGGTCTCCGGCCCCCTGATGGTGGTGGAGAACGTGGAGGGCGTCACCTACGACGAGCTGGCGGAGATCCAGCTCCGCAGCGGTGAGGTCCGCCGCTGCAAGGTGCTGGAGGTCAACGGCGACCGCGCCGTGGTGCAGCTGTTCGACTCCTCCGCCGGCATCAATCTGCGGGACGCCAAGATCCGTTTTCTGGGCCATCCTTTGCAGCTGGGCGTGTCTGCGGACATGCTGGGCCGCGTGTTCAACGGCATGGGCGAGCCTATCGACGGTGGCCCTGCCCTGCTGGCCGACAAGTACATGGACATCAACGGCCTGCCCATGAATCCCGCCGCCCGCGACTACCCCAACGAGTTTATCCAGACCGGCATCAGCACCATCGACGGTCTGAACACCCTGGTCCGCGGCCAGAAGCTGCCTATTTTCTCCGGCTCCGGCCTGCCCCACGCCAATCTGGCAGCCCAGATCGCCCGTCAGGCCAAGGTGCTGGACGACAGCTCCAACTTCGCCGTGGTATTCGCCGCCATTGGCATCACCTTTGAGGAGTCGGAGTTCTTCGTCCGCGAGTTCAAGCGCACCGGTGCCATCGAGCGCACCGTGCTGTTCACCAACCTGGCCAATGACCCCGCCGTGGAGCGTATCGCCACGCCCCGCATGGCCCTGACCGCCGCCGAATATCTGGCGTTTGAGCAGGACATGCACGTGCTGGTGATCCTGACGGACATCACCAACTACGCCGAGGCGCTGCGTGAAGTGTCCGCTGCCAAGAAGGAGGTCCCCGGCCGCCGCGGCTACCCCGGCTACCTCTACACCGACCTTGCCAGCATGTACGAGCGGGCCGGGCGGAAGCTGGGCTGCAAGGGCTCCATCACCATGATCCCCATCCTGACCATGCCGGAGGATGACAAGACCCACCCCATCCCCGACCTGACCGGCTATATCACCGAGGGCCAGATCATCCTCAGCCGCGACCTGTACCGCAAAAACATCCTGCCGCCGGTAGACGTGCTGCCCTCCCTTTCCCGTCTGAAGGACAAGGGCGTGGGCGCAGGCAAGACCCGTGAGGATCACGCCCCCACCATGAACCAGCTGTTCGCCGCCTATGCCAGCGGCAAGGAGGCCAAGGAGCTGATGACCATTCTGGGCGAGGCAGCCCTCAGCCCCACCGACCTGCTGTACGCCAAGTTCGCCGACGAGTTTGAAAAGCGCTACGTCTCTCAGGGCTTCGACGAGAACCGCACCATCGAGGAGACGCTGGACCTTGGCTGGGAGCTGCTGCGGATGCTGCCCAGAAGTGAGCTCAAGCGTATCAAGCCGGAGATGCTGGACAAGTACCTGCCGGAGAAGGAGTGACCGCCCATGGCCGGAAAGACTGTCAATCCCACCCGCATGGAGCTGACCCGGCTGAAGGGACGGCTCAAGACTGCCCGCCGCGGTCATAAGCTGCTGAAGGACAAGCGGGACGAGCTGATGAAGCAGTTTCTGGAGATCGTCCGCCGCAACCGGCAGCTCCGCGCCAAGGTGGAGCAGGGTCTGAAGGAGGCCAACGACGCCTTCACCGTGGCATCCGCCGTCATGGGACCGGAGATGCTGGAGCAGTCGCTGCTGCGGCCCCAGCGCTCCGTGTCGCTGGACGTGGACGCCCGGAACATCATGAGCGTCAACGTGCCGGTGTTCACGTTCCACACCGAGGGCGGCGAGGGTTCCCTCCTGCCCTACGGCTTCGCCCAGACCAGCGGCGAGCTGGACGCGGCGCTGGAGAAGATGCAGGCGGTGTTCGCCGATATGCTGGAGCTGGCGCAGGTGGAGAAATCCATGCAGCTGCTGGCACAGGACATCGAAAAGACCCGCCGCCGCGTCAACGCGCTGGAGTATGTGATGATCCCGGAAACGGAGAAGAACATCCGCTATATTACGATGAAGCTGGATGAAAACGAACGCGGCAACACCACCCGGCTGATGAAGGTCAAGGATATGGTCTTGCAGGACGCTCATCATTATCAGCCGTAAATACGAGAAATAAATATCCGCCCGCTTACGCGGGCGGATATTTATTATTCCACATCGTCAGCCCATTCCTGCAGCGCCGACTGGATCAGCGTATCGCCGTCGGTCAGTCCCCAGCTGTGCCATCTGACCAGCGCACTGCGGAACGGATACACCGCGCCGCCGGACTGCGCGTAATTGCACCAGCTCTCCAGATACTCCCACTCCGGCGTCAGCGTCTCCGCATCGTACAGCACGTAGGCCCGCAGATCCTCCGCGCCCCGCAGGCGCGACCACTCCGCAGTGATGGTGCTGCGCTGGCTGCTTCCGAAGAAGCTCTGGCTGGTGTAGCTGCCGCTGTCCAGCGCGGCGAAGTCCGCCGTGTACGTCTGTCCCCGCCGGCCGCACAGCACGCGGCCGCCGATGATATTGCCCCGGGTCCAGTTTTCATCGGCACGCCACATCGGCCAGACCTCCACGCTCTCCGTCAGAGCCAGCCCCTCGGGCCGCGCCGCGATGTGGTGCAGGAACACCACCCGCTGATAGCCGTCCCGGGGCAGCACCACCGCCACGTGGATCATGGTGCAGACCTCCTCCACGTCGTAGACGTGGTAGGTATAGCGGTACGTGCCGTCCTCCTGCTTCTCCGCGCTCTGGTACTGCCAGGTATTGGGCGTATCCTCGTCCCAGACACCGGTGGTCACCACCCGATATTTGTCGCCGTCGTACCGCGTGTCGGTCTGTGTAAGCACCTCGCTTGCGCCCGTCAGACCGGCCACCTCCTCGGCAGTCAGGTCGTCCAGCACATTCTGCGGCATGCCCAGCGCCAGCAGCTCCGCCCGGATCGTCTCGTCCTGCGGCGCATCCTGACGCACCTGCCAGTCCATGGGGTACCGCTGGCCCAGCAGCATAGCCAGTATCACCGCCGCCAGCGTCACGCCCAGATACCCCCACAGCACCGTCGTCATCGAAAGGCGCACCGGCGCGGCGTGGACGGCGTAGCCGGTGTCCTCCAGCGAGCGGGAGAGCTTCACCAGATTCCGCAGGATCACGAGGTACACCGCCAGCACCGGCAGCACCAGCAGCCAGCCCTCCAGGCCGATCATGGCCAGTGCCATCAGCACCGCGTAAAAGGCAGCCAGCACCCCGGCGGCGGGTGCGGACGGCTTCTCCGCACCGGCGGCGCGGGAGACGCCCACCATGCCCCGCCACAGGGCGATCAGCGTCGCCTGCATCAGCGCCATATCCGCATAGGCAAGCGTCAACCCCTCCTCCATCGGCAGCGCCGCCAGCACCATGGCGGCGCTGCGCAGGACGGCGGCGGCAATGGACAGGCCGTAGGCCCACCGCAGCGCCCGATTCTCCTGCCGCAGCGTGCGGAAGCCCAGCACCAGCAGAATGCAGCCCAGCGTGGGCAGGATATAGTGCAGGTACAGAAGCTGCAGCGTCAGCGTCTTCAGGGCGATGCCCCACACCACGCAGCTCATGGCACTGCGCCACGGGCTGACGTCCGCAGGCGGCGGCAGGGTGTCGGCGCTCTCTGTCAGCAGCGCGTCAAATCGCAGATCGTCACTCACAGAAGTCACCTCCCAACAGCTCCCGCAGCTTTTGCCGCAGGCGGTACAGCCGCCCCTCCACGCCTCGCTCCGTCAGTCCCAGCTCGGCGGCCATCTGTGCGGTGGACTGGCAGTAGTAATATTTCCGGTAGAACAACGTCTGTTCCCCGTCGGTCAGGCTCTTGACTGCCCTGACCAGCAACCGGGAGCGCTCCTGCCGCAGCAGGGCATCCTCGGCGCTGCCCGCGCCGTGGGGCATATCGTCTGTCAGCGCCGTCTCCGTCCGCAGGCCGCGGGCGCGGTTGAGCGCACAGTTGCGCGCCAGCACTGTCAGCCATCCGCGCAGCGTCCCCTTGGACGCGTCGAAGCTGCCCGCCGTCTGCCACAGCCGCACCGACACGTCGGCAAAGCATTCCTCCCTGTCCCGCGCATCCGGCAGGATGGGCGCAATGATATACCGCAGCAGCGGCCCATGGCGGCGCAGCAGCGTCTGTAAGGCCGCTTCGTCGCCGGAGGCGATCCTGTCCATCAGGGATCTATCGTCCACTGTCCCACCACCCTTCGTGTCTCTCTGCCCTATTATACACGGAAAAGGCAGAAAACCCACGAAATGTTTTTTCGGAAAAGGTGTTGACATAGGGGGGCTGATGTGGTAATCTAAGTATTGCCTGATCCGCCGGTGTGGTGGAATGGTAGACACAGGAGACTTAAAATCTCCCGGCAGAAATGCCGTACCGGTTCGAGTCCGGTCACCGGCACCACCGGTACAAGTTCTATATCGCGGAGTAGAGCAGTTGGTAGCTCGTCGGGCTCATAACCCGGAGGTCGGAGGTTCAAGTCCTCCCTCCGCAACCACATTGTGCGACCAAAAAAGATGTCGCACCGGAAAACCCCGAAGCCGCAACGGTTTCGGGGTTTTTTCGCGTCCATTTTTGACTGCACGAAAAAAAGATATCTCCCCGCCTTCTCTCTGTACGGTGAGGACTTGAACTAAATTCCGGGCGTTTTTTCCCTGATTTCCCCCTCTTTTTTCTGTGTTTCCCTATCGACACCAGAATATATTTTGTTAAATTTTTGTGAACAAAGTGGTTTGTACCAAATTGCAGTACAAACCACTTTATTTTTATCGCCTTGGCCGTCACTCTTTGGAGATGACGGCTTTTTTTGTTTCAAGAAGAATCAAAATGAGAGCAAAAGAGCGTTACACACAGGAGGAATAATATGAGTCAGGAACAGTTTTTTCAGGAGCTTCGCAACGCTCTTCACCGTGAGGGTTTCAGCCCCCAACCGGAGCAGGATGAAGTGCTTCCGGTGAAGTGGGATGGTCTCCCTCTCTGCAGGATCACATCGGACGGAGGAGTTCGCTATTGGCAGGAGGATGTGTCGACACCGGAACGGGAACGAGCCTGTGAGCGAGCCACTGATCTGGCCTGCACAGTGCGGGAGTACATGACGCTGCTGGAACAGGCTCCGCCCCTGCAAGCCCAGAGCTTGACCGGTGACTACCGCCTGCTGGCTGACTTCAACGGAGCCGTGCTGGCTGCACATCCCACTCGGCTTGGCGTCCAATTCGTCACATGGGACTGGAGCTTCGACCGCACAGGTCTCAATCAGGGCAATTACTTTCAGGAAAACTATGCAGGGGCCAAGCAGGACTTCGCCATCCGCGCCGGCCTGATTTCCAAACAGCAAATCTTCAATCAGGAGCAGCTTGTTGAAATCTACCGGTGCTGTTCTGACACCTTGGACGCTGGTTTTGAGTTGACCGCCAAGCAGGAAAAGTGCATCCGGAGTGTTCAGGAACAGATTGCCATTGCGGCTCCCGATGCCTTGGAACGCATAAGAGAGCAGAATCAGCATCCCATGGAACCATACAGCCAAGAACCGATCATGTAATATTCAGGCGCCGGAGTTTTAGAAATAAGACTCCGGCGCTTTTTTATTGCCTCAAACCGGACAGGAGGATTGAAGATTGGAACAAAAGAACGAGCAAAACACGCCTCTTCACATCAAAAACCTGGCTGAGCTGAAACGCTGTATCCACCCTGGAACAGAGTTGGTGGCAACCAGCCATAGCAAACACCCTGCCCTGGTCGGGCTTGTACGGGTGGTGACTGAGGTTCAGACCAATGCTTACTATTCCGTGGTCAAGGGCCAGCCGACTCACCAGTATTCGACCTGTAATTACGGGAAGGGATTCCGCTCTGATTTCGAAAAGGCATCCAACTATTTATTTGAGGGCACGACCATCAAGGTTCTTGACCGCAGAAGCGGTGATGGCAGCGTGCTGTACGAAATGGAGCTTTATCCAGGCGAACATCTTGCCCCTGGCCAGGAACGCGAAACGAATGAGAATGTCGATCTCAGAGAAGACGATCATGAAATCGAGAAGGAAGGGATGAGCTTGACCTTATGACACACTATTTCATGCAGGATACACCGCTGTTCCATCTGGAACGGCAGATGATGACCCCGCCCAATTTCAAACCCAGAGGTCACGGCCGGTATTCCCCCGGTTTCCAATATTCCAACGAGGACACGGAGTGCCAATACTGTATGAACTTCAGACGTAAGCAGCCATGCCCGCTGAAACTGTGCATCTGCCTGGATGAACGGATCATGTCCGGTGCGCTGGATCTCAACGAGTTCGTCAGGGATTGCTTTTTCCCGGAAGCGGACGCGCGGCTTCGGGCCCGCTTGGAGCAGAATTTCAATTGCAGCTCCATCAGCTTTTTCCTGAATGAGAGTCATCGGGAGCGCTGGCAGCACTGGCGTGAGCGCTGTTTTCGAATGCCGAACCGCAACCTGGCCGCACTGTTTCTTCTCACAGCGTATGGGGACATCTGGCGCAGGATGATCTGGAAGTTTGATGCCAGCGGGTTTGACTTCCAATCTGTCCAGCTCGCCGGCATCCAACCGGAGCTGTACAGTGTTTACCAAGCAGCCAAAGCCATCTCCACCGGCAGCCGCAATATCACCCTTGCCGATCTCACATCCCCCGAATTGGTCACAGATGAGGCGTTCCACCTGATTGTCTGCGCTCTGCTTCTGGCCAAATACGGAGATGTGATTTTGAATTTTGAAAGAAAGAAGGTGATGCTAAATGATGATGGAAGCCGTTCTGAGCAATGCTAACCATCCGGAATACGGTGTTGCGACGATCCCGCTCCCAATCCCCAGGGAACAGTATGACCGCTGTGTTGCGCTGTTGGAGGCGCTGGAAATCGGTGATGCCTCTGAAGCTGACTGTCGGGTGGACTCCCTCGACAGCGCATGGCCCGTGCTGAATCGGCTGGTGAGCACCAAGGTCAATCTGGACGAGCTGGACTATCTGGCCAAGCGGCTGGACAGCTTTACTGTGGGCGAGTTTTCGCAATTTCAGGCGATGGCTGAAAAACTGCATCTCACCAGCATGAAGGATCTTATCAACCTGACCTTTTGCTGTCAGCAGGCAACGGTGATCACGGACTTCACGAATTTGAAAGAGGTTGGCCGTGATCACTACATGAACATCCATGGCGGCTGTGCCAGCATGGAAGAACTGGAACAGCTGGACGGAGTGGAAACCGCTGTCCTGTTGATTGAGGACAACGAGGGGACCATCACCCGCTACGGAGTGGTCTATGACAACGGCATGCAGCTTTCACAGCTCTATGATGGGAAGCACCTGCCCTGCTATCACTATGAGGCCGATATGACTGCTGTCGGGATATCCTCCCGGTGGGAGCCGGAGAACAGCAGGAATGTGACCTGGATCTATCTCCCTGCCTCAAAAGGACAAATTGAGCGCGCCATGCAGCGTTCCGGCATTGCTGACCCAAAGGATATGCGCCTCTTTATGGCAGACAGTTCATTCCCGGAGGAAGTGGATGTAGCACTGGATTTCCGGTGCGACAACATCTACGAGCTCAATGAGCTGGCGCTGGTCGCAGATAAACTCTCGTGTGACGACCGCAAAAAGCTGGGAGCGGCAGTAAGTATGGCTAAACCGGAATGCGCCAGTCAGATCCGCCGCTTGGCGGAAAACCTGGATCTGTTTGAATTCGCCCCCGGCACCCACACCCCCGAGGAATATGGGAAATACATGATCCAGAAATCCGGTCATTTTGAGTATGACCCCAATCTGGACGAGTTTTATGACTATGAGCGGTATGGCCTGCAGCACATGGACTATCAGTCGGGCGTGTTTACCGACCGCGGCTACATCGCCTATGTCGGTACAGTAAGTCTGGAGGAACTGATGGCAGACGCCCCGGCAGAGTCCTATCAGCGGGAGCAGGACTTTCATATGGGAGGGATGACATGATCCAACTCTTTATGAGCCGCAGCGGGAGTTCTGTCATTGTCCCGCTCCGGTTTCCCGCATCTCAGAGCGCCATTGCTGAAGCCTCCTGCCAGCTCGATGAGGCCAGCAGAGAAGGAAAAACAAGGATCGTTGAGATCAAAAGTGTGATCGCCAATCTGCCGTCATACCTCAGCGGATTTGATCCTGACTCCAGAACGCAGCTCGCACAACTGAATCAGCTCGCAAGCATCATTGCTCAAATGGACTCCCGTGAACGGAGCATCTATGCCGGTGCCTTGGATGGCAACAGCATCAATGATCTGAACGATATGATCCGTGTGGCGGAACAGGTATCGGACTACATTCTCATCCCTAATGTCAATTCGGATGTGACGCTTGGCCGGTATGTCGCTGTTGCCGGCCAGATTCAGGGCGATCCCAGATTCCCCGAAGCGGCCTGGCCCTACCTGGACTTCGCGAAAATCGGTGCGGAGTACTATGCCGAGCATGGTGGTGCGTACACCCATGCTGGCTATGTGCTTCTCAAGCAGGATGCCGAACCCGTCAGAGAGAAGTCGGCAAAGATCCGGCTTGACCTCTCCTCCTCCCAAGCGCAGGCGAGTGTATCGCTTCCGGCATTGAAGGAGGAATTGGAGCGAGTAAAAAAGTTGATGGGGATCGATTGTTTTGCAGAGGCCACAATTACCAAGGCTTCTTTTGCTGTTCCCAATTTAAACGAGTATATTCCCACCACGGGAGTATGCGTGGAAGATGCAAACGAATTGGCTTGGGCCATCGAGGGGATGCAGCTTGAAGACGGCGAGCTGATGAAATACCTGTCGGTTCTTTCTGTGGAGCGGCCGGAAACCATGCAGGATGCTCTTCGATATGCCATGAATCTGGACGACTATGAGCGTATCACGGAGGACACCTATGAATATGGCCAAACCGTCCTTCGGCGCATTGGCGCTGATGACGAGCTGATCGATACCATCGACGGGTATATGGATTTTGAGAAGCTGGGTGAGGACACTATGGCAGAGGAAGGAGTCCGGCGAACCGAGTTCGGCCTGATCCGCCGATGCAGCAGCCCCTTCGCTGAGGAAACGCAGGCGATGGAGATGGGAGGTCTCTCCTGATGCCCCGTGAAACCGATCTGCTCCGAGTGAAGCTGGTGGCGCATACTCTCCTCGATGTGCAGATCCAGAAGACCGCCTTCTCCCCCGCAATCGTCAGCCACCCCTTCACGAACTCCGGGATCTCCGCGCTTCGGGATGAAGATGGGAGCCTCTCCATGGTTGACCTGATCAGCAATTCGGATGACTGTACAAGGTGGCGCAGAAAGGTCGGGGAGCAGATCGACAGCGCAGAAAATGTACATCAAATCTTCGTACTGCTCAACCCGCCCTATTATCTGACCTTTCTCAAGTTTGCCGCTCCCGCTCTCTCAGGGAAGGATCTGGGGCGGCTCTTATCCACCGCCTGGACCCAGGAGGAATGCCCCAATCAGGACTGCAATGTGAGCAAACAAGAACTGGTGGCCATGTTTCGCTCCGCCCCGCCGGAGTCCCTGATGGATGAGGAGGAGCGAACCGCACACCAGGCGCTGGAAGATACGGTGACGGTCTATCGGGGCGTTACACCCTACAACGCCAAAAATATCAGGGCGCTGTCCTGGACACTGGATTGGAAAACGGCAGACTGGTTCGCCCACCGCTTCGGTGAAGATGGAACGGTGTATGAGGCGCAGATTCGGAAGGAACACATCCTGGCCCTGTTCACCGGCAGGAACGAAAGTGAGGTCATCGTAGACCCGCGGCACCTGGAACAGATCACGGAGTCCCCGGAGCCGGGATTTGATATGCAAATGACCTGAGTACCCAGGTAAAAATTCTGATAGACTTTCCGCTTTCATTGTGGTATTGGTTGTGTTTGCAAAAATGATGGAGGTGAATTGCATGAAGCGGCAAACGCAAATAAAAACAGAATATCCCTTTGCGCTGCGGCCCGCTTCCCGTGAGGAGGCGGGCCTTTTCTATTCCCAACTGGACGAGGCCGAGGATACGGTGCTGGGCACGGTCGGCCATGTCCGGATAGATTTCGGATCTTCCGGAAAAGGATTCTACCACACATGGTGGCCCCACAACGATGACCGGTTCAACACCGACGAATTCAAAGGTGAGCTTCAGGAGGTCGTGGATGCCCCCCGGGCAGTTGGCCCGCTCAAGGATCTGCCGTCGATGAGATCCTACTGCTATCGGAACGGTGGCGGGATCACGGAGGATGGCCGGTGCTTTGGTTATATCGTGGAAACCGAGCATTATCGCTACTGCCTCCGCTGCACCCCCTCTCCTGGGGATTATCAGGGCTACCTCTACTGCTACGATCTGCGCCAGCAGCAGATGGCCCAAGGCAAACCGGTGGGACGGGTGACCTTCGCCGATGGCAGCCGGATGAACTACACCGACGCGCAGGAATATCTCCGGTGCATCCAGGAGGAACTGCCTCAGCATCCGGTCACGGGCTTCCGCTATGAGACGCTGACGGATGACCCGGCTGTCCGCAAACAGGTGGATGACATCCTCTTCGACCTTTATGGTGAAGAAAATCCGCATTCTCTTGCGGACTATGAAACCAATCCCGGCCAGGATATGAAGATGGGAGGAATGTAAATGTCGGTACCCAAAGAATGGCTGAGCTTCCTTCGGGAACAGTTTCCCGCAGGTTCGAGGATCAAGCTCAGAGAAATGAAAGATCCCTATGCCCCGCTGGAGCCGGGCAGCACGGGGACTCTGGACTACATCGACGATGCCGGGCAGTTCCACATGAAGTGGGACAATGGCAGAACCCTGGCGCTGACTATCGGAGAGGACAGCTTCTCAGTGCTGCCGCCTGAGCCCACCACGCTGAAGCTGTATATGCCCCTGACCGCAGATCTCTACACCCGCAACGAGTACGGAGAGATGGAGGATGACTGTACTCAGTTGGACGGCAGCTCGCTTCGTGCCTATGAGGGCGAGATCCTCAGCGCCCTGATTAACAACCGGATGCCGGAAGAATCCGAGAGCGGCATCATGCACTGGTATGGCAAGGATGACAGCGTCAACCAGAAGGTCAGATCCGCCGTGTTCACCGTCGAGGATCGGAACGGCCAGCTCTGGGGCGTTGCCGAGTGCCGCGTGGTTGGCACCCTCACCCCGGAGGAGCTGAACACCCTGAAAGAGTATGTCTCCGGGCAGGCATCGGACGGCTGGGGCGAGGGCTTTGAGCAGAGGGAAATCTGCGCCGGTGACGATGAACTGTATGTCCATCTGTGGAGCATGGAGGATGATTGGGACATCCAGACCGAGGGGGAACGCTTTGCTCCCAGAGTGGCGGAGGGACTGCCTGAGATGTGCTTCTCCACCCTCAAGTCCACCGGCGACCTTATCTGCATCCGCCGGGGCGAGACCGGCTACTACCCCTCCGATTGGGACACCGGCGACAAGGAACAGAATGTGGAGCTGGCTGATCAGCTGAATGAGCGGCTCGGCGTCAATATGTGGCAGCGCCAGGCCATGGAGGTGGGCAGCATGTGCGGCTGGGATGTCCCTGGTGCTGATCCCGCCAAGTATGAGGAAGACTACCGTCCCCAGATGGGAGGGATGACCCTTGAATGAAGTGTTCCGTGTGGAGCTGTTCAGCGGAAAACCGGATCGCTGGTGTGAGCTGGCACTTCCGGCCAGCTACTATGGCCTCCAGGATGCGCTGGACAAGCTCCAGATGTCCTTGGGCGACAAGCCGAGATGGGAATTTATTGAACGCAGCGGCTTCCAGTTCCTCCATGCCCATCTGGCCCACAAATGCGACCTCTATCAGCTCAATGCGCTGGCAACCTGCCTGGGTAAGATGAATGGCAGAGAAAGGACTGCCTTCGAAGGGCTGTTCAACATGGAGGCGGCCAAAAAATACGGCCCAATCAGCGTTGCCACCATGATCGACCTGGCCTACAGCGCAGATTGCTGCCATGTGGTCAACGCTACGACGGATGAGCAGCTCGGCAGGTTCTATGCGGAGAACGATTTCATCCCTGCCCTGGAAAAAGTTCCGGATTCCATCTTCGAGTATCTTGATTTTGAGATGCTTGGGAGAAAGGCCAGAGTGGAGGAAGGCGGCGTTTTCGCAAGCAACGGTTATGTCATACAGCACACCGAGCTGAAGCAGGTATATGACAGTCTGGTCTTGCTCCCTACCGAACCCGAATATGGCATCCGCCTGATGGTCGGCGGGTATCCCTTCCGCTCCGATGAACAGCCGGAACACCTGGCACCTCTGGATCTCCCCGCCACGCAGGAGCGGTTGGATGCCGTCCTGGAGGCTTGCGGAGGCGCTTCCTGGTCAGAAATGGTCTTTCAGGTGAAGGACAGTGCAATGCCTGCGCTTCTGGATAACATGGACTGCGATGATATCCATGAACTGAACGAGTTGGCCAAATGCTTCAAGGAGCTGAGCGCACAAGAGGAGCTTTCCAAATTCAAGGCAGTCATCCTCGCGGCGGATTGCCACGATATTGCCGCCGCTGTCCGGATTGCGGAAAATCTGGATGACTACCTGCTCGAGCCAGATCAGCGAAATCCCGAGGAGGTGGCTGTGGAAGAGCTCCGTCTCATTGTGGATGAGCATTCCCGGTCTATTTTGCAGAAGCATGTCAGCCTCCGCAACTACGGGAAGGATGTGATTGCAGACAACAACGCTGTGATGACCCCCTACGGGCTGGTTCAGCGCAGAGATGGTGGACTGATCCACAGCGAGGAAAAACAGACAGAGTGTGCCGGAATGGAGATGATGTGATGACGAGCCCGCAAGCCAGACAGCTCCTTGACCTGCTGGATGGCTTTGAAATGACCAAATCCCAGCACGATTGGCTGGAACGGCGATTTGAGAACATGACGGTATGCAAAGGCGTGTCTGTTCAGATTAAGCGGGGCTTATGCAGACAGTACATAACAAAGGAAGAACCGCTGGCTTCC